>NZ_WIXM01000009.1 GCF_010993965.1 Gracilibacillus sp. YIM 98692 | reverse complement strand
AGGGGCTAGTTTCGTTCATTATAACTCCTGTGGGACAGCGAGAGCTGAAGATCCACTTGGTAAAGGGCTTTTCTTTACCAAGTTAGCTGAAGCCGAGCCCACGGAAAGCGGAGTATTCTGCCGGAGCGAATGATAGCACACATCTCAAATTAGAATGGATGGAATCTACATCGAGACAAATTTTCACTATTGCGCAGTTTGGTTCAACTCTGTAACAAAGAATGTGAAAAGTGTCTTATGACATAGAATAAAATAACCCTTACTATCAAGTAAGGGGGAATTTTCATTTTGAAACTTTCTTTAGTTGCATTTGACCTAAACCACGAGGGATCTCTATCTTTTCTGTTGTCTGTGCTCCAAGCTCCTCTTCAATATATCGTACCGCTACATGAGGATTAATCATCTCCCCACAAGTATAGACATCTATACTTGCATAGCTGTGTTCTGGAAAGCTATGAATGGCTAAATGGGATTCTGAAATGATGACTACTCCACTTATACCAACTGGAGCAAATTTATGAAACGCCACTTCACGAACTTCCGCACCTGCTTTTAACGCAGCATGAACAAAAATGCGCTCGAGTTTGTCTATATCATTTAATAAATCAAGATTACAATGCCAGAGCTCCGCAATGACATGTCTACTTTTTGTATCCATTCGTTATTCCCCCTTTGGTAAACAAAGGTCTTTTGAACAATGATCAATGAACTATCATGGGGGGAAGTTAGTCCAATGACGCCCTAACCCTGTCAGTGTTCACTTATTGGCATTTATTCAAAAGAGTTTTTAAAATCTTATTTCTTTTTCTTAGCCGTTAATTTAGAATAGATATGCAAAAGCATTATATATGCTTTCATACCATTTGACAAGCTTGGTCTTTACACAATCTCCCAGCGATTTAAGATATCTTTTAATTGATCAGCAGAGTGCTCAACCGTACCATTATTATCAATGACAGCATCTGCCTTTCGAACTTTTTCCTTTATATTCATTTGCGAGTTCATACGATTTCTTGCTTCCTTTTCTGTTAACTGATTTCTATCAATCAAACGTTCTAGCTGTGTCTTTTCATCGGCATACACCACAATCGTACGATCCACCAAGTATGTTAAGTTATTTTCAAATAGCAGTGGAATATCTAATACGACAGATGTTGCACCTGCTTCTAGCTGGTCGTTTTTTTCCTTTTCCATTCTGGTCCGAACCGCTGGATGTACGATAGCGTTTAACTTTTGCCTTGCTCTATCATCCTGAAAGATGATTTCCCCTAACTTCTTACGATTAATAGTCTGATCTTCTTGTATCACTTCTTCTCCAAATGTCTCGATAATTTGTTGATACGCTGTTTCACCAGGCTCTACAACTTGTCTTGATACGATATCTGCATCAATCACAGGTATATGATATGTATTTTTAAACATCGCACTAATGGTACTTTTTCCTGTTGCTATATTTCCGGTTAATCCTATTATCATAATTATCGCTCCCTTCTCCCTATTTTGTTTGTTCTCCACGTTTGCAGATAAATGAAATATTGAGCAACTGGAATAAATGAGAATCCTATATTCCAGTTGCGTGTACTGCGTATTAAGCCATCATCACTTTCCATATACCAATGGAAATTAACAATAGACCAGGTAAAAAAGAAAATTTTTGAACAAATGGGATGTGAGCACAATATTTCCCTATGCATACACCAAGAAAAAGAAAAAAGTAAGTAATCGCAAATATCATAATAGGAGTTGTTATAAAGGAAGCTCCCATCATAGATACACCAATTCCTGCACCGAAAGAATCTAAAGATAAAGCGACCCCAATCCAAAAACCTTCCATACCATTAATATTCCCAGAACGGTCAAGATCAGCTGACATAGGCTTTTTCAAAATGTAAAACAAAAAAGATAACCGATTGTTGCTTGGTTTCTTTAATTGCTCACGAAAACAAGATAACAGCAAACAAACTCCCACAACCGCCAAAATAATACCACCGAGCATTTCTGTTGAACGTACCGAAATGATTAAAGTAATAAGTTGTCCGCATGACATTGCAATGGCGAAAATAACAGCCACTGTTAACGAAATTTTGATAATTTCCTTCCATGGCAAAAGTAATCCTCTTAATCCATAAGTAAAGGCAACGAGAAGACTATCTAAACTGATTGCAATTGCAATTAACCATAACATGACCCACCATTGCTCCTTCTCATCTTTTTGGGTTATTATATGGAGCCATGATGGGAAATGTGAGCACTTATACTTTTTGACAAACCGGACAGAAATGAGTCCCTCTTCCGCTTACCTTAACTTTTTCAATATGCGTCTGACATTTTGTACAGCTCTCGCCTTGTTTGCCATAGACGTGCAGTTGTTGTTGAAACATACCGATTTGCCCTTGTGAGTTTACATATGATCGAATTGTTGTTCCCCCTTGTTTAATTGCCATTTCCAATGTTTGAATGGCCGCTTCTAATATTTTTTTAATTTGTTTTTTTGACAATTCGGATCCTTTGGTCAAAGGATGAACAGCAGCTAAAAAGAGTGTTTCATCCACATAAATGTTACCAAGTCCCGCGATAACAGATTGATCTAATAATATATTTTTAATCGAACGATCACTTTTTTGTACTTTATTCGTAAATTCCTTTAGGGAAAAATCTTCTGCTATTGGATCCTTAGCTAGTTGGTTTAACGGCTTTTGCTCATGCTCCGTTCCCTTTTCCCATAAATGCATGGTGCCAAACTTTCTGACATCTCGATATCGTAACTGCCTGTCATCTGTGAAATGGAAAATAATATGTGTGTGATCGATATATGGTTCATTTTTGTGGTAAACACCATATTTTCCTTCCATTCTTAAATGGGAAACAATGACATCATGGTCTAAGTCGAAAAGTAAAAATTTTCCCTTTCGTCTAATATCCTGAATAGTCTGTTTGATGATCCGCTGTTTAAACTCACCAATATCATCAGGTTGTTTTATTATTTTTGGCCACTTAATTTCAATATCTTTTATCTGCTTTCCAATAACTAATTGTTTTAGTGTTTGTCTAATCGTTTCTACTTCAGGTAATTCTGGCATTATCTTTACTCCTTATTACTTTGCATCATACCAAGTGTCCCCATAAGCAACATCTACTTTTAATGGGACACTTAGTTCCATAGCATCTTCCATAACTTCTGTAACAAGTGCTGATAAGTCATCCAGCTCCTGACCAGGTACTTCCAGAATCAACTCATCATGAACCTGTAGAAGCAATCGTGCTTGGAAACCTTGTTCCTTTAGCTTTTTATCTAATTCAATCATAGCTAATTTAATAATATCTGCTGCACTGCCTTGAATAGGCGTATTCATAGCCGTCCGCTCCGCAAAACTACGCACATTAAAATTGCGGCTTGTAATATCAGGCAAATAGCGCCTTCTGTTCATAATAGTGGATACAAAACCATTTTGTTTCGCTTCCTGTACAATTTCTTTCATATAGCTTTTTACTGCAGGATAACTCTCTAAATAACGATCGATAAACGTTTTCGCTTCTTTTCGCGAGATTCCTAAGTTTTGGGATAGTCCGTAATCACTGATACCATAAACAATACCAAAGTTAACCGCTTTTGCCTGTCTCCTCATATCAGCTGTTACTTGATCTTCTGTGACATGAAACACTTCCATTGCTGTTTGAGTGTGTATATCTTTATCCTCTTTGAATGCATTTTGAAGCTTTTCGTCACCTGCAATGTGTGCTAATACCCGAAGTTCAATTTGGGAATAGTCTGCCGCTAAAATCTTCCATCCCTCTTCTGACGGAATAAAAGTTTGACGTATTTTTCTGCCTTCTTCAATACGGATCGGGATATTCTGCAAGTTTGGATCAATAGAGCTTAAGCGCCCTGTTTGAGTTAGAGCTTGATTAAATCTAGTATGAATCTTCTGTTCTTCTTCATCAATAACTTTTACAAGTCCGGCAATATAGGTAGAGTCTAACTTTTTTAATTGACGATAATGTAAAATTTTCTCAATAATCGGATGCTTCCCATCAAGCTTTTCTAATACATCTGCGGAGGTAGAGTAACCTGTTTTAGTTTTCTTAATAACCGGTAACTCTAACTTTTCAAATAAAATAGGCCCTAATTGTTTCGGTGAATTGAGATTGAATGACTCGCCTGCTAACTCATACACTTCTTCCTCCAACTTGCTTAGTCGGTCTTTTAATTCTTCACCCATGTTTAGGAGCTTTTGTTTATCTACTTTTACCCCTGCCGCTTCCATTTCACCTAAAACGATGGCTAGTGGAAGTTCTAGATTTTCGAGCAATTCTAACTGTTTATTTTCTTCTAGCTTCTCTTGCATTTGATTTTTTAGAATAAAAATCAAATTCGTTTTTCGAATAAGGTGTTCCTGCCATACTTCTTTTTCCGGTACTCCCTTTTTCGCACCTTTTCCATATACCTCTTCATCCAATTGAACCTCTGTTTGTCCAAAACGATGACTAATCGCCGGAATATCATGACTATTATCAGATGGGTTAAGTAAATAAGATGCGAGCAATAGATCAAACGTGATTCCTTTTATTTGAATAGAAAAGCGATTCAGAAGGGCTGTCATTTTCTTTGCATCAAATACATACTTTTCTTTTGTCTCATCCTCTGCCCATTCTTTAAAAACCGAGGAAGATCCGATTAATTCAGTCGGAATCAGATACTTTCCTTTATGATTCACAACTGCTATCCCTATGACCGCTTCTTGATGATAATTTTCATTTAAAATTTCAAGCTCCATCGCATCTTGCCCTGTAAACAGGTCCAAAGTAATCTCTTCCACTTTGTCGTATTCGATTTCAGATAGATTCGTTTCCGGTTGTTCCTCGTCATCTCCCGTTATACGACTTAATAAGGATTGAAATCCAAGCTCCATAAAAATATGTTTCACATCATCCGTTGTATACCCATCGTAACTAGTATCTTCTATTGCAATTTCTATAGGGGATGTCCTATTTATCGTAACAAGCTCTTTACTCATAAAGGCGTCATCTTTATGGGTTTCTAATTTTTCTTTTAATTTTTTTCCAGATACATCTTCTAAATGTTCATATATTTCTTCTAATGTATGAAATTGCTTTAAAAGTTTTACAGCTGTTTTTTGTCCAACACCTGGTACACCTGGTATATTATCAGACTTATCCCCCATCAAAGCTTTTAAATCAATGACTTGATCAGGAGTAATCTCCATGTCTTCTTTTAGCGTATCTGGAGTATAAGTCATCACATCACTTATTCCTTTTTTCGTTAAGCGAACATCGACTTGGTCAGAAACAAGTTGTAATAAATCTTTATCTCCCGATATTACTTTTACTTCCCAATCTTTTTCATTCGCTTGATTAGAAATAGTTCCAATAATATCATCGGCTTCATAATTTTCTAATTGATAATGTTTAATATCGAAGGCCTCTAGCAATTCTTTTAAAACAGGAAATTGTTCACTTAATTCGGATGGTGTTTTTTCTCGACCGCCTTTATATTCTTTATATGTATCATGACGAAATGTTGTCTTACCAGCATCAAATGCTACTAATAAATGTGTAGGGTTCTCCTCTTCTATTATTCTTAATAGCATCGTGGTAAAGCCATAAACTGCATTTGTATACACGCCCTTGTCATTATTCAATAAGGGCAAAGCAAAAAACGCACGATAGGCAATACTGTTCCCATCAATCAACACTAATTTATTCGTCATAAATCCGGACTCCTTTTATCAAAGTTATGTGCTTATTTTACCATGTTTTACTCTCATTATCATATCTTGAATAAAGGTAACCATTATGTAATAGGAAAACCGGACATAAACTGCCCGGTTGCACACTACTCAATATATCCTAATAAAAGATCGGCATATGGAGAGCCTTGTGGAATAATAATCGTTGTGTCTCCGTCTACTGTTTTCTTATAAGATTCTAACATTCGATATAGCTGGTAAAACTCTTCATCCTGAGAAAATGCCGCATTGTACATTTCCGCTGCCTCTCGTTCCCCTTCAGCTCGAATTTCTTCTGCTTCAGCATTTGCTGTCGAGAGCATTTCCGTCACATCACGGTCTGCGTTAGCCATAATTCGATTCTTTTCCGCTTCCCCTTGTGACAAATATTGCTGTGCTTGTGATTCACGCTCTGAAATCATGCGGTTAAACACAGATTGTTCGTTTTCTTGTGGTAAATCAGTTCGTTTGATTCGAACATCATCTACTTGAATCCCGTAGTTACCTCTTTCTAATAACATGTTTACTCTTTCCGTTATACGTTGATTTATATCTCCTCTTGTACTTCCTTCATCATTAATAATTTCATCGTAATTCAGTGTACCCAATTCAGAACGAATTACGGAAAAAATAAATTCACCCATTCTAGATTCTGCGCCTATTTCGGACCGAGCGTTGGAGATCATAGCAATAGGATCCGTAATCTCCCAAATCGCATAATTATCAATAATCATCCTTTTTTTATCTAAAGTATTAATTTCTCTTTCCATGACATCATAGACTAATTTTTTATTAGGTAAAGTCGAAACGGTTTGTAGTAATGGGATCCGAAACTTAAGACCTGGTTCGTCTTGAACTCGTATTACTTCTTGAAATTGGCGAACTACTTTATATTCTCCTTCTTTTACAACAAACATACTGCTTCCTATAACGATTAGTAAAATAACTAATATAAGTACAGAAATTCCTATTTTTACAAGACGTTTTATTTCTTTTGGCGACATCTTTTTCATTTCATAAACATTATTATCTGTCATTATTTTCAGCCTCCTCGTTTTTCTCATTATTTCCACCTGATTCCGTTGCTGGTGGTAGAGACTGTGTATTGTTGTTTTGCCCAATCGGTAAGTATTTTAATGTATTGCCATCATCATTCATAATATAAATGTTCGCCTTAGGCAACACTTCATCTAATGTTTCTAATACTAGCCTTTGTCGAGTGATATTTGGATTACTTTCATATGCTTCATATAAAGCATTAAATCCTGCTACATTCCCTCTTGCAGTTTCTATCCTTTCAATTTTATCTCCTTCTGCACGAGAAATAATCGCATCTTTTTCCCCTTGGGCTTCCTCAAACTTTTCATTACGATATTTATTTGCTTCATTTTTCTTTGTGTTCATCGTTTCTCTTGCATCTGTTACCCTCATAAATGCTTGACGAACTTCTTCATTGGGCAAGTCCACTTCTTGTAATTTCACATTTTGAATGGATATTCCAACATCATAATCTTCCATTAACGTCACTAATAAATCCATTACATTATTTTCAATATCTGCTTTTCCATCTGTTAAGGCCTGGTCAATCGTGGAAGAACCAATAATACTTCGTAAAGAGGCAGATGTTGCATTATAAAGTACTTGTTGTGGATCATTTGAATGGAACAAATACTTACTAGGCTCAATAATTTTCCATTGCACAACTAAATCTGCCTGTAAAATATTTTCATCGCCTGTAATCATTCGAACCACATCTGCATTTTCTGCGTTTTCCTCATCGTAGCCAAAATTTAAACTAAATGTTTCCTTTGACAGTGTTTCCACCGATTGAATAGGCCAAGGCATTTTAAAATGCAAACCTGGTTCCGTTATTCCTTCTTCAGCTTTACCAAAAGTAATCAAAACAGCTTGATCCGATTCATCCACTGTATACCAGCTCGTTAGTGCGACAACACCAAGAATCAAGACTGCAATGACAATACCTATCCAACTGTAAATTTGCTTAAGTGTCACTATTTTTCCCCCTTTTTTCTTTCTATGCAGCACTAAAATTATTACTGTCTATATTACTATTACGAAACGAGTGTACCAGAGGTTTCAAATAAACAAAATAAAAATGGTGATGGAATGTCATACATTCCTCACCACTTTTTTGGTACTTTTACAATAAATGTAGATCCTTCATCCACTTCACTTTCCACCGTAATAGATCCCTTATGTGCCTCCACAATATGCTTAACAATAGCAAGGCCTAATCCAGTTCCTCCCGTATTTCTGCTTCTTGCTCTGTCCACTCGATAGAAACGCTCAAATATTCTTTGTTTAGCATCGTCTGGAATACCAATTCCTGTATCGGATACCTTTATTTCAACCTCTTCACTGTTTTCCTGTAATGATAACCCTACAGTTCCATCTTCACTAGTGTAACTAATCGCATTGTATAATAAATTTAATAATACTTGTTGAAGACGGTCAGGATCTCCATTAAATGTTACACCACTTTCAATATTTGGTTGAAAAGATATCGACTTTTTTTGCGCTTGTTGTTCCACTAATCTTATAATACTTTGAATCCAGCTATCCACATGAATTAATTTTTGTGCTAGCTTCATTTCTTCTTTTTCTAATTTCGATAATTCTAATAAATCATCTACTAATGCTTGTAATCGTGTACTTTCCTTTAAAATGATGTGGAGAAATTCTTCGGTTAAACCTTTATCCTCCATCGCTCCATCTAGCAATGTTTCTGCAAAACCCCGAATCGATGTTACGGGGGTTTTTAATTCATGAGAAACATTAGCGACAAAATCTTTACGCATCTCTTCCACTCGCTTAAGTTCAGTTATATCGTGGAAGACCAATACTGCACCTTTCAATTCTCTTAGATCATTAAAAACAGGCGCCCCAACTACCTCTATATAATGTTTATTTCCATTTATTATTGTGGTAATAGCTCCTGTCATCTTTTCTTCATATAAAAAAGTTTCCTGTACTACTTTATGGATACTTGTTTGTGTTAGGACATCATAATATAAGTAACCAATATATTGCACCGATTTATTGCCAAACATATGTATGAATTTTCGATTGACTAAATGGACATACCCTCGTTCATCAATCAGCATTAAGCCACTTTCCATATTATTAATAACGGTTTTCCATTGACTGCCTTGCATTTTTTCTTGGATTGACATCTCTTGTAAATTTCTAGCCAAAACATTGATAGAATTACTTAGTTTCTGTGCTTCTCCATATGGTTTTACATATGTTCGTACATTATAATTTCCTTTTACTAGTTCATTCGTTACATTGCTCGCTGCACGAATCGGTCTAACATAGTTTTCAAACATATGATAAATAAGTACTAACACAATAATGAGGCCAATCAATAAAGAAAACAAAATAAAAATTTGTTCTTCATTTGCAACAAGTGAGATTACCATCAATCCTATTAATAAAAAAACAGATATCACAATAAAAATATATCGGTAAAATAAATTTGCTCTTGACTTGTCATCCATTTAAAAAGGCTCCTCCATTTTATAACCTAGCCCTCTAATGGTTTTAATATAGACTGGATGTTTTGTATCAGGTTCAATTTTTTCACGAAGGTGACTAACATGCACATCTACTATACGAGTATCTCCGACAAAATCATAATTCCAAACAGCGCTTAATAATTGGTCACGAGACAACACTTTCCCTTTATGCTTAGCTAAATAATGCAATAATTCAAATTCTTTTCTTGTAAAACTAAGTGACTCTCCATTAATAACCGCTTCATATTGCTGAGGATATATCACTAATTCAGCAATCTTTATATTGGCGTTTTCTGCCATCTCTTCTGCTTTTCTAATCCGACGTAAAATAGCCTTAATTCTCGCGGTAACTTCCTTCGGGCTAAATGGCTTCGTTAAATAATCATCTGCACCTAACTCTAGTCCTAACACTTTATCGAATTCATCATCTTTTGCCGTTAACATTAATATGGGTGTTTCAATTTGTTTTTGCCTCAAGGCTTTACACACTTCTGTTCCTTCCATTCCTGGAAGCATTAAATCCAAGATAATCAAATCGAACTCTCCTGTGGAAGCTTTTTGAAGAGCTTCATTGCCATCAAAAGCGATATCCGTCTGATACCCTGCTTTTTCAATGTTATATTGTAATAATGTAACAATTGATTGTTCATCGTCTACTATTAAGACTTTCTCTTCCATTGTAGCACCCCATCCAAATTCTATTTTATCTTTATCATACATGGAGGTATAAGTAATGTGAATAGCTAGTATGCAGAAATATGGTAATTTTTATGTTAAAAATTATTTACAATTTTTTAATTTTTATTAATATTTATTTGATAAAGAAAGAACTCCATCAGCAGGGAGCTTACAGATGATTGTTCAACATGATAAAAATTTTGGGTGCAGCATGGGAAAAATAATAACACTGCTTTCTTGGAGCTCAAACTTGGCTGTGCTAACTCTAATTCCAGTCACTAGTCAAAACTGTCGTAATGTCGCCGTAGAACCAAACTACGAACTCGTGAAAATTTGTCTGGTGTCGCTTCCTTGTATTCTTGTTTGAAATGTGTGCTACTATTCGCTCCGGTAGAATACTGCGCTTTCACCCAAGGGCACAAGTGCAACATCTACTCAAGCAAAAATCGCTTTCGTAGTGTTTTCTATGCCGTCGGGCTCGGCCTCAGCTAACTTGGTAAAGAAAAACCCTTTACCAAGTGGATCTTCAGCTCTCGCTGTCCCACAGGAGTCTCCGTATTCTACCTTCGCTAATAAAGGTGTTCTGCCTTCTGGGAGAATAGACCCATTGGAATTCATTTCTTTGTACTATTTCTTTTTTCAATCAGAACACCACACAAAGCGGAGGCAAGATACGTAGACTCCAACAGGAACTCACGCGAGCCACAGACCCCGTGATGCACCTGCGTCTTCTAGTATCGCTTTGAAGTAGGCTTACTCGGTGCAAGGTGGCAAAGAAGTTATTTCCAGTAGTTCCCTGGCTAAGGCCGTGCCCGTGGAAAGCGAAGTATCTTGCCGAAGCGATTATTTGCACTCATCTTCGGGAGAATAGTAGAAAGTCATGCTAAAGTTATTGCGTAGTATATGGATATTATGAATGAATTTTACGCTTTCTTAACGTGTAAAAAAAGTCTTACTTGTAATAACGACAAGTAAGACTTTCTTTCAATTAGAGTAAGAGATGTAAACTAGTGCGTATAAGGCACTAAATGTCCGATCTCTTAACCCATATTTTTAATTAATGCATCAGCAAATTCTGATGATTTCACTTCTGTTGCACCATCCATTAAACGAGCAAAGTCATATGTTACTACCTTAGAACCAATTGTATCGTCCATAGATTTTATGATTAGATCTGCAGCTTCTCTCCAACCTAAGTGTTCTAACATTAAAACACCAGATAAGATAACAGATGATGGATTTACTTTGTCTAAACCAGCATATTTCGGTGCAGTACCATGTGTTGCTTCGAAAATAGCATGACCAGATTCGTAGTTAATGTTCGCACCTGGTGCAATACCAATACCGCCAACCTGAGCAGCTAGTGCATCCGATACGTAGTCACCATTTAAGTTCATTGTTGCTACAACATCAAACTCTTTTGGACGGGTTAAGATTTGTTGTAAGAAGATATCTGCAATAGCATCTTTCACAATGATTTTTCCAGCTTTTTCAGCAGCTGCTTGCGCTTCATCTGCCGCTTCACGGCCTTTTTCTTCTGCGATTTGGTCATATTCAGCCCATGTGAAGACTTTATCTCCATATTCTCTTTCCGCAAGTTCATATCCCCAGTTTTTGAAGGCACCTTCTGTAAACTTCATAATGTTACCTTTATGTACTAAAGTTACACTCTTACGACCTTCTTTAATAGCATAATCAATAGCAGCTCGTACTAGACGGCTTGTCCCTTCTTCAGATACTGGTTTTACACCGATACCAGAAGTTTCAGGGAAGCGAATGTTCTCTACTCCCATTTCATTTTGTAAGAAGTCTATAACTTTCTTTACTTCGTCAGATCCTTTTTGCCACTCAATACCAGCATAAATATCTTCTGTATTTTCACGGAAAATTGCCATATCTGTATCTTGAGGGCGTTTTACTGGAGATGGAACCCCTTCAAACCAACGTACTGGACGCAAGCAAGTAAATAGGTCTAATTTTTGACGTAATGCTACGTTTAAAGAACGGATTCCTCCACCGATAGGAGTTGTTAAAGGACCCTTAATAGCAATTTTATATTCACGGATAACATCTAATGTTTCTTCCGGCAACCATTCACCTGTTTGGTTATAAGCTTTCTCCCCTGCTAATACTTCTTTCCATTCAATACCTTTTTCACCGTTATAAGCTTTATCTACTGCTGCTTCTAATACACGGCTTGCAGCTGCCCAGATATCCGGACCTGTTCCATCCCCTTCGATAAATGGAATAATTGGTTTATTAGGTGTTTGAACCACACCATTTTCTACTGTAATCTTTTCACCCATTCTTCTATTCCTCCTAATGTTTGTTTATTTATGTTATATCATTTTCAATATGAAAATGGTTAACGCTCGTTAATGTCTGTATAATATTGCTTTTGTGGACCGACATATTCTGCTCGTGGACGAATTAATCGATTGTTATCGTACTGCTCTAAAATATGGGCGATCCAACCAGAGAAGCGGCTCATCGCAAAGATTGGCGTGTATAAATCATGTTTAATCCCTAAACTATGGTACACTGACGCTGAATAAAAATCAACATTTGCTGGCAGCCCTTTCTCCTTCTTGATGTAATCTTCAATTTTTTCAGACATTTGATACCATTTTTCCATATTATTTTTTTTCGTAAGTTCTTTAGACATTTTCTTTAAATGTTTTGCTCGAGGATCTCCATTTTTATAAACACGATGCCCCATTCCCATAATCTTTTCTTTATTAGCCATTTTTTCTTTTACAAATGGAATCGCATTATCTACTTCCTCTATCTCTAAGAGCATGTTCATTACTTGTTCGTTAGCTCCACCATGCAGAGGTCCTTTTAATGCACTAATAGCAGCCGTAATACCAGAATAAATATCTGATAATGTCGCTACACAAACTCTAGACGTAAATGTGGAAGCATTTAATTCATGATCTGCATGTAACACTAGTGCTTTATTGATAGCTTCTGCTTCAAGATCTCCAGGCTCTTCTCCCTTTAACATATATAAGAAGTTCGCTGCATAGCTTAAACCTTCTTTAGGTTGAACCGGATCTAATCCATCGCGAATACGTGAAAAAGCGGTTACGACCGAAGAAACTTTTGCTTGTAATTTAATCGCTTTACGCTTATTTGCTTCTTTACTCATGTCATCCGCTTCATCGTCGTACAAGCTTAACATGGAAATAGCTGTACGCAACGCTGCCATTGGATGAACTTTATGTATATCATATGCTTTAAAATGATCAATGACTGCATCTGGCAATACCATATTATCAAATAGATCTTTTTCTAATGCTGATAACTCTTCTTTATTAGGTAATCGTTTATTCCATAATAGGAAGACCACTTCTTCAAAACTAGCATTTTCAGCTAAATCATCAATGGTATAACCAACATAGGTTAACTGATCATCAATGATAGAACTAATGGACGATTCTGCTGCAATAACCCCTTCTAGTCCTTTCGTTGTTGACATAACATTCCTCTCCTTTTCTTATCCTGAATTTGCTGTCAGCAAGAACTGACTCTTATCAAGCACATTTTTACGATGCTTTTGAACATCCCCATGCCTATTATAAACAAACTACAATAGATAGTAAATGAAAACGATTAAAATTAATCATATAATCTTCCCTTATAGCATAGCTTGTATTACTGTGTCTTAAAACCAATATGTAAGATTATGCGACAATGGGTTTTAAAAGGGCAACAAGTTTACTGCTTTGATAAGAAGATAGGCAATTCCTGCCCCAATTAAAGGACCTACTGCTACACCCTGAAACACTACAACAGCAATGATAGTACCGATAACTAGTGCTGTTGTTATATGCGGATCATTGGCTAGCAAGGTAAGACCATTTTTAGCGATCACTGCAACAAAAATACCAGATGCAAGAGCAATCCAAGCATGAAAAGACTTCACACTTTCTAATAAATCTTTAAATCCTATTTCACCAGTAGCAATTGGGATCAATACAGCTACTGTAATGATAATAACGCCCCAGCCTATCCCTTTATCTTGTAAATATGGAAAAAATTTATCATCTAATTTAACAAGTTTTAATCCAAATAGAATATATACTGCTACCATAATTGCTTGGTTTTTCCCAAAATATCCAAGCAAAAAAAGAATGATTAAGAAAATAGTTGAGCCGCTAATCATGTTGAATTCCTCCGCAATATTTTGCCAGTTACATCTTATCATATGTACGTGTTAATGAAAAACATATACCGTTTTTAAAGCGAGGTTGGCTATCATGTTCATCACTAAAAATACACTATATCGCAGTACTATATTGTTGGCTGTGATAAGCTTGTTCATTATATCGGTTTTTTTCACCATACAGTATTTATTTCCATTTGTATTGGCGTGCCTATTTGCATTGATTCTCTATCCTATCATTTCACTCTTAGTAAGAATTACTCATTTACATCATACAATTAGTTGTCTTCTCGTAATTTGTTCTGCTATCGTGGTAACAGTTGTTTCCATGATATTTATTTTGATGGAATTATTTCAAGGAATTGTTTATTTGAGCAAATGGATTCCAGAAAAATTTCAATCTCTCTTTTTAGAGATAGCTGGATCAATAAACGCCATGCTTATACCTATTATGCAAAAAATCACATCATATATGAATAGCCTTTCAGAGGAACAACATGCTCTCATTCGAGAACAGGTCGAAGAATTAAGTATTAACCTAGCAGATAAAATGGGACAAGTCATAGAAGGGGTATTGAATTGGATTGGATCTCAACTTGCTGCACTGCCTGGTTCGATTACTATTATCATCTTTTCCCTATTACTAACTTTTTTTATTTGTAAGGATTGGGGTTCAATCAAGGCATTCATGCTAGAAAAGATACCACCAAAACCAATAGAAGTTTTCCAAGATATTTGCATAGAGATGAAACGAACATTCTGGCAATATATAAAAGCACAGCTATTATTAGTAACTATTGCTTTCATTACGATTTTTATTGGGCTTATGCTGATTGGAATAAAACATGCTTTTACGATCGCAGTGATTATTGCGATGATTGATTTATTACCAATATTAGGTACAGCCGTCGTATTTTTCCCTTGGATTCTTTACCTATTTGTTATTGGAGATATCTCTAGTGGGATTAGCATTTCCCTGCTCTATACAGTGGTTGTTGCTACGAGACAAATACTTGAACCAAAACTAGTTTCTAACGCTATAGGAATACATCCCATATTAACTATCTTATCTATTTATCTTAGCTTTCAAATTTTTGGTGTGAAAGGAATTTGGCTTGGACCTGCTCTTTTACTAATCTTTAAGGCTTTTCATCAAGTTCAATTATTTGCAATCACTCGTGACTATATTCTATCGGATAAGCCCTATCGTCTATAAATCGTAAAACTGCCTTTATTAGCTAAATGCTGGAACCATTTTCTTAACCATTGTTTAATCGGCTTACGGGTTACCGGTATGAGTAAAAGGAAACCTATCGCATCTGTGATAAATCCGGGAGTTAAAAGGACGGTACCACCGACTAATATGCAGATACCGTCAAAAATTTCTTCTTGTGGCACTCTGCCATAAGCCATAGCATTCCTAGCATTATACAGCGTTTCAAGGCCTTGTTGTTTGGCTAACCATGCACCAATCACACCTGTTAGTAAAATCAATAACACAACCCACCACGGGCCAATTTGCCCACCTGCCCACACAAGGACTCCTATTTCTAATGCTGGTACAACCAGTACAAATAATAAAATCCATCGAAACATACTGCTCTTTCCTTTCATTTGTAGATATAGAAACTATACGAGCTCCAAAAGAGAACCTGAGGTACACCGCTTCGGAAAAGCACTCGCTTTCCGGAGTGGCATCATAGCACTCATCTTAAAAGAATTTTTCAAAGTTTACATCGCAGTTTAAAAAATAACCTAACTTTTCAGAAAAAGTGCTTATGATAAAAAGAGAAGAAGGTTATCCCTTCTTCTCTCATTAATTATAAGACACTTGCATGTCCTGCGTAAATGTCTCCTTTATTGGCATCAATAGTAATATCTTGCCCATCTTGAATTAAATCAAGTGCATTCTCTACTCCAACAATAACAGGAATACCTAAACTAAGGCCTACAACAGCTGCATGTGATGTTAGACCACCTTCAACTGTCACAATACCTGCTGCTTTTTCAATAGAACCCATCATATCCTTATCTGTGCCATAAGTTACAATAATATCATCTTGGTTCACTTTTAAATTTGCTTCTTCGGCATTTTTCGCAGTAACAGCACGTCCGTATGCACTACCTTTTCCAACACCTTGTCCTTTAGCTAATACATCGCCAATAACATGGACTTTTAAAAGATTCGTTGTGCCGCTTTCCCCAACTGGTACACCTGCTGTAATAATGACACGGTCTCCGCGCTTAAAGCAATTTGATTGCAAGCCTCTTTCAATCGCCTCTTCTAATACATCATCTGTTGTATGTAATAATGTACCTGAAATGGTTTCTACTCCCCAAACAAGCGCTAATCTTCTACTAACTTGCTCTTGGAAAGTAACCGCAATAATAGGCGCTTCTGGGCGATATTTTGAGATCATTCTTGCAGTAAAGCCACTAACTGTAGGAGTTAAAATGGCATCAACATTTAGATTCATAGCAGAGTGATTAACTGATTGACTAATAGCATCAGTAATAGTCATATCTGTCGCTTTAGAACGTAGATCTAATACGTTTTTGTGATCAATGCCTGTTTCTGCTTTCTTGGCTATGTTACTCATCGTTTCTACTGCTTCGATCGGATAATCACCCGCAGCAGTTTCGCCGGAAAGCATAATAGCGTCTGTGCCGTCAAAAATAGCATTAGCAACATCGGAAGCCTCTGCACGTGTTGGTCTTGGATTACGTTGCATGGAATCTAACATTTGTGTAGCCGTAATAACTGGTTTACCTACATTGTTACATTTTTCAATCATGGCTTTTTGTACTAAAGGTACATCTTCTGGAGGAATTTCTACCCCTAAGTCACCACGAGCAACCATTAACCCATCACTTACTTGAAGAATTGAATCAAGGTTGTCGACACCTTCTTGATTTTCAATTTTTGGAATTACTTGGATATGTGTTGCCTCATTTTCTTCCAACAACCCTCTAATTTCTAGTACATCAGATGCACGACGTACGAAAGATGCTGCAATAAAATCCACACCTTGATCGATTCCAAAATTAATGTCTGCGGCATCTTTATCTGTGATACCAGGTAAATTGACACTTACATTTGGTACGTTTACACCTTTCTTATTTTTCAGTAAGCCTGTGTTTAATGCAACGGTTTTCAGTTCGTTTTGTTCTTTTAACACTTCCGTTACTTCTAAGGCAATAAGCCCATCATCAAGCAATAGCTTGGCTCCTACTTCTACATCATTGATTAACTCTGGATATGTAACAGAAATTCTTTCCTCAGATCCTTCGATATCATCCATAGAAACATAAACCGTGTTTCCTTTTTCAATATATGCTTGTCCATCTTTTAAAGTACCTGTTCTAATCTCAGGACCTTTTGTATCTAATAAAATAGCTACCGTTTTCCCTAGTTTTTTTGCCGCTTTTCTAATATTTTCGATTCTGGCACCATGCTCATCGAAATCCCCATGAGAGAAATTTAAGCGAGCAACATTCATCCCTGCTTTGATTAGCTCTTCAAGCTTCTCTATCGACTCCGAAGCAGGTCCAATTGTACAAACAATTTTTGTTCTTCTCATTATATATCCTCCTTCAATCATCCCAAACACTATATATCAACATATTAACATTTCTTAAAATGAAACACACTATTAAATAGATAATTGATTAGCTAGTTTATACATGTTCATATTAACATTGTGTTTTGTATTTAAAATCTCTAAAATGTCACTATATACGACCATATTATTTTCAACACCAACCATTTTCCCGCCAATATTTTCTAATAATAGATCTACCCCTTTGGCACCTAACCTACTAGCTAAGACACGATCATAACCAGAAGGAGAACCCCCGCGTTGAATATGTCCCAACACTGTAACACGAGTATCCATTTTGGTCTCTTCTTCTATTTTCTTACCATATTCCACACCGCTGCCTACACCTTCAGCTAAGATAATAATACTATGTTTTTTCCCGCGTTCTTGTCCACGTTTTAATTTAGCCACAACACTTTCAAAGCTTTCTGTTTGCTCAGGGATAATCACACTTTCAGCACCGTTTGCAAGTCCTGCCCATAACGCAAGATCCCCGGCATCTCTACCCATAACTTCGATCACATATGTACGTTCATGAGAAGTGGCGGTATCACGAATTTTATCTACAGCATTAACAATTGTATTCAATGCAGTATCAAAGCCAATTGTATAATCTGTTCCAGGAATATCATTATCAATGGTGCCAGGAACACCAATACAAGGAAACCCTTTTTCAGTTAATTTCGCTGCACCGCGGAAAGAGCCATCTCCTCCAATAACAATTAAACCCTCAATACCGAATTCTTTCATTTGCTCAATAGCCTTATATTGCCCATCATCTGTCTTGAATTCTTCTGATCGAGCAGAATATAAAATGGTCCCGCCTCGTTGAATGATATCCCCAACGGAACCTAGCTCCATTTTCTTTATATTTCCTTCCATTAAGCCTTCGTAGCCATTGTAAACACCATATACTTCTACATCATGGTACATCGCTTTACGAACAACAGCACGAACTGCGGCATTCATTCCTGGAGCGTCTCCGCCACTCGTTAGAACAGCAATTTTTTTCATTATGTCACCTCTTTACAAAATAAATTGATCCTTCTTTCATTTTTCTCCATTATTCTTTTTATTTAAACAGCACAAAACAGTAATACCACATAAGATTATACATGAAAATATATTGAAACTCATCCCTAAACACTAATATTTTAGATGATTTCTATCACAATGAAAAGGAAAAATTAATTTCATAAGTAAAAAAACACAAAAGAAAAGCATCTTCCTTTTAATGCGAAGATACTTTTCGAACTTATTTAAATATTTACTAACGATTGAACTTCACCAATAGTCTTATACTTTTCCCATCTGTTCTCTAATAAAGCGGCGTCAGATAATGCACTTAATTCCTTTAATGAAGAACCGATGACTTCCCTAATATTTTGTGCTTGCACCTTAAGATCTCGATGTGCACCACCTAAAGGTTCAGTAATAACTTCATCCACAACACCTAAATCTTTTAAGTCTGGAGCGGTGATTTTTAATGATTTAGCCGCTCTTTCTGCTTGTCCTGCGTCCTTCCATAACAGTGCTGCTGCACCTTCTGGAGAAATAACAGAGTAAGTGGAATTCTCTAACATATGAATTTTATCACCAACACCTATTCCTAGTGCTCCACCACTTCCGCCTTCTCCAATCACAATACAAATAATCGGCACTTTTATTCCTGACATTTCCATCAAGTTTCTTGCAATGGCTTCACTTTGGCCTCTTTGTTCAGCAGCCTTCCCAGGATAAGCACCTTTTGTATCAATAAACGTAATAATGGGACGATTGAATTTTTCCGCTTGCTTCATATGACGCAATGCTTTTCGATAACCTTCTGGGTGAGGCATACCAAAATTACGATCAATATTTTCTTTTGTATTTTTACCTCTTTGCTGTCCTATCACCGTTACGGGTTTCCCATTATATTTCGCAATTCCTGAAACGACTGCCTCATCATCTCCATACAAACGGTCTCCATGAAATTCAATAAAATCTGTGAAAATTTCTGCAATATAATCTAAAGAAGTAGGTCTATCCGTATGACGAGCAATTTGAACTCGATCCCAAGGTTCTAAGTTGCCATAAATATCATTTTCAAGCTTTTCTAATCTATCCTCCATTTTGGAGATTTCATCCGATAAATCGATATCACTGTCTTGAGTTAATGATTTTAATTCTTCAATTTTTTCGCGAAGTTCAACGACAGGCTTTTCAAATTCTAACACTTGCTTCATTAACGTTGACCCCCTGACTGATGCATATCTAAAATAGTTGATAATGTATCCCGCATTTCCAACCTTGGAATGACTTTATCTACTTGACCATGTTTCAACTGAAACTCTGCTGTTTGAAAATCATCAGGAAGCTTTTCACGAATCGTCTGTTCAATAATTCTTCTTCCAGCAAAGCCGATAAGGGCACCTGGTTCAGCAAAATTATAATCACCAATGGATGCAAAACTTGCGGACACTCCTCCAGTTGTAGGGTTAGTCATAACAGATATAAATAAACCACCCTCGGCATGAAGACGCTGAATCGCCATTGAAGTTTTAGCCATCTGCATTAAACTAAGTACACCTTCTTGCATTCTGGCACCACCAGAAGCAGTAAAGATAATAATCGGGATTTGCAAATCACGAGCATTCTCTATTGCTCTAGCTATTTTTTCTCCAACGACTGAACCCATGCTCCCCATTCGAAAGCGGGCATCCATGACAGCAATTGCTGTTCGAGCACCGTGAATTTTTCCTTCCCCTGTTACAACGGCTTCGTTTAAACCAGTTTTTTGTTGATCTTTCTTCACTTTTTCTTCATATTGCGGAAATTCCAACGGGTTTTGTGATAATAAGTCCTTGTCCCATTCTACAAACGTCTCTGAATCTAATAAAAATTGAATACGTTCCTGAGAAGAAATTTGATGATGATGTCCACATTCAGGACACACATTTAAATTTTTTTGTAATTCCTTTTGATAATATATTTTTTGACAGCCTCCGCACTTTTGCATAAGGCCCTCTGGTACATCTTTTTTTGCTTTTTCTCCTGGAATGGATGCATACTTCTTCTTTTTTCCAAATAAATCTTTCAGCAAGGATTATTCCTCCTTTAATACCATACATTTCCTTGTTTACAAGCGATGACTTAATAAAACGGTTAATAATAGCAGTTAATGGTAGTACTAATAAAAAATATTAGGTCAAATGATTTTATAATAACTACTATATTATATCAAACTGTTAAAGCATGTAAAGTAAGGCCTAAGCCTATTCATGGTTCGAACGAAAAACGACACATTTTTTACCAAAATTTACTTTCAACAGTTCTAATACATCATCACTCGGTAATAATGCATATTGATTGGACAATTTAAACATTTTTTTCTCATCTTCCTTATACAAATAAACAGGTGAAGTGCCGTGATATTGATTCGCAATACGTTGTAACCGTTCTAACACTTCCTCCCCTTCCATAGAAGTAACTTTAATATAGATATTAATATCCATCGCTTTTTCCTGCTCTATATCTAGCTCTTGTACATGATCAGCAATCAATTGCCATTTTCCATGCCGTTCTTCCAGTCTTCCCGCAACAAAAACAAAGCATTCTTCCTTTAACCAATGATTCACTTGACGAAAGACTTTTGGAAATAACACAGAGTCTATTTCATCCGTCTCATCTGCTAAGGTGACGAATGCCATTGATTCGCCTTTCTTTGTACGAATCATTTTTTGAGCTTGTACCACAGCAGCCATTTTTACTTTGCGAAATTTATTCTCCTTAATTCTCTGTATGGTGTAATACCCATTGTTATGCAATGAAGAACGTATAGTTGCTAATGGATGTGTAGATAAAAAGAATCCAACTACTTCTTTTTCTAACATAATCTTTTTAACAGCTGGGAACGGTTCTTGCTCTGTATAGGAAACGTCTAAAGACAGCTCCCCTTGAAATAAACTTACTTGATCCTCAAATTCACGAAAAAGATCTCCTTGCTCTAGTGCTTCATCTAAACTAGCTAATAAGGTGGCCCTATTCGCATGAGTATCATCAAAGGCTCCCGCTAATATAAGAGACTGAATAACCGTTCGATTGACCTTTTTTGTGGACACGCGTAAACAAAAATCATATAAATGCTTAAATGGTCCAGCTTTTCTTGCTTTTAAGATTTCTTGTACAGCTTGATAACCAACACCTTTCATTATACTAAAGCCAATTCGAATGGCTTTCCCTTCTACTTTAAACTTACCAATGCTTTTATTAATAGATGGTGGCAGTATCGTTATCCCAAACTGTTTTGCCTCACGTAAATACATTTGAACCTTTTCTAAACTAGCCGAGTGCATACTTAAATTTTCTGCCAAAAAGCTCACTGGATACTTTGCTTTCAAATAAGCTAATTGGTAGGCTATCACACTATATGCAACTGCATGACTACGGTTAAAACCATAGTTAGAAAAGCGTA
The DNA here is from genome assembly GCF_010993965.1 of Gracilibacillus sp. YIM 98692. Classification (GTDB taxonomy): domain Bacteria; phylum Bacillota; class Bacilli; order Bacillales; family Amphibacillaceae; genus Gracilibacillus. The sequence goes on along the minus strand of NZ_WIXM01000009.1, from coordinate 97,896 downwards.
ATATCCAATCAAATACCTCCTCAGCCAATTTTGCATCATACCCATTTTTTTGGCAGCCAAATAAGAATTTTTCTTTTTGCTTAAGGATCGACTCTTTTTCCTTTTTGCTCACAGCACGACGTAATAAATCGGCTTCACCATAAGAAAAGTCAGCTAATTGGTGAACAACTTGCATAATTTGTTCTTGATAAACTAACACACCATACGTTTTCTCTAAAATAGGCTTTAAATCAGGATGTATATATTCCACTTGCTCTTGTCCATGTTTCCTAGCAATATAGACAGGGATAAATTCCATTGGCCCGGGACGGTAGAGTGCATTCACTGCCACGATATCTTCAAAATGTGTTGGTTTTAATTCGTGAAGTACTTTTTGCATCCCCTGAGATTCTAGTTGAAAAACCCCGTTAGTCAGTCCCTTTTGTAATAGTACAAACGTATCCGCATCATCTAATGGCAGTTGATCCAATGCTTCTGCAATAGGTTGATTAGGAGAAATATGTTTCATAATTTTTTCTATTAAGGACAAGTTACGTAATCCAAGAAAATCCATTTTTAATAAACCAATTTTCTCTAAATCGTTCATGGCGTACTGTGTAAGCTTCCCATCATTTGGAGAAGCCATTAAGGGTGTATAATTAGTCAAGGGGTGATCACTTATAATGACACCAGCTGCATGAGTAGAAATATGTCTCGGTAACCCTTCTAACCGATTCGCTACTTTAAATAATGTCTGTAGTTTAGGAGACTGTTTGACATATTCAACCAATTCAGGTGAGTGCTTTAATAAGCTTGAGATAGAGCTTGATGTATCCTTCGGTAATGATCGCAAAATATATTGTGCATCGTTCTCATGAACATTCATCGTTTTAAACAATTCACGTAATAATGATCTAGCAGCATAGGTGCCAAAGGTTATGATTTGCGCCACATGCTCTTCACCATACTTCTTCACGACATATTCAATGACTTGGTCCCGTTTCTCATCAGAAAAATCAATATCAATATCAGGCATTGATACTCGTTCAGGATTTAAAAAACGTTCAAATAATAAGTCGTATTTTAATGGATCGACATTGGTGATTCCTAGTAAATAAGCAACGTAAGATCCTGCTGCCGAACCTCTCCCTGGTCCTACCATGATTTGTTGTTTTTTAGCATATGTAATAAAATCCCACACAATTAAAAAATAATCATTAAAACCCATGGAATCAATCACACGTAATTCGTAATATAACCGATCATAAACATTTTGAGGTATATCCGCATGATATATGTCATTCAGTTGTTCAAGGCATAATGCTTCTAAAAAATCCGCCGCATTTTCCTTATCAGGCACAGGATACTTTGGTAATAGCTGCTGTCCTAAAGAGATCTCCACTTGACATTGTGCTGCTGCGTTAGAGGCATTATCAAGTAAAGCAGGCCATTGCCTAAACCTTTCACGCAGCTCGGCTTCACTCTCTAAGTAATTGCCTTTAACCGGCCAGTCTTGTTCCTTCTGCCACTCAGATTGGTTGTTCATAGCTTGTAAACAACTATAGGCATAACGGTCTTGTTTCCGTAAATAACGTACATCTGATATAGCTACAGCGTTTATGTTGTGTGTATATGTAAATTCTTGCAGATAAGACCATTTATCTTTTACACCATCTGAAACACCAATATAAAAATGAGACGAAGAGAAGTTCTCCATCCATTCATTCAATATATCTTCCAAATAGTATTCTTTTGTTTCTGTTACTTGATCAACTGGTAAGATCGTCACAACATCGTGCTTTATTAATTCCCAATCGGCCATGTTAACTTCTTTTCCAGTCTGAATCTGTGAACTAATCTCAAGTAATTGCTGATAACCCTTTGAATTTCGCGCCAGCAAAATCGCTTGAAAAATATGATCATGAACACATACAGAGCATTGCATACCAATAATAGGTTTGATTTTAAAATTTTTGCACAACCTGAAAAAGGATATCGCCCCATGCATCACTCCTTCATCTGTTAACGCAAGACTTTGATAACCTAATTCGGCAGCATGGGAAACTAATTCATGGAGTTGAATGGTACTCTGCATAAGAGTGTAACCACTCTTTACTTGTAATTGTGTAAACGGCAAGGTCGTCACCTCCTTACAGCGATCATATGTTTCTATTTCATTATAGAGAAAATCATCGCTATTATCCAATTGTTTGGCTTTATATTTTGCTTTCATTAAATCTACAAACATATGCAACACTTGTCTACATATATTTTATATAAGCAGACTTTTTCCATGTCATAGGAGTGATTTAATGGAAGAGCGTTTCATCCCTACGTTAATGCAGTGTTACTTTATTGCGTTCGGTGTTATGATAGGCGGTTCTATGATCGGCAGTATCGGTGCTTTTGCTACTGGTGAAGCACCTTTTACACATATGAGTCGAATTGCCAAAAGCTTAAAAATTTGGGCTATTGTCGCAGCGATCGGAGGTACTTTTGATGCGATAACAAATTTTGAAAGAAGTATAAACGAAGGTTCTACCATAGACATGGTGAAACAAATCATTGTAATTATAACAGCAATGGGCGGGGCACAAACGGCTTTCTTAATTATTGAATGGCTTATTCAAGAGGAGATTAAATAATGCATATCCCTCCATATTACAAAAGACCCGCTTGGCAACGTTTTTTGGCTGGTGCTTGTATTGGTGGATTAATTGCCTATTTCGTCTTTTTATTCATGTTCGGTCAGCTGCAAGAAAAGTGGATTGAAGAAAACCTATCACTTCGCTTAGAACTTCAAGACTTAAACAAAAGCTACGAAACCCTGTTAAAAAATCATAAGGCATTAGATGAACGATCCAAAGAAGGGATACAAATAGAATCGATTGATATCGAATTTACAAACTTAAAAGAAATGAGGATTGAAAACGATCGACCAATGATTAGTCAATTAGAGGAAGAAATTCGTAACGAAGCACATCATGCTATTGGCAGGAACGTAAATGATTTAGCAGATTCTATCGAACTTTTTATTGCGACAATTGAAAATAAAACCATTACCATTGATGACTTCTCTTATCAGGCTACTATACGTCGAATCATCGTTAGTGAAACATTAAGTCTCTCGATTCAATTAAGTGCAGCAAACTAATCAAGAGATCTAACCAATTATGATTGATCATATTGGTTAGATCCCTATTCCTAATCCAGCTAGTCGCTATAACCCGAACAAACTTTTTCTAAATCTTCTAAAACGTTTGGTACTGTCTTCCACTCATGAATCTTAGCTCCTGCAGCTAACGGGTGTCCTCCCCCTTCATACTTCGCTGCAATTTCATTAATCACAGGACCTTTAGAACGCATCCTTACACGAATAACGTCCTCTTCCTCGACGAAAATCACCCATGCTTTAATACCTTCTATATCTCCAAACACACCTACAATAGCACCTGTATCTATCGGATCCACATTAAATTCTGACAGGACTTCCGTTGTCAGCTTAACATGACTTGCACCTGATTCTGTGATCGAAATGTGTTGTAAAATATAGCCTTTTAATCTGGCGATATTTACATCTGTTTTATACATTTCCTCATAAATACTTGTTCGATCAAACGAATATTTGACGAGCTCTGATGCATATCGAAAGGTTTTGTCTGTTGTGCTTGGATATAAAAATCTTCCCGTATCGCCAACAATGCCACTGTACAATAAAGAAGCAGCTCGGTCGTTCAGAACAAGTCCACTCTCTTTCTCGTTTACATATAATTCATAGATCATTTCGCTTGCGGAACTTGCATCTGTATCTATCCACTCTATATCCCCATAACTATCTACTTGTGGATGGTGATCAATTTTAATTAATTCTTTTCCTGAATCGTACCGTTGATCAGCAATTCTTTCTTGGTTCGCCGTATCACATACAATAACCAATGCATTCGTATAAAGATCATCCGACACTTCATCCATCTTAGCGAGAAAAGCTAAAGAAGGAGATTCTTCGCCCACTACATATATGGACTTATCAGGAAATGATGCTCGAATGATTTCGGCTAAACCATTCTGTGAACCATAAGCATCAGGATCAGGACGTACATGACGATGTATAATGATAGGATCATAAGTCTTAATTTTTTCCACGATTTGGTTGGTTATCATGTTTTCTCACATACTCCTTTATTTAGATTTTTCATCTGAATCCATCATGAAAGACTAGCATTTCATGCCATCAAAAGGTACAATATAAAACGTTGTACGATTAATGAGGAGGATTGTAGTGATGATTATATTCCCAATTATTATTATATTATCGATCATTCTTTATATTTATTATAAAGTAATGATTGTGAGAGGAAACGACCCGCTCATTCAAGAAATTCAAAATGCGAAAGCACGCCTGTCTCTAGGTATATTTATTAGCTTTTTTGGAATAAATCAATACTTATTCTACCAAACACAGCTCGCTTTATTTATATGTCTTGCTTTCTTCATTTTAGGCGCTATCCAAGCGTATGGCGGGTGGAAACGATATGTACATTACCGCGGAGAATTACTAAAAAGAGAACAAACCAGTGTATAAAGTGAAACTTCCATCAGCGAATGGATATCTTCATACTTACAGATAGTTATCGAAACTTATCAGGGTGCTAGCGTCCGTTATCCTCTACTTATACTTTTTCCACCTTGAAGTGGGGTCTACGGACGATTTTTCATCGTGATAAAGTCCATGCCATCCAATTCTTAGGATGGCATTATTCATAAAAACTTAGCGATCAATAAGTTGCGCGATAAGCATCGCCTTCCCAACGATTTTTTTATCATGAAATACTTCAACATCCACCTTGGCGGATTTACGACCGACTTCAATAATTTTTGGTAGAAAAGAAATCGTTGTTTCTAACTGAATAGGTTTAATGAAGTAAACCGTGATATTCTCGACTACTAAATCACCTTTTTTTTGCTGCCTAATCATTCGACTTGCTGATTCAATGACAAAAGAAACAAATACACCATAAGATAATGTACCAAGCTGATTGGTCATTTGTGGTGTTACTTCTGCCTCGTAAGCAGAAATGCCTATGTCTGAATCGGAGTGGTCAAAATAATTGGAAATAATATCGTCAATGGTTTCCCCTACTTGCGGCTGTCTTTGAATATGTTGTAAAGCTTTTAACACATCCTGTCTAGATATTAGCCCTTCTAAGTAGTGATGATTATCTATAACAGGCATGATTTCTATTCCTTCCCAAACCATCATATGGGCTGCATAAGCAAGAGATGTTTCCTTCATAACGGTTAAAGGGTTTCTTGTCATGAGCTTATCTATCCGTTTTTCAGAACTTTCGCCGATAACATCTTTAGCCGTAACAATTCCAACGACTTTATTCCTGTCGTCGACAACAGGGTAGCGACTATGTGTAGTCAATTCTTCATATTCATACCACTTCTCCACTGTGTCTTTTTCCGATAAATAATATGTATCTTCTATTTTGGTATAAATATCTCCTACTAAGACGATTTCTTTTTTAATCAGTTGGTCATAAATTGCACGATTAATCATAGCAGCTACCGTAAAAGTATCGTAGCTAGTGGAAATGATGGGTAATTTCTTTTTATCAGCAAGTTGCTTTGATGCTTCATCTGTGTCAAAGCCACCGGTTATTAACACAGCTGCTCCTTCCTGAAGTGCAAGCTGATGCGCTTCAGTACGATTCCCGACAATGAGCAAGGAATCTTTTTCTGTATATCTCATCATGGCATCCAGTTTCATCGCCCCGATGACAAATTTGTTTAATGTTTTATATAACCCTTCTCTTCCGCCTAATACTTGCCCATCTACAATACTGACTATTTCTGCAAAGGTTAGGTTTTCAAAATTTTCTTTTTGTTTGCGCTCAATCCTAATTGTACCTACTCGCTCTATTGTGCTAACTAAACCTTTATTTTCTGCTTCTTTAATGGCGCGATAGGCTGTTCCCTCACTGACATTTAGTTCTTTGGCAATTTGGCGAACAGATATCTTATTTCCTACTTTTAATGATTCAATAAATGTTAATATTTGTTCATGTTTTGTAGCCAATAGTAGCTCACCATTCTTTCATCTGTACTATAAATTTATTCTATATTGTTATTATACAGATCTCTATAATAGGATTCAATTTTTTCTTGCAATATTATGTATGATCCAAACATTCTTAGCTTTCCAATCTCACTGTTTTATATACTTAATGAAACCTGTATTAGTATTATCCAACCATATAAAAGGCCAAAGGTCTTCCTGCCTCTGGCCTTCGTTATGACATCTTATTATTCTACAGGTTAATGGATTCACCTGGTTGCAGGGCAATACCTTTCCCCGTTTTCACTTGACTAGCAAAACCTTCGCCATCTTGCTCAATTAGAGGAAAAGTATTATAATGCATCGGCACAACCTTTTTGGCTTGTACCCAATCTGCTGCGATCAAGGCATCATCTGGCCCCATCGTGAAATTATCTCCTATTGGTAAGAATGCAATATCAATATCATTCATATCTCCAATTAACTTTAAATCAGAAAACAAGGCAGTGTCCCCAGCATGATAAACCGTCTTATCATCAGCGTAGAATAAAATTCCACCAGGCATACCACCGTAAATTTTATTGCCATCTTCATCCACAAACATAGAACCATGAAAAGCAGGAGTATATTTTACCCTTCCAAAGTCGAACGTATAGGATCCTCCAATATGCATTGGATGTGTTTTCAATCCTCTAGATTCTAGATAGACTGCTAATTCATTAGGAGCTACAACTAAGCACTCCGTTCTTTTCGCTATACTTATGGTGTCCCCTACATGATCATTATGTCCATGTGTCAGCAAAATCACATCTGGATTTTCTTTATCTGGGTCTAAATCACTTATGTCATTCCCTGTGATAAACGGATCCATTAAAATAGTATGTTTTTGTGTTTGAATTTTTACGACAGATTGTCCATGAAATGATACTTCCATTGATTTAGCACTCCTTTTTTTATTGCTTCTAACCATTGTATACCACGTTTTCTTTTTTAGATAAACCATTTATTAATAATATTCCCAAGATTTTTCATATAATTGTATTAAAATAGGATCTACTAAAGTATTTACGCCCCATTCCGTATGATCTCCATCCAATTGGGAATCTTCGTCTTTTCCAAATTTAGTTAAACTGCTGAGCACGTCGGTTTTTAGGTAATCCGTTTTTCTCGTAATATCAAGAGAATCGACATCTATTGAATCACGACTGGCCATGACGAACCCCCAATTCCCAAAACTAGGAATATCAAGGTGAATATTCTCGGTATGCATACCAGTGGAAGCAACTGTATGAGAAATAGTCCAATAAACTTCCCTTGCAAAAACCGGACTAGTTGCTTGAATCATGGCTGCACCACCTGGTTGAAGATGATTACGAACAAGAGAATAGAACTCCTTTGTATATAATTTGTTTAAACTCTCATTATTTGGATCGGGCAAGTCTATGATAATAACATCATACCACTCTTCACTTCTCTCTAAAAATTCAAAAGCATCTTGATGAAAAATGGTAACCTTCTCGTCCATTAAAGCCCTTTGATTTAATTCTAATAAATGGGCATTTGTATTGGCGAGTTCTACAACAGCTGGATCTAAATCAACAAGCGTTATATCTGTCGCAGATGGATATTTTAATATTTCCCGAACTGCCATACCATCACCTCCGCCAAGCACTAGTACTTTTCGTGCTTCTGATGTATAACTCATGGCAGGGTGAACTAATACTTCGTGGTAACGATGCTCATCAATAGAGCTCAGTTGTAAACCGCCATCTAAATAAAGCCGTACATCATCGTCGTTTTTTGTTAAGACAATCTTTTGATATTGACTTTCTTCCATGTAAATAATTGGATCCTTATATAGTTTCTGTTCAAAAGTTAGAGCCATAGCTTGACCAAAAAATATTCCTAATATTAATAGAATGGATATACCGATTCCAATAAAAGCATGAATACTCACATGCTTGATCTCACGTCTGAACAGAAATAACACAACGAGAGCAACAGAAGCATTAATTAAACCAACAAAGAATGCGGATTTAACAATACCCATTTGCGGACGAAGTAAAAACACAAATAACAGCCCGCCAATTAAACCACCTGCATAATCGGAAAATAATACACGTGCTGTACTTTTCTGAAGAGTGACTCCAATCTCATTTGCCTTGCGTATTAATATAGGTAATTCCACACCTGTTAGTGCTCCAACGAGTAAGGTGACACCATAAAGAAAAAAAGCATCTGTGCCATTAGAGGCGAAGGCAGTAATAGCAAACATAAGAAAGCTAGAAAATCCACCAATAAGCGCTACTAAAAATTCAATATAAATAAAAGATAAAACTAAATGTTTGGTCACCTTCTCACTTAAGCTAGCACCAATCCCCATTCCTGTTAAAAAGAGTGAAATGGTTAAAGTATATTGTTTAACACCATCACCTAGTATATAAGAACCAAGAGCGCCAAATAATACTTCAAATATAATGCCACAAATCGATACAATTCCCGATGCCCAATAAATAAAATGACTCTGCCTAACCTTTAATTCATCCATACTACACACTCCACACCATCTCTATCTTTGAATGTTAGCTTTTGCAACAAGGAAAGCCTGACCACTCCATCTGGGTCAGGCTTTCCATTTTCACCTTTGTATCACGATGAACAATCGACCGTGATAATTATCGCTAATCATCCGTGGGGATGGAGCCCCCCTACGGATGGAATTCTCGCTTTATGTAATCGATGCACCAATTACAAATGCTAAACCGACTGAAACACCAAAAGAAATGATACCTACCGCTAAATTATTGTCTTTCAATTGTGTTTCAACAGAGAAGGTCCTTGTCACTCCTTCAAAAATCCAGTATGCGATCAATTGCAAGAACACTCCATAGGCACCCCAAATCAAAGTCTCCATAACAGAGATGCTGTGGTAAATAGCAAACGATAGAATAATACAAATGCCAATAATTTTTCCAGAGATTGATAAAGCAATTGCCTGATTGCCTAATTTAACTTGCTCCCAATCCTTATACTTTGTTGTCATCCATTCAAAAATAGTTAGACCAATGAGAACAATAATGATAGCTGCTAGAAAATAAAGAAATGTTGAAATAAATGGTTCCATTAAAATCCCTCCTATAAATTATTTACCTGAACTTGGCCCGCCGCCACGAAAACTATTCATCCCTCTATTCGTAGAGGTTCCACCTTTGTTGTAATTTCTTGTGGTAGAATATCCGCCATAACAATCATTTGTTTGACAGTAATTTCTTCTATTAGAAACCCAGTTGTTTCCAAACATGCTTTCTAATAATCGTATTCCCAAATAAGTAGTTAAAAAATTTGGCGAATAATTATTTCGCACAAATTGTTCATTTGCCACCTCGATAAAGGTCATGTCCTCTATCTCTTCACTCTTCTTTAAAATAACGAAATCATCTGGATAAACGAGGATCTGTTGGCCGTCGATATAGTCACTGATTTCATTTGGCTGTTTAATCTCTGCTAACAAATCTGCTAGTTCTTCTACTTCAAAAAGATCTGTACCATACACGTTAGAAGTTGTTTTTTCACCAGCAACTGACTCTACAAAAGAAAAATGATTGGCAATTAATGCCTCAATACTTCCCTCATTAGCATTACGCAGCTGTTCCGTTATTTCTTCTTTCGTTTGCGAACTTTCCACCTGTTCTTGAATGATAACTTCTGACTCATCAAAAGCAGAAATATTATCGAACTGATTTTGACCGCAACCCGCTAATAGAATCAAAAAAAGAAAGAAAAAGCCGCTAATAGAGATTTTTTTGAACACTATATCACCTCCTAAAAGGACTAAAAAGAACTCTTGGCAGGAGCTCTTTTTAGTCATGATCTCGTTACTTTATTCTTTTCCCATTTTCTTTTTTAATGCCGCTAATTCGTCATCAACATCATCTTTTTCTAGTTCTTCAAATTCGTCATCAATAGATTTGCTTGCGGCTGATAGATCTTCGCTTGTATCTGCTTCTGCTTCAAACTGCATAACTTTTTCTTCCATGCGCTCAAAGCCTTTCTTTGACTCATCATTTCCAATAGAGGACATGGTACGATTCATTTTGGTTCTTGTTTTAGCTGATTCTGCTCTTGCTTTTAGCGAATCTTTTTTCAATTGCATTTCTTGATATTCTTTTTTCATCTCATCTAGCTTCTCACGTAATTGATCCGCATCCGTTTTAGCACGTTCCCAAGCTTCTTTCATAGAATCCGCCTGTGCTTGCTGATCCTTTTTATCCTCAAGAGCACGTCTTGCTAAATCCTCATTTCCTGCTTCAATCGCTTTTTCTGCTTGATTCTGTCGTTTGTCCACAAGAGCTTGCGCGTCATCATATTTACGTTTCAACATTTTTTCATTAGCAATTTGCTTCGCAACCGCAGATTCTACCTCACGAATATCTGATTCCATATCTCGCATAAATTGATCCAACATTTTCACAGGGTCTTCCGCTTTGTCTAATAAAGTGTTGAGCTCTGAACTTACTACTGTTTTGACTCTTTTAAAAAATTTAAACATATTTTTTCCTCCTTTTATGATCCTGCAATTATTTTTATTTCAAATGGTTGAATAGGATAACCATAGCTTGCTTCAACCTCTGTTCCCCAGCTTTCCAAGCTTATAAAGCTGGACTCTTTCTTATCGGTATATTCAGCATAAGAAATACGCTGGCCGTTTAACGAACCACTTCTACCTTCTCCTGTAACATCCGCTTGACCTTGTTCTTCCATATGATAAGTTTTATCCTGATAAGTTAGCTTCTCAGGATATGGATTTGTGTTAGGAAGCTGAATTTTATAATAAATCCCTAGTTCCAGCTCATCATCCATCTCTGCTGATAGCCAAATATTTTTCCCTTCCCCTAGTAATTGGTAACTTATCCATTCATAATGGCTATCCCGATAAGTAATCTTGCCTACTACTTCGTAATCGGCTAAATCATATTCAATGATATCACCTACTTGTATAGTAAGCGGAGTACGTTCTTTTACTTCTTTGGTTTCTTCTTTTTTAGAAAAAAACTTCGAGAAAAAGCCCATTGGTGCACCTCTTTTCATCATTGACTGTTTCTCTCTAATTACATGTACGAATAAATAGAGCTTAACGTTTCACTTTTTTATAAAATTTTTAAAGAAAAACTTAGCTTTTAGCTAAATCTTAATAGCGAAAGCCTTAGTTTTACTTATACTATCAACCATAATAATTTATACTTTCCCTTACTGGAAAAGCTGATAATACAAAAAAGTTATCGATGCTGGTGAATCACATCCAAGCCCCCTGTAACGTCTAATATTGTCCCGGTTATCATGTCGGCATGTTCACCACAGAAAAACATTATAGCTCGAGCTATATCCTCTCCTGTTCCCGAACGGCCAATGGGTGTCTCTTTATCATCCATTCGCTTGCTCTCCTCTATGGTTGCCTCTTTCATCTTACCTTCAATATTACCTGGACAAACCATGTTAGAAGTAATCCCATTTTCTGCTTCTTCATAAGCAATCGTTTTAGTTAACGATACTAACCCAACTTTCGCTGCCGCAAATGCAGAACGATTCACCCACCCTGCAGCAGTATTCGCTCCTTGAAATCCATAGTTAATAATACGGCCAAACTTTTGTTTACGCATATCCGGGATGGTTAGTTGTAACATGTGGAACACACTGTCTAAATTCCCTCTTACCATTTGTTCCCATTCTTCTGTGGTGTGATCCATTAATTTTTTACGTTTAAAAATAAATGGGCCAGCATTGTTAATCAGATAGTCAATCGTACCAAAAGCTTCAGCGGCTGATTTCACCGCATTTGTAACGTCTGTTTTATCGCAAACATCTGCTTGTATAATATGTACTTTATCAGCATATTGTTTTTTTAATTTTTGAGCTCTTTCCCAATCACGATAATAGGTTACGGAAACTTGATGACCTTCCTGCAGGAAAGCCTCTGTTACTTTTAAACCTAACCCTTTTGTACCTGCTGTTATAAAAGCATGACCCATCCTACCTTCCTCCTCTAATACATCATTCTCGTTTAAAAAACGGATAAACCGTACGTCACAATTATATCCTACATCATGAATCTTTTTTTTTCTAATAAATTGAAACGGAAACCATTCCATATCGTTTAATTCAATATATAAAGGGAATAATAAAGAGAAAATTATATCAGTGGGGGAGGACTTACGAACGATTGTTCACCGGGATAAAATAAAGAAACCTTTATTCGCACAATTGTAAACGGATTCATAATATATTAAAATAGAAGTATAAAGGGGGAGATAACCATGGCATTTGAATATGATCGTATCTTAGTGGCGGTGGATGGATCAGATGCATCTGAATTAGCCTTCAAAAAAGCAGTGGACATAGTGAAAAGAAACAACGCTAAAATGTTCTTAACACATGTGATAGATACTAGAACCATTACAACGGTTGCTCCAGAAGTGTATGATCAAACATTAGCAGCTAGGTCTGAAAGCTATGCTCAATCACTTTTAGCTGAATATAAAGAAAAAGCAAATAAGCATGGTGTGTATGACATTAAGACTCATGTTGAAATTGGATCACCTAAATTGAAGATCCCTAAAGATCTTGCAAAGAAATACGAAGCAGATTTGATTATTTGCGGTGCAACAGGGATGAATGCAGTAGAGCGTTTCTTAATCGGTAGTGTATCCGAAAGTATCACAAGATACGCAAAATGTGATGTCCTTGTCGTTAGAAGTTAATTAACTGTACACGCAACTGGAATATACTCGCTTTCACTCGCAAGGCACAAGTGTGACATCTGCTCAAGTTTTTCTTTAGGTTGCGCTGCCTGATCCCGCAGAAGAAGTCTTGCATATTCCAATTGCTGAAAGATAGTTGCTTTTCGGTCTCAACTGTATCAACCTATTAAAAAACCGGGCAAAACAGCCCGGTTTGTCTTACACTGTCGCTTTTTCTGTTAATCTTACTGTATCTCTTACAATCATGACTTCTTCATCCGTCGGGATCACGATTACTTTGACAGGGGAGTGCGGATAGTTTACGAATGCTTCTTTTCCACGCACATTATTTAATGTTGGGTCCCAATAAACACCCATGAATTCTAAACCTTTTAGAACTCTTTCACGAATAGTTATACTATTTTCCCCTACTCCTGCTGTGAATACAATGGCATCGATACCATGCATTCTTGCTGCATAGGAACCAATGTATTTATGAATTCGTTCCGCAAATACTTGCAGGGCTAATTCAGCACGTTCATCTCCACTATTCGCTTTTTCCTCTATATCACGTAAGTCACTAGAGAAGCCTGACAGAGCTAGCATTCCACTCTTCTTATTCAAAGTGTTCATTACTTCTTGAGCAGATTGTCCAGTCTTGTCCATAATGTATGGAATAAGTGCTGGATCGATATTTCCAGAACGAGTTCCCATTGTCACACCTGCTAATGGGGTAAAGCCCATCGATGTATCAATAGATTTACCTTTTTCAATAGCTGCAATACTCGCCCCATTACCTAGGTGGCATGATAATAAGCGAAGCTGATCCAGCGGTACACCCATTAATTCTGAAGCACGTTCTGATACGTATTTGTGAGATGTACCATGGAAACCATATTTTCTAATACCATATTTTTCATAATATTCATACGGTAAACTATATAGGAAAGACTGCTCTGGCATTGTTTGATGAAATGCTGTATCAAATACAGCAACCGCTGGCACATTCGGCAATACTTCTCTGAATGCTTGAATACCAGTCAAATTAGCAGGATTGTGTAATGGCGCTAATTCTGACACTTCTTCGATTTCTTGAATCACTTCATCTGTAATTAGTACAGAATCATTAAATCTTTCACCGCCATGGACCACTCGGTGACCAACGCCGTCTATTTCATCTAAGCTATTAATGACACCAGAGCTTGTCAATTTGTTTAATAATAATTTCACAGCCCGTTCATGATTTTCAATATCTTCAGTTAACTCGCTTTTCTCTTCACCATACTCCATGGAAAATACCGAATCAGAAATTCCAATACGCTCAATTAAACCCTTGGCTAAAACTTTTTCAGCCGGCATTTCCATTAGTTGGAATTTTAATGAAGAACTACCTGCATTAATTGCTAATATTTTTTGCAATATATTCAATCCTTTCGTTCGTTTCTTGACATCCCACTTCCATTTAAACACCGTCAGAATAAGTTTGCAACAGGGTTCGAGCATTGTTAACGTTTCCTTATTATTTTTTTTATTTTCTGACTACTTGTCTTTTTCTGTTTGAAACCAGTGATCTATTTTTTTCAATATATTATGAGTAGCATGGACATCTTTAAAAGATGGCAGTTGCGCCATTAATGTCTGCTTTGGTGGTTTTGTGTCCGTCCCTTTCTTCTGTAAGACTAATATACTTTTGGCATGTTGTTCTGATGCAAACATACTTAACGGTAATTGTAATAAACTAAGAATATGCGCATGATGACGTAAATACTTTTGTAGTTGATCACCTTGATCACTAGTAAATAAGAAGTTAGGTATTAAAAAGATCAAGTAACCGCTAGGTTTGGTATAGGTAACACTTTGTTCTATAAATAAATGATGTGCATAGGCATGCCCTTCTTCTGCATTCAATTCATACTTTGCAGCTTGTTCGTCATTCGGATAATAGCCAACAGGTAAATCTGAAATGACAGCATCAACTGGTTCTAATAAGAATGGGGTTAAGCTATCTTGATGAAAAAATTCAATCGGTTTTTCTTGTAAGTTAGCACTTTCCACAGCCAATTGAATTAAGTCTGGGTCAACCTCACTGCCGTAACCAGTTACTTCTGCTTCTGCTTGGTTCATAACGGCTGTTAATAAATTAGCTGTTCCACTTGCAGGATCAAACAATCGAAATTGTTTTTTGCCTTCCATTAGCTTGTTTATAAAATATCCAATAAACATAGCAACAGAATCGGGTGTAACCATATGCTGTTGCTGTGTAGAACCTTTCATCGCCTTTAAAATAGCTAGCTGAATCACTTTTCTTTTATCTTCACTTGTTACCTCTTTTGCATCAAATAATGTTAAAGCTTGTTTCAATTGGTCTTGAGTTGCTGTATCTACTTCTGTAATACCTTCCTCCGTATTTATATAACGCAAAACATGTATAAAACTTTCTAAATAAGTATTATGTTCATTCGCTTGAATCGTATTAATCACTTGATCTAGCTGATCAAAGGCTTTGTCTAATTCAAACGCCATACAAATCCCTCCATCTTTTAACTATACGGATCCTATCAGATCCTACTGCCTTTCTTATTATGAAGGGAGTAGGATCTAAAAGTCTACCGTCAAGCATTTATCGATGGAGATTTTTTCATTATTTACTGTTGTCATCTTTACCTTGTTTAATCATTTCCATCACTTGATCGATTACTTGTGGACCTTTATCCAATAATTTTTCATAAAGACGAGTGGAATCATTTAATGTAATAAGCTCGACACCTTGCTTATTAGCTATTAAAAAGGCATATGGTGTAATCGAAACACCTCCACCACTTCCACCACCAAAGGGGATAATCATTTCTGATTGATCAGAATTTTGATTAGAATCGGAAGATCCTTGATCTTGTTGTTGATTCTGTCCACCCATAAATTCACTTCCACCTGCTGCAAATCCGAATTTTACCTTTGACAAAGGGATAATCAAGCTGCCATCCGGAGCATCAATAGGATTGCCTACAATGGTATCGACATCGACCATTTTTTGTAAGTTTTCCATTGTTAATGACATAAACGCTTCAATCGGATGCTTGTTGTTTCCATTATTATTATCTTGCATATTCCCACTCCTTTTTTAACTAATTACGAGTTTTTTTCTTCATTTTTCTTAATACTCTTATAGTTTTGCGCAAATGAATCGAGATCATGCATAACCCATTTGATTCTACTCTTTCCTGCTGAAAATCAACTAAAATAGATAAGTTTTCTGGCTGTTTCGGGAGGTATTGAAGTAACGGCTGTATGACGGAATGCAAAAGTCCGTAACAAATGGCCGTTACTTGCGGATCACCGGTACCTATAACTGTTTCTGTTTCTAATCGCTCTAGTCGGGAACTCTTCCACAAAGATTTTAAAAGACTTAGGCGTTCTTTTCCGCCTAAATCTGAAAGGGATGGAGACTCTTTCCCATTATCATCGAATATTTCCTGAAAATCTAATGTATATTGATAGCATTTGAAACCTAGAATAATGACAATTAGGTCTATCACTTGTTCCGATTGGTCCATATACCATTCAACTGCTATATATAGTTTCAAGAACGTAAATAAAATCAGAACGATTCCTAGTAATAAGATAATTATTCCCAGTAAAATAAGCATGATTATACCTCCATATGCTTATTATTATCTATTTTTTTGACATTAATCCAAAGTTTGTAAAAATATCAAGAAAATTCATCGATTAACATGCCCTTGGTAGACGTAGTTGCCCTTATCTATTGGTATCTACGTCTGTAACATGATATAAATGTTGATATGGAATAATAAGATACTTTTTAGTAGGAGTTGCTCATTATCAGTGATAATATGGATTTAACAGGAAAGATAAGGAGGATTTACATTGGATAATCGCAAAAACCTTTATTTTTATTATGCAAAAGATAATGAACTTGAACGAAAATTAGAGCCGATTTTTCAACTGAGTGAGCAAAATGGTTTTCAAATTGTAGATCATTCAGATGAAGCTAATATTGTAGTAAGTGTTGGCGGTGATGGCCAGTTTTTACAAGCGATTCGTCATACCAATTTTAGACAGGATTGTTTATATGTAGGACTTACGAAAGAAAATGAATCCGGTTTATATTGCGATTTTCGCATTGATAACTATCCTGAAATGATTGAAGCGATGAAAGATGAAGCATTAGAGGTAAGACGTTTTCCCATTATTGATGTTACCATTAATAACCAATCCACTTTTCACTGCTTAAATGAAGCAGCAATACGCTCGGCGATTATTAAAACGATAGTTATGGATGTGTACATAGATGGTAACCACTTTGAACGATTTCGAGGGGATGGGTTAATTGTGGCAACACCTACTGGCAGTACTGGTTATAATAAGTCTACTGCTGGTGCTGTCATCGACCCTAAATTACCTTGTTTCCAAGTGTCGGAACTTGCCTCTTTAAATAACAACCGCTATCGGACGTTGGGTTCATCTTTTATTTTGAATGAAGATCGCAAACTGCGATTAGAAGTGATTCAAGACGGAAATGATTACCCTATTGTTGGTTTAGACAACGAGGCATATTCGATTCGACATATTCATACTATAGAAATTAATCTAAGTGACAAAAGAGTTAAAACAGTTAGACTCAAAAACAATTCCTTCTGGGACCGCGTTAAAAGGACATTCCTCTAAACGAATATCGACAAGCTGCTTTTTCTGACATGCAAAAAAGTCTTAGTAGAAAAAAACTGCGACATAATGAACATTCTCTTCCAGACGTTCTCCATTCTTTCAGAGATGAGTGCTAGTCCAGCGCAGCGGAAAAACACTCCCTTTCCGGGGGCACGGCTTCAGCTTCTCGACAGAAAACCGCTGCCTGCGGGATTCTCAGCTCGCGCTGTTCCCCCAGGAGTGTCGCATTTTTCCGCAGCTTTGTATGGTTTTCTGTTCGAGTAAGAAGAGCTCCAGGGAACACTCTGATTTCACAATCTTTCCTCCTTCATAAATCTGAGCCTCACTACTAGCAGAGGCAACATACGTAGACTCCGAGGTATAGAAAACTTGGCTTATCGCCCAGCCTTAGTTTTCTTATACTATGTACCATTCATTTTTTATTCCGTAGTGGAACTCCACGAGTCCGAAGACCCCGGAAGAAGCGTTCTTTGCATCACGGGAGGCTGAGGCCGTGCCCCGGAAAGCGAAGTATGTTGTCGGAGCGTATTCCAACACTATTTCCCAAGAAGAAAGGTAGAAAGCCCAAACAAAAGTTATGTCGCAGTTTATGTATAATACGACCAAATTTTATGCTTCTTTTGCTTTAAAGCAAAAAAAGAGCCAGTCGCTATGTTACGTCTGGCTCTTTTCTTCATCTTTTTGATAACAGATTTCTTCATCTACGACCGTGGCAACAACTTTTGCTTCGTGTATTCTCTCCGGATCTATTTCATACAAATCACTGTCTAGTATGGTGAAATCTGCGACATATCCTTTTTGAATCATTCCTCGATCATGCGCATGATTAATCACTGCAGCACTTCCAATCGTATACAAGGAAATAGCTTCATGAATACTCAGCTTTTCTTTTTCATAATACTTTTTCTGATCAATGGCAGACTTTCGTGTCACTGCAGCTTCTATTCCTAATAACGGGTTCACCTCTTCTATTGGGGCATCAGACCCTCCCGCACACGTAATACCATGCTGTAAATAGGTTCTCCAGGGGTAAGACCATTCTGCCCGAACTTCGCCAATTCGCTCAATAACCCAAGGAAAATCAGATGCAACAAAAGAAGGCTGAATATCTAAAATGACATCAATGTCTTCCAGTAATTTCAAAGTGCGTTCATTTGCAAGTTGTGCATGTATGATCCGATCTTTACGATTACTTTCAAGTGGATATTTTTTAAGCAATTTTGCAACTGCTTCTACAGCTTGATCTCCAATCGCATGAACAGCTATCGGATGATTAAAAGTTCTAGCTTTTTGTATTAGGTTTTCTAAATCCTTTTCATGATGGATAGGTATTCCTACATTACCTTCATCATCGTGATAAGGTTCACTTAACCAAGCTGTTCGTCCTCCCAACGCACCGTCTGAAAATATTTTCATCGCCCCTAGGGTAGTAAACTCTCCTCCATCTCCATAACGGAGACTTCTCTCGATCATTTCATCGAACACTTGATGGTGTACGAGCAAATGTGCCCGAAATTTGTATTTATTCGGAAGTATATTTTGGTAAGCGTGTAAGGTCTTCAAGAACCCGCCGTAATAAAATAAATCTTCTGTATGACCTCCTACTAACCCAAGCCGAAGTAAATCTTGTATAGCCACATCAATCGTTTTCTCTAACTTTCTCTGTGAAATTTCCGGCATCACGTCTTTCACTAATTCTTGTGCTTGATCTAACAAAAAGCCTGTGGGGTGCCCTTGCTCATCACGAACTATTTTCCCGCCTTGCGGGTCCCTAGTTTCTCCCGATATCCCCGCCAAAGCAAGTGCTTGTGAATTCACAATAACTGCATGTCTACATATTCTTGAAAGAATGACGGGATTATTAGGGAAAATAGCATCTAACTCATCCTTATGGATAATACGCGATTCTCCCCATTGATTTTCATTCCAACCGTCTGCAATCAACCATTCTCCTTCTTCTAAATCGTACTCATGCTGTTGAATGGTTTCGAGAACCTCTTCTGCCGATGGGATACTAGACAAATCAATATGCAATAATTTCTCTCCATGACCAATGATATGTAAATGACTATCTACAAAACCCGGATACATCACATGGCCATTTAAATCATATGTTTGTTCGATAGCTTGCTTGTATTTCTCTTGTAATACTTCTACTTTCCCTATATCCAGAATTCGGCCATTTTCTGTATAAACAGCTTCTGTCCAATCTTTTTCATACTGCATGGTATATATCTTTCCACCGTGCCAAAGTGTACCCATTTCTATCACCTACCGTCTGTTCTACCTCTCCTCACTAGTTATGTATAACGATAGCAAATTCCTCTGCCAAAGAAAAGGATAGTGTTTAAAAACACTATCCTTTTTCCGTATTATTGATTAGCTTGACCACCCATTTGTTGTTCAGCCATTTGTACTAAACGTTTTGTGATCTCTCCACCAACTGAACCATTTGCACGAGAAGTTGTGTCAGCACCTAAGTTTACACCAAACTCTTGAGCAATCTCAACTTTCATTTGATCTAGTGCTTGACTTACACCAGGTACTACTAATTGATTTGAGCTGTTGTTGTTTGCCATTGTGTCTCACCTCCTCTTTTGCTACATTAGTATCATGCGCTGCAGAGGAGGAAAACATGCATCAAATGTGTTGGTAGTTGTTGTCAATGATTCCAAGAAAATAGCATTCATAGAAAGTAATAAGTAGCTATCTTATTTCCTTTTAAGAGGAACTATAATAGGCTCTCTAATGAATCCTCTTTTTTGTCCTTTTGTGGTACCTGGATCGTTTCAATTTCTTCTAATACCTTCATTATATCTTCAGAAAAATCAACATTTTTTTCAAATTGTTCTACTTTTTCTAATCTTGGCTTTGTTTTAGGAGATTTTGGGACAAAAACCGTACAACAATCTTCGTATGGACGAATAGAAATTTCGTACATATCGATATTCTCAGATATTTGTATAATATCTTCTTTATCCATTGCAATAAGTGGGCGAATAATTGGATAACTAGTGACTGCATTGATAGCATGCATACTTTCCATCGTTTGGCTTGCCACTTGTCCTAAACTTTCACCTGTAATCAATGATAAAATATTCTCACGTTCTGCTACTGCTTCACTAATACGCATCATGACTCTTCTCATAACTGTCATGGAGTAGCTATTGGGAATTTCACGATGAATTTTTTGCTGTAATGCTGTAAACGGAACAATGTGTACTTTTATTTTATGCCCATAGTAAGATAATCGCTCTGCTAAATCTAAGACTTTTTCTTTTGCTCTTTCACTTGTGTATGGAGGAGAATGAAAATGTATAGCTTCCAGCTGCACTCCCCTTTTCATGGCTAGATAACCGGCAACAGGACTATCTATTCCACCTGATAAAAGCAAAAGTGATTTTCCAGAGGAACCAACAGGTAAACCAGCAGCACCTGGTATTTTTTTAGATGTAATATAGGTGGCATCTTGGCGTATATCCACCATCACTTCTAAATCAGGTTGGTGAACGTCCACCGAAATGTCATCCAAATGGGATAATAAAAATCCACCAAGTACGTGGTTAAACTCCTGTGATGGAATGGGAAAAGATTTATTAGAACGTTTTGTAGAGACTTTAAAAGTTTGAACAGAATCCGTATTTTTTATAAGTTCTAAAGCATTTTTTTTGATGTCTTTTTCATCATTTTCCGCCCTAATAGCCAAACTCATGTTTTGAATTCCAAAGATCTTCTTACAACGTTCTATGATGGGATCAGGATTTTCACCATTTAATTGAATATACATCCGGTCATATTTCTTTTTCACCCGAATGTCCTTATACTCATCCAATGCTTCTCTTACATTCGCTAATAATTGCGAAGTAAATAATTTTCTGTTCTTTCCTTTTAATGTAAGTTCGCCATAACGAATAATGATATGATCATATTGCATAAATATCTACCTCATTACTTGACTTAGATTTGTGATAACATGTTTTATTTTTTCAAAAAAGTATTGTACTTCTTCCCAAGTTGTTTGATAAGACATACTTACTCTTAAACCTGACTTTGTCACTTCTTCCGTTTTACCGCATGCTGCCAAAACGGCACTTTCATCCGCACTTTTGGAAGAACAAGCCGATTTTGTTGAAATATAAATTTGAAATTCTTCTAAAGCGTGAATGACTACTTCTGGTTTTAAACCAGGCGCCGAAAAATGAACAATATGCGGTACTTTCGTTTCACTAGGTGTATTGACAACGAGCTGGTCAATGGTTTCTAATCGATCGATTAACCAATTTTGAAGCTGTTGTAAATGCGGAAGTTTTTTTAATCTTGCTTCTTCCATTATCCTCATGGCTTTTACAAAAGCAACTATACCTGGGACATTTTCCGTACCTGATCGCAGATTATTTTCTTGGCCGCCTCCATGTGATAAGGAAAATAACCGCACCCCTCGTCTAGCATATAACAACCCAGTTCCTTTTAACCCATGGATTTTATGACCAGATATCGTACATAGATCAACGCCGAGATTAGACAGATCTAACGGTGCTTTCCCAAAGCCTTGTACATGGTCTACATGAAAAAAAGCCTTAGGATAATCTTTAAGAATTCTGGCTATTTCTTCTATTGGCTGTACGGTTCCAATCTCATTATTCACGTGCATAATCGAAACTAGAATTGTTTCCTCTGAAATAGCTTCCTTTAAATCAGTTAGATTCACACGTCCATCTCGATCCACAGGTAAATAAGTAACACGAAATCCTATTTCCTCGAGTGCAGTGCAAGCTTCTAAGACAGAAGGGTGTTCCACCACAGAAGTGATAATATGTTTGCCTCGTGATTGGTGCTCTAATGCAATACCTTTGATCGCCATATTATTCCCTTCTGTACCACCAGAAGTGAAAATGATTTCAAGTGAATTTACACCCAAAATATCCGCTGCCTGTTCCCGGGCTTTTCTTAACAGCCTTTCCGCATCTTTCCCCAATCCATGTATAGAAGATGGATTACCGAAATACTGAGAAGCTGCTTGTTGAAAACTATTTAATACTTGCTCATCGGGCTTTGTTGTAGCGCTATTATCTAAATATATCATGAAAAATCCCTCATTTTTCTCATTTAACATTGCCATATGTTATCACATTTTTAACTTGATGCAAACTCTATATATCGATTCAAAGCTTTTTCCAAAAAGATGTTTGTCATAAAAAAACTTGATCAACACCAGATCTTTTACAAAATGAGCGCTATATCTTTGTTGTGGAAAAATACTCGCTTTCACCCAAGGACACAAGCGCGACATCTGCTCAAGTTTCCTTTGGTCACTTTCGCAGTGTCTTCTTTTCCGGGGGGGCGTTGGTTCAGCCTCCTCGTGAGAAAAAAGCGCTCACTGCGGTGGCTTCATACTGTTGCTGTTCCCTCAGGAGTCTCGCATTTTCCCACAGCTCGTATTTTTCTCATTCCAGAAAAAAGATATCCCATGATGGAATATCTTTCTATGTGTATTATGGAACCATTTGTTGGTATTCTTCTTCAATTTGTTCAATTTTGACCATGGCATTTGGATCTACTTCTTCCAACGCTTTCACTGCGACTTCCAAAGCCATCTCATATTTATAATTTCTAAATAAGCTTTCTGCTTCTTTTAATTGTGCCGCCAATACGGGGTAATCTCGTTTGTAACGATTCCCATATTGAATAGCCGCTTCCACAAGCCTCGCTTGGTCTAACACTAATTCCGTTTGGTGGACAAACTGATCAACAGATTTATTTGCTTCTTGTAGTTGATGCTGTACTTTCCCTATATCTAAAGGGTGCTTTTGTAAATAAATAAGCACTGCTTCACACTTATCAGATGCTTCCTCTAAAGCATTTAAAATAAAAGAAGGAATACCTGGGATATTGCTTTTTTCCAACTTCTTATTCGTGTGGATTAACTGTGTTTTGAGCTCCGCCATTTGTTTTTTAGCCTCTACCTCATCTTTTCTCAAGTCACGGATTTGCTCCTGAAATTCTTCTTGCGCTTGCTCTAAATTATCAAGCTCATTAGATATTACGTCCAGCTGATCTCTTATTTCAATATGATTATTCTTCTTATTCTGATAATCTTGCTCCAATTGTTGTAATTGATTAGTTAACTTATCCAGCCATTTCTCGATGCTCAGAAACAATTCTAAGTCTGACTCTTCCACAAAGTAAGTTTCTTGAAGCCTATTTATTTCTTCCTTCATTTCGTGGAACCGAACCTTTAATTCTGAATATTTCTGCTGTACATTAGGAAAATGGCTCTCTACTAGTGATTTAGATTTCGCTTCTTTTTCCAGTAAAAGATACATTTCATTCAAACGATCTTCCATCTGCTCAAAAGTATCATAAACGGAAGTGACTTCACCATTTTCTAGTGCTCTTAAGCTCTGCACAAGTACTTGTTCATATTGCCTTAGTTCTTTCTCGAATCCGAATTGTTCTACACGGTATCCTTCCTCTGACATACCTGCCATACCTTTGAGTAATTCTTTCAGTTGATTTGGGAGAATTTGCTTACATTTTTTCAGTATATCTGGAAAAGCGCTCATCTTTTCTTCCAATTGATTTATTTCTTCCTTTAACTCTTCCAATGCTTCTTGCGCTTCTAAATAATTCCCTTCTTCTGCTAATTGTGCACACTCCATTAATTTTTTTTCATATTGAAAGAGTATGGTTTCAAATGAAAGCTCTGCTTTACCAAAGTGTGTTCGATTATGTAGTAAATATTTTTTTAATTCTTTTATTCTTGGCGATAATTCATCTATTTGCTCCCGAGCATATTTTTCAGAATCTAATAAATGATCCAATTCCTTATACATATCTTCTATATTATTTTCTATAGATTGTAATGTTTCTTCTACGATTTGCAGCTGTTTTTTAGCCGTTCTGATTTTAAACTTGTCCGATGCTTCTTCTGCATCCATTAAATATTCCTCTATGTCTGGTAAATCACTAGTTAGAATAATATCCCAATTTTCTTTCCAACCTTCAAACTTTTCCTGTGTCTCACCAGATAAATTTAATTGTTTTACCTTTGCTAACTCAGATGTTACATTCCGGTTCATAATATCCATTTTCCATTCCTCAAGCCTATCCACACTATCATAGACTTTTTTCCGAAAAATAAGTCCAACGATCATGACAGCAATGATAATAAGTATGACACCAATCACGTATTCCATTCACAAAATCCTCCTTCTGCACCACAATTCAAATTCGTCCATTTCTATATGTAAATGATCGTTACCATTATATACAATTCTAATTAATAGTTATGATACCATGATTCCCTATCATTTGGCTAAACTTTTTAGCAATTATTTCAACATTTTTGACTATTTTGTCATAAGATGGGGAAAACCGAAATCATTTGTTTGTCACATTTTCTAATCTGTTGTATGATGAGTAAAATTCAGATATAATATTAACCTTTAATAAGGAGAGTGGGCATACATGTTTGAAACAAAAAATTATGATGGATCAAAAGAGAAGGATTACCCTGTTGTCATTAAACAGCTAGATGCCTTATTAGCTGATGAGCCTGATGTGATAGCTAACTTAGCTAACGCCTCTGCTCTATTAAACCAATTTTTAAATGATGTAAACTGGGTCGGTTTTTATATTTGGAAAGAGGATGAGCTTGTGCTTGGACCATTTCAAGGTCTGCCTGCATGTGTACGTATTAAGAGCGGTAAAGGAGTTTGTGGTACTGCGATCTCAGATCAAAAAACACAGCTAGTAGAGGATGTTCACCAATTCCCGGGCCATATTGCTTGTGATGCAGCTAGTCAATCGGAAATTGTGGTTCCTATCATGAAAGATGGAGAAGTATACGGTGTACTAGATATTGATAGCCCTAATAAAGGCCGTTTTGATGAGATTGATCAAAAATATTTAGAGCAATTTGTCGAAACGCTTGAAAAATACATTTAAACAGCCACTAGCTGTTGACATTAGTATCCTATCATCATATAATGATCTTTGTGTAAAAAAGGTAGCCTATGTGAACCAGCGGCAGACCATTCTGTTCCTCAATGAAACTGAGGTGTATCGCGTAACTCTCTGCTACTAGGGCGAAGGTACATGAAAACAAAATGGCTGGCGTCATTTGGGACACACTGTCTTATTTTATGCAAATTTTATATATAAAGGAGAAGATGTACAATGTCTCGCTATACAGGTTCTGTATGGAAGAAGTCTCGTCGTCTTGGTATTTCATTAACAGGTACTGGTAAGGAGCTAGACAAGCGTCCTTACGCACCAGGTCAACATGGACCAAATCAACGTAGAAAATTATCAGAGTACGGTTTACAATTACAAGAAAAGCAAAAATTACGTTTCATGTATGGAATTACAGAACGTCAATTCCGTAACCTTTTCGATCGTGCTGGTAAAATGAAAGGTGTTCATGGTGAGAACTTCATGATTCTTCTTGAATCTCGACTAGACAACTTAGTTTACCGCTTGGGTCTTGCACGTACTCGCAGACAATCTCGCCAGTTAGTAAACCATGGTCACATTACAGTAGATGGCGGTCGTGTAGATATCCCATCTTACCAAGTAAAACCTGGTCAAGTAATTGGTGTACGTGAAAAATCTCAAAACCTTGACACGATCAAGGATGCGATTGAAGCAAACTCATTCGTACCTGAATATCTAACTTTTGACGAAGACAAACTAGAAGGTACTTTCACGCGTTTACCAGAACGTTCTGAATTACCTGCAGAAATCAATGAACCATTAATCGTAGAGTACTACTCTCGTTAATGAGTCCGCTTTGTATAACTCATTATTTAAAAACCCTGAAACCCTTGATAAACAAGGGATTTCAGGGTTTTTCTCATATTTTAACTGTTTAAAATAATGTATAATCACTTATTATTTTGGGGCATTTTTTGGGGCAAGTGGGGCAACTTTTGGGGCACATTTATTATTAAAAATATGCGGACAGATGCTGATTAATATTTACTCACTAAAATAAATTCTTTAACTATAATACAACTACTACAATGACCTCTTTAACAAATTTCCTAATAGGTTCTTTACTTTATGATTATAGTGACATTTAAATATTATTTTTTCCATTTACTGGTATAACCTCAAATGGAGCAATCGAATTCCACTTTTAGTTTTGTTTTTAATGTTACTGAATTATTATTTAAAGCCCTCGAAGCTGTTACAACAGAGACACCTGCTATTTTTGCTACCTGTTGAATATTTGTCACACTGAATCCTTCTTTCGATATTAAAAGATTTATTTGCGAATTATGTCATTAAAAAACTAATAGAACAGCAATAATATTGTCATCGAATAACTAAGAAAAGTATTAGCTATACAGTGTAATACTTTATATTCAAACCTTTATCATTTTTTTGTCTTTTTTTATGTTATTTCTTATCAAAAGTTTATCAGTCCTTTATCAAGAATATTAAACAATTAAAAATCAGCGTCAAAATTTTAATGTATAAGGATTCATATATAATATAATATTCCATTTGAGACTTGTCTGTAAGTGGCATAATCTTGAAAACAATAAAAAAGTAAGCTGCTAATTCATTAGCAGCTTACTTTTTTATTTGTTAATCATTATTGATAAACCAATTTATGATTATTAGTGTCAAAACTTAATGGAAGCCCTACATAATTTTCCGCTAAACTAGCTGAATGATGTTGTGATGATGTTACATTATCAAGTTCAGCTAGTTGGATACCATGTTCGAATTGGCTATAATTTTGATTTCGGTGGAGCATATTTGTCATCCAGTTAGAGAAGCGTTGTGCCTTCCAAACCCTTCTTAAGCATATTTCAGGATAACAATTTAGCAATTCCTCATTACCATTTTGATAAAGTTCAGCAAGTCCTTTTGCCAGCACTTGAACATCAGCTACAGCTAAGTTTAGCCCCTTCGCCCCAGCAGGAGGAACAATGTGAGCAGAATCACCCGCAAGAAATAGATTGCCATAACGCATCGTCTCACAAACAAAGCTTCGCATTGAAACGATATTTTTTTGTATAATTGGACCCTCATTTAGCGTCCAACCATCATTTGTCCTTACCCTCTCATGAAGTTCTGACCAGATTCGATCATCTGACCAGTTTTCAATTTTATCGTTAGGATCGACCTGAATGTAATGACGTTGCACGTTAGATGTTCTCGTACTCAATAGCGCAAAGCCTTTTTCGTGGTAAGCATAAACTAATTCCGGACTAACTGGTTGGGTCTCCGCTAGAATTCCTAGCCATCCAAACGGATAAACATGCTGTACTTCTTTACATTCATTATCTGGAATAGCTTTCCTACTGGGTCCATGAAAACCATCACACCCTACAATGTAATCACAGCTTAATTCTTGGAGCTCACCTTCGTACTCAAATGTAATTTTCGGAGTAAAAGATGTTATATCATATAAATTAACCTCACTGACATTGAATAAGATATCCCCTTTATTTTCCAACCGTTTTGCAACTAAATCTCTTATCACCTCATGTTGAGGATAAAGCATAATACTTTTTCCATTTGTCAGTTCTTTCATGTTTATCCGGTGACGCTGCCCACTAAACTGAAGATAGATTCCTTCATGTTCTTTGCCCTCTGCAATCATTCGATCACCAAGGCCGGTCTCATTCAGTAAATCTACAGTCCCTTGTTCTAAAACTCCAGCTCTAATCGTACTTTCAATGTCTGCACGTGATCGATTTTCTAGAACAATTGAATCGATTCCTTGTAAATGTAATAAATGGGACAGCATCAGTCCTGCTGGTCCTGCCCCAATTATACAAACTTGTGTTTTCATGCAAAAACCCCTTTCCAATTAGCAAACTATCCTGCCATAAAACTGACACCCATCTTTGCAATCAATAGTCATTTCGTATCGGCAATTTTCAATGTTGGATTTTGCTTTAAATCATCATAGTTTCTTTCTCCAATAGTAATTAATGCATTCCAACTTCCTGAAGATTGACCATCAGCCAAGTAAGTAGGTTCTTGGTTTTCCTCAATCATGCTTAAAAGCATCGCGAGGTGACGCCCCCCAGATTCTACTCGAGCTAACCTTGCATATTGAGGTAGCATCTCATAAGCTGATATATAATCCTTATCTAATATAAACTCGGCAAATTGCTTATCCATGGCATGCTCTGAAACAGTTGGTTTGTTATGTCTGCCACGAACTAGATTATGAGACAAAGCACCACTTGAAATAAATACATACTTCTTATCATCTTCTCGTAACACCTTCGCGATTTGCCGACCCCAATTGTATGTTTCTTCTAGACTTGCAGCTAATGTAACAGATAAATTAATTACCGATATATCTTCATTTGGAACAAGATAGCGTAATGGAACAACACTGCCATAGTCCCATACGTAATACGGGTCATCGACAGCTTTTACCGCAAGTCCAGCATCTTCGCCAGCTTTAACTAGCCTTTCCCCTAACTGTTTATCTCCAGGATATTTATACTTAACATTATTAATTAAATCAGGTGCTTCAATTGCCGTTAACATACCTTCGTGAACAGGAGTACAATCTACATAGTGAAAAAAGGTTGATGGCCAGTGACACGAAACCAATACGATTGCATCTGGTTTAATTTGTTCCAGTTGCTTGGAAACTTGCTTCATGGCAGCAGCCATATCTTGCTGAAACTCTGGAACTTTATCCTCATAACACATACTAGGCACATGCGGGACTAACATACTTAATTCGATCGTCATCTTTATCCTCCTAATTGTTTTACCTATATTTACCGTATCACCTACCGAACAGATAAATTCACATCATGGTAAACGTTTTCAAAATTAATTGTTTTTATTACCTATTATCTTTCTGAAACAGGTTTTCCTTCTTTACCCCAATGTGTCTTTGGAATTTCAGTTACAATCACTCGAATATTTTCCTTGGGGGCATCTAATGTTTCGGAAACCGTGTTTGTTATATTTTCAATGACCTCTCCAATTTTTTCTGGTGGTCGGCCTTCGATTAATTGCACATTAATAATCGGCATAATTACATTCCCCTTTCTCTATTAATTAGTGACCGTAAAGAAAACTTCTCCTAATCCATCAAATTTTCCAGAGACAATATCCCCTTGATTCAGTAATACCGCCCCTGTAATTCCACCGGTTAAGATTATGTCACCCTTTTTGACCTTTTCTTCTTTCTTTGCTAGCATATTAGCCAACATGGCTATTGAATTGGCTGGGTGACCAAGTACGGTTGCACCAGTTCCTAAGTCCTTTATCTCTCCATTAATAGAAAGGACTCCTCCTACTAGATCAAGTTCTAAACTCGGCTTCTTTAAGGATGTTCCAAAAACAACACGAGAAGTAGAGGCATTATCCGCAACAACATCAGGAAGTGTAAACTCAAAGTTTTTATAACGGCTATCAATAATTTCAAGAGCAGGTAATACGTAGTCTGTCTTAGCTAAGACTTGTGCTACTGTTATACCAGGACCTTCGATATCTTCTCCAATAACAAAAGCTATTTCCGCCTCTACCTTTGGATGAATCATGTCACTAAGGGACAACTTTCCACCATTTTCGATTAACATATAATCAAACAAATAGCCGTAAATGGGATTATTCACGTTCATTTGTTTCATTTTCGCCTGACTAGTTAGACCCATTTTTGGTCCAACGATACGATGACCTTCCGCAAGCTTTCTTTGAACGATTTCTTCCTGAACCAAATAACCCTCTTCTACCGTTAGATCCGGTTTTAAATCAGCGGTTATTTTTTCCACTTCTCGCTTTTCTACTTCGGCTGACACTAAATACTGCGAAATATCTTTATATAACTTCATGAATCCTCCTCCCTCCTTATACTTTTTCCGTTATGTTCCGTTGTTTTGCAATGTCGGCTGCCACATCAACAATCATGTCTTCCTGTCCACCAACAATCTTTTGTCTACCTAATTCTATTAAAATATCACGTGGATCTAGTCCAAATCTTTCCGCTGCTTTTCTTGTGTGTAATAGAAAACTAGAATAAACTCCCGCGTAACCAAGTACGAGACTATCTTTGGTAATCTCTTGTGGTTTTTCTAAAACTGGTGCTACTAAATCTTCAGCAACATCCATTAATTTGTAGTGATCGACACCAGTATGGACCCCCATTCTGTCAAGCACAGATACTAATACTTCCGTCTGTGTGTTACCCGCTCCAGCGCCTAAACAACGAATACTACCATCGATTCTCGTTGCCCCTTCCTCTATCGCTACCAATGTATTGGCCATTGCTAAGGATAAGTTATTATGTGCATGGAAGCCTACCTCTACAGTTAACTCATTTGTTAGTGCTCGAATTCTCTCACGCACTTCATGTGGCAACAGTGCCCCAGCAGAATCAACTACGTACACACAATCAGCACCATAGCTTTCCATCAATTTGGCTTGCTCTACTAGTTTCGTCGTCGGAACCATATGTGACATCATCAGAAAACCGACCGTTTCCATACCAAGCTCTTTTGCTAGAGCGATATGCTGTGGAGATACATCTGCTTCTGTTACATGGGTAGCTATCCTAGCCATCTTAGCCCCAAGATTAGCAGCTTGCTTAAGCTCTGGCATAGTACCGATTCCAGGTAAAAGTAACACAGCAATTTTGGAATGATTAACAACCGATGCTGCAACCTCGATCAGTTCCATTTCATTTGTTAGAGATAAGCCGTATTGTAAAGAAGAACCACCTAATCCATCACCATGGGAAACTTCAATAACCGGTACCTTTGCTTCATCTAAACCTCTGGCAATTTTCGTAACTTGATCTACTGTAAATTGGTGTCTAATAGCATGACTACCATCCCGTAAAGCAACCTCTGTTATACGAATCTCTCTTTTCTTCTCCACTGTTTTTAACCCCTCTCTTCAACGGTAACTTTACTTAGCTTGTGCTTCGCCCATTCTTCTGCAACCTTTACAGCAGCTGCTGTCATAATATCTAAATTTCCAGAGTAGGTTGGTAAATAATCACCCGCACCTTCTACTTCAATAAAGACCGTGATGCGATTTCCATCAAAGACTGGCTCCTGCCTAATCTTATATCCAGGAACATAAGACTGTACTTCCTTTTCCATTTCACGAATAGAAGCCATAATTCGATCTTGATCCACGTATTTCCCTTCGACCAACACATGAATCGTATCTCGCATAATAATTGGAGGTTCCGCCGGATTCAAGATGATAATCGCTTTTCCTTTTTTGGCACCACCAATCTTTTCGATACCTCGTGCTGTCGTCTGTGTAAACTCATCAATATTCGCTCTTGTACCCGGCCCTGCACTTTTACTTGAAATAGTTGCTACGATTTCCGCATAATCAACCAATTGTATTCGGTCAATGGCATGGACAATCGGAATTGTTGCCTGACCACCACAAGTAATTAAATTAATATTGTCAGCATTTAAATGCTCCTCAATATTAACCGGAGGTACGACAAATGGACCAACAGCAGCTGGTGTTAAGTCGAGTACTTGCTTACCAATTTGTTTTAACAGTTTGGCGTGGCGAATATGTGCTTTGGCTGATGTTGCATCAAAGACGATATCTGCAAGTTCTGGCCTTTCCAAAAATCCATTTATACCATTATCAATGGTTTCATATCCTAACTCTCTTGCTCGCTGTAAGCCATCTGAATTTGGATCAATACCGATCATGGTAGTTATTTCCAGTATTTCTGAACGATCGAGTTTTATCATTAGGTCCGTTCCAATGTTACCTGAGCCAAGTATAGCTACTTTAATCTTGTTCATAGTTCTCTCCTTTCTATAGCCTTAGTTATTCAAAATTCACACTTACTTGCCCAATATGAGCAAATTTTGCGGTAAATGAATCTCCTTTTTCAGCATCAACTGCTGCTGAAAGTGCTCCTGACAATATTACTTCGCCCGCTTTCAAAGTAATGTCATAATCTACTAGTCGATTTGCTAGCCATGCAACACAATTTGCTGGATTACCAAGTGCCGCCGCACCTACACCTGTATTAGCAATCACTCCATTTTTACTTAACAGCATTCCAGTTAATTCAAGGTCAATATCAGAAATCTTAGTTGGTTTACCTCCTAATACATACAGTCCTGATGATGCATTGTCGGCAATCGTATCGGGTAACGTTATCTTCCAGTCTTGGATTCTACTATCAACAATTTCTAGGGCTGGAACAACATAATCAGTTGCTTGTAATACATCTAGAGTAGTAACATGAGGACCCTTTAAGTCCGCTTTCAATACAAATGCAATCTCAGCCTCCACCTTAGGTTGCATCACGGATTCAACCGAAATCTGCCCTCCGTTTTCCACTACCATCCCGTCTAATAAATGGCCATAATCAGGCTCATTAACACCTAATAATTGTTGCATCGCTTTTGACGTCAGACCAATTTTTTTCCCAACAATTTTTTGACCTGATTCTGTTTTCCGTTTGATATTTTCCAACTGAATCGAATAAGCATCATGTACAGTTAGGTTGCTTTCTGATGTGAGTGGGGTTGTACCAACTCCTGTTTCCTCAGCCTTAGCAAGCTGTTCGGCGTACTTTTTTACTTTATCCAACTCCTAGCCCCCCTTACAATTTAATCGTGATATTTGATAACTCTGAATAAAAATCAATACTATGCATGCCACCAGCTCTACCACTTCCACTATGTTTCATCCCACCAAATGGTGTCCTTAAATCTCTTAGGAACCATGTATTCACCCAAATAATACCTGCATCAATTTGATGAGCAACACGGTGCGCTCTTCTTAAATCATTGGTCCAGATTGTTGCACTTAGGCCGTAATGGGTGTCGTTCGCTTGCATGATGACTTCCTCTTCCATGTCAAATGGAGTAATCGTAACAACGGGGCCAAATATTTCCTCGCGGACACACCTTGAATTGCGGTCAAGACCAGTAATAATGGTTGGTTCTAAATAATAGCCCGTATCCATACCTTCTGGGCGTTTCCCTCCAGTTAAAATGTTTGCCCCATCCTCACGAGCAATGTCTAGGTAACTATTTACCCGATCATAATGCTCTTTACTAATTAATGCCCCTACATTAGTTGTCTCATCGAACGGGTTTCCTACCTTTAATTGTTTTGTTCGCTCGACAAACTTTTTTACAAACGATTCGAAAGCATTTCGTTCCACATAAATCCGTGATCCACAGAGACAAACTTCCCCTTGATTGATAAAGCTAGATTTAATAGTAGTTTCAACAACTTCATCTAAATCAGAGTCTGCAAATATAATGTTGGGATTCTTTCCACCTAATTCAAATGAAAGTTTCTTTATTGTATCTGCACCAGCTTTCATGATTGAACTTCCTGTCCTTGGTTCTCCAATGAAGGAAATAGCATCAACATCAGGATGCTCTGCTATTGCTCCGCCTGCAGAATTTGGACCAAAACCATGAACGAGGTTAACAATGCCATCTGGGACCCCAGCGTCTTTAATAATTTCCATTAAGACAGTTGCTGTCATCGGTGTCCATTCAGCCGGTTTTACTACAGCAGCATTCCCCATACCAATACAAGGGGCTAGCTTCCAAGTTAGTAACAATAAAGGTAAATTCCAAGGTTTGATTAAGCCGACAACCCCTACTGGCTTGCGATGGGTATAGTGAAGCGCCTGTTGATTCTGCTGATAAGCTTCTTGGCCAACAGACGTAATATAATCGGCAAAAAAATGAAAGTTATAAGCAGCACGAGGAATATCTATAGAGTTCGCAAGCCAAAATGGTTTGCCCGTATCATACGATTCCAAGTGTACAAGCTCCTCTTGTCTCTCTAATATAAGATCACCGATATTGCGTAGCATCTTGGAGCGTTCAACTAAGGTTGTATTTTTCCAAGGCCCAGCTAATGCTCTTTTGGCAGCTGCAACAGCATAGTCTACTTCCGTCTTTCCACCTTCTGCAACAGTACCTAATACCTCTTCAGTTGCTGGGTTAATATTTTCAAAAGTTCTTTTGTCATTTGAGTCAACGTATTTACCATTAATAAAATGACGGCAATCAATAGATGGTATTTTTTTCATGGCAAACTCTCCTTCAGTAACGTTTTGATATTAACAATTGATTACGTTAATGGTAACGCTATTTCTATAGACACTCAACGATGCAGTTGCATTATATGCAACAAGTAAAAATATTTTTTCATAATATGGATTCCCACATAACCCATGATACAACTACATTTATAGCAATTAATTAACCATACAAGTATTATTTTTTTAAAAAATGGCACTACTCAAATGATTAATTGTCTGTTATATTGCACTATATAAAACAAACGAGATACAAAGTGCTTACGAAAGGAGTGTATACATGAAAAATACCGAAGAAGAATACCTAACCTCCGTAAAAAATGCTTTAAAAATGTTAAAAAGCTTTTCCATGGATGAACCAAAAAAATCTATTACTGATTTAGCAACGTCTCTTGGACTAAGTAAAAGCACTGTCAGCAGAACAATGGCAACACTAGCTAGTGAAGGATTTGTTTACAAAGACCCTCAAACGAGAAAGTATCGGTTAGGACTTTCTATCTTATCGCTAAGCGGTATTGTTAACACAAACATGGATATTCACAGAGAGTCACAGCCAGTTCTATATAAATTAGTTGAAAAATTAGATGAAACAGCTCACATCTCCGTCTTAGACAATCTAGATAACATCTATTTACATAAAGTAGAATGTAACCACCCTGTTAGAGTCCTAACCCATATCGGCAAGCGTAATCCTCCATTCTGCACAAGTTCTGGAAAAGTACTACTTGCACATGCTGATCCAGAGATAGTCAATCAAGTAATAGAAAAAGGATTAAAAAGGTTTACGAAATATACGATTACAAATTCAGATTCATTACTTCATGAATTAAAACAAATAAAAGAAAATGGTTACGCTTTCAGCATGGAAGAGTTTAATGAAGGGGTTAATTCTGTTGCTGCACCTGTATTTGATTACCGCGGGAAAGTAATTGCTGCCATTACTATCGTTGGGCCCAAACAACGGGTTTCCTCCCATAAAATACAAAAGCTTGCCAAACAGGTGATCCGTGCTGGATTAGAGATTTCCAATCGAATAGGATATATAAACCATTAAATAAAAGCTCGTAGAATTCTATTTATTTTTGTCATTAACAAAAATCTTTTAGGAAACATTGATTTCCGACTGTCTCAGATCTATGGCATTTACTATCATTAGACTAGAGATTGCATCAGTCGGATTTTCTATCAACTAAGACATTTAAAAAGAAACCTAAGAACAAATAAAAAGAGGTGATTGGTATGCATGATTTTCATACTCATTTTATACCTGAACAAGTGATAACATGGCTCAAGGATAACCAACAAATAGTTTCCGCTAAATGGGTAGATAACAAAATGACTAATAATCAGTTTTTAACAGTAAACGGGAAATGGGGTTTTGAGCTAAAGCCGCAATTTATTGATTCAGTCCTTTATTTACAGGAACAAGATGCCATGTGCGTTAGTCATTCCATCGTTTCTCCAATTCCACAACTGTTTCTTTATGATTTTTCAGATGAAATTACATCTGAGTTATCTACTGTCTATAATCAGTCACTTGCAACGTGGACAAAATCGACACCTAACCGTTTATCAGCATTAGGAACCGTTCCATTAAACAACCCTAAAAAAGCTGCTGAAGTTCTAAGAGATGCGATGAATATCGGATTAAAAGGTGTAATTATTGGCCCTGGAATTGGCGAACAGATGCTAACAGATGCAACGTTCACCCCATTTTTCGAGGAAGCAAATCGTTTACACGCCATTCTCTTCATCCATCCACTACTGTGTGAAGATCCTCGTCTAAGAAGAAAAATGCCTAACTTAATCGGTGTACCATGGGAAACGACTGTCTGTGCGACCGATATCTTATTAAGTGGGTTGATTGACAAATATCCAAATGTGAAAATTATCTTTGCACATGGAGGTGGGTTTCTCCCTTACCAACTTGGAAGACTAGATAAAGGATATGAACAATGGACTGATGTTTCAAGGTCTCTCCAATTACCACCATCTACCTATGCAAAACGTTTTTGGTACGACACCGTCCTGTTGAATGAACAAAGTCTACATTTCCTTATTGAGACAGTTGGGGCAGACCGGATTGTACCTGGATCAGATTATCCATTTGATTTGTCCTCCTGGCCTCCTCAAGGTGAATTTTATCAAGGTGTACGTTCGTTACTAGAGTCATAGTTATAAAGGGACTGTGTTTCATACACAAGTCCCTTTTTCTACACTCATATAATTGCTCACAAACTAACTTACAATGCTTGCCTTATCATCACTATCTACCCTTGTTTTAACTGGAGCTGTTTCTTTCATTCCAAATGAACATAGGAAGGCTATAATCCCTGCTCCAGCAACCACCCAAAATGGAGCAAACAGACTAAATTGATCTGCAAGAATTCCTCCAAAGATAGGACCTGCAGTTGCACCTATGGCTTCACCAACTAAGATAATGGCTGATATTGCTGAAGCTGCAAAGATTCTAGGCACAGATTCACCTGGTATTATCGCAATTAACAATGGTTGATAAGCATTACCTAATGCGAAAAATGCCATAGAAATCAGCAGTAATGTAAAGTTATTGTAAAAGATGGTTATTGCAATTGGTAGGAAGATGGCAATGAAACTAGAAACATATAATACTGGTTTTCGCCCTACTTTATCAGACACTGCTGGCCCAACCATTTGTCCCACAAACATCATGAAACCTAATACGGCCAACAAAATACTATTGATTCCATCCGTATTATCAGTCATATTTGCTAAGAATGTAGGAATGAACGCCATAAGCGTTGTTAGCCACATCATGTTACACGTCATCATTATCATCCCTAACCAAATGTTACGGGTTTTAAAAATTTGCAGGTATTCTTTTTTTGTGGGTTTCGCTGTATTCTCCGCAGTTGTTCTTGGCTCGCGCATATACTTCCATAAAATTAATCCAACAATAAAACCTGGAATCGCAATGACGTAAAAAGCAGTTCTCCAATCAAATGCTATCGCTAGTCCAATTACAATAATTGGGGCCAACGCTCCACCCAATAACGACGAAGCACTTTGAACAACTCCCATGTTAAGTCCTCTTCTTTTCACAGATGATTCATCCAGAAGAGTAGATTGCACTAACGGAATAACTGGACCTTCTGCTGCCGCCATTAACGCTCTAACTAACAATAATGTTGCAAAGGATACTACTAAACCCGATGCAAATGTCGCCAATGAAAATAGAAAAATAAAAAAGATTAACATCGTTTTTTTTCTTACCTAAAAAGTCTGAAATACTAGAAAAGATAATGCTTGAAAAAGCAAAGCACACGGACATTACCGCAATAATGATTCCTAATTGTGTATTATTCATTCCCAAATCTTCTGAGATATAAGGAAAAATAAAGGAAAGAGCCATTCGATCTAAGAAGACAAGTCCAAAAACCGCAAACATAGTAATCGTTAAGAAATTTTCATAATTCCTAAACCTCTTTTTTGTTTCAGTTGTCATTCCCGTACACCCACTTTGTAAAATTTTTAAATCATGCTTTTTTATGATTAAAAACTTGGATGTTCTTCATCCCCACCTATCCCCATAGGAATAAGACAGGACTTGCGAATAACGTTTATCTACACAAGTCCTGAAAATTTAAGCCTTTTCAAAAGCTGTTGTAATTCCTTGCCCTCCCCCGATACAAAGAGCAGCAATTCCTCGCTTATGTTCACTTCTTACCATCTCATGAAGTAAAGTAACAACGATTCTAGTCCCACTTGCTCCAATTGGATGCCCTAAAGCAATCGCACCACCATTAACGTTGACAATATCCGGAGAAAGACCTAGTTCTCTTAATACCCCCAACGATTGGGCAGCAAAGGCTTCATTCAATTCAAAGATATCTACATCATTTGTTTCCCAGCCGGCTTTTTGAAGTGTTTTTTGGACAGCTGGAACCGGTCCTAGCCCCATTAGTTTTGGATCACATCCTGCTGAGGCATTACTAACTATCTTCACCATTGGCTTTAATCCTAGTTCCTCGGCTTTTTCTTTGCTCATAAGTAGGACTGCCGCGGCACCATCACTAATACCTGAAGAATTACCAGCCGTTACAATGCCATGTTTCTTAAATACTGGTCTTAAATTAGCTAGTGTGGCTGAAGTTGTACCACGACGTATACTTTCATCGTATTTAAAGGTAATTGTCTCTCCTTTTCTTTGAGGTATAGAACAGTCTACAACTTCCGCTTCAAATTTCCCCATCGCTTGTGCAGCTTCCGCTTTGTTTTGAGATGTAGCAGCAAATTCATCTAGTTCTGTTCTATTCAGCTTAAGCTTCTCTGCAATATTTTCCGCAGTAACCCCCATATGAATATCGTTAAATGCATCCCACAATCCATCTTGAACCATACTATCTACGATTTCACCATTTCCCATTCGATAACCATTACGAGCCTTATTCAGTAAGTATGGCGATTGACTCATGCACTCCATTCCACCAGCAACAACCACATCAGTATCACCGGCAGCAATTGATTGGGCTGCCAAGTGGATACTCTTAAGCCCTGACCCACATACTTTATTTACCGTATAAGC
This sequence comes from Gracilibacillus sp. YIM 98692, assembly GCF_010993965.1. Lineage (GTDB taxonomy): Bacteria > Bacillota > Bacilli > Bacillales > Amphibacillaceae > Gracilibacillus. Next base: position 58,825 of record NZ_WIXM01000009.1, on the reverse strand, counting down.
AGGAATATGGTATGGTAATTCAGCTTTGACTGCTGATTGTCTGGCAGGGTTTTGCCCTAACCCAGCGCTTAACACGTTCCCCATGATAACCTCATTGATATTATCAGGATTCAGTTTGGCTCTTTGAAGCACTTCTTTTATCACAATGGAACCAAGTTCAACAGCTGATAAACCAGATAGGCTTCCACCAAATTTTCCAATCGCCGTGCGAACAGCCCCGACAACAACTACTTCTCTCACACGGTTCCCTCCTTTTTATTTAGTTAACTCTTTAGACCTTTAAAGCTAACTTAAATTCAGCCTCTGTTTTTTCTCGAACTTCTTCTACAGTAACTCCTGACTGTAGTTCCACAAGCTCCATTCCATCAGAAGTAAAATCGAATACGGCTAAATCTGTAATCAAACGATTAACAACTTGTTTACCTGTTAAAGGTAAGGAGCATTCCTTTTTCACTTTTGAAGCACCATGTTTCGTCACATGTTCCATCACAATAACGATCTTCTTCGCTCCATTGACAATGTCCATGGCACCGCCCATTCCTTTCACCATTTTTCCAGGAATGATCCAGTTAGCTAAGTCACCTCGCTCAGAAACTTCCATTCCTCCAAGAATGGCTAAATCAATATGACCGCCACGGATCATCGCAAAAGACTCTGCACTATCAAAAAAAGCAGAACCGGTTACTGTCGTTACTGTTTCTTTTCCAGCGTTAATTAGATCTGCATCAACTTCATTCTCACTTGGATATGGGCCGATTCCTAATAACCCATTTTCAGATTGCAGCATGACATCAAAATCATTAGGAATTTCATTTGCGATTAAGGTAGGCATTCCAATCCCTAAATTAATGTTCATTCCATCCTTTACTTCTTTTACCGCACGCTTTATGATTCTTTCACGAACATTCATCATACATTCATCCTCTTTTTTTTATTGTGGTTTTTAATGGCTATTAACTGTAAGACGCTCTATCCTCTTTGAGTAAGCTGCTCCTTGTAATAGACGTTGCACATAAACACCTGGCGTATGAATATAATCTGGATTCAAGTTATCATCCACTTCCTCCACTTCAGCAATTGTTACTTTTCCGGCCATGGCAGCTACTGGATTAAAGTTTCTAGCTGTTTTACAATATACGAGGTTACCCTTTTGGTCTGCTTTCCACGCCTTTATCAAAGCAAAATCACCTACAATACCTTCTTCTAAAATATAGGTGCGACCATTAAATTCTTTGTGTTCTTTTCCTTCAGCAATTGGTGTCCCTACACCTGTTGCAGTATAAAAGCCAGGAATTCCAGCACCACCAGCACGAATTCGTTCTGCTAACGTTCCTTGAGGTACTAATTCAACTTCTAACTCCCCACTCAAATATTGCTCAGCAAAAATTTTATTTTCACCGACATAGGATGAAATCATCTTCTTGATTTGCTTATTAGCTAACAACAAACCAAGCCCCCAGTCGTCTACACCACAGTTGTTACTAACAATTGTTAAGTCTTTTGTCCCCTTTTCTCTTAAGGCTTGAATTAAATATTCAGGTATTCCACATAAACCGAACCCTCCGACAATGAGAGTAGCTCCATCTTGAATATACTCAACAGCTTGATTAAATGATTCCATTAATTTTGCTCTACCCATAAACCTCTATCCTTTCTCAATTATTGATATTGGTAATGTCCTTATCCGAATCCAAAACTATCATTCTATAATTGCAACAGCACGAGTCCATCCCGCACTTGCTCCAGTAATCTTCACAGGAAATACCGAAACTTTGAATCCATAAGGAGGTAATTGCTCCAAATTAGCTAGCTTCTCAATCTGACAATATTCTCTCTCTTTACCTGCAAAGTGTGCTGCCCAAATAACACCGGGGCGGGGATTATTTTTATAATCCTCAGCTTGAACTTTTAACGGTGTATCCCAACCCCAGCCGTCCGTTCCCATTACCTTTATCCCTTGATCAACTAACCAAATAGTTGCTTCTGCTGATACACCAACATGTATCTCAGCATAATTGTCCTGATATCTTTTTTTGTCCGCGTCACAACGAATCATGACAATATCAAAAGGTTTTAATGAGTATTGTATCTCATCTAATTTTGCTTTTATGTCTTCTACAGTGAGGGCATATCCAGGTGGTTTGTGTGTAAAATCGAGGACAACACCATTGCCATAAAACCATTCTAATGGGAGTTGATCGATTGTTTTTGCGGGCTTTCCTTCTGAGGTTGGCCAGTAATGCCATGGTGCATCGACATGAGTGCCAGCGTGTGTATTCACGTAAAGCCTTTCTCCAGCTAGAGCTTTCCCATCCGGAAAGGCATCTTTCCCAACACCCGCTAACTTACTACCAAACTTTGCTCCCTCTTCATGGTTCTCAAATTCAATCGAAAATGGTAGTGGATCTTTTATTTCCTTTTCTATCGATACACTTAAATCTACTATTTTCATAAGCGGAACTCCCTTTCCATGCTGATATCTATCTAGTCAAATTTCTAAAACAAAATAGACTAGATAGCTTCGTTCATTTTTGCTAATGTCTCATAAGAAAATTTGGCAAAATTAGCATCTTCAGGCAACTTGCCTTCCCACTCTAAAAACTCCCACTTGACAAGTTGATGGCAATTTTCAACAAGCATACAGCATCGTTCATATCGCCTATCAATGAAAGCGCTTAATAATTGTGGTACACTTAAACCTTGTTGAATAAGTTCACTTAGAACAACTGCATCCTCAATTGCAAGGGAAGCGCCTTGGCCAAGGTGCGGAGCAGTACAGTGGGAAGCATCACCGATTAACAATACTCGTCCTTTGTACCACGGAGATGGTAATATAAAACTGAATATCGGTCGGTAAACAACTTCGTTCGGGTCTACAATTTGCTCTCTCGCTTCAGCTACTTGACCACCGAAGTCTGCTAATCTATCACGTAGTAGCTGATCTAACTGATCCTCAGGCATTCTTGGATTCCCAGGCTCTGAAGTTGTTAATAGCAGATACATTTCATCCTCTGACATAGGAACTAGACCTGCTTTTGCATTCGGACCATAATAAAGAATACTGTTTTTAATGTTCTCCATCCGCGGCAATGTGTAACGCCAAACCGCTTGACCGACGTACTCCTGTTCAATAGGTCCAAACATAAGATCTCTAACCTTAGAATTTTGACCATCTGAACCAATAACTAAATCTGCCGTTACCATAGACCCTTCGGTTAGCTTGACTTGTGCTTGGTCTTCCTCTTGATAAATGGCTGCTACAGTCGTTCCCATTCTAAATTTTGTTCCTACAGACTTTGCTTCCTCAAAAAGGATGTCATGCAACGTTCTTCGTGAAATAACATTAAGTCCTGGATAACCATCAATTTTAGGAGCTTGAGGCTCTGCGAATTGATTTCCTTGTGAATCACAATAAGCCATCCCATCAAAGTTATAGCCAAGTTCCATGCATTTATCCGCTACACCTATTTCATCTAATGCTCTTAGTGAATTCGGGGGTTGGAAAATTCCAACACCATATACTTCCCATTTTTGTTTTAATTCAATGATTTCTGTTTCAATTCCTATCTTCCCTAGAGCAATAGCAGTTGATAGTCCACCAATTCCTCCACCGACAATCAATACTTTTTTCACATTAGCATTTGGCATTTGAAATACCTCCTAATCTATTTATGAAAAAACGTTTAAATACTCTAAAATTCAGAAGAGAATAGAGGATCTTGAAAATAAAATCCTCTATTTCTTATTAATCTACTAAGCATTTAACTGTTCTTTCATCCAATCTAACAATGGATAAGCTTTTGTAATGTTATCGACTTGGCAGTGTGCTGAACCTGTACTACTTGTTGGAATGATGTTAAGCCATCTTGGACACTTCAAATCATTATATAGGTTGTAAGCATTCTCTACGGATACTTGGCGATCATCTTCGCCATGTATGATATAAGTAGGCATACTGATTTGCTCTGCAACCCCTCGTAGATTGAAGTGGTTTAGCTTTTCTCTGGCCTCAGCCATGTTTTCTACTCCAAGAATATGTTGCAAGATTCTTGCTAGTGGATGATTATCCGGACGACTTGCCCAGACGCTGTTATAATCATACACAGCCCCCCAAGTGGCACAAGCCTTATATCTTGGTTCAAATGCTGCTGATCTAGCCGCCATATATCCACCCATGGATATTGCCATTACACCTACACGATCTGGATCAATGTCAAGATTCTCGGCAGCCCATTCATAAGCTGCTGTTCCAGCTACATCGTAATCATATCGAGAATAAATATGATTCAACCTTAGCGCACCACCTTGCCCAGGTCCATCTATTGCTAGGAATGCAACTCCTCGCTCATTTAATAGTTGGGCGTGACCATAATAAAGTTCTTCTGCAGTAGAATCTAGTCCTCCGAACATAATCACAAGCGGACTTTTTTCTTTACCAGGGACTGGATAGAAATAACCTGGCAAATGTGACTGTTCAAAAGGAATTTGAATCACTTGAGGTGGATGTTCTAACATTTCTACACCTTTTCGGAAAGATTCAACGCCTTTTAGGTAAGTTTCAACTTTTCTTGGGTCATCATGTTGTAAAAAGAACTCCGCAACCCTTATATAGTTCGATGCACGTAAGTAAGCCGCTCTAGCACTTTCCGTTCTTCCTTGATCCAATGCTTCATTTGCATCTGTTAGAGCTTTACTTCCTGTTTTCATCCATTCCTTATGAAAGCTTTCATAATCCCCAACTTTTATTCGACTAGCAGTTTCTAGTATTTCGTTTACTTCCCCACCGCCAAAGTGAGCTTGACTTAGCATCCTAACAACTTGATAAGACCACATATAGTTGTCTGGAAAATAATGAAACATGTAAATCTCTCCTCTGTTTACTTCGTTTGTACAAATTAATCTTTTTTATCTCCAACTAGAATATTTGACTCAGACCAAGCATCGTTTGGATTTTCCGATACTCTCCAAGTTACTGGTCCATAATCCGGTGCAAAATAAAGTGGTGAGCCAGCATATATTTCAAATCGGTTACCACCCGGGTCAAGTGCATATAAGTAGAAAGCTTCCCCCACTGCATGCTTCGATGGCTTCATATCCAATTTGTAACCATGCTCTTTAATGAAATCTGCTGCATCAAGAACTTCTTCACGATTTTCCACCGCATAACATATATGATTCATATTGCTCTCATTCGGGTGATTAGGAGGAAGACTAAACAGAGCTACTTCATGTGAAAGACTTGTAACAGCAAGAAGACCACCGATCTCTTTATTTACAGGTTCATCTAACAAAATAGCCTCATTATGCTTAAACCCTAATTTTTGATAAAATTCACGATGTCGTTGTACATCACTAGTCCAAAGTGTCACGTGATCTAAGCGACGAACTGAAAACCCACCACCTGGATGTTTTTGTGGACGACTTCTCCATCTACTTTTTTCCTCTTCAGGAATTGCTGCTAATTCTACTTCCCAAAAAATTTCCTCTAAGTGTCCGTCAGGTGAACGGAATTGATAAGCGCGACCATGTCCAATATCTCCTTCTATCCATCCCTCACCACAGCCTAACTCTTCAATAAACTCTACAGCTTCTAGTAAGTCTTCTTCGCTTTCAGCTCTCCAACCGATATGACCCAACCCTTTTTCCGGACCTTCTGTAATTTTTAAGCTATGATGAAAAAACTCACCCCAAGCTCGTAAGTAAACAGAATTATCTTTTCTATCTGACTCTTGTAATCCGATTGTATCAATATAGAACTTTACTGTTTCTTCTAAGTGTGGTGTGTAAATCTCCACGTGAGCAAGTTGTGAAATAAAATGATTTCTTTTTGGCATAATAACCCCTCCATGTAAGTCATCTTTAAAAATTCATCTCGATCTAATCAGTGATTTTTGATAAACACCCTAAATAAAGCGTTTTTATAAGTGGATTATAGATGGAATGGATTGACTCTAAACTCGCTAGTAGTTTTTTCCACCTATACTATTTCATTTTTTAAAGATCCGAGCCCAGTAATGGTTAGTTCTACTTCATCTCCTGGTTCAAGCCAGCAGTGTACTTCCGGGCCATGCTCCATAATACAGCCGAATCCAACTGTGCCAGACCCAATAATATCTCCTGGATATAATGTGACATCCTCAGAAGCACGTTCAATCATATCCCCGAAGCTGTAGTAAATGTCTTTAAAGTTGCCCTTGGATAAAGTTTTTCCATTTACTCTTGCCGTCATCTCCAAGTCAAACCGACTATTGCTTTTGTAAGATACAAGTTCATCTTTCGTTGCAATGTAAGGTCCAATGGAAGTAGCAAAATCTTTTCCTTTCGCAGGACCAAGGAGCACTTTCATTTCTTTCATTTGTAAGTCTCGTGCTGACCAATCGTTTAAAATGGTGTATCCAAAAATATAATCTTCCGCTTCTTCTGCCTTAATGTTAGTACCTTGCTTGCCAATGACGCAGGCTAGTTCTAACTCATAATCAAGGCACGAACATTTAGATGGGCGTTTCACCTTCTCCTCCGGTCCCCTCATTGTATTGGTATTAGAAAAATAAAAGATTGGCATCTCATACCATTCAGGTGCTACCTTATCACCATTTCGTTTCGTTGCATTTTTTACATGTGTCTCAAAGGCAACAAAATCCCGAAAGCTGTTAGGCTTTTGCAATGGGGCTGTTATTCGAACCTCGTCTTTTGCAATGGTTGAATAATCGCTAGCAATTATCTCTTCTATGATTGGTAGATAGGTGTGGTAGTTAGCAACAAGATCTTCCATACAATCGGGTAATCTTCCACCCGATACCTGATACATATCGACTACTCTCTCTCCATCCTGCCATCCTGCTCGAATTTGTCCATCAGGGTTATAAAAAGTAACAAACTTCATTGCACACCTCCTTATGCACAAATAAACCGCATTAGCACCCTTATTATTCGTTTTTCACCTCTAGAATGATGAGCCCTTCACTCTCTACTGAAAATAATCTTTCTATGAAACAACTTACTAGAAAGATATATCCTTCGCTTCTATTACAAGGTGATTTTTCAAACTTAATAGTGTAAGCGGTTTAATTAGTTTTAATTATAAAGACGATTCTTATAGAAAACGTTCATTTTTTTAACAAAATTAATATCAATTTTTAATATTCTGTAAAGTATTTAAGTAATCTCGTAACAATTCAACATCATACTCCTCGTTAAATTGATAATTTTCAATGCCACTATATTCTAATCGGGTAGTATTCATGGGGTTGATTTGATGTTTAATCCGGTATTTGTAAGGAGTTGTTTTAAATGTATCTTTGAATAATTTATGGAAGGTATTCAAATTAGTAAAGCCTGATTCCATAGCAATTTGAATAATAGGCCAGTCTGTTTCAGTTATGTATCTTACGGCATGTTCCAACCGTACACTATTTAAATATTTCACAAAGGATTGTCCTATGTGCTGGTGAAAATACCGTGATAAATAAGGAGCAGTTAAGTTCTCTAGCTCGGCTATTTCATTTAGAGTAACACCATGCATATAGTTTTCCTGAATATAATTAGTGATTCTTGTCAATCGTTCAATGTCTTTATTTTGATTAATGTATGTGTATTTTTCTACTTTATATTTTGAAATGAGGTTATAGATAATGTCTAGTAATAGCGAATGACTTTTTATATCGAACCCCTCACCTTTAGATTTTATTGTTAGCATTAGGCGAACAATTAACTCCCGAATAACGTTTAAATCCTTTTGATGGTCAGACGCAGAAGATTGACAATGGAACACTACTTCCTCAATATTGCTATAGTATTTTTTTATAAAGGATATTGGGATTTGAAGAACTAATAATTTATTCTCGTCCGTTGATTCAACTCCATGAACTTCATTACTGTTAATAAGTATAAGATCATTTTTCTTTAGCAAATGCTGCTCTTGGCCAACAATTGTATTAACTTTTCCTTGTAACACAAAAACAAATTCAATTCGATCGTGCCAGTGTAATGCAATATATTTTACACTAGTCATTAACATAAACATTGGTATTTCTTCCGTCATTACCAAACTCTCATATGGATATTTCATAAGAGCCTCCCAGTATATCCAATTTTTTTAGCTTTATATTATCATATTTTTGTAGCAGCGGGATGGTTTTGTTCACCTCAATAGAAAAACTATCGAAAAACAAATACATAAATTCTGATAGTATAAAAAGAAGCAGGGGAACTACCCTTGCTTCAATGTTTAATTATTCATGTATTTTAACTAGCGATGCTGCACCTATAACACCTGCATCATTGCCCAATTTAGCTAATTTTATCTTTGTACTAGTTTTTATTGGTGGGAATGCATATTTATTGAAATACTTCTCTACTCCATTAATCAACATCTCTCCGGCTGCTGATACTCCACCACCAATAACAATTGTTTCTGGATGTAAGACATTGGCGATATTTCCGCAAGCAAGGCCTAAATATGAGTGAAATTTATCAACTACCATTTCAGCTAATTGATCCCCTTTTTTTGCTTGATCAAACACTGTTTTGGCAGTAACTTCTTGTCCATCATCAATAAACCACTTTAATTTGGAATCCCCAGCATATTCTTTTGAAAGATCTCTTGCTAGTCGAACTACCCCCGTTGCACTTGCTACTGTCTCCAAGCAACCAACGTTACCACAAGTACATTCGTAGCCACTAGGATCAACATTAATATGACCAATTTCACCTGCAGCTCCCACACCATGGACTAAATTACCTTCAGAAACAATTCCTCCACCTACACCTGTGCCAAGTGTCACAAATACAACATTGCCACTTCCTTCGCCTGCACCTTTCCATTGTTCTCCCAAGGCTGCAACATTAGCATCGTTGTCTATGTAAAAAGAAATGCCTGTTCCTTCTTCTATTTGTTCTTTCACTAGCTGTAACGTACGCCAATTTAAGTTATAAGCACCAATTACAGTACCTTTATTTATATCCACAGATCCTGGAGAACCCATTCCGATACCTGAAAAATCATCAACTAATAACCCATACATGTCAAGACGGTGGTTAATGGACTTAATAATATTAGGAATTATATTCTTTCCTTCATTTTGAATATCCGTTTCTATACTCCACTTTTGCTGAACTTCTCCCTCTGCTGTTAAAATAGCAAATTTTACTGTTGTTCCACCTAAATCAACACCAATTAATTTTTTCATTTTATCCTCCTATAAAAATTCTAATGCTTGTGGGGTTTTTTAAGTGCAAATTTATTTGAATATTTTTTCAAATCTTTTATTTTATCGTTTTCTCTCCATTAATCATTTCGATTATTATTAAATAGTAACCTTGTTTTCAAACTTAACATTGATGTTCTAACGAATATTTTAAAATTCATCTAATTATTATCTTTTATTAAGTCTTGAAAAATCCATTTTGAGTCTAACAAAACATCCTTAAATGAAATGATACAGGTGAGAACCCACCTGCATCATTTATAACTAGTTTCCTAATATGTTTCGTTGCATTTGTAAATGACGCTTGGTCATTCCAAGTGCATCATCTGACGCTTCATACTCTGACATGATATAACCGTTAAAGTTAGACTCCTGAATAATTGGTAGAATATCTCCGTATGGAATGCTCGCTTCCTCCAGGTTTTCATCGATATAATGAAATTTCCCATGGAAGTAAATCACGTGAGGCATGATTTTCTTTAGCCCCTCAAAATCTGGTTCATGTGAGAATTGTACAAAACCATACATACCATTAAAGGCTCCCATAACAGGGCCATTTGCCCCTGCATCCTTTAAGCGTTTTGCTGCTTCCTGCCTTGGAACACCGTCATAACGTAATTTAGCTGCTAATTCTAACAGTTCTAAAGGTGCACCATTTTCAAGCGCTTGATCCCAATAAATTTTATTCGGTCTTGTCGCAAAACATCCAAAGTCAGGTACAAATCCAATGTATTCTGATCCTGATTTCTCAATAACCTCCAAGTACTCTTGCATCTTTGGAGATGTCGGATATTCCGGATTATGGATTTCCACTCCAACTTTTACACCATAAGCTTCTGCATAGGGAGCTAGTTTCCCTATGGCTGATGGTGACAATAAATATTGTGCCCGCATCATCTTACAGCCTAATTTATTTGCTGTCTTCAAATCAATAATCGTTGATTGTAACATTTCTTCTTCAGTCAAATCTCGATCAGATCTTAAGCCTCGATCTGTATTTGCGCCGTAAGAAACAAAATCGACACCATATGCATCTGTCATTGACTTTATTTCACCTAAGACTTTATCAGTAGCATAAGGATAAGATCTTAACATGGTAGTTCCTACTAGTTCAAATCCTTCTGCACCCATTTCAGCTGCCGAACGGATACAGTCTTCTAAAGAGAGAATACCTTTGACATAGTCCGTTGAAAAACTAAATAATGAAACACCTAATTTTATATCACTCATTTGGTTTCTCCTCCTTTCCTTACTCTTTCACTGTTAATGTTTTGCTACCACACGCATCTAATAATGCATAGTTCAATCCTTCAGCGTTTCCTGGAATCGGCATATAAGGAATACGTAGCATGAGTGTTAGGCTTATATGATGTTCACCAGGTTCTACACCTCCAGGCGTATAAACTTTAATCGTAGCTGCGTCTGTTACTCTCCAAAATTCGGAAATGAGATTTGGTAATTGACTAACCGTAAATTCTTTATCGTTAAGTGTGAACGTAAAATTAGTTGCATCTATCTTATTACCATCAACTGTAAAGGAAAGTTCTTCAATACAAGATAGATAATGTCCTCGATAATTACTCAAACGAATCTGAAATTCATATCCTATTTTCTCCCCGTTAACATACGTTTGCTTTAAACTATCATCGACAACTGCATCGACAAAAGGCATTTTTAATGACACTGCCATGTGATCTCCTCCTTAGTGCGTTGCTTTTTAAGCACGATCGCTAAGTACTACTTCTTTCCCTGTTTCAGCCGCAGTATAAATCGCATCTAAGATCTTTGTTACTACAAATGCTTGTTCTGGTTTCACTAATGGTTCTTTATCATTCTTAACTGCATCTAACCATTGTTTTGCTTCTAACACTTCTGGTTTGTTTGATCCACCTTCAAAGAATGCGATGTTTCCTAAAGGAGAGTTTTTCTCTGCTACTAACATACCATTATGAGCAGAGTTATAAATTAGCTCATTCTCCTGATAGCTCATCCCTGCATTGATATGTGCTCCTGATTTTGTACCACAAAGCGTTGTTGCAGCTTCTTTTGACTCTACTACATTTAATGCCCAAGAGGATTCTAAGAAAATTGTTGCGCCATTTTCCATTTTAATGTAACCAAATGCTGAATCTTCTACTTCAAATGTTTCAGGATCCCAAGGACCAAACATGTTTCCTTCTGTTGCTTCTGGCAGGTTACCTAATTTATGAAATACAGAACCTGAAACAGAAACAGGTTTGTAATTATCCATTAGCCATAATGTAATATCAAGTGCGTGGGTACCAATATCGATTAATGGACCACCACCTTGTTGAGATTTATCCGGGAATACACCCCAAGTTGGTACGGCACGGCGACGTACAGCATGTGCTTTTGCAAAATAAATATCGCCAAGCTCATCTTTTTCGCAAGCTTTATGAAGTGATTGTACTTCTTCACGGAAACGGTTTTGGTAAGCAACGGTGAATTTTTTACCGGATTTTTTCCAAGCATTCATCATTGCTTGCGCTGCTTCAGTGTTGTGTGCCATTGGTTTTTCACACATGACGTGTTTACCAGCTTCAAAAGCAGCAACCGTAATCGGACTATGAGACACGTTTGGCGTTAATACATGAACAATATCTATAGATTTATCTTTTAAAAGTTCGTTATAATCTGTGTACACCTTTGCGTCTTCCGTACCATACTTTTTCGCTGCTGTTACTGCACGTTCTTCAACAATGTCACAAAATGCTACCATTTCACATTCATCTTTAAAACTAGATAATGCCGGAAAGTGTTTGTTATTTGCGATTCCACCACAACCGATGATACCAATTCTTAATTTACTCATTACTTATTCACTCCAATTTTCTTATTTTTTATTGTTAAAACTTTATAGTAGAATTAACTATTTACATAACACGATCACACGAAAAATTGACTCAGATAGTTTTTACTAATTTTAATTGAATCCTTTTTGGACTGAAGCGAATCTTCAAATGCTTTGTCTTCCACTTCAATAACTGCGGCTCCACGGTAGCCAATATCGGTCAACGCGGATACATAACGCGCCCAATTCACATCGCCTAAGCCAGGTAGTTTTGGTGCTAAATATTCCAATGGGGTAGCCATAATGCCAACATCATCTAACTTATCTTCATAGACTTTGATATCCTTAAAGTGGATATGGAACATACGATCTTTAAATTCATATAACGGCTTAATATAGTCCATTTGTTGCCAAATAAAGTGGGATGGATCAAAGTTTAAACCGAAGTTCTCATTCGGCACCAATTCAAACACTTTTCTAAAAATCGCTGGTGTCGTCATTAAGTTTTGCCCACCTGGCCACTCATCATTTGTAAATAACATCGGACAGTTTTCGATGGCAATTTTCACACCTTTTTCTTCCGCGAAATCAATAAGTGGTTTCCACACCTTAACCATTGTCTGTAAGTTCTCATCAATCGTTTTACGCTGATCTCTCCCAATAAATGTGTTTACTAGATTGACATCAAGCTTAGATGCAGCTTCAATACATTTCTTAATATGATCTACATAATAGTTACTTTTTTCTTGATTACCGTCTAGTGGATTAGGGTAATAAGCAATGCCCGAAATGGCTACGCCTCTATCCTCTGTATAATTTTTGATGTATTCGACATCTAAATTGTCTACATCGATATGTGTTACTCCAGCATATTTTCGCTCTGCTTTACCTTTTGGCCATGCACATAGTTCCACACAGGAAAAACCATTTTCTGCCGCATATTCTATTACTTCTTCAAAGGTACATTCAGCTAGAATGGCACTATTGAAACCCAGTTGCATAGTTCAACTCCTCCTATTTCAAATATATCCAGTTATATTGATTTCGCTTACATAATTAATTTTAACCTGTATTCATTTTTATTCCTTTTCAATAATTAACTCTATACCTGTAAATTTTCGTCACTTTCAATATCCTTTAATAAATCCCACTCACGAAGATTAAATATCTACATATTATTATTAACCAATAAAGTGTGATTCCTATCAGTAGGGGTATTTAACTCTTTCCCAGCTGATTTGGTATACTGTCCAATAATACGTGAGAAATAAAGAACCCTGGTAGTAGGAATTAACTATAATTCCTACTACCAGGGTTAACTGTTACTTATTTTAGTTTAATAAATAATTACTCACCTATTAACAAGTTAAGTTCATATAACCTTACTTCATGGGGTTGAAGTTGGGCATGCAATACTACGCTGTTTTTTTTCACAAAAGTATAAGTTACCTTCATGTAAGGTGTACAGATCTGTTTCAAATATTCAACTTCGTCTCTTTTCATGTCAGAAACTGCTCCAAAATTTAACCATTCATCTAGGACACTTCCATGGAGGCGATTTTGAACAATCTCTTTAACACGGTACTTCCCATCTGATACGCCCTGTATTTCTAGAGAAAGGTTTAAAGGTTCTGCATCCTCAAAGATATCGTATTGTTCATTAACACCTGCACTTGCCTCGGGATGCAAGTAATAGGCGTAGTTAAAATGCTTATAATTAAAGAAGAGAACTTGGTATCTATTGTCGAACTTTTTAGTTATAATATAATTCTTACCCTTACCAACTATTGAATCACCTAATTGGTTCATCAAACTAAAAGCATGGTAACTTGGTTTCTTTATTCCACTTTTAGTAAGTAATCCAGCGCCACCATGCAGAACATTTTTGGAATCTCTGAAATCACTAAAAATATCTGAGAGCAGCCAATATCCTACCATATTTATCTGATGTTGATTCACATTGTCAACCAAGTTTTTAACTATATAAGAGGCCTTAAAGCAACTATCATTTAGGTAATCTCTATTTGATATTGAAATGTTCCATTCCGTTATATTAAGCTCAAGATCAACAAGCCCTGCCTTTTTAAGAGCCTTCCTTATCATAACAAGCTTATTCTTTACAAAATCAGGATTAGCAGATTGCATATTTTTTATAGGAAGTCGATTGTTTCCCCAATCTACCTCTATCGGGTAGATATATACGGAAAGAAAATCCGGCTGTAATTCCTCCAATTTCCATTTCTCTAAAAAAAAGGAGAGTCTATCATCATCTAAATCCATAGGCAAACCACACCCTCCAACTTTAGCTGAAGGAACAATCTCGTTAATATTTTCTTTCAATGTATGAAACAGATTAAAATAATCTTTAAATTCACTATGGCTAAACTGAAGGTTACTATTAACGTTTTCTTTATTAGAAGTCCTTAACGGATCACTATGCTTATTCCAAATCTCAAAATACCATGTCTCTACTTCTTCAATACCGTATCTTTCCCTACAATGATGTAAGAAAGCCCTTATAAGGTTGGTCCATTCTTTTAAAGTCCTTTCTCTACATGATTGGATAATTAATGTCTTTTCAGTTGATTTTGATATAATTTTAGGTTTTGGTCCTAGTTCAATAAAGGGTTTGATATTATTATTTAGAAGAAAATCTATTAACTTATTAATACTAGAAAAATTATAAGTGATTGTATAATCATATTCATCTTCTACATGCATGTCATCACTAAATATCCCCCAAAACCTAGCAAATTTAAATCCAATATCATTCTGCAAAAGTTTAACTTGCTCCTGCATATCTGAATTTAAAATATCTTTTGCATAGCCTAAATTTATCAACTTATTCCAATATTTATAAAGAGTCTTACTTTCTCCAACCTTAACAATCTCTGGTTTTATAAACTCTGGGGTGTCAATACTAGTTTCGTTAAGTTCTGTGTTGGTATTTAAGTAATCACGCAATTCTTTTTCTGCTTTATCACTTTTTTTTGTCAATTCTTTAGTCACTTGATTTTCTTCTTTTTTTACTAATTTAGAATTTTTCTTTCTATATTCACTCGGTTTCATATTATAATATTCATAAAAAATTCTATTAAACGCTGCTAGGTTTGGAAACCCGTTATCTAAAGCAATACGAGTAATGGTTTCATTAGAGCTTAATAAATCGTCTACTGCATGTGCAAGACGTATTTCATTTAAGTATTTAGAAAAGGTCTTTCCAGTTTGCTTCTTAAATATTTTAGATAGATAAGGACTAGATAAAAAATGAAAACCAGCAACTTCATCCAATGATAATGGTTCTCGATAGTTAGTTTGAATATATTCTATTATTTCTGTTAACCTATCACTCTGTCCTTTACTTGTTATTGAGTTTTTCACTTCTAATTGGTTTCTATTTATTAAATAATTTTTAAGAATTGAAATTAATTTATAAGCCTTTTCAAGAAATTCGACTTGTATATCAACTCTTTGTTGTACAAATACTGATAACAACTCTTCAATAGCCAACCTTAATTTCTGATCAAAAGAATGTTGTTTTTCAGATGAATTACAAGAGAACATAAGATTCTTTTGTTCTAATAGTAAGCTTAATTCATAATAGTTAAAATGTAGTAATACAAATAAGTTATCACTGTTCGATATAATAGAATGTAATTTATTTGAATTGATTAATAGAAAATCAGATTTATTTAACTGATAGTTATTATTATTGAGATTAACTTGTAAATTACCTTTGATCACATAAATTAATTCAATTTCTCTATGGGCATTTTCAAGTTTATTTTCATTATTAATCACCGAGATATTTACAATTTTTGAATCTTTATCATATTGGGGAAGTTTGTTCATATTCAATTCTCTCCCTCATAAAAATCATATTTATATAATCACACAAAGATAATAGTACGTATAAATATTAATCTACCAATTAATTGTATCATAATAAAAGAAAATAAGGCTAGAAACCAATAATAAAAGCTTCTAACCTTTTATGGAACTAATTAATACATTATATGCCAGTCCCACGCTTATGACATATTGCAAGTTATTATTTCCCCTTCATTATCTTTCAAATGAAATAGATTTATTTATTCTGCTAGACTCAAAGGCTGCTTCCATTACAGCTAGTACTCTTCTTACTTCAGTTAACTTTATTTTTAATTCTGAGTTACCATTTAATACTTCGACAATATTTTTATAAAAGTCTGTCCATTCTATCTCAACTGTTGGTAGTGGATCTGAATAGAGTACTCCTGCAGGTTGAGGAGCAAATTGTCGTGTAGGACCAGCAACAGTTTCAGCTATTTGTGCAGGTAGTTTATTTAACAACTTACTAGTTCTCATAATTTCCCCATCACATGCAAATGAATTGATAACCATTGTTCCTCTATTTCCTGCTGCTAACCATCTAGGCTGATATTTCAGGACATACGTTCCCAATTCCGCGTGTGCTGTAATCCCATTATCGAATTTCATAATTACCTTGAAGTAGTCATCCACCTCATCGTTAATGATACTTTTAATATCAGCAAATACGGATATTAACTTAGCTCCCTCCATCATATGAAGAAACTGATCAATTAAATGAACTCCCCAATCATACATCATACCTCCACCATATTCCTTGTAAAGGTGCCATTCGTGTATTCTTCCATTAGCCGTATGCAACTTAGATTCAATAGTAAAAATATCACCAATTAATCCTTCATCATATGCTTTTTTCACAATCTGAAAGTCACGATCCCAACGTCGATTTTGATGTACGGTGAAAATAACATTATTTTTTTCTGTTGCATCTATCATTTCGTCCAGCTCACTTACGGTCAGTGCAACAGGCTTTTCACAAATAATATGCTTACCTGCGTTTGCAGCTTTTATTACTATTTCCTTATGCAAATGGTTAGGTACCGAGATTAATACCGTATTTACATCTTTATCATCTAGCAATGCTTCTACGTTTTCATAGGTTTTTAACCCCCGCTCACTAGATTCCTTACGCCTTTGTTCTTTTATGTCACAAGCTGCTACGATTTCAACATGTTCCACACGGATAGCATTATCTGCATGCCATTTCCCCATACCACCAAATCCTATGATCCCTAATTGAACATTCATTAAAACCTCTCCTATTCTCACTTTGAATAACTCAAAGTTTTTACTTATATATTAAATTTTATGATAATTTCTTATGAATTCCTTTTGTTTTTTTATCCTAAAATTGTTAAGTAATTAGCTATATTTCTTAAAACGCTTTAATAAAGAATAAATATAAGCATAGTATTTTTAACCTAACTTTTTTCTGAATTTATAATCGTTTCATAATACCTGATTATTTTATAAAAATACTTAACCAAGCCCTCTAGCAGATTATCCATACAAATTTAGTAAACAGTTATTATTTAAATACTCACTTGTGCTTCAATTATCCGTAAAATTAGCACTTGTTTTTCTAGTTTTTCTTTGGATAATCCATAGAGGTTCTTAAAAGAAGTGCAAACAGGAAGAGAACGGGTCGTATAAAGTCTCTAAGTATATTTCTTAAATCCCAAACTAGATGAAAATAGACCCATGATTACTCATGAGTCTGCTATGTTTATATGACAACAGTCTTATAATCTTTTAAGTCTTGATACCTTGTTAACTAATCTTTTAAAGTATTGGAAACTCCAAAATGCCTTACTTTTCCGGATTGTTTCAGCAAATCAAATGCCTCTGCTACTTCATCACGATCCATCAATGAATCTGGACGATGAAGAAGTAATATATCTAGATAATCTGTTCCTAAACGCTGTAAGCTTCCATCAACGGAATTAAAGATGTGTTGCTTGGAAAAATCATAATACTTTAAAGTCCTATTATTTCCTAATCGTAGTCCGCATTTTGTTTGCAGTACCACTTGCTCCGGAGACTAGGGCGCTCTTTTAAGACTCGTCCAAATACTTCTTCCGCTTTCCCTATTTTGTAGATGTCTGCATGGTCGAACATGTTTATTCCAATAGATAGTGCTGCATCTATTGCCTTTTCAGCTGTTAAAATATCCTCATTTGTCAACGGGGAACGATTCCAAGCTCCACCTAACCACATACATCCCAATGTTAATCTACTATTAGTTATTTTATGTTGCTCCATTGGCATAATAGACAAATTATTCCTCCCAAATCTTATATACTACATAACTACCTACCACACAAAAACTTTTTTAACTTCTTTCGGTACTAGCATCTCTCCATAAACTTGTGATTTCCCAGGAAGAACTTTATTCGTATCATTGGGTTCAATTACACAGATCCAATCTTCTTCTTTTCCACGAGTTGGTGTCTTTATTTGAATCGTTGTACGATGTTCATCTGTCTTTACTCTTTCTAACAAGTTGATTGCTTCTTTAGAAATCACATTTTCTTGAGAATAGCAGTTTCCATCTCTCGGGTTAAACCAATACATTTGTAATTGCCTTTTATTTAACTTGCTTATATCAATGACTTCTTCCCCACCTGATGGGAAATAGACACAAGCAAACATGCCATCTTTTTCTATACAAGCTTGGTTATGTTCATCCTGTATGTTTTCAAGCTTTTCATTTTGTCTTATTAATATCTCCTGACTAGGTATACATTGGCTTATATTTCTTGACTCAAGAAAATCTCGGAGTATTTTGATTTGCCATGCACCAGGGTGATCTAAAGCTTCAAACCAAGAATACTTTCTAAAGCTCTCTCTCTCTTTTTCTGATATCATTGGCCAAATGGATGAATGGCCATAGGTGTGACCAAAGGAACCCGCGAATAAACTCCAGTATGCGCGCTTTCGTACCATCCAATCTCCATGGTAATCCATCGAAGAAGAAGGTGGCCATGATGTTGGCATTTGTTCATAGGCTGGTTCTCCATCAAAAACTGGCATAGTGTTTTCTCTTTCATACTCTTTTTTTACTAACTCATAGTTTTTTGGTTCTAGCCCATGTCCCGATTGAATCATAATAAACGATATCCAAGCTTCTTTATCCGTCCAATAGGACATCGTGGAACATTCGCCTGTCTCTCGCTCAAAGCAAGTATGATACGTCATAAGAAGCTTTTGCCAGTCTGGGTCTTCAACATTATATAATAAGTCCCTATTCAGAACGCCTTTTGCAATTCCTTCAGCCATTTTCCTCCAAACATCCCTGTAATCTACACCAAGATGAATCGGCTGTCGATCACCTCCAAGACACCAAATTATATTTTTTCGACCTTTATATCGGTTTCCAATCCACTTTCCATAAAGGTATGCATTTTCTTCCGTAACAATTTTTTCCGAAAACTCATTCATCCAATTATGACCAACCACAAGCTCCCCCCAAACCGGAAGAAACAGTACATAAAATCCATACTCCTCTGCTTTATCCAGTACCCAATCTAAATACTTAAAGTATGCTTCATTTGGTGTGCTCAGATCATCCTTTATTAAAGCCTTTTCTCCAGCTGGATTTCTTATTTCCTTGTCCTGTTCCGGATCAAGCGCCACGATTTGAAGGACTGTGAATCCTTGTGATTTACGTTTTTGCATTAGAAATTCTACATCGTCCCACTTTAATCTTTGAGCGATAGTCCAAACGGTATCTGATAACCAGATAAAAGGCTTCCCGTCTTGATAGGTGAAATATCTATTATTCTTTGACACTTTTAACTTTTCCACACAATCACATCCTTCTGACCTATTATTGTTTAATTATATTAAATTCTCCTTCTAAACCTTCTTTGGAATTTGGTCCTACGTACAATTTAAATAAACCCGGCTCAATAACATAGTCCATTTCTTCGTTGTAAAACCCAAGATCTTGCATCTCAAGTTCAAATTTTACTGACTTACATTCCCCTGGTTGAAGCATAATTTTTTTGAATCCTCTTAGTTCTTTCACTGGTCTCACCCTACTTGCAATTACGTCAGCAATGTAAAGTTGCACAATTTCCTCACCAGATTGATTTCCACTATTGGTGACATCTACACTGATAATTGCTTTTTCATTCTTAGTAAATTCAGAAGATGATAAATTAAGATTGCCATACTCAAAGGTAGTATAGCTTAAACCAAATCCAAAAGGATATAATGGCTCATGGGGACCATCAATGTATTTAGAAGTAAATTTCACTTCACTAGCTGGTCTTCCGGTTCTAGGATGATTGTAGTAAATCGGTACTTGTCCTACTGAATATGGAAACGTAGCTGCTAGTTTCCCACTAGGATTATAGTCTCCAAACAGAACATCTGCGATGGCGTTCCCACTCTGAATTCCTAATTGCCATGCTTCTACAATAGCGTCTGCATGAGCAGCAACCCATGGAATGGTGAGCGGTCGACCATTGATAAGAACGACCACTAACGGCTTACCAGTTTGATGCAAAGCTTTTAATAATTCTTCCTGTCTTCCAGGTAGATCAAGTTCCATACGGCTAGAGGCTTCACCGCTCATATCAGAATTTTCTCCGACTACCGCAATAATGACATCAGAATCCGAAGCTACTTTGAGCGCGGTGTCAATATCCGTTTCCTCCTTATCACTTACGTCACACCCCTTGGAATAGGCAACTTCTGTGTCTGCATGAACGGCACCTTCAATTCCCGACAATACAGTAGTAACATCATTGGGATCACCAGTAACCGCCCATGTCCCTAACAATTCTCTTTGATTATCTGCTAATGGGCCAATAACTGCCACCTTATTTAATTTCTTCTTCAAAGGAAGGGTATTATGTTCATTTTTTAATAATACGATCGAACGTTTGGCCATCTCCCTTGCTGCTTGCACATGTTCAGGTGCAAGTAAAGACTTTTTCTCTATCTCTTGGTTGGTACGGTAAGGGTTATCAAAAAGCCCAAGATTGAATTTCATCCGTAAAACTCGTCTCACTGCCTCATCCAAAGATGCTTCTGGTATGTCACCATTCTCGACTTGCTCTGGTAAGTCTTGTAGATAAGTTCCTTGGCTCATGTCCATGTCTAATCCGGCCAGTAAAGCTTTTCTACTAGCTTCTTTACGATCTCTCGAATAGCCATGTTCTACACATTCCGCGATAGAATTCGCATCACTTACAACAAAGCCATTAAACCCTAGCTTGTCTCTTAATAGATAAGTCAATATATATCTGCTTGCTGTACAAGGTACACCATTTAGGTCATTAAATGCACTCATGAACGTACCAACTCCAGCATTTGTTGCAGCTTCAAAAGGTGGAAGGTAAACTTCATGAAGGGTTTGAGGAGACATGTCAACAGTATTATAATCACGACCACCAACAGCTCCCCCATAACCGATAAAATGTTTGGCACAAGCTAGAATTCTTTGAGCATCCGTTAAGTCCTCTCCTTGAAATCCTTTTACTCTAGCAGTCGCAATTTCGCTAGATAAATAGGTATCTTCGCCACTTCCTTCTGCTACTCTTCCCCACCTGGGGTCTCGACTGATATCTACCATAGGAGCGAAAGTCCAGTGAATCCCTGCAGCCGCAGCCTCCTTTGCTGCAATTTCTGCAGTCTTCTCCATCCATTCCAAATCCCAACTACACGCTTCTGCAAGTGGAATAGGGAAAATCGTTTTATAGCCATGAATAACATCTAATCCGAAAATCAGGGGAATTCCTAGTCTTGATTCTTCTACGGCAATCTTTTGTAATCTATTGGACGTTTCTGCTCCCGTCACCCCACCCATTGAACCGAGAACTCCACCTCTAATTTTATCTTCATGGTAGTTTCTATCTAGTTTTTGAAATTCGTCATACGAAATTTCACCATTAATTAATTTTGCGATTGTCTCATCAAATGCTCCAAATAATGATGGAACAATCTGAATAAGTTGTCCTATTTTTTCTTCCAAAGTCATTTGATTAATAAGCTCATTTATTTTTTTCTCGTAAGATTCATTAATAAAATGTTCTTTCATAGTTATCATTTCCTTTCATAATTGACTTAATCAACTAGTCACAGATATTAACCAGACAAATCCCTATCCACATTCTCATTGCCTTTCTTTCTTTTACTCCATATAACACATATGACTAGCCCACTTAATAAAATAATAGCTCCAAATACATACGGAATATCAAAATGAATATCAAATATGATTCCAGCTATCGCAGGTCCTATAATATTTCCTAAGCTACTATAAGCATTAACCATCCCAGCAGCAAACCCTTGTTCTTCACCAGCCATTTTTGATACTAATGTGTTTAGCGCCGGTCGCAGAATGGATGTAAAACCAATAAAACATATAGTCATTAGAAGAACATACCAAAAGTGTCCAGAGAGTAATACAAGGATCATTGATGCAGCTGATAATGCAAAACACCATTCGACTAACTTTATTTCACCAATGTATTTAATTAATTTATCGATAAAGAGTGCCTGTAGTAAGACGCCAAACAGAGCACCTGCAGTTAACAGGATGGAAATGTCTTTAGGAGAATAGCCATATTTCCGATCAACATAAAGTCCAAAGATCGATTCAAACTTAGCGATACCAATAGTCATAAATAGAGTAAGAATAAGGAGAATCAGATATTTTGATGTAAGAGATTTCTGAAATAAATAGAGTATACTATTACTTTCTCCCGTTTTTTTTCTAGCTTTTAACTGTTGTTCTTTTGTCAAAGGCTCGGGTAAAAATAATAAAGATATTATCGCAGCAATACCTGCAACAAGCGCAGAAACATAAAACGGAACACGAATTCCCAGTTCGGCAAGAAAACCTCCAATTCCTGGTCCTATGACAAAGCCAAACGAAAGAGCAGCTCCTAAATACCCCATTCCCTTACCTCTATCTTCTTTAGAAGTTACATCAGCCACATACGCCATATTCGCAGGAACAATTAATCCGACGCCCATACCACCAATAAGGCGGGAAAGATAAAGCATCCATAACTCAATGCCCACTGCAAATAAAAGCTGGGAAACTGTAAGTAGAGATAAACCAATGATCAAAATCTTTTTACGGCCATATTTATCTGATAGCTTCCCCCCTATTGGAGAAACGAAAAATTGCGTTAATCCCATTGCTGCGACTAGATAACCAATGTCTTTCCCACTTCCATTAAATTCCAAAATATATTGTGGCAATACAGGAATGACCAATCCAACTCCGAGTAGTGCAATAAACATATTTGTCATCAGAATTATTAAAGATAAACTTAACAAGTTAGACTTTTTCATAAATTACTTCTCCTATTCTAAGTAATAGGTAACTTATTAGACACATTTACCCAAGTGATTTTTATATAAATAAAGTGTGCTCCTTTACAGAGTCACACTTTATCTTGACAGTAATCTTTAGCATATTATCTATACAAAGTAACTCTTCCAAACATCCCTGTTGGATCAATCGGATTATGATTTAAGATGAACGGAGGTGATGGCTGATTAAATTGATCTCTATCTAACGTTGTTGCTACTTCTAACCGAATCGTGTTTCTTCCCTTTTTCACATAGTCCGCGATCTCAAACACATATGGCGGACAAATTTTCCTACCAACATATTGATCATTGATCCACAAATCCGCAGCTTCATAGATATATTCGAAAGCTAATAGCCCTTGTTCTGGTACTTCATCCAATTTAAAACTTTTCTCATATTTAATAATTCCAGCAAAGGTCGGATGCTCTTTTGAAACAGGAACCAATGTCTCCATTGTCCTGATTTCATTGAAATTTGGATATTCTTTGTTCTTTACCAAAGAATAGTTCCATTGTGCAGACAAATCATTTTGCTGCTTACATGCTGCCAATTTAGTAGACATTGGTACATAGTTTGATAGTTTAGGTAGCTCTTCTACTTTTTCAAACACTACACATGATTCATAGGGTTTTAACTCTAAATGAATCATCGATTTTCCATTATCTTTTTTAACATTTATTTTTTCAAATTTGTTATCTAATGCCTGGTATATAACAGCAGGCTCTTCAATTGATAATTCTATATCCCCACTAAATGTCTCATGCGCTGACTCATTTTGAAACATATAGATGTTATTTTCTTTAAAATAATGATAGTAAGTTAAGTCTTTAAAAGGTTTCTTCAGATTAATATCATAAATATCAAGCGTTCTAAGTTCATTCGCTAAATCTTCTAATGGCACTACCTTACATCTTTCTGTCGCTTCTAGAAATACTTTCACCTCATCTTGGTCTAACTCATTAGATATATTTTCAGGTCGATCATCGACAAATATTATCTCTAAATCTATGGCATCTCTAATAAATGCGGCTAACTCTTTCGTTATATATTGACTGTATGGAATAACCAAACAAGCAAATGATTCCCCATTTATTTTCAATTTATCTTTTTCTAATGAACCATTATAAGACTCTAAATCGTTCAAAATATCGATTGGTACAAAATCAAAGTCAATTTGATTCTCTGTAAGAGTTCTAGCTGGTTTCTGCATTTTCATATAGTTACCGGTCCATTCACTTTCACCATGATATAAAATAGCTACCGGTGCAAAGTGCGTCCCACCATTAAAAATATGACATAATCGATTCGCATAGTGCATAAGATATGAAAAATGTTTAAACTGAGGATTATACCCTTTTGCATAAAAGTGCGGGGGACAATCCATATCCGGATATTCGCGCATAGAAAAGGCATGAGGTACGAGATGGTTAATACCGCGAACGATCAAATGATCTAAAATATATCTCATATCTCTTACTCCGAGTTTCCAGCCATAAGCTCCAAATAGTTCACACATCGTTCTTCCTTGCTTCTTCGGATCAAGGTGTCCATAGGAAGATCCAAGTTTCCCTAGTGAGTAATGATAGAATTCCCCATCCCCTTTAAAAATTCCATCTCGCTCTATACCTGCGCCACCAAATGTAATTTGACCACCGATTACATCAATCCCGGACATATGTTGACCTTTTAATGCTCTAAAAAAATGACCAGCGCCACTTCCTAACCTACTGTGTTGATTATTGTCCTCTATTACATGGCCAATATATTCGACACCATGCTCCTCACACCATTGTCCCAATTGGCCACTAAAATTCTTTTCATATAAACGCGTAATAATATCCATATACGTATATCTTGTAGTCACACAGCGATTCATTTCTTCGGTATTCACCCATAAATACGGTAGGTAGACTCTCCAATTAGAACCAAACGCATTCCTTACCATCATCATTGCTTCTTCACTCCAAGGTAAGGGCATCTCTTTGCGACCAATGGATTCGTCAAAATTAAATCCGGTTGTATTTCCAAATTGTGGTTCATCAGAAAAAAAGCCTGCAAATGTATGGCCAAAGTCTTCTTTATAACGTTCGTAATGTGGTTGATACACAGCCTCAATTTGTGTATGCACTGACTCTTCATCTATCATATTTATATAGGTCGGGTTTCCACCATCTGTTTTCGTTTCATAAACGACAAATAGCCTCCAAGCGCCTTCTGGTAAAGAACATGTCATAAAACCATCTGCTACATGATGCGTTAAATCAATTGCATCCGATTCTTTAATAATTCCATCCTTCACTATTCTTGTAGCCACTACACTGATTAATATATTGTTTTTTTGTTCTTCCATATCTATCTTTTTATCTAAATCTAACCATGAGTTTTTGGGTTTTAACATTGGCGTTATATGAATAGTTACTTCGCTTTGAGCACCTAATACATCAACAAGATTATAGTTAATATAAGTTTTTTTACGATTAGGGTATTTCTCTTTTATAAAACCATTTGCATATCCAGTTGGGAAATGAGCATCATCTAATACCCAGACACGCATGTTGCGTTTCTTTGCCTCTTCCATTACAATATCCAGATCATGCCACCAGCCAGGTCCTACAAAGTCCGGATGAGGTCTCGCTTCCACACAGAGAGCTCTTATACCACATTGATAGATTCTATCAATCTCTTCTCTTATAACAACATCTTCTTCTCCCCTCATCCACAAAAAAGGGAAAATATAATTTTTACCTTCATTTTTGTATAGTTGATCAATTAACTGTTCCATGATGACCTCCAAAGTAGAATGTCTTGGTCAGACTTTTTGTAAGCATTTACCCTTTGACTGCACCACTTGCCATACCATCAATAATATATCTTTGGGCAAATAGGTATACAAGCAATACTGGCAACGTAACAATCACTACGTTTGCGAAAATAAAATTCCATTGCGAGCTATATTGCCCTTGGAAAAAGTAAATAGTTAGTGGAAGCGTAATGTTATCACTTCCTGACAAGAAATAGATTGGCATCATGAAGTCATTCCAAACCATAATAAAACTAAAAATACTAACTGTTGCTATAATAGGTAACATCATCGGAAAAATAATTTGATAAAACAAACGTAATGGACCACAACCGTCCATTAATGCAGCTTCATCTAACTCTGTAGGTAATCCCTTTAAATATTCATGCATTAAAAAGACAGAGATTGGTGAAAATAAACCAATATAAATTAAAATAACTCCTATTTTCGTTCCCGTTAATTGCAATGTTTCTAATACATAAACCAAAGGAACAATAGATGGTGTAATCATTAACCCAATTAACAGTAATCCTAATACAGCTTTACTTAATTTTGATTTGTTGCGCTGAATAACAAAAGCAACCGGCGCTCCTAACAGAATAATTAATGCTACACTAATAAAAGTAATGGTGGAACTATTTAGGAATGCTAGACCAACCCTCGCTCTTTCAAAAACCTCTATATAATTTGACCAAAGTATTTCTTTAGGTAGACTTAAATCTGGTACAGCTGCTTCAGCAGTAGTTTTGAGTGAATTCACTATCGTAATATAAAAAGGGATCAAAATAATTAAACTAAGACTTAATCCAAATACTTCTAACAATAATTTTTTTATCTTTTTAGAACCCATAACGCCTCTCTCTCTTTCCTAGGAAGATTCGAAGTATTATTGTAAACAGGACAATAATAATAAACAATAATAATTCTCCAGATACTGCTAATCCATAACGACCCATGGAGAACGCATCAAACACAAATGTGTTGATTACAACCGAACTATAACCTGGTCCCCCACCAGTTGTAACTAATACTAGATCAAATACTTTCATTCCTTGAATAACTGTAAGTATGATATTAGCGTGAAGGATGGGTGTGAGCAGTGGAAAAGTAATATTTCTAAATCGTTGCCATGCAGATGCACCATCGATTTCAGCTGCTTCATAGTACTCTTTTGAAATACTTTGAAGGCCAGCTAAGAAAATAACCATATTAAACCCTAAACCCTTCCATATATCGATCCCAGCGATAGATAGCATAACAATGTCTGGATCAATCAACCAGCCCATTGCAAGTGATTCTAAACCAATAGTACTTAACATTGTATTGATGAAACCTGTTTCTGGGTGAAGTAGTGCTTTAAAGATGACACCTGTTGCTACAAAAGTCATAAGTACAGGAAAGAAAAATGCACCTCTCAAAAAATTCTGTGTTTTTAACTTTTGATTAACTAATATCGCTAATAGCATAGCAACCGTAACTTTCACAACTACAGTAACTATCATGAAAAAAAATGTATTTGTAAATGCCCCAGACATGCTCGGGTTACTAAAAATTTCTTTGAAATTCGCTAAACCTACAAAATTAGCATCTGTTAAATTCCAATTTGTAAATGCAAAGTAGAATCCTGCTAAGGTAGGCCCCATAAAAAACAAGATGAATATAACAAACCAAGGTATTACTAACTTAAATGAATAGGTTTTTCTTCGAAGTGAGTCCATAAATTATCCCCCTTATCATTTGGAAATCTCTATTATAAAAATAGAGATTCCCATATTTAAGTATTATTCTGTAAATTCTGGTATTTCAGCGGCTTCAGCGTTTTGTTCAATAGTAGCTTGAATTGATTCTGCGATTTCTTCAGGGTTAGTATCTCCAATTAACATTTGCTGTACGCTTGGCCCCCAACTTCCTGGATTTACAACCACTATCCCATCAAACATCTCTACTGGAGTATTATCTGCATATGTTTGCGCAATACTTTGGAATAGCTCATTAGAACTTTTAGTTCCACTCTCCAAAGCAAATGCAGGGGTTTTAAATCCTTTATTATTCTCTAAGAATATTTGTTGTCCTTCTTCTGTCATGAAATAGTCAATAAATTCTTTTGCTTTATTTTGCTGCTCACTTGTGTTTGCGACACCTAATGCATAGCCTGGTTTGTAGGCGTATACATCCTCTCCATCTGACGGGTATGCAAAGTGACCTAATTTATTTAATTCTTCATCTGAATATGAAGCGGCAAGTATATTCGTTATAAAGTCTGCTGTAAGAAACATCGCTGCCTCCCCTTCTGCTATTGCAGAAACTGCGTGTTCAAGTGAAGCAGAAAGAACATCAGAATTGATTAAATCTTTATTATACAACTCTTCTAGCATTTGGTGTGATTCAATAAAGTACTCTGCATCGGTGAATTTTGCTTTATTTTCATTTATATCCTCTATCAAACTCTCATTCTTTGCTACATCAACTGCGGTGGCTGCATATCCTAAAGATTCAAGTCCTACAGGAGTCTCTCCAGTAACATAGAATGGTACTTGATCACTCTCTGACTTAATTTTCTCTGCAATCGCAACCAATTCATCTAGAGTTTCTGGTGTTTCTATACCAAGTTCGTTGAATACTTCTTTGTTATAGAAAATACCTACTCCCATTCCTCCTCCCATCGGAGCGGCATAAATTTTACCATCAACTGAAAAAGGGGAAGTATCACTAAGTTTTTCTACCCATTTTTGTTCAGATAAATCTACTAAATTCTTTTCTGGTACAATATCGTTTTTAAATTTAGTACCAGGGTGATATAAAACTAAATCTGGCAAACTATTCGTTGCAGCCTTCGTTTTATACAATTGTTGATTTTGATCTCCGTCAGGTAACACTTGAATATCGATTTCCACACCAATTTGTTCTGCGATTTCTGTCATCCATCCATCAGCTGCTTCTGAATCTCCAGCAAACACAGCCGTAGTAAGTGTTACCTTTTCATCACTAGCTTCTTGGTTATCATCACTAGCTTGCGAGTCGATATTTTCTTGAGATGATTCACTACTACATGCACTGATGAATAAAATGATAACCACTAAAAACATAAATCCAAATATTTTTTTCTTCATACTAAATGCCTCCCTTAAAAATTTTATTAATATATCAACTTTCAGTATCAGAATAACAGTTTAGCAAGCGTTTACAAATAGAATATTGAACAATCTAACATGGATAATTGTTTTCTGAAAATCTCAATTATAAAAACCTTTTTATTTACTATTGAAGTATTTTCTTTTTGGCATGGATAAATGAATTTCATATTACATAAAAGACTGGGTAGTTATTATAGGATTTTAATACATAATAATCAGTTGCCTATCCAACTTAAGTTATAGCAATAGACATTCAAAAAATGAAAAACTCCAATCCTTTACTTCTCAAGGAATTGAAGTTTCTCACTTTGATCATACAGGGATTCTCCCCCTACTAAATTCAGTTTGTTAGTAATCATAGAAAGTTAGTTTCTGCAACAGGACTTATCTTATTCTTAGTATTCATATACCTTAATTCTATATGCTGATGGCATGTCTTTCAATTTAAACATCTTAGCTTCATCACCGTTTAATATACGTCTAGATTTCCATTTTCCATTTTGAATTTCTCCTTCTTCTAGTTTTAGAAATTCAACTTGTGTATTCCTTCCTGGTTTAGCATAAAATTTAATACCTATCATAGTTCCAATAATGATAAACTCATTTTCTGAAACCTCAAAAATCATCCCACCAGATGTTGGCTTATACGGTTGTTTTGGTGAATACGAAATAAGAATATCATATTTGTCAAAATGAAGTAGTTTACCAAAGTCATGCTCATTTCTCTTTACAAAACTTTGCAAATGACTAGAATTTCTATAGTCAAAGTATAACGGCTTGAAATTTTCAATAATGGAATAACTCTTCGCAAGATATGCTGCACTTCCTTCAATTTCAAATGCTGTCGGATCGATATTTAATGCTGTCATTAGCTCAAGTGGTGGCTTTTCAATGTCTTCCTCATTCTTCATAAGGTCCTCGATTCCGAATGGTGAGTAACAAATTGCGTTACACCCCCCAACCGCATATAGTGCATACGTAGCTGACACAGCATCTTTACGGACCTCCGGAATGAAAAGTGGATTGCCGTTCTGACTATATTCATCCATCACATCTGGTACATAAGGTACATAAATATCAGGAGCTAGACAAAATAAAGATGGAGTCATCAGCTTCCACATTCTATGCATCTTCATTACAGGACCGCCGCTTGGGTAGGTTCCAGCACTCCACGGATATTGTTCCAACCATGCATTTGCATAACAAGGCAGTGGATAAGCATCTTGACCTGCCTTAGTAATTTTTTCAACAGCGGATGAAAAATAATATGCCATAAAGTATTCGCTAGCATCACAAGCAAATGCTTCTTCCCAAGTTCCAGAAACACCGAATTCCTTAGCTACAGATTCAGGCACTTCACTCTGGAAAGCTTCATTTGCTTCTTGAGAATAATCCCGATCTGTTCCTAATAATCCAATTTCATTTTCAACCTGCATAACAATTACGGTGTTTTCTTCAGAATCCTTAGATTTAATAAAGTTCATTAAATTATAAAAGGCTTTTGCATCCCTTTTCACAGCATCTTCACACAAAGGTGATATTGTATTTAAAACTTCTCCGGTTGGTTTGCAGGCACGAAAGTAAGTTTTCGTATCTCTCTTCATCCACTCTGGAACATAAGATGATTCTGCATTTTTCCATAAACCAAACCACAGAAAAACAATATGCATGTTATTCTCACGTGCTTGATTTATTATTCCTTCGACGACAGAAAAATCAAACTGGTTCTCTTCAGGCTCAATTAATTCCCAATACACAGGAATAATAACAGAATTCATATTAAGTGTTTTTAATTTCGGCCATACTTTTTGCTCCATAAATTCCAGATTTGAAGCACTAGAATTATGGATCTCTCCAGCTAGCGCAATGAACGGTTCATTATGAACATATAATGTTGGTAAATTATTTTCATTTTTTATGTGAGGTATAGTTGACATAAAATATATCCCCTTCCAAAATAAGATTATATTAATATTTTATTAGATTGAGAAAACATAGTAAATCTAATAATATTAAACAATATATGAATATATTAAGAAGAAGCAGGGAGTGTTGTATAATGTTAAAAAAGGTTTTTTTTACAAAGTATAGTGATCAAAGTGTAAATCTTCCTTTTGTTTTATCTGCAGTAGGATTAAATCACAGTCAGGAATATATTAATAGACCTTCAGGGTTACCAGCTTTTCAATTAATTTATACTGTAAAAGGTAAAGGT
This sequence comes from Gracilibacillus sp. YIM 98692, assembly GCF_010993965.1. Taxonomy (GTDB): domain Bacteria; phylum Bacillota; class Bacilli; order Bacillales; family Amphibacillaceae; genus Gracilibacillus. The sequence continues at coordinate 27,452 of NZ_WIXM01000009.1, read as the reverse complement.
GTACTTGAACTAGATGATAAACAGTTTATCGTAGAAAAAGGCAATGGAATTTTATTATTTCCAAATATCGGCCATCGATATTACCGAGTGAGTAATGAATGGAAGGTACATTTTTTACTTTTTTCAGGATACGGAATAAAAGATCTTTTTAAAAACATTGGAATTGAACAATCTAGCATTTATAAACTTAACAATACTGATAAAATAGAAAATCATATGGAAGAATTATTTGTTAATAATACTCAGGATAATTCAAACGAGATGTATGAATACTCTGGAAAACTTTATAACATCTTACTCGAATTTCTGAAATCCACAACAATACAGAATGCAAACTCTTTTCATAAGCAAAATAGTAAAGTCTATATGGTTATGGACTTTATTAATCAACATTATATGGATCCAATTGTTTTATCAGATTTAGCAGCGAAAGTCCATCTTTCAAAAGAATATCTATGCCAATTATTTAAAAGAGTAAATGGTTTTTCAATATTTGATTATATTACAGATGTTCGGCTGGCAAATGCACGAACTTTACTCATTCAAGATAGAAATGAGAAAATAAAAAATATTAGTAGATTATGCGGCTATGAAGATGTTAGCTATTTCGGAAAGGTATTCAAGAAGAAAATAGGTATTACTCCAGCAAAATTCAGAGAGTTACACTAGAGCTCTATAACTAGCCATTAATGGGACACTTCAAGTCTTTTTTTAGTCTATTTTCTCAAAGATTGTTGTTATTGTCGGAATTTATTATAAATTGAGGCGGAGATGCTTCCACAAATCAAATTGTTATAGTAACTGCTATCAATATACAAAAGCTTCAATCCCCTCCAAGAGGGAATTGAAGCTTCAACTATTATCATGCTATAGATCGACAATCATGTTATAAAGAACATGCTTATAAAGTGTAACTTCACTCAACGGGGTATTCTCTTACTACAATAGCTCAATCTTCTCCTTATCTAGTAAAGCTAACAAATTCATTAATTTCCTATTAGTGATTTGCCCCATTTTCAATTGTAGTTTTTTTCTGTTCGACATGGACAAATGATTGATTCGCATAATACATTAAACAGAAAGCATAGAGACTACCTCCAAAGATAAAAGCTACTGCAGGAAAATAGACCATTCCTAGATATAAGGTTATCGTCGCAGCTACCATCATAAATGTTGCTTTTGGATTAGCTAACATGTAAAAAAACGCGTTTTTAATATTATCAATGAGCTTTAATTCATACTGAACAAACACAGGAAAAACATACAGAACCGTTAGTAAATATATAACGGTTACCATTACCGTTACACCATTTACAATCATCCATATTCCCGAATTATTATGAAAAAGAAATCTTATGTCTATAATTAAGATCAACCCTATAAAGAGAATAATCATCCCCAATAGGTTACCTTTTATTAGTTCCTTTCGGTAATTTTTGATAAAAGTACTAATGATAGGCTGATCATCCTTACCTTTTACCCAATCCCGCACGATACTGAACATAGCTACTGTCGCAGGAAAAAAACCAAAGATTATGAGCCCAATTAATGAAAAAAACACCCATAAAACATTTAGGAAAGCAAGTCTGGATATCCACAAAGAGTACTTGTAAACGCCACTCATTAACCCATTCATTTGCAATTTCTCCCTTCGCTTAGATATATACAAAAATTGTAAGCGTATACAATTTTTGTACTATTTATTATCGACCAAGGTTTCTTTATAGACGCTAGGCGACACTCCTACATTGTGCTTAAAGCTTCTGCTGAAATAAAAGTGATCCGTATAACCAACCATTTGAGCCACTTCTTTTAAGAGCAATTTCGGGTTCTCTGCTATTAGCTCCTTGGCCTTCTCCATCCGCAATGATGTTAAGTACTCTACGAAAGACTGATTCATCTCTTTTCGAAACAGTCCGCATAATTGTGTTTTCGATATATTGAAGGTTGTGGTTAAAAATGTTAAAGTGATTGGTTCGTGTAAGTTGTTTTTCAAATATTTGTTGATATCATTAAATATTTGTTGATTATCTTTGCTTTCACCTTTTATTTGATTATAGAAGTGGTCATTCAATATTTGTAAATATGACTCCTGTATTTCTTCATATGACTCAGTAATGTAGACCATCTCTTCTACCGCTTTTTCAATGAGATATATGGAAGAATGGTTGATTCCTTCTAACTCTTCAAACAATCTCGTAATTTTTTTCAGATTTTGTTCAACTGTCATACATGTATACTCTTCTTTCTCCCAAAGTGAGAACAGACTAATAATTTCATTTTGAAGATAATCCCATTTTTGATTTTGAACTAAGACCTTCAGCTTGTTATAGGTAGAATCAGAAAAGATATCCTTACTTGTCCACTTTCGATGAACAGGCATTGATTCATCTATCACTTGAGATTTTCCAATCTTCAAATTATTGTATAAACGATTTCGAATTAGGGGTAAAGAATCTACTAAATTTTCAATTGTTTTATGAACCTCACCTTTTGCAACAGACACAATCACATTCTCAGAAAAATAATAAAATGTTTCAGATACAATCGAATTAACTTTATTTCTATCCGCCTTTCTTAAGGCAAGAATAATAACTATATTCCCTTGATTACTGTCACTTACCACCCAGACATGCTCTCTATTTATTAATAGGTCATTTATCTTTTTAATGAGCAGCTGTTCCGATGGCCGAGGAAATGGAAAGTCTACGGGATATGCTCCCTCAAAGCTTTTTACCTGAATCGGATAAAAGAAATGATACCGATCATTCAATAGACTTATTAGTTTTGGATCTAGCTCTACTTTTGGATTTTTCACTTTATAGGTTAATTGTTTTTCAGTCCAATGATACAATTTATTCGCGTGCTCATGAGTTAATTTTGATAGAATGTTAATGACTTCTTCATCATAGACTGGTTTTGTAAGGAAATCGACCACGTCTAACTTTATTGCTTCTTTTGCATAATCAAAGGTCGGATAACCACTTATAATGACCACATTAATGGTTGGCCATTTACTATGAACTTCCTTAGCTAAGTCAATACCATTCATATTAGTCATTTTAATATCAGTAAATATACAATCTGGCATTAACCCAGGTATGACTCGTAAAGCTTCTTCAGCACTATAAACACTAGTGATTTCTACAATTTCCCCATCAGCTTGGTTGGCAAATTCTTCGATAATTAACTTTAGCTCATCTATAAAGAATGGTTCATCATCCACTATTAGAATTTTCATTCACCAATTCCCTCCTTATGTCTATAGTCCGTTCTCTATTTAGCTATTTATCAGTTCTTAAGTCCAACTCCAATTAATACATAAGCTCCACCAGATGGATTGTTTCCATAATTAAAAATTACATTTTCTGAGTAAAACAAATCTAGCCGAATGAAGGTGCTTAAAATTCCCATGCCTCCAATAGATAGGTCATAATTATTAGTTGGGTTATTTTTATATTCTGCTATTTGGTCATCTAGCTTCTTCATTGACTCTGCACTGAACCCTGCCCCATCATCTTGAACAAGGACTTTCCATTTATTATTTTCCATTTCAGCATTTACTCTAATATTTATTGTCTGATTATTTGCCAATCCATGGGTGAGAGAGTTCTCAACAATCGGCTGAATAATCACTTTAGGTATAGGGATATGATTCATCTCATCTAGAATATTAATTTCAAACGAGATCCTGTCTTTATATCTTGTTTTCATTAAATCTAAATAGTTTTTGGTAAATTCTATCTCCTTCATCAAGTCAATTTGTCTATAATCCATTGATGTTGTGTATCTTAAAAAATTTGCTAGTTTCCTACTAACCTTTTCCACTTCACTATTATTACCTCGCTTTGAGAGGATGGTAATAACACCTATCATATTAAAGATAAAATGAGGATTAATTTGTGCTTGTAATAATTTGAGCTTTAATTGAGATTCTGACGTATGAAATTGCACTATTTTATTCAGTGAATGTTGGAGTCTTGTATTCATTAAATGAAAAGAATGATTTAATGAATCTATTTCATTTAATTGATGTTTATTTTCCAACTTAAAAGGCTTTTCCTCTAAGCTAATATGGTCAATAACACGAATTAAATTTCGTAAAGGGTTAGTCAATCGTTTAGCTGTGATATAAAAGACGGTGGATGCCAAGGTAATGATAATAAAAACAATAAAAATCATTAAATAGTTAAATTGATCAACCGGTGCATAGATTTTATTCTCTTCCATGGAATAAATGACATGAAATTTAGACTCTTTTGAATAAAGATAATGGTATAGGTAACCATCCATATTATTGGTTACACCAACAGATTCAGAATCTATTAAATCTTGAATATGATTAACTTGTTGCTCATTCAAATCCTGACCAGAGTGATAGATAGCATTGTTGACTTTCTCATCTCCATAAACAACAGTGATTTCACCACCATGCATTAGCGAAGTAGTAGATAAATCTGATCCATTAAATTGAACTTCTAAAAAGCCAACTTCCCTATTACTAATATGTAATTGCCGATTAAATATTAATACCGGTACATCACTTGTTTTAGACCATGGATCACGACTACTATATTGTACGGATACACCACCCTTTTTAGCTCTTGTTTCTTCAAGATAATCGATTTTCTTAAAAGGATTATTAGAAGTAGTTTTTGAGGATAAGTATAGTAAATCATTTGTATAAAGACTAATTCGAGTAACTGATTCAAAGAGTTCTGTATTAAGGGCTAGGCTGTTCATTATTGCATTGTATGTTATATAAGCTTGTTCACCTGGTTTGTTTTTCCATATCTCAAAATACTCTACAGGTGTAATGCCCTGTTGATCTTGATCTAAATAAAAATATTTAGAGATTTGTTCATACTGATTATAAAAAATATCTAGACGTGTCATAATATTTTCGGCAGTTGATCTTGTTTCATTATCCAATGTCTGTTTTAAATTATCTTTAATATACATATTTATCGGTATAGCAACCAAAGATGTAAGGGCCACCAAAATTACCGAATAAACAATAAATACTTTGATATGAAGCTGTCTATTTCGTAGTCGCTGCAGCATGTGCATTCTCCTAAGAAAGCTGGATGAATTAAAAAATGTTTTTTTAGAATGAATATATTATTACGATTGATTTAACATTATTGATCTAAATTATATCATTATTTAAAAAAATTAAAAAATGCAGTAAAATTCTAACTCTTTAATAGACTAGACAATCAATATGATAAAATATCATTTACTCTGTTCCAACATAGTCAAACCATTCGAATTCCACATTATTTTCACTTTCTTTACCATTGGAGCTTGCGTACACCCCAAGGAGAGTACCCATCATACCACCTATATTCGGTGGATTTATTTGTTTTCCATCTCCATTATCATATAGTGTGGTAAAGCGTTCACCTTCCTTAGCATAAAAAAAGCTATATTTATTTCCTACTGCTCTAACACCGAGTACCACATCATCGTAATCAATTTCTTCCTTAGCAAGTTCTACCTCCGTGTTTTGCTAGTAAAATTAGCATGAAAAGGATAGCCATTCAATTCACTAGTACACTGAATTAACCTAATGACCTCCTTCTCATTCTCCATGGAACGTTCCAAGCGAAGTTGGTGATTTAATGCTTGCATGATAACAAGTCCTGCCGTTTCATTTTCCTTTAATGCTCTAAAACGCATCAGACTTGAAATACTAAAATTAATGTGTACTTGCCTTCGCCCCACAAAGCTTAAGTTTGCTACCATTAAATCCTTTTTAGATAAACCTATTTTTTGTAGTTTCTGGCTAATAGAACGAGGTAATAAACTTAACGTTAATTTACTGTTTGAAATTGAATGGAATTTATCGTAATTCGTACCAAAAAATACCTATTCCATCCCTAACTTTTCTTCGTTAAAATCGTCTCTTGTAGTCATTGGTTGCAACACTGAAGTTGGTAAATCTGGTGCAGGATAGCTACGTTCTATTCTCCCCGTTCCTGGACTTATCACTGGCCAATGATCCTCCCAAGTGACAGGTGCAATAAATGTTTCTCTTCCAAGATTTTTGTGATGACCGTCTACTAAACGAGAACCTAGCATGACTGCATACCATTCGCCACTTTCTAATTCAACTAAATCAACATGACCAACATTACAAATAGGATAATCTTTACCAAAATGTCGGTGAGTCATAATAGGGTTTCCCTTGTGACTTTCAAAATACTCAAAAATGGATGTGCTTCTTGCTACGGTAACAGCATGAAAATGTTCAGTCCCGCCTTCTGCGATCACCAAATAATAATACCCATCTTTCTTATAAAGATGAGGCGCCTCAGGTGAAGCACAATTTTTCAAAGCGCCTCCCCATATAGTTTTCTTTTCTCCAATAAAACACATATTTTGCAGATCGAACTCACTTATCCATATGACTTGTTCTCCGCTCGCTTCTCTAGCTGTACCTGTATAGTACACCTTCCCATCATCGTCAAAAAACAAAGATGGATCAATACCGTCATCCTTTAACCAGTATGGGTCTGACCAAGGACCAGAAGGGTCAGTTGCAGTAACAATAAAGTTTTCTTTACTACTAAAATTGGATGTAATCACATAGAAAGTCCCCTTATTATAACGTAGGGTAGGAGCCATTATGCCAGCGACAATATTATCCGCTGTCACATGTAGCTGCGACTGTCGATCAAGCACATGCCCGATTTGCTTCCAATTTATTAAATCCTTACTATGAAAAATGGGTATTCCTGGAAACATAGAAAAACTAGAAGTAACTAGATAAAAATCATCCTCAACTCGACATATAGATGGATCTGGATTGAATCCTGGTAAGATTGGATTTTTCAATTGTTCTTGGTTCAAGCTAATTCATTCCTTTTATTTTCTATTAATCTATCAAAAACTTAATCACTTAGTTAATAAAAGTTCACTGCAGCTTTATTTTCAAAAAATACAGGGGCTTTACGTTCAGCCGATTCATAAAAACGATCGATAATATTCATCATGTATGCCCCATCTTCTGCTGGTGTGTATAACTCTTCATTATTAAAAATACAATTCGTAAAATGTTCGAACTCATTCTTTAGTGTGAGGTTAGGGTTTAAATTTGGGATAATGTCAATGCAGGTTTCCAAGTGTTCCGAAAACAGTTTTAACTCCCCATTAATATAACTAGCCCCACCTTTCGTACCAAGAATCTCCATAAAAGTTTCATCTTTCTCAATATTTGAAGCCCAACTAAATTCAAAGTTGATTGTTGCCCCATTCTGTAGCCCGATTAATCCAACAGCTGTATCCTCAACATTAAAGATGCCCTCGGGATCTCCTTTATAACCGTTTCTATTCCGAGTTGTCGTTTTAGCAAAATTTTGATAAGTCGAACCAGTTATATAAGATGGTTCTGGTAGCCCTAGTAGAAATAACGGTAGATCAAGAAAATGGACACCTAAATCAATCATAACACCGCCACCAGATAAAGCTTTATTCGTAAACCATGTACCTCTCCCTGGGATACCACTTCTTCGTTTCCAACCAGCTTTTGCTTGATAAATGTCTCCAAAAAATCCTTGATCTATATATTGTTTTAGTTTTACCATTTCATTTGTAAATCTATTGTTTAGCCCAATCATTACCTTTTTCCCAGATCTATTTTTAGCATCTACGATTCTTTGCGCCTCTTTTGCATTAATCGCTAATGGCTTTTCACAGTGAACATTAATTCCCTGTCTCAAAGCATAAACGGCAATATCTGCATGAAGATGATTTGGTGTACAAATACTTACAAAATCCAGTTTCTCTTGCTTCAACATCTCACGATAATCACTATACACACTGTCAATATTATATTTTTCAGCTACTTTAGTTGCATTCTCAAGATTAACATCACAAACAGCGACGAATTCTATGTTTCTTAGCTTTGTGTAATTGCTAACGTGCTTTTTCACTGCATTATTGCCAGCACCAATCAATCCATACTTTAATTTTTTATTACTCATTACTTTTCTCTCCCATCATTTGTTAATTAGCTTAACTAAACGTAATTAACCCCATTTCCTAGTGCAAAAAAATAGATATCTCTATCAATTTCATAAGGTTTACAAATACTAACAACATCCAAATCCTCTTGCTTCAACATCTCACGATAATCACTATACACACTGTCAATATTATATTTTTCAGCTACTTTAGTTGCATTCTCAAGATTAACATCACAAACAGCGACGAATTCTATGTTTCTTAGCTTTGTGTAATTGCTAACGTGCTTTTTTACTGCATTACTGCCAGCACCAATCAATCCATACTTTAATTTTTTATTACTCATTACTTTTCTCTCCCATCATTTGTTAATTAGTGCAAAAGTTAAATTAACTAAACGTAATTAACCCCATTTCCTAGTGCAAAAAATAGATATTTCTATCAATTTCATAAGGTTTACAAATACTAACAACATCCAAATCCTCTTGCTTCAACATCTCACGATAATTTCGATAAACTCTTTCAATGTTGTATTTTACCGCTAGTTTATTTGCTGCTTTGGATATTTCTATCACAAACAGAGACAAATTCGAAGTAATCAAGCTGCGAAAAATGGCTAACGTACTTTTTTTCTGCATTATCACCAGCACCAATCAATCCATATCTTAACTTTCTGTTAGCTATTTAATTGCTCCTTAAACCTTCATTTAAATAGTAATCCCTTCATATAATCAATTGTGTAATTTATTCCATGTTCTCCTAATTCGCCTGTCCATACGGGAGAATGCGGTTCAATACTTAATCCACCCGTGTAATTTTTCACTCTTAACATGGAAATAAATGTTTTCCAATCTGTTTGATCAAGTCCAGCCGGAGGGTCGTCAACTCGTTCACCACTTATGATCATCGAACCCTTCAAATGTACATGGTTAAAACGGTGCCCCCAATCCATCGTCTCTTGCAAATAATCTCCGCCAAAATATCTGCTATGGGATGGGTCAAACTTTATTCCTAACTCATCCAAATGTCCGTGCACCAATTTCCAAGCAACAGGATTATGGACAAAATTAACTTTGCGGCAATTATACGAAGATACGTTAACACCCTTAGGTTTTCCATAGGCAATTAATTTTGAAAAGAAATCAATTGCAGCGGCACAATTATCAAAGTAGGATAGTTCCTCTACATAATTACATCCACTGACAAAATTAGGACATTCTAATTCACTTGCAACATCAATTAACCGAAAACATTTTTCTAATTCTTCTTCGATTACTTTTCCTTTTTCATCTACGCGCAATGACTTCCATCGACCAATTGATTGCACATCGATTTCATATTCATTTTTGAAATTTAGTAAATCGTTGCGAGATTGATAAAACGCCTCTACATCGTTGCCTTCGTTTATACAAAACTCTAGAAAATCTAAACCCCTTTCTTTTGAACGTTTAAAACTGTCAACTGTTGGAGTAGATATGTTCCCTAGTTGCATTACTTTTCAACTCCTTTTATTTGTTAATAAGATTATATTTCATCATTTTTTTGCTAATAAGTTTATTTTAAGGAAATATTTGAAACAGTTCTTCTCAACAATTAACGAATTTAGTATTAAAATTTAATAAGAAATTGCATAGCTTTTTAAACAAAAAATAAAAAGGATAAAAATTAGGTGATAATTTTTATCCTTTTTATTTTTTGTTGGTTCAATTTCACATTTAAGACAAATATGAATATAATTATTCCAAAATATTAGAGAGTGTCTCTTTAACGAAGGGAGTGTATTATATTTTTTGAAGCGTTGTAAATCTGGCATCTTTTCTCCTAAGTTCTTTATTTCATTATCGTAATAAACAAACGAACGACCTACGTAATCATCGTATACTTTCACTGCAATTCTTCGTGATTCCTTATCTCTCATGGATTCTAAACTAAATCTTTTTTCAAGTTCAACCTTTTCTCCTCCCTTCTATATGACATCAATAACATTTTCGACATTTTCCAATATATCACTTGTTAAAATTTGTTAATATAAAACATAAAAAAACCCCTCATATGAAATGAGGAGCTGAAGAAGATCGTTTTATAAACTTTCGCAAGCTATACCATTTCCATCACCATCAAGTCGGTGCGGATCCTCTCCAGGGCCTCCTGCTCTTTCAAAGAATGCTTGAGCATCTTCATGCGTATCAAAATCGCTACAATTTCTATCTTCACCATAAGGATCATATGGACCATCGTATTCGGAATCATCGTCAGTGCTCTCTTCTGAATCGTCTATAGAACTATTAAATCGTCATCTGTTACATATCCATCTATGCTCCAAATACCTAATTCAACAGATTTAGCTTCAGCTCTGTTTCTTTTAACTCTTCTTGATAAGTATACGGTGGATCATATTCAATAAGCGCATCTTGCTAAGCCTTCTGCCAATAACATCTTATTGAACATTTTTCCATCTACCCAAATATAACCTATCATCCTATCATAATAGTCACGCTGAAGACCATCATATTCTAACTGAATTTGTTTACCAATACTTAATGTTTCCTTCGCAAAAGTAGATGCTTCAACTCCATAAGGTTGTTCAGGTATTGTTGGGTGAACTGTTTCTGGTGTATCAACTAATAGTAGTCGAACTGTTTCTTCTTCTCCATTCAAATTTATTCTCACAGTATCACCATCGACTACATCAGATAAGGTTGCCCAAATATTATCTTCAAGCGAATGAATGGTTCTAGATAAAAATACAGCAAAATGTTGTCTTGAAAGCTCTTGATTAGAACGGAAAGTACCGTCTTGATATCCAGTAGTAATCCCATTTGCTGCTAAAGTAGATACAATATCATGAAGGCTTTTACTAGAATCGATGCCATTTTTCCTCTTGTTAAATTTCCCGGTCGAATGTTCCGTCTGGTTTTCCTTTAATAAAGTCTAATTCAACAGCTTTAAATTCTCCATCTTCTGTAGATACGTCCGAAAATTCAGGATCCGGTGCATTACTATTCTCAACATCTATCCCAATCTCTCGTAAAATCATATTTACAGCCTGAATTCGAAGTATACCTTTTTCAAGCCTAAAAGAACCATCGGGATCTCCATTTATGATTCCTTTACTTACTAAGTTTGAAATGTGATCAGAATATTGATTGACATCAGAAAAGCCTTTTGATGCTTCTACTTTAATGGATAAAGTTACAAAAGCTAAAGAGATTGAAAGAATTAAAACTAATAATTTTTTCATTTTTATTCCCCTGTACTTTTTCCCTATATAGGATTTATTTACATTTAGTTTTAAACTCTAGCAACTATAACAAATGTTAAAAGGACTGAAGTGAATTGATGATGGAGATGTTTCTAAGTAAAGAAGATAAACCCTACAGTGTTAAGAACATAACTGTTCGAAAGTTCATACTTTATAAGTATTTGGTCAATATATGGAAAGATATATTTAAGAAGTGGATTACAGTGCAGGATAGCATTTGAAGTAATTTCATACCCCAATGATTAATTAGTTGCTCTCTTTTAAGCTGCTAATATTCTTAAATAATATATTGGTGGCACGTAAGAAAAATCTGGATCTAGGTCTATTTCCTTTACGGAGGTTTATAAAATTATTTTGATACCTTTGAAAACTGTAAATCTATTATTTTTTATTAGTTTATAAAGGTGTACGTTTATAAACATGAAATAACCATTTAATTACAAGAATCAATAGAGTATTCGACACCTTCGTATCGTAGACAGATTGCCTACTGCTAATCATTGTAAAACCACCCGTCCACTTAATTATAAAGAGGCGTAATAAATGCTTATTATACAAAAGCACTTTTATGAAACGATTTGCAATTGGCTATCGGTCATGTTAAATATTTACTAAAGAATAAGAGAGATAATAGTGGATAAAGCAGATCCAGATCTGAAAAAAAATAGCGATCACCGCTATTCAGCAATCGCGACTAATTGTTGAAGATCTATACTTGTATATACATCCTACCTGTTGCAAATATTGAGGGTTATAATTTTAATAAAATACATATATGTATCACATGCTCAAATACAGGTGGTTCATGATGGTGAAAACTCTTGCGTAAGATAATTTTCCACTTGTGTAAGAAAGTCATATAAATCTGTGCCTTTTATCTCTTCTAACATCATATGCTTTGCAATATGTCTATTTTTCTTTTTTACATTGAATAATTGTTTTTCTAATTTTTCACCTGAATTAAGCTCGAAATCTTCAGGAATTTGTCTACCGTAGATCTTTTTTAGAGCATTAACAGTAAAATAATTTTCAATCGCATATCTTTTTAGCTGGTATACGTAAATTTCATTTTCGTCACATTGTTTTTTAAACCGATTTCGTACCTTATGGCTATCTGGATCACTATCAATAAGAGCCATAATCTTATATGCGTCCTTAAACACGCTTAAGTCTACTTGATCCATGGCATCTCCACCAAGAGGCCAAGTTTTGATATTATATTTAAATAAACCCATTTTGTTTAAAAATTCTTCTAATATAGGCTTATCTGTAGGCCCTTCAGTTAAAATGATTAAATCAGAAATTAAATTGTCAGCGACTGAAAAACCAATATCATTCAGAACAGTACTTCTAGAGGTTGCATTATGGACCTGGATTCCTTTCTCATGATCAAAATAAGAATGAAATATTCTATCAACCATTGTAATATCCAAAAACACATTAGAATGTGTTGACAGAAAGTATTGCTTATTACTTTCTTTACTCATGACATAAAGTAATTTTCGCTGCATGTCCGGATGCATATGAGTCTCCACTTCATCGATTAAGATCACATCTAAATCAGGAAGATTCATAAAAAATAGGATAATTAATAAATCTTTCAAGCCCATACCACTATCCTCGGAACCAATCCAATCCCCTTTGTCATTTGTAAAATAAAGATTAATATTTCGGTGATTAATAGTAATTTCAAAATTGTAACCACTAGTAATATAATTAAATTGTTCTTTGATTCGAATATATCGCTGTTTGGCTTCTGTGGAATCTAACTGGTTTTTGAAATCAAATAATCTATTTAACACACCAGGACCACTTGGTTCAAATTGAGCCTCATACTGTAAATCAAAAGATTCATGTATTTTTCGTTTTGATGGTATAAACACCCGTTTAGACTTTTCCATGTCATTGAGTTGGCTTACAAGAATATTTCTTAATTTGGTTGTATCGTTTATTGAGGGGCAATGTTGATTTATGCTTGGAACCAACACATCATCTATATCTTCTATTAACCATGTATTTTTTTGTAACTTCTTTAACTCTTTATTAAGTTGATCCAATTGATTTTGAACAACCCCCTGCGGAGCATTAGATAAGTTTTCTTCTTGAACGATTTGATATAGTTTTTCTTCTGAAACTGAAAGCCCTATTATACAATGTTCATCCTGTTCTAATGCTGATAGTATAACTGTTTTTCCACTATTGTTTTTTCCACATATTACGTTTATCTTTCCCAATATACTTATTTCAATATTCTCTTCTATTCCCTTATGTTTGTTTACTATTACACAATCCAACACATTCATTAATTTAACCTTCTCCCATATTCATAAAACTCCTAAACACTTTATTGGTTTAGATAATTTATTTATGTTTGATTAGATAAAGACGACTCCATTAATCATAGAATTCCCCTTAGAGTAGACTTATTATAATTGTCTCAAACTCCCAAAATCTATACAAGAAGTTAGTCTATAATATGGCCTATTTGCTGAAGACATTTGTATTTAATCAATTGCCTTAAAAATATAGATTTAATATTAATCACTTATAAAAACACACTTAAATTATTGAAGATCGTATACAGAACAATGCATAAGGTGGAGTAAGAAATCTAGCTTGTTTTACTTCCCCTAATTTTATTACTTCTTACAACTTTCACACCTCGCACTCTTGCGATTATTAGGGGGTTTCAGCCATTCATGACCACAGTTATAACATAGCCACCAGTATTTTTCTCTAGCATAAGGCCCTACTTCATATGCAGTGACATCTCGGTTTTTGGTTGGGTGCCATTGTCTTGCGACTTCAGGTTTTTTAACTGCTAAGGATTTTTCTCTTTTTACTTTTTTAGGCTTAAAACGTCCATAGAGATTATAACAAGTAGGACAACCTCCTCCACCTACACTATCATAAATCATTTTGGGATAACTATGGTTCCTCTCACATATCCACCATACTTTATCATGCTGTCCTTTGGTGACATTGTATGGAGTTAGTTTTAGTTCCTTATTCTTTTTATAATCCCATTTTTTAATTAAATCCGGGTGAGTAGTTGCAAGACAGTTCGTTTCATTCACCCTTTTTCCAGCACAATATGGACAATTTTCACTATTACTAGTTCTCCAATTAATTTGATAATCATACGTTGATTTGCATTTTGGGCAATCCCAATAAACTACTTCATTAGAAAACGGAAGATATTTTTCAGGTGGTTTATTGTTCATTTTATAGTTCCACTCTTTTGCTATTTCAGGGAATAATAGCTGTAAATTATATTTCTCGGTTGCTTTTTGACCAGCACATACTTTGCAACTATGCCCTCGAGCCTTACTACCAATTTGCACCAATGTTGAGTGCTTATTTTCGCATATAAACCAAGCCTTATGATTAGAATACTGTTTAAAATGTCGGGGCTGGAAAGGGTAATTTTTCTCATAATCCCATACCTTTTGAATATCAGGGCAGTTTTCTAATAAATTATCCTCTTTAACATCTACTGGTGGTACTTGTGCAAGGATTGGTATATTATCATGTTCTATATCAATTTGTGTTTTTACCTCATTAATTTTTGTTGTAAACCCTTCATAACAATCATCTATGATTACTAATAATTGCTCAATCATTTGTCCAACTGATTTGTGTGACCTTCTCTCATAAAGGTATTCTAGCATTCCTTTAATTTCTAGTGGTGGCAACCCATTATCTCTGATTCGTATTAAACCGTATCCTTTATCCAAAATAAAATTACTTTTATCTTTATCTAATTCTGATCTATTTCTGTGAGTATGTCCTCCATCATATTCAATGACTAGATTCAGAATAGGAATAAAAATATCTACTGACGTATAATTTCCTATACCTTCTAACCAAGTATTGAGTTTTGCATCTTTAAAGATTCGTTTAATATAAAAATAAATTGCGAGCTCAGGAAAAGCAACATTATATCTTTCGTGACACTTAGGACAACCGGTGTTATGTATAGCTCTATTTTTAACTTGCGACGACCAATAGTGATCACATTTTTTGCATCGCCATTTTATATAAACATCGGAACCAGCTCTTGTGTTGTGTGGTGTATATTCCCCATTTATTAATTCACGCCACTCTTCGATTAATTCAGGTCTTTCCTCAGCAACAAAACCCCTTGAATTTTTCATTAAATTCTCCTTATAAATTATTTCAATACATAAATACAACCATCTAATAACAATAATCAAATAAATTTAAACAACAACTATAATTATCCACACAATACTTTCTATTTTTCTTTCCATTTGAAAACTTCCTTAAACACACCATAACCTAACTCAGAAGCAATTTGTTCGATTATTTTTATCTGACTATCAAGTTGTGCACTTTCTTTATCATCTAAGAACAATAGTGGAGCAACACTTTTTCTTTCATAACTTTTTTTATATGCTTTCTTTTGTTTATCAGTTATGACAGCTCTTTCTTGATTTAATTTTTCCCATTTCTCTCTTAGTACCGAGTATGCTTTATCCAAATTACACCACCTCTATTTTAAGTTTAATCATTTTTATATTAATATATTAAAATACATTATTAATAGGAATATTATCCTTCCTTAAAATATTATCATATAAAAGTTACTTTCTATAAGTCATTGTAACTTTCTTACATTCTAGTTTTTCTGTTTCTCTCAGTTCAAATCTTAACAAGTGATAATCATCTAATAGCCTATCTGGATCCTTGTTTAATTATCTAATCATTCCGTTTACTTCTTTTGTATCATTTCCCATTCTTCACAAGACGTCTTATATTAAAGAAGTAATACAGCACCTACTATAATTAGTAGGTGCTGTTAGTCATTAGTCAATTACTTCAAATTGATTAAATGCTTCTACTTCATATTTCCCATTTTCTATATCTCTCCAGTTCAATTCTATGAAGCGTTGTAAATCTGGCATCTTTTCTCCTAAGTTCTTTATTTCGTTTTCGTAATAAACAAACGAATGCCCTACGTGATCATCGTATACTTTCACTGCAATTCTTCTTGATTCCTTATCTCTCATGGATTCTAGACTAAATCTTTTTTCAAGTTCTCTTTTTCTCAATCCTCTCTCCTCCCTTCTATATGACATCAATAACAATTTCGACATTTTCTAAAATATCCCTTGTTAAAATTTGTTAATATAAACACCATTAAAAAGCCCATCATATGAAATGAGGGGGCAAAAAATTAATCACTTCTGCTAATTGTTTAAATCTTTTTCCTCATATAGTTTATCAATGATGTTGTGATAGTCCTCCTCATTTCGATTTTGGCTTAATTTACAAGCAGCTTGAACTTCTTGCATTTTAATCCAACAATACCGTTCATTTGTTTTTTAGTTTGTGAAGAAAGATTCTCCCATAAAGCTGGATTCTTACGATTTTGTTCATATTTTGTAATAGTAGTATAAGATCTTCTTGCAAATTCATATCCTATCTAAATTTTATCATCAATTTCTACTTAACCTGATTTTTCAACTGTAATTGACTTAGATAATATTAGGTGTTAATATAAATTTTTCTCGATCTAATTCCTTTATAGATAGCTAATAACAAAATAAGACCATGATTAAGAGCGCATTTAATTAGGTGTGTCTTTTTAATGTTTTAAAATAAGGGGGAATTTAGAGTGGCTGATATTTTTCTACTTATTTTTCTATTGAGTATTATTGGACTATTCCTTGGTATAATTAAACCAAGTATCATCAAGTTAGCTTCTAGAAAAACAGCTCTTAAAATTTTTATTCCAACTCTATTTGTTAGTTTTGCTCTTTTTGGAGTTACAGCAGATTCACCTGATCAAATAGCCGAGACTTCGGATTCTGAAAAGCAGGTAAATTCTGTAACTGATAAAAATAAAAACGACAAATCAAGTCAAGAAAAATCATCTGAAGAAGAAAATAACAATGACTCAAGTAAATCAGAAGATAGTGAAAATAAAGATCAAACGGAACAAAATGGAGCATCTAATTCCTCCGACAATCAAATTAATGATAGTAACCAAGAAACTGACAGTGAGTATAAGGACACTGGAGAACGAGCTACCAATAATGACACTTCAGAAGATGAAACTAAACATTCGAATACTAAAACATCAAATAAAGAAGAAGAACAAACGAACAAGAAAGAAGAATCCTCAGATAATCAAACAACTCAAGAAACAGATGATTCTAATAACTCAGATCTGACTCGAGCAACAGTTACTCGTATTGTAGATGGTGACACAATTGAAATAAAATTAAACGGTAAAATTGAAGGTGTAAGGCTTTTATTAGTGGATACACCAGAAACGAAACACCCATCCAAACCAGTACAACCTTTTGGTCCTGAAGCTAGTGCCTTTGCAAAAGAAAAATTAACTGGAAAGCAAGTTAGGGTTGAATATGATGGACCAAAGCGTGACAAATATAATCGTTTACTTGCCTATTTATGGGTAGATGGACAAAACTTCAACCAGATGTTATTAGAAGAAGGGTTAGCTCGATTAGCTTATGTTTATGATCCACCGTATACGCATTATAATGCTTTTGTAAAAGCGCAAACTAGAGCAACTAACGCAGGTATTGGTATTTGGAGTATGGACGGATACGTTCAATCAGATGGTTTCCATTACGAAAAACCAAAAGATGAACAGAGCCAAGAGGAACAACAAAAAGAGGACACTTCTAATGATGTTTCATCTAGTTATGATGGACCGTATGATCCAAAAGGTGAAGATCGTAATTGCAGTGATTTTGATACGCACGATGAAGCTCAGGCATTTTTTAAGGCAGCAGGTGGTCCAAATGAAGATCCACACGGATTAGATCGTGATAAAGATGGTCTCGTTTGCGAGAGTTTACCATAGAACTCATTAAAATAAGACACACTTAATTAGTTAAATAAATATAAAGGTAGTTATCTATGAAATTTAAAGCCTGTATCTTAGATTATCAAGAATCATTGATACAGGCTTTTTTCCTTATTAAGCTTAAAAAATAAACGCTAAAATAGATATAATAAATAAAATCACTGACAGAAAGAAGCGAATGAAATGCATCCCGTTAGCGCAACAAGAATAATTACTTTTTTGACAAGATTGTTTTATCAAACGGAACAGTTGTTTCTAAAAAATCTTGTTCAATTTTAAAGAATACTTCTTTGAGTTTTTCTCTTCCACCCATTTTTTTATACCAATTCTGAACACGCTTAACATGCTCTTCGTCACTTTTAACTTTATTTTCAATAATTTCATAATCCTCAAAGCTGTCATATTCCCATATCGCAAAAATCTCTATAACACCGTTATTTTCCTTAGTCATCCACCTACCAACTAATCTTGCACCATATTTAAGCTGTGTTGGTAGAAGTGTTTTATTAAAATGTTCGTTAAAATCATCTAAAATACTTGGTGCAACGTTGTACATTTTTCTACGATAAATCATTGATTTGACTCTCTCCCTTTTAGCCATTTTCTAAATAGTTCAATACAGATTGAAATAAACCTTTTTTGTATAATCATGCTCTTCACTAAAAGGAATATATTACCATTATTACGGAAATGTATTCTTTACTTGAAAAGAATTAAATAAAGATGTGTTTTAAATAATCTCCGTGACCTCTTATAAGTTCAACTTCGTTCTTTGAAGAAATCCAAAAATAATGGAATAATAGCCCTTCTTCATCCCCTCCACCTGTTGGTTCGTAATCCCATTCATCTGGAGCATCTGATATATATATTTTATAAAAAAACCTATTATGAATAGCACCATTATCATATTCCCAATAATCTTCTGCAATTAAATGTTCAACATCAAAATTCCTCAATCCAGTTTCTTCTTCGATCTCCCTAATAACTGCATTATATGTATCTTCTTCATCTTTCACAGTACCTTTAGGAATCTGTACTCCGGCTGCAGGTATTGGATGTTGAAAAACCAATACTTGAGTTTTTCCATTTTTATTTCTTGTGACATAACCGTATGCTTTTTTAATCGAATTCAA
The DNA here is from genome assembly GCF_010993965.1 of Gracilibacillus sp. YIM 98692. Classification (GTDB taxonomy): domain Bacteria; phylum Bacillota; class Bacilli; order Bacillales; family Amphibacillaceae; genus Gracilibacillus. The sequence continues at coordinate 8,227 of NZ_WIXM01000009.1, read as the reverse complement.
ACCAATACCTCCTAACTTCAATAACAATAGGGTAATGTCCTTCTTGAAGGATAGCCACCCTTTAGTACAACAAGGCTAAAAGCCTCCAGGTAAAGAAATTAAGTCAAAACCTTCATATCCATTTAATTGCCAACCCTCAAAATAATTACTTTCATGGAACAAATCAAGAAATATACTCTCATCAAATTCAATTACCAATAGAGAAAATTCCTCATAGAAACTTATGTCGGTAATTTTCTTTTCAAGTAGTAACTGCTTAACATTTTTATGTGAGTATTTATTTGGGGCGTGTACACAATCTGATGCTCCAATTATTATCTCTTTTTCTCTTCGGATTCTCCACGGACATTCTACTATTAATCCACCTTGATCAAAGCCCATACCAAGTGGAAGGTCTACCTCTGTATTTACTTCTGTTACTAGCTGTCCGATAAAATAACTAAAATCAATATCACTTTTTTTCAATCAACACACCTCATTGTCATTGAAAATACCTGCCATTTAGTAAAACAGGAGCTTCTGTACCAGAAACTCATAATCAATATTCGCACCCGTTAATTTCAGTGCAATTATTCATAAACTCTTCATTTCTAAAGTTTACTTTCATAACTTTTATTAGTGACCTTTATCAATTAATTACTAAATAACCTTCATCAAATGTAAATATTTCTCAATTTCAAGATTTGTTTTATGAAAATACTCGTTCTGATGCTTACCATAATTAAAAAATCCATGTTCCATACCTTCAAATGTTTTAAATGTTATATCATTTTCCTCTTGTTTCATCAGTTTAATAAATTCTTTATTAAGTTCATAATCTATATCGGATGTCCCACATAACCATAGAGTTTGTGGCAAACAATTTTTGATATTATGTATGGGTGATATCTCAATAGCTTTTTCAAGTAATTCAGTATAGCGTCTTCTCATTATATCAACACCATCCATGACTCCTGAAAAAACAACTAGAACATTGGGAACATGATTTGTTCTTTGATTATCATATTCGTGTTCATCATTTAAATCATCAAACATAATAGAAGACACGGCAATATATGCACCAGCAGACGAACCACATTCAACTATTTTGTTCGGGGCTACTCCCAAATCAGAGGAATTTCCCCTTACCCATCGGACAGCAGATTTAACGTCACAAATTGCTTGAGTTGGTAAGAAACCTTCATCCGAACCATTTCGATAATCAACACATATTGCAACCATACCCTTAGAAGAAAAATAATCAGCTTGATGTTGGAATTGCACTGGGGTTTTTGGGTCTTTTTTAAAGCTACCCCCATTAAAAAATAGAATTGCTGGTCTGTCTTTTTGGTATACTTTTGGCTCAAATATATATAATTTTAAATTTCTTTCCTCTACTTCTTTATATGTTTTTTCAATTACAGGATATTCAAACTTTAATTTTTTCAATGTTCGCACGCTCCTCCTTAAAGTATCAAATTTAATAACAATTTACCTTTTAAACGAATAATAACGTTGTTATTTTGTTCTCTTTTAATATTTAAAAATCCTTCTTTCTTAGACTCTTTGCTTCTTTTGTTTAATAGCTTCTTTGAATTCATTTTAACATTAAATTCCATTTATATCTGAAAATTTTTTTAAAAAATAGGCAATCCTGAAAACAAAACGTTTAGGAGTGATCCAATTGTTTTTATCAGAAGCTGCTAAATCATATGAAGCAGATAAAAGGATTGAAGGATTTTCCCCACAGACACTAAGAGCATACTCTCTTCAAATGAAATTACTAATTAAATATTTTAGTAATGTCCAAATAAGTAAGATCACTACATATGACCTAAAGCAATATTTAGCTGAATCAAGTATTGATTTGAAACCATCGAGCTTAGCTCACTGAATAAGGTTTATAAAATCTCTATTTCGTTGGTCACATGAAGAAGGGATAATCGTTAGTAATCCTGCAAGAAAAATTAAAGAACCTAAATTGGGAAAGCGAATTCCGAAATTCTTAACCGAAAAGGAAATTGAACATTTGCGAGATGCTTGTCATTCTTCGATGGAAAAAGCATTGTTTGAATTTATGTTTTCAACAGGGTGTCGTATAGGAGAAATAGTCACTCTTGACCGCAACAGTATTAATTGGGGAAGTAACTCTGCAATCATTCGAGGTAAGGGGGATAAGGAGAGAGAAGTTTATTTCAATGTTCGTTGCGAGATTTGGTTAGAGAATTATCTTAATGAAAGAAGCGACTGTGATCCAGCTATTTTCGTTACGGAACGTTCGCCTCATAGAATGAGTATTGCTCAAATGAGGTACATCATAAAACGAATTTCCAATCGAGCTGGAATAAATAAAACGATTCATCCTCATCAACTGAGGCATAGTTATGCTACCCATCTATTAAATAATGGTGCACCGATTGATGTAATCCAGAGCCTGCTCGGACACGAAAAAAGTGAAACAACACGAATATATGCTCAATTAAGTGGAAAGATTAGACAAGAATTTTACAACAAATACTTTTAATATGAAAAAGAGTAACGATAAATGTCTCGTTACTCCCTTTTAAAAACGCACATTTAAACTATTTCTTGTTAGATATAATCCTCTTTTAAAAGACCATATATATCAACATCTTCGTATTTGTCCCATCTTAAAATATCTTGTTTTAATGTACCTTCATATCTCAATCCAATTTTTTGCATTACCTTTCCTGACGCTTTGTTCTTACTCATTACTGGAGCCTAAATTCGATTTAGATTTAATTCATTAAAACCAAATTCAAGTATTTTCTTAGAAGCCTCCGTTGCATATCCTTTTCCCCAATAATCTTTGCCTATCCAGTATGCTAATTCGCCTTTATTATGATTTTTATCAACACGAATAGTCATAGTTCCTATAAGTTGTTTTTCACTTTTTAATATGACTGCCAACGGATAAGCGTCTCCATTTTCAATGAGTGATGAATGTTTCTTAATCCAATCTTCGACTTTTTCTATAGTGTATGGATAAGGAATAAAAGTAGTCTCTGCTATGGCTTTGTCATCTCCTAATTTCTGAGCCCTTGGTGCATCACTCAAATCATAAGGTCTCAAAACTAAGTGTTCCGTTTCAATCTCTTGCAACATTTTCAATCGTACCTTCCTTATCTGATATTTTTGATAAAATTTATTACACTATTAAACAATAGCCACCCGTTTGTTAAATAAGGAAAACATAATTTTTACTGTATTTATTTCAAAATGTTTCAAATAATAATAAGAATAACTAAATGGATGAAAGGATGGAATATTTATGGAACAAGAAGAAAAATGGAAAACCGCTGCTATCTCAATGGCAAGTGATATAAAGGTACAAACTTTTGGCGGAGCTGAAAAGATAACTCAAACTGTTGAAGATATGGAAAAGGTTCAAACGATTATTAATAATTGGAATTCTATGTCAAAGAAATCAGCAAATCTTACAATTGAACAATATGGTCCTCCGAATGAAGCGATTCCAAGTCGATTAATCTGGTACAGCAATGGACCGTGGAAACGGACTATTGTCTATCGTGATGAAATCCCACATGACTTTCCACAACCCCATACCGATGTTATCGAGCAAGTTATTAATTATAAGGTCCCCCAAGAGATGTTTAATGAGCTTGCGAAGTTTGATGGTAGTATAATCGTGGAAAAGACAAAGGGCGAGGTATCTTCTCGCTGTGATATGGAGGCTGCTAATTTCACTGCCATTAACGTAATGCACGATATTTGTACAGGAAAGTTAAATGCCGAAGAAGGGCGCGATCTTCTCTGTGAGGTTATGTCGGCTCATATGATGAATAAACCAGCACCTTATGCTGAGAAACTTCAGTTCGATGTGTCAAAAAAAGAAAAATATGATACAGACGTTGTGATGATTGCTGATGAAATGGTAGAGCAAGCCATAGAAAAAGTAAACGATATAGTTGATGATAGTATGGGTAATGGTAGGTATCATTAAAAATATAGTAATTCTTTAAGAACTGTCCAAAACAGTTCTTTTTTTAGATATTCTTGTCACGGCATTTAAGCAATACCCCTGTCCCAGCGGTATGTATGTTGGTATAAAAAGTGAGCAGGATGTCTTTTAACAACATCCTACTCACAACTAGACAACATTAAACAAACCTGCTTCTTTAATTCAACAAAGAAAAGGCGAATACCCTTGTTCAGCATTCGCCCCTGTTAGTTGAACAAGTGAAAGGAAAAATCTCTAGTCTGAAATAGGCTAGAGATTTTCTTTTTTTCTATTATCAAATTTACTTTTTGTAAACTTTCCAACATTCCATGCTCCCCATGAAACTATGCCGACACCTAAAACTCCAACCCCTAAAATTCCAAGACTTTTCGCTTCTTTAGAAGTAAAAGTATATCGTAAGCCCTCTGCTAAATGTGGTGTAGTGTACCCAGACTTTATTAAGTCATTTACCTCGTCGGGTGATTTCAAAACACCTTCGACAAATTGAAAACCTTTAGAAATAAGTTCTCGACTTTCTGCATCTGATATTAGTTTGCCGTTTTCTAACCAAGCCATATTTTTACCTCTTTTCGAGCAGATATTTATTAAAATCCGTAAACTTTGTCTATACTTGAAATTTTAATGAAAGGAGCAAGATAACTAAACTGTTAATAGGTCCTAAAGAATCTATAACATAAAAATTAAAGAGTAATGGTTCTAAATCAAATCTGCAAAATTTAAGATTTCTGAATCATTATTAGGATTATAAAACATTTCTTCACCAATATTTCCTTCATAAAGTTCTTCATCTATAAACTCATAAGTATATTTAGAATATACATCTCCGTCTATTACATAATTAGTTGAAAAGTATTTTTTTCCGAATTTACCAAATGAGAGAAATATTACTTCTTTAGCACCTGCAGCAAACAGTAAGTGTTTTGCTGCCTCAGCTGAATAGCCATTTGTAATATAATCATCAATAATACAAATTACTTTCCCCTTAATGTTATTTTTTAAAGCTGGATTCACAATTAAAGTTTCGAAATCACTATTACTTTTAGTTTCCAAACGAATTGCTCCACTACTATGTTTAGATTGCATTTGTTTATTTCTGATTAATATTTCAGGACCTCTTCTAGGTCCTCCACCAATAACTACTCTAACAGCCTCTTTTAAAAAAGAAACTGATGTAGCTATATTTTTTGGACTTGAAGATGGGAAAGTTCCCCAATAATCAATCTTATTATAATAAGGGTTTGTTGTAACTTCATTTATCAAGTGAAATAATAGAAGAAGTAATATTCTTTGATCACGTTCAGATTTGGTACCTTTTAAATTTGTTTCAAAAACTTGTTTTACTCTCGCTTCTTCTTCGGGTCTATAATACGTATTTGCATTATTTAAACTTATAACTCTAAAAGAATCTCCAAAGCTCATTTGGAAGTAGTTATCTTTATGAATCTCATCTGCCTTAAAACAATCTATAACATTTTGAAAGTCAATTATGGGCAAACCATATTTTTTTACTTTCTCTGAAACAGTTACTCGACTACTTAATGCCTCTGGATTAAATAATGGAATTTTGCAATTAAAAGAAAAGATAGCATCTTCTTCAACAATTCCTATTACACCAAAAATTCCGCCTTTATCTTTTAACTCTCTAATTTTTTCTTTAGTTTCTGAGCTTCTATTAACAAATTTTATTTTACCTTCATATTCTTTTGGTAAATTTCTTTTCAATATACCAATTGTAGCTTGCTGAGCTACAATAGCTAATTTTACTTTCTCGTTATTAAAGTAATCAGCGATTCGTAAGTTTTTCTCAATCAACTCATTACTTTCATTAAAAAAAACTAATTTAGATACGAAAATTAATTTATTTGTCATTTAGCATTTCCCCTCCAAATTCAAATATTTTATTATTTATCTCTTCCTCACCCTGATCTACAAAAAGTATCTTTTTATTCGCTTCATATGCATTTCTAATGGTATTCATAGTTCCACTTTTTAAATTTGTTTCTATAACTATTACTAAATCGCTAATATTGGCAACATATTTATTTCTATCTAAAAAGCTTGATTTATAAGTGTTTTCCTTGGGACCGATAGCTGTTAATAACAAACCTTCTTCAGATATTAAATTAGCTAAATCTTGATTTTCTTTTGGATAAATTTTATTAAAATTTGTAGGCAACACTGCAATCGTTTTCCCACCAAGACTAAGAGTGATTTCATGTGAGACAGTATCTATACCCTCAGCTAATCCACTCACAATAATATAATTATTGCGAACGTATTCTTGTGTTATTTTTTTGGTTAATTCAATAGATTTTCCCGATGGCTTACGGGTACCAACAATAGCAACTCTTTTTCTATCTAACGACAATTGTGAAACATCACCTTTTGAGTACATAAAAAGTGGCATAATTTTTTCTGGAATTAATGCCGTCAATTCATTTTGATCATATTTAAAATAGATCTTACTGCTACCATCTTTTAAAAAAGCTTCAGTATTAAATAATTCAGATTTGAAATTTTTATATTTTTGATAATCTCTTGCTAATTCTCTATCTTTATCTGTAAATTTACTTTCAATTTCCATAATCATTTCGTTTTCATTATTAAAAATACTTTCTAGGGGGTCTAATCTTAACTGAAAAATAGTTTGTAAAAGTGATTCATTAAAACCAAATTGTTTCAAAAAAAATAAGTTACTTCGTATTTTTTTGGTCATAGTTTCCCCCCTTTCTCTTTTCTCTCCTGCTTCCAGCGCTTCCCAATGCTCCATTTCTACTCCATCACCATGAAAAACGTAATAAACTGTGTCATCTTTAGTTCTTTGAATAAACGCAACTTGTCATTTTCTACTAATAATATAGATCCTCTATTTCTCATAATCATAACCTCATTATGTACGTCTTTAGATGGAACAAATTTTCGTAATCTTCTAATTATACCACGTCTTCATATATTGAATAAAAGTTAAACATCGATCTTCACTAAAGCTCCCGTTAACACAAGAAGAATTTATAGATTTAATAACAAGTATCTAAAATGTTGATAATTCAAAGATTTCTCCTTCCTTAAATTGAATGAATTCCTTCAAATTAGAGATTACACTATCTGTGTTTATTATTTCATACATTTCAGTTGGCACAGTTAAGATTATTTTAGATGGCTTATGATTAATTTCATTTACAATCCTTGCTAAATAGAAGTTATAATCAAAGGCAGCTTGTTTAAAGTCATCAGGCAAAGAATATAGTTCCATTGATGTGAGACAACTCCCATTGCTTAATGACTTCAAGAGCCTTTTCTCAGTTCTCTTTATAGTTAAGACTTTCCCAGATTTAAAGTCCTCACCAATAAGACCAATGTAGTTTGGTTCAAAAGACAATTCTGAAGAAAGTTTTTTAGAATATTTATAGAATTTTAGCCATTTGTTTGTATCCATCTTATCCATCTCTCCATATAAAACAATGGATGTTGTCATCTCAGTCATTCTTGATCACATCCTTACTTCTTCGTGGTTTTCTTCTTCAATTCTACTGCCATTTCCTTCACAACAAGAAAAGGCGAATTACCCTTGTTTCGCACACGCCACCCGTTAGTGCATTAAGGAAAGAGTTTATTTGAGGGGAAAATTTACTGAAAATAGGTGATGTTTAATTTTCTAGGGTAAATTCCTCTCCTTCAAATCTTATTGATTCAACTTTTTCTAACTTATCTTTGTCTACCTGGAATACCAATGTTCTTGGAAGACCAATATCATCACAGGTAGTTTCTTTTTGCATAGTATCAATGATTAGGTTTTCTTCTCCATTGTCAAACTCTAATTTTTCAATTTCTTTAGGACAAGAGTTTTCGGTTGTTTGTGCAACAATAATACCAGATTTTTCAAAGTCAACACTTGGATGCTCTTCTTCAAAATTAAAGTAATTCCATAAATCACCGAATTCCTCCTCACTGAAAGCAACTTCTACAATCCTACTCATTTGGTCATCCACAGCTGTTTGTTCATCGTGAATAAGGCTACCATTTTCAAATTCAACTTGACTACTATTACACCCCATTAACAGAAAGAAGATAAACAACATTAGTGTTAATACCTTTTTCACTTTACCACCTCGCTAATAGAATAAGACGTAAAAAATCAAAGTTCGTTACAAAAATGCTACTTCTTCAACTCTTCTGCATCGTTAGTACAATAACTTTTATCTCAATAATATTTTAACATAAAATTCCAACAGACCTTTTAAATTT
>NZ_WIXM01000008.1 GCF_010993965.1 Gracilibacillus sp. YIM 98692 | reverse complement strand
GATCAAATATCGAGCTCAGTTTGAACAAGTAGCGTAAAAAGTGTCCAATAAATGGGGGTCACTCCATCACTGCGGGGTCTCTTAGGTTCGCTTTTCAACAGGAGTCTCGTATTTTTCCGCAGCTTAGCGTCATTTTCTGTTCCAAGTTAGTAGAACTTCAAGAAATATTGATTCCATTAGGATTAACCCTTTCAAAAATCGGTACATCACACCAGCGTAGGCAAGATACGTAGACTCCTTCGGGAACAGCACGAGCTGAAAATCCCGCAGGCAGTGGGGTTCTGCCGAGGAAGTTGAAGCCGTGCCCGCGGAAAGCGAAGTATCTTGTCGAAGCGATTCTTTGCACTCAGCTTCGAATGATTGGTAGAAAGAGTCACGTTAAAGTTACGTTGCAGTTTATGTTTACTGTGAAATGAGGCTAATTTTAATATCAGCAATCTTTTAGAAACAAGCCTTTACAAAAAACTGTTCATTTATGTTTATGCAAAGTGAGTAGCATTCTTTTTAGGAAGTGTGTATATGTTAGTTGTTCTTTATAGCGAGAAATGAACCTGTCCATTTTCCTTAATCTCTACTGTTGTAAAACTTTTGAAAGTGTCCATGTTTGTTATCTCATGTTTGATTGGCTTTGCAAAACTTTCCATATAATTATGATAGGTATCGAGGTCTTTGATGATATGATAATAAAATACTTTTTTTCCATCTCTTACTTTCCAGACTCAGCATAATGAAAGAAGTGGGATAACGGAAGCTAGCAGCCTGATAAGTTTCGCTAACCATCAGTAGGGGATGTAGAAAAAACCAACTAACTGAAGAAAGTCTCACTTTATAGGAATTACCAAGTTATTTTTCATCATAAATACTTGAATACTTCTCAAGATAAATTGTATTCTAGATAAAGCAGAAGTAGTTAAAAGAGGAGTTTCGATAAAGATGAAGAAGCTACAGCAATTATTAAGAAATATAGATGGGAAAGGGTATAAGGCTTATAAATCCATTCAAGGTCATTATTCCTTTCATCGTTATGAAGTATGTGTAGACTATGTACAAGGTGATCCTTTTGCGTCACCATCTAAAATACGTGTTGTCATTCCAAACGCATACCGCAAGATAAAAGAAGAGTGGAAACAAACAAAACAACGAAAAACTTATACAGAAGATCGTATTGCTCGATCAGTAGGACGAGCGATTCACAACGAATCGAGACAGAGTAAAGGCTCTGGAAAAAGCGGCATGATTCACATTGATATGCCGGGGCAGGAAATTTTAGAGCGTACAGCGGTTCAGCTGACAAAAGACAAAACTGTCATTTGCTTATCGATCGGACTTCCGGCAAATGGTCGTCGAATCAATGGGCGAGAGGCAGAGAAACTGTTTTTTACGATTATCCCGAATATTATGAAACAATCGATTTTTGCTATAACAGACGATGACATTGAAAAAAGTGTCCAATTAGCAGATCAGCATCTTGAAATTCGTCAACAAATGAAAGATAATGATTGGATTGCATTTGTTGCAGATAACTCTATTTTACCTAGAGCAAGCGGGATAAGTAATAGACCATTAAAAAAAGCCGTACCGTTTGAAAGTCCTTCAGACAATCGAGTAGAAATAAATATTCCACACCGTGAACAACCATTGACCGGAATGGCGGTTAAAAAAGGAATAAATCTAATCGTCGGTGGCGGTTATCATGGAAAAAGTACATTGCTCGAAGCTTTAGAGCGTGGTGTTTATCACCATATTCATGGTGATGGGCGTGAGTATGTACTAACAGATCCAAATGCCGTTAAAATCCGCGCAGAAGATGGGCGCCAAGTATCTTCCGTTAATATTTCTGCTTTCATTAATGATTTGCCACATGGACAAGACACGAAAAGTTTTTCTACAGAAAATGCTAGTGGTAGTACGTCACAGGCTACAAATGTAGTGGAATCAATTGAGGCAGGAGCGTCCACATTATTAATAGATGAAGATACAAGTGCAACAAACTTTATGATTCGTGATGCACGTATGCAAGAGCTTGTCCATCAGGATAAAGAGCCCATCACTCCATTTATTGATAAAATCAAACAATTACGTGATGATCTAGATGTATCCAGTATTTTGGTAATGGGTGGTTCCGGAGACTACTTTGAAGTAGCGGATGATGTGATTATGATGGATCAATATCGGCCTTTTAATGTAACCGAAAAAGCTCGTGAAATTGTGAAAAAGCATCCGATTACCCGTCAAGCAGAATTGGAAAATATGCAGGCTAAAATGAATGATCGTACCTTTTTACCAAACAGTCTTGACTTAAGGAAAGGGAAGAAGAAGAAGGCGCAGGCAAAAGGACTTACTAATATCTTAATAGGGAGATCAACAATAGAACTGCATGATGTCGAGCAGTTAATTGATGCTTCTCAAACAAGAGCTATTGCCGAAATGTTACGTTATTTAGATGATCAAGGACTATTACGCCAACAAAAAACATTAGCGGAATTGCTAGATGACTTAGAAAAAACGATAGATAAGTATGGTGTACAGGTATTCGCTCCCTTTCCAAAACAACATCCTGGTGATTTAGCGAGACCGCGACGTTTTGAAATGGCAGCATGCTTGAACCGTATGCGTACAGCTAAAGTAAAATCTTAAGTTATAAGGAGGTGAGAGTAATGGCATATGAGCAATTAAAACAAGAGATTATAGATTACAGCAAAGAAATTGGCATAGATAAAATTGGCTTTACAAGCGCCGAGCCATTTTCTGAATTAAAAGCAAGGCTTGAAGAACAACAAGAGTTAGGATATGCATCTGGTTTTGAGAAAGGTACGATTGAAGAAAGAACCGAGCCAAAGCGATTAATGCCTGGTGCTGAATCAATTATGGCCATTGCTCTTGCCTATCCAACTCGTATTAAAAATGCCCCTAAAAGCGTAAAAGGCGATCGCCGAGGGATGTTTTGCCGAGCTTCCTGGGGCACAGATTATCACATTGTGCTTCAAGAAAAGTTAGATAAATTGGCAGCCTTTTTACAAGAAAAAATACCAGGGTTTGAATGCACGTCAATGGTGGATACGGGAGAGCTTTCTGACCGAGCTGTTGCCGAACGCGCAGGGATTGGATTCAGCGGGAAAAATACATTAATGATTGCACCAGAGTTAGGATCCTATATGTACTTAGGTGAAATGATTACGAACATTCCTTTTCCCCCAGATGAAATATTAAATGAAGGATGCGGGGAATGTACAAAATGTATAGACGCCTGCCCGACAGGTGCGCTTGTAGAACCTGGAAGGTTAAACGCACAAGCGTGTATGGCTTTTTTAACCCAAACAAAAGGATTTCTGCCTGATGAGCATCGCGACAAACTAGGAAACCTTATTTATGGATATGAAACATGCCAAGTCGTGTGCCCTTATAATAAAGGGGTAGATTTTCACCATCATGAAGAATTCGAACCCGATCCTGAATTAGTGAAACCGCGATTACTAGACCTTTTACAAATATCAAATAGAGAATTCAAAGAAAAATTTGGTAAAATGGCTGGATCTTGGCGAGGAAAGAAGCCATTACAACGAAATGCGATTATCTCTTTAGCCCATTACAAAGAGAAAAGTGCTGTTAATGAATTAATTCGTTTAATGAATCAAGATCCACGTCCAGTGATACGTGGAACGGCCGCTTGGGCTATTGGAAAAATTGGTGTAGAAAAGGGCTATAAGGCAATTGAACAAGCAATGGAAAAAGAACAAGATCAAGAAGTGATAGAAGAAATGCAAAAGGGCTTAGCTTTTCAAAAAAGCAGTTAAAAGGAGAAAGCATATGGTATCAGCTCTTTATTATACAGAGTGGGAAAGTCCAATAGGTACGATTACATTATTCGGTGATCAAGAAAATCTATATGGCTTAGAATTAGGTCGATTTGATGAAAAGAAGGAGAAAGTCAAAACGAGGTGCCAAAAACATCAACTTCCAGATGTGTTTCAACATTCAACTGCTGTTTTTGAAGAGTCTGTGGAGCAACTAAATCAATATTTTTCAGGAAACCGAGAACGTTTTGCCTTATCCTTTCAATTATTTGGCACAACTTTTCAACAAAAAGTTTGGCAAGTTTTGCAGGATATTCCTTTTGGAGAAACATGGTCATATAAAGATGTTGCTGAGAAAATAAATTCACCGAAGGCTGTTCGAGCAGTAGGCGGTGCAGTGAATAAAAATCCAATTTCTATTATTGTCCCTTGTCATCGTGTAATTGGGCATAATGGAAAACTTGTTGGATTTGGTGGCGGTTTAGATAAAAAATCTTATTTATTACATTTAGAAAAGGGTGAGTAGAGTTATACTCGCCCTTTTCCTGTTTTTAAATGACAATGATCATTAGCTGACAATTATAAATGAGATGGTACATTTTTAAATCTTTGGAAGGCTTGATGATTATTCTGCTTGCTCTTCTGTTTCCGTATTGTCGTCAGTTCCTGTAGTATCTTCAGTTGGCGCTTCTTCCTCAGCACATCCTGCGAGTAAACCAAAAGAAAAAGTTAATGCTGCTAAAATTGATAACCATTTTCTCATATTCATTACCTCCTGAGATATTGTTTTTCGTACAGTGATCATTATATTTCCAATTATTTTAAAATACTACCTTATTTACAAAAAATTAACAATTTTAAGGCGGATGTACTTGTTCTATAGGAAAATAGAACGACCAGTCTTCTTTTTTTCATCCATCTGAATATATATACAGATAGGAGATGTAAAGGAGTGAGTATCCATGTCTGTTATGGAAATGATCAATCAATATTGGCAACAACAGTTTTACTTGAAACCACATCCACTCCAAAAAAAACTCAATCTTCATAAAAAACATGGCAAAAAGGTAGAGCAGATAGCTGTAAATGGGAAATTATTAAATAGACAACAGAATAGAAATAATGATATAGAAGTAGTGTACAGGCTACACCTAAAATGTTTCATTGACGATCAACAAGATTATTATCATGAAGAAGAGATAGAAATTCGTAAAGCTATCTTGACAGACGACAAAGTTATCGATGATCGTTTAGAGCCATTGCCTGTTGAAGAACGTTCCGTAAAACAGCAGATGCTGGATGTCTATCAAAGAGAAAGGTTTAATTATGATCGAAGGGCTGCTGTTCAATATGCAGAGCGTTGGTGGGATGACTATAATCCAAAATATAAAGTATTTTACGAAAATGACTGTACGAATTATATTTCACAATGCCTTCATGCAGGAGGTGCTCCGATGCGAGGTGCACCGAATCGATCAAAAGGATGGTGGTATTCAGGTGATAGTTGGAGTTACAGCTGGTCTGTAGCCCATACTTTTCGCTGGTATTTAAGCGGTTCGACAATCGGATTGAAAGGAACAGAGGTAGAAAATCCAGAAGACTTAATGCCAGGAGATGTTATTTGTTATGATTTTCAAGGGGATGGACGTTTTGATCATACAACGATTGTGGTTACAAAAGATAGTCAAGGAATGCCATTAGTCAATGCCCATACCAATAATAGCAGACATCGTTATTGGACATACGAGGATTCTGCTGCATGGACCAATGATTGTGAATACCGATTTTTTCACATAGGATAAGAAGCGAATGCATTCTCTTGAAATTGTGGTATAATAACTAAGGCAATCTAGCATGTAGAGGTGAAAAAATTGGCAGTCCATGTAGTTTTATTCCAACCAGAAATTCCAGCAAATACTGGAAATATCGCAAGAACTTGTCTTGCAACCAATGTACATCTGCATTTAATCCGCCCGCTTGGTTTTTCTACAGATGATAAAATGTTGAGAAGAGCTGGGCTTGATTATTGGCATGATGTTTCAATTCACTATTATGATTCATTAGATGAATTATATAAATCTTATCCAAATGGTGGCTTTTATTATATAGAAAATTTCGGTGAAAAATACTATTCGGATTTTGACTTTAGTGATAGTGAAAAAGATCTCTTCTTTGTTTTTGGAAGAGAAACAAATGGAATTCCAAAAGAATTGTTACAAGGGAAGGAAGACCGTTGCTTAAGGATACAGATGACAAACAAAGTTCGTTCTTTAAATCTGTCCAATACCGCAGCGATTATTGTCTACGACGTCATGAAGCAACAAGGCTTCCCAGGACTAGACTAAATCTTAACATTGTAACCAGCATGTTTCATTTGCTGGTTATTCTATTTTTATAATATTTGTTATGTTACATCGTTCGGGTGCATTCTAGGCGGACGCTTTCCGCTCTCGGCGAACTAATGAATATTTTTTACCGTAAGCAACAATCTTTTAGATCAGTCTTATTTATTCGAAACTTTGTCAATGACACTGGCATTTTTGGTTAATAACCATAGCAATATCGCTATCATAGCTAAAGGGACGATAAATGCATATACCGTATAATTTGCGTGACCGATTCCAAGATAGCTCAATCCTTTAAAAATATTCTCTGCAATAGACTGAAAAAAGAAAAGCGCTATAACTGGAATAAATAATACAGCCCCTAATTTGAATCCGAAGCGGAAAAAGACACTTGAGATAAGCAAAGATATACCGAAAACTAAAAAATAAAGCATTGCTTCATAGATAATCAAGTCCCATTCTCCAATATTCGTTAAACCGTTACTCATTTGATTAATTCCAATGAACTGAAAGTTTTCAATCGCAAATAGATCTATAATCAAACCGATAAATTGTATGACTAGTTGGCTTAAAATAATCATCACGATAGCAAATAAGAACAAATAAATCACTAAGGAAATGGTATAGCTAAGGCGACTTAGTCCAAATTTAATCACATGTGGAAAAGTCTCTCGAAAGAAAATCGATCCATAAATCATCGTAAAGATAAGGCTGGGGAAAGTATTGAAGCCAGAGAACTCCATTTCCCCACCAAGTGAAACTGTCATGATTAAAAGAACCAAAACACTTGCTAAAAAGATAAACCAAAAACTTAGAATCGTCATCCAAGAAGTTTTAAAAAAATAATACAAATTAAGCTTCACTTGATGGAACATATCCGTTCACCTCTTCCTTCGTTAAATAGACGAATAACTCTTGTAAACTTGCTTTACTAACGCTTAAATCACCCGTATCTGACACTTCTTCATCATATAAAACAATTGTTTTCTGGCCTAACATAGATGATTCATGAATGATATTCTTACTAGCTGCAAATTGATCAATCTCCTCTTTATTTCCAGACAAAAGAATATGCTTATCCGCTAAATCATCAGCTTTCTCATGCAACATCAGCTTGCCATCATGTAAAATGACTACCTCTTCAAAAAGTTTGCTTACCTCATCAATTAAATGTGTTGACAATATGATTAAACGAGGATTATGTTGATATGATTCCAACAATAAATCATAAAACATTGACCTAAAAGAAGCATCTAATCCAATATACGGCTCATCAAAAATAGTAATTGGAGAAAGACTGGCAAGCCCAACAATGATTCCGAGAGCTGAGTACATCCCTTTCGAAAGCGTCTTAACCTTTTGCTTTTCCTCTAATCGAAAGGATTTCCGTAAATACTTAGCATAATCCATATCCCAATTCGGATGAAATTTAGCAGAAATATTTAAGACATCTTTCACCTTAAACTTCTCGTGAAAATTATGACTCTCCATAATTAAACAAATATCCTTTGTTACTGGAAAGTGATCAAATGGCGCTTTGTCATTAATAGTCAGCCTTCCATCTGTCGCAGGAAAATGTCCGGCTAACATGCGCATAAGAGTGGTTTTCCCTGCTCCATTTTTCCCTAAAAGGCCAATGATTTTCTCTCCGTTTAGCGTTAGAGTCAAATCATCAAGGGCTTTTTTATGTGCATACCGTTTAGTTAAGTTTGTTGCTTTCATTTCCATTTTGAAACGCCTCCTTAATCCATGTAGAAAGCTGTTCTTCCTTTAATTCGATCCGCTCTGCTTCTTGTAACATAGGTTTGACATATTGATCATAAAATTGATCTTTTCGCTTTTTTAAGACAATTTGCTTGGCCTCTTCTGTCACAAACATTCCAACTCCTCGCTTTTTAAAAATAATGTGTTGATCGACCAGCAGGTTAATGCCTTTTGCTGCAGTTGCCGGATTGATTTGATAATGCTTTGCAAATTCATTTGTTGAGGGAATGCGGTCGTTGGCTTTTAATTCGTTTTCGATAATGTTAGTCTCAATCAATTCGGCAATTTGTTGAAAAATCGGTTGGTCTTCTTTAAGTCGTTCTGTCAATATCTTGTTCACCACCTAACTGGTTAGTTACTTATGTAATTAACCATACAAGAATATGGAATAAACCTCAAGCCCAATTTTAAAAGCGACAAAAATAATTTATGATGATGTGTACTAGAAATTGCGATATAGCTCTATAATGATGATCGTAAGAGTTTATGGGAGATAAATTTAGGTCAAATAGAGGAGACGATTCGCTGAGGAATTAAAGGATTTTAACTTCCAGAATTAAAAATAAGCAACTGGAATATGCCCTTTCTATCGGACGGTGAAAGCGTGAAAGAGAACTCTTTAGCAGGTATCACTTTTGCGTCCTACCGGTGAAGGGGATATATTCCAGTTGCAACTATCAGTGTATAATTCTTCTAGTTTCGTCCAGTACGAATGATTTGCTGCATCATTTCCATATTGGGATATTGGACGTCTTCATATTGCTTGCAAACTTTCTCCGTATCATATGGAACACGGACATTTGTAACAGATATACCATCAGAGATGTCGACCATAGTGTATGAAGCTTTCGGAATTCCATCAAATGGAAGACCAACACTGCCTAAATTGATTATGGTTTTTCCATTTATATGTCTGGTGTATGCTTTATGAATGTGTCCATATAAGTAAATGTCAGCTTCTGCATTTTTCATTAATTTCTGTTCAAGTTGGCCGTCAGATTGGTCTGGAAGAATGACCTCAAACAGGCTATCTGGTGTGGCATGAAAAGCATGAAAACGAACTTCACCTAGTTCGAAAGCTAACTCAGTGGGCAATTGTTCTAAGTATTCGATATCTTTTGTTTCTAATTGTTCTTTTATCCATGCTTGTTCTACTTGCATCATTTTTAGTGCTTTATCAGGTACTTCTCCTTGTTGTACACCGCGAACAACCCATTCATCAGCATTCCCCTTAATAACTTGGGCATCTAAGGATTGAACCATGTCCAGGGCACGTTTTGGCTCAGGTCCGCGATAGGCAATGTCACCTAGCACACAAATTTTGTCAACTCGTTGTTTTTGTATGTGTTGAATGACAGCGTCTAATGCGACGGCGTTTCCGTGAATATCTGAAATAAATGCTATTTTCATCTTCTATCACCTCTATGGATATCTTACGAAAAAACATTGGAAGTGCCAAGTCATAACAAAATTAATTTTTTGGAATAAAATACCTGTAAGTAAATATTGCTTGTTTTTACATTGTTAGATTAGGGAATATTGATAGAGAGGAGGGTTATTAATATGATTTCATTTATTAAAGGTGATGTTCCTCCATTTATCAAGATGGAATTAGAAACCTTATTTCAAAAATTAAGTCCCTTAATAAAAAAGAATACACAATATATTATATTTGCATTACCATTGCTTTTTATTTCGGTTTTTAATTTGATTTTCTTCTTGTTTTTTGGAGGATTTTCAAATGGTGTAATGGCGATATTGTTAGTTTATGCCTTAATGGCATCTGTTGGTTTAGCTTTATATAAAGAATCTAAGCACATTAAAAAGCAAATTCGGTCATTAGAAATAGAACACATGGTCAAGCGTATTCAAAAAAGTGAAGTGGTGAACCGTTACCAGAAAGATAATTATATTACTGTTATTAAAAATAATCCAAGACTTAGCTTGCACACTTTTATGAGCTTTTTAGCCGAAGAAAACGAAAGACAAAAAATAACCGAATAATAATAAAAATCCGGCAGGCTAAAAGAGCTTGCCGGTTTTTTATTTTATATAGTTAGGGGAATGCTTTAGATACCGCTTCAGAAATACACTTCGCGATTAGAAGATAGATAAGTGCAACTACGTCTCTAACTTCGCCTTTATATTTTATCGCGATAGGCTCGAGGAGAGATGCTGTATTGTTTTTTAAAAACTCGGTGAAAATAAGAATAGGAGCCAAATCCACAATTTAGGGCAATATTTTCTAATGTCATGGTGGTATATTTCATCTGATTAATGGCAGCAGAAATACGAATGCTTTGTGCATAATCAATTATCGTCTGCCCCACATGTTCCTTAAATAAGTGAACACTTCTCGAAACGCTTAAATGACAGTGATCAGCAACATCCTGTACTTTAAAACCAGGTGTTGTGGCATGTTGCTCAATAAAACGCATCATTCGTGTGACAACATAAGGCCTGTTCGTATTCACTTTTTTGGAGTCAAGCACTCTTTCCAGCGATACACACAAGGCTTGTAGTAAATAATGAGTGAGTTCGCTATTTCTTTCTTTATAGGGCCTGCGCTCTTCAATGATTAGGTGATGCCATAAATTCAATAATGTGTCATCCATTTCAATTTTAGAGAAGTCTGGAGAGTGTTTAAACCGTTTATCGATCCATTCTCCTTCACAGTATAAATGAAAGTCTCCACTTTTTTGTCCATCATCCACAAATAGTTCATATTGCTCCCCAGGCTTTATAATCAGAAGATCCCCTTTTTCAATCTCTCGCTTTTTCCCATTTAAAACGACTTTAGCAGTTCCATCTGTTTGCAGTCGGAATAAATAGGCGGCATAACGTGAATGATGTGAAGTATACATTCGTTGATTGTGATAAGCATATCCGCAAAAACCGATTTTCATGTAAAACACCACTTACTTTAGCAAAATAGTTCATGTATTCATTATATCATTTATGTTCAAAAAACCAATTATTATATATTATATAGTCAAATATGAAATGTGTAGGAGGAAAGAGCAATGAATGTTCTAGTATGGAATGAATATCGACATGAAAAACAAAATGAAACCGTTGCAAAAATATATCCTGAAGGGATTCACGGAGCGATTCAATCCTTTTTACAGACAGATGATATAGAAGTTAGTACTGCTACACTAGATGAGCCTAATCATGGGATAACAGATGAAAGACTAAAGGAAACAGATGTTTTAGTATGGTGGGGACATCAAGCCCACGATGAAGTAAGTGATGACATTGTGGAAAAAATTCATCAACACGTCCTACAGGGTATGGGTCTCATTATCTTACACTCTGGGCATTTTTCTAAAATATTTAAAAAGTTAATGGGAACAACATGTGACTTAAAATGGCGTGAAGCAGACGATAAAGAGCGCATGTGGGTAGTAGATCCTTCACACCCGATTGCAGAAGGAATTGGACAATATATTGAAATTGAGAAAGAAGAAATGTATGGCGAGCATTTTGATATTCCAGCACCTGATGAATTAGTATTCGTTAGCTGGTTTGAAGGCGGCGAAGTATTTCGTTCAGGCTGTACATACCAAAGAGGACATGGTCGAATTTTTTATTTTAGACCAGGACATGAAACATATCCAACATACTATCACGAAGATGTACAACGAGTGATTCAAAATGCAGTACGTTGGGTGAGTCCTGTTGATAGAACATATTCCACTTATGGTAACGCCAAACCTTTAGAAAAAATTGAGCCAAAAGAATAGAGGAGGAATTGGGAGATGAGTAACTTAAAAGTAGCAGTTATTGGATGTGGGAGTATTGCCATTCACCGTCATTTACCAGAATATGATGCAAATCCAAATGTGGATATTACTGCAGTATGTGATATTGTGGCAGATAGAGCGAAGGAAGCAGCAGAGAAATATGGGGCAAGCGCCTATACCTCTTATGAAGAAGCGATAACAGAGAGTGGTGCAGATCTTGTAAGCGTATGCACTCCAAACTACTTACATGCGCCTGTATCCATTTTTGCGGCAGAGAATGGAAAGCACGTTCTTTGTGAAAAGCCAATGGCTACTTCAGAAGAAGAGGCGGAAACCATGATTGCTGCAAGTGAAAAGGCAAATAAGAAGTTAATGATAGCACACAATCAGCGATTTGTTGCAAGTCATCAAAAAGCAAAAGAATTAATTCAAAATGGAGACTTAGGGAAAGTGTATAGCTTCCGTACGACATTTGGCCATGGTGGTCCAGAAGGCTGGAGCATTGACGGAGCAGATAGCTGGTTTTTCCGTAGAGAAGAAGCGTTTATTGGTGCACTTGGCGATTTAGGTGTACATAAAGCAGATATGATTCGCTACATTTTAGGAACGGAATTTATTGAGGTAGCATCCATGATCGAATCTTCAGCTAAAGAAAACAGTGATGTGGATGACCAAGCTGTATCTGTATTGCGCAGTCAAAATGGCATTATCGGTACATTAACGGCTAGCTGGGCATACAATGCCGGTGAGGATAATTCGACTGTTATATATGGGGAAAAAGGGATACTTCGTTTAGAAGATGATCCGAACTATAGTTTAATTGCGAGCTATACAGATGGTTCAAAGGTAAATTATGAATTAGGCCAAATTCAATCAAATGACGGTGGCGGACAAACATCTACAGGAGTTATTGATCATTTTGTTGATAGTGTCCTAAACAATTCAAAACCATTAATTGATGGGGAAGAAGGATATCGATCATTAAAGATTATTTTAGCAGCACTAGAAGCAAATGAAACAAAGAAAAATATTTCATTGTAATGGAGGGATGACAGAGTGAAATTAGGAGTATTTACTGTATTATTTGCAGAAAAAAACTTTGAAGAAATGCTTGACCATGTGAAAGCAAGCGGCCTTGATGCAGTAGAAATCGGGACAGGTGGTTATCCAGGTGATGCTCACTGTAAGATTGACGAATTGCTAGAAGATGAAAATAAACGTAAAAATTATCTACAAGCAGTGACAGACCGTAGTTTAACCATTAGTGGTTTTAGTTGTCATGGTAATCCATTAACGCCGGATCAAGCCTTTGCTGAAGAAAGTGATACGATTCTTCGTAAAACAATTAAATTAGCAGGGTTAATGGAAGTGCCTGTCGTTAATTGTTTTTCTGGAACTCCAGGCGATCATGAAGGGGCTAAATCTCCAAATTGGCCAGTAGCACCTTGGCCAGCAGAATATGCGGAAGTTCTAGAATGGCAGTGGGAAGAAAAGCTTGTCCCTTATTGGAAGGAAATTGGGGGATTAGCTGAAAAACATAACGTTAAGATTGGTATTGAATTACATGCAGGCTTTTTAGTTCACACTCCATATACGATGTTGAAACTTCGTGATAAAACAAGCCCAGCAATTGGTGCTAATTTAGATCCAAGCCATTTATGGTGGCAAGGAATTGACCCAGTAGCAGCCATCAAAATTTTAGGAAAAGAAGATGCAATTTACCATTTCCATGCGAAAGACACTTATATTGATCAAGATAATGTAAATATGTATGGGCTAACTGACATGCAGCCGTATAGCAACATCCAAACAAGGGCGTGGAGTTTCCGTTCTGTCGGCTGTGGTCATAGCTTACAAGAATGGTCAGATATGATTAGTGCATTACGTACATTTGGATATGATTATGTAGTTAGTATTGAGCATGAAGATCCACTTATGTCCATTGATGAAGGATTTAGCCGTGCGGTACAAAATTTAAAAGCTGTCAATATTAAAGAGTCGCCTGCAGAGATGTGGTGGGTGTAAAAGAAGGGAAGAGGTATTATGGCATTACGTGTTGGATTAATTGGAGCAGGAGGTATTGCCACGGATGTGCACTTACCTGCATATCACGCTGTTCCAGAACAAGTAGAGGTAGTTGCGGTTGCCGATGTGGCTTACGATAGAGCCAAACAAGTAGCGGAGGATCATCATATCGCTCAGGCTTTTGATAGTTATGAAAAAATGCTGGAGCAAGTAGATTTAGATGCAATTAGTGTATGTGTTCCTAATAAATTTCATCGAGATGCAGCAATCAGTGCCTTAAACGCTGGATGTCATGTGTTATGTGAAAAACCTCCAGCTATGAACCAGCAGGAAGCCATAGAAATGGAACAAGTTGCAAAAGAATCTGGAAAATTATTAATGTATGGATTTCATTACCGCTTCCAATCTGAGACCCAAGCAGCTAAACGTTTTATCGATGCTGGAGACTTTGGGGAGATTTATGCCGCAAGAGTGCAAGCAATCAGACGTCGTGGAATCCCTGGATGGGGAGTTTTTACGAACAAAGAATTGCAAGGTGGCGGACCATTAATTGATATCGGTGTTCATATGTTAGATACAGCACTTTACTTAATGGGATATCCTGAACCTGCTGCCGTGCTTGGCCAAACACATCAACAGCTCGGTACGAAAAAAGGGGTAGGACTATTAGGTGATTGGGATTATCAAAATTACACAGTCGAAGATATGGCTGTCGGAATGATAACTTTTAAAAATGGAGCTTCGATTACACTCGAATCTGCCTTTGCTGCAAATGTGGAGAAACGTGACACGATGCAGGTTTCTTTAATGGGAAATGAAGGAGGAGCTGACATTTTCCCATTAAAAATGTATCAAGAAAAGCATAATACATTAATTGATATTACCCCAGCATATTTACCAGAAGTAAATGCACATCAAACAGAAATTCATACTTTTGTAGAGGATTGCTTAAAAGGAAATGTAACAGATCGTTATGCCAAGCAAGGAACAAATATTCAAAAAATAATTGATGGACTTTATCAATCAGCTGCTACAGGTCAAGCGGTTCAATTTTAGACGAGTTATAAAAGAAAAATCAAATATACCTAATATTTTAAAGGAGTGTGTATGATATGGGGAAAATCGCCATTCAATTGTATTCTGTTCGTGATCATACGTCAAAAGACTTTATAGGAACACTTCGTCAATTAGGGGATATGGGATATGAAGCAGTACAATTTGCAGGTTTTTTTGATACACCAGCTGAAGAATTAAAACAAGTGATGGATGAATCAGGACTTGTAGCAGCTGGCAGTCATATGCCCTTTGACACCCTAACTGGCGAGCAATTAGATGCTTCTTTGGCCTATAACCGAACAATCGGAAATGACTTAATCATTTGTCCGATCTTGCCAGAAGAGTACCGCCAAGATGAAGCAGGTTATTACCGCGCTGCTCAAGAGTTAAATGAAATTGGACGTAAATGTAAAGAAGCAGGTTTTACTTTTGCTTATCATAATCATAATATGGAATTTTTCGATTTAGGCAACGGAAAACGAGGTTTTGATATTTTGTTTGAAGAAACAGATGCAGAATATGTAAAAATGGAATTAGATTGCTATTGGGTAACACACGGTGGATATGACCCATTACAAACAATTCGTGCCTATGATGATTTAGTTGTTTCCTTACACATTAAAGATATGTTGGAGCATGATGGAGAAAAACGCAGCATAGAAATTGGCAAGGGATCATTAGACATAAAGACATTGTGGGAAACAGGAGAATCTGTTGGTGTTGATTGGTATGTAATCGAGCAGGAGCACTTTGATGGTGATCCATTAGATAGTGCAAAAGTAAATGTAGAAAATTTAAAAGAAGTTATTGCTGAAAAAACAAAATAAGGAATAAAAAACTCGATCGTTAAGGCGGTCGAGTTTTTTATTTTTAACTGGTAAGTATACCTTATGAAGAATATTAAAGGAGATTATTATGATGAAGGGGTAACTTTTTTTATGTGAACAGACTGATTGGTAATACTTCCGATTTTAAGGTGAGTTATGTGGAAGAAAACTACGAATAGAAGTGCTCTAACGATAGTTTTTAGGACAAAAAGAACAGAAAACTGCGAATAGAAGTGCTCTAACGATAGTTTTCAGGGCAAAAAGAACAGAAAACTGCGAATAGAAGTGCTCTAACGATAGTTTTCAGGACAAAAAGAACAGAAAACTGCGAATAGAAGTGCTCTAACGATAGTTTTTAGGACAAAAAGAAAGGAAACTACGAATAGAAGTGCTCTAACGATAGTTTTTAGGACAAAAAGAACAGAAAACTGCGAATAGAAGTGCTCTAATGATAGTTTTAAAGGCAAAAAGAAAGAAAACTGCGAATAAAAGTGCCCTTACATAAAAAAACAGATCAAAACTGCTGATAGAAATGTCTATTAGCTCTACATTCAGCTCTATTAAAGTATTGCAAAAATTAATATATACATTAAATGCAAGCGATATCACAAATAAAGTGATTGATAGAATTGAATGTATAGGGTGTTGAAAAAATAATATCTGTAGAGTAGAATTATAAGTGCAAACGATTGTTCAAACTAATATAGATATATTGAGGGGGAGAATCATGGGGAAGTTTGCGTCATTTGATTTTTGGCAAAAGCTTGGAAAGGCTTTATTAGTTGTTGTAGCCGTGATGCCTGCTGCAGGTGTGATGATTTCTTTAGGAAAAGTTGTTGCTATGGCAGGCGGCGATATACAGTTCTTACTTGCAATAGGAAGGGTAATGGAAGAGCTTGGCTGGGCAATCATCGGTAACTTACATGTCCTTTTTGCCGTAGCAATAGGTGGATCATGGGCGAAAGAGCGTGCTGGCGGTGCTTTTGCTGCATTATTAGCATTCATTTTAATGAATCGTGTAACCGGTGCTATTTTTGGCGTTACCGGCGATATGGTTAACGATCCAGGTGCTGTCACCACTTCATTATTAGGCGACGAGCTTATTGTAGCCAACTACTTTACGATGATTCTAGGAGCACCTGCTTTAAACATGGGGGTATTTATTGGCATTCTCTCTGGTTTTATTGGGGCAAATGTGTTTAATAAATATTATAATTTCAGCAAATTACCGCAAGCGTTAGCTTTTTTTAATGGAAAAAGGTTTGTTCCATTTGTTGTCATTTTATGGTCCGTAATAGTTGCGATCATTCTTTCTTTTGCGTGGCCATTTATTCAAGGGCTGTTAAATGATTTTGGTCGCTGGATTGCTGGTTCAAGAGATTCTGCTCCTATATTAGCGCCATTTGTTTTTGGTACATTAGAAAGGTTATTACTTCCATTTGGTCTGCATCACATGTTAACGGTACCGATCAATTATACAGAATTAGGAGGAACGTATACGGTACTAACTGGATCCAGTTCAGGAAACATTGTTGCAGGACAAGATCCATTATGGCTTGCATGGATTTCTGATCTTAATAACCTGATCGCAGCAGGAGATGTAAACGCATATAACCAATTACTACAAGATGTTACACCTGCCCGTTTTAAAATGGGACAAATGATCTTAGGATCTGCTGGATTAATTGGTGTAGCACTTGCGATGTACCATAATGTGGACAAGGAAAAAAAGGCAAAATATAAATCAATGTTCCTATCCGCAGGTCTTGCTGTATTTTTAACAGGTGTCACAGAGCCCATTGAATTTATGTTTATGTTTGCAGCGCCATTACTTTATGTAGTCTATGCTGTTTTAGCTGGTTTAAGTTTTGCAGTAGTGGATATTATAAATTTAAGAATCCATGCTTTTGGTAATATTGAATTTCTTACAAGATTGCCAATGACTATAAATGCAGGGTTGTTGCAAGATGTTATAAACTATTTTATCGTTTGTGGTGTGTTTTTTGTTTTAAACTATACGGTTTTTTACTTTATGATTAAGAAAATGAATCTGCCTACCCCTGGCCGTGCTGGAAATTATACAGATGAAGAAAGTACAGAACAAAAGGAAGAGTCAAAAGAAGAACAAGGAGAAAAAGATGAACAAACGGTCGCTGCTCGAGTAGTCCAATTATTAGGTGGCAAGAAAAATATAGAAGATGTAGATGCTTGTATGACAAGATTACGTGTAACTGTTCATAATATGGACGAAGTAAAAGATGAAACGGAATGGAAAAAAACCGGTGCATTAGGACTTGTATTAAAGGATAAAGGAGTACAAGCCATATATGGACCAAAAGCAGATGTAATGAAATCAGAGGTGCAGGATTATTTGGGGGACTACTAAGAATGAAATTGTTAACGATTAATTGTCATTCATGGCAAGAAGATAATCAAATGGAAAAAATACAAACTTTAGCAAATACAATACATGAAAATCAATATGATGTTATTGCACTACAAGAGGTCAGCCAAAAAGAGGATGCTCCTATCATGCATAAACCTATAAAAGAAGGCAACTATGCTGCTGTTGTAGTGGAAAAACTGCATGAGTTAGGTTCCAAACAATATCAATTTTTTTGGGACTGTGCTCATATGGCTTTTGATGTGTATGAGGAAGGAATTGCTATTATTACGAAACACCCAATAGAACAAATCAAAACACATGTTTTAACGAAATCTAATGATGTGCGATTTTGGAAAACAAGAATTGGTTTACAAGCAGATATTTTGATTCAAGATAAGTTCTATTCTTTCTTTTCTTGTCACCTCGGCTGGTGGCATGATGAAGAGGAACCTGCAAAGTACCAGATGGATCAGTTAATGCATGCAGTGAACAAGGATCACCATGTCTTTTTAATGGGGGATTTTAATAATGAAGCGCAAAAACGAGCAGAAGGATACGATTATTTGACAAGCAATGGCTGGCACGATACATATACTTTAGCTGAAGAGAAGGATGAAGGTACTACCGTTTCTGGTAATATTGCGGGATGGGAAACCAACAAATCAGATAAACGGATTGATTTTATTTTCACAAACTGCGAAAATGGTGTAAGATTGTCGAATGTTATCTTTAATGGTCGGAATAAAGCGATTATTTCAGATCATTATGGGGTAGAAGTAATAATAGACAGTAAGTCATGACATGGAGGGAAAGCGGTTATGTTTAAAAAATTGTTTAAGAAAAAAGAAGTAAATACAGATTTAGTAGCACCATTAACAGGAAAAATTGTCCCGTTAGAGGAAGTACCGGACCAAGTATTCTCTCAAAAAATGATGGGAGATGGGATTGCGATCGAACCGTCTTGCAATGAAGTCGTATCTCCCATTGATGGAGAAGTAGTCGATGTGTTCAAAACAAAGCATGCGATTAGTATGCGGACAGATGGCGGTGCAGAAATACTAATCCATATGGGGTTAGAAACGGTCCAGTTAGATGGGGACGGATTTGACATTAAAGTAGATAACGGCCAAAAGGTAAAAAAAGGAGATGCGTTAGCTGCATTTGATTTGGATGCTGTATCCGAAAAAGGCTACAAAACCATTACACCAATCATTTTACTGAACGGTGATGACTTCTCTGCAACTAGCAAAATCTCCGAGCAACAAGCAGCTGCAGGACAAGATGTTCTATTTCACATCGAAAAAAAATAAAAAAATCATGTTCAAAACTCGGGTGGTCATATACCATCCGAGTTTTGTAATAGTTCATAATGGATTTATTGAGAGGTGTTTAATCATAATTTAGCTTGATACCTATCAACCCACTCCTCAACTGACATTTTGGAAACTAGTTCGCCAATTAGTTCAAATGGTATTTTCTTACGGTTTGTAAATCGAATACAGCTTTTTCCCATATTTAATTTTGTCGTCATATGCTTTGGGTATTCCTTTTGAAACCAATCAAGCAATTCTTTATCAGCATAGATCCCCATATGATATAAGGCAATATGTTTCTTTTGTGCAGCAATACTGATAAAAGGCAACGGGGTATCTTCTTTGCAATGGTATCCATTTGGGAAAGTAGCTAGTGGCACGACATAAGAAGGCATGCCATATTGCATTTCTAGTTGAAAGCCTGAAGGAATATGTTCATCGATGACCTTTTTGAGTGAAATAAAAGAATCTTTCCATTTTTTATCTACATTTTCGATATAATTATCTACTTCTGACACAATTCACCTCTCCTTTTTCCAATATATGCTTTCATGTTTGATGGTATAATACGGTAAGAATACTTACTAATAGATTTTAACATTTTTTGGGCAGATAGGGGGAAATAAGCATGCATGTAGACATGTCATTCAAGGAATTAAAGTCATATAAAGGGATCAATCCAAAGCCTAATGATTTTGATACTTACTGGGACCGAGCATTAGACGAATTGGAGAAGCAGTCACTAGAATATAAGTTGAAAAAGGCAGTTTTCTCGCCAGCATATGCCACCTGTTATCATTTATATTTTAAAGGGGTAGGAGGTGCGAAAGTACATGCAAAGTTAGTTAAGCCTTCTCCTCACATAGCTACAGGCCAAGCGGTAGTCATGTTTCATGGATATACGGTAAATAGTGGTGATTGGTTAGATAAACTCGCTTATGCTGCACAAGGAATTACTGTTATAGCACTGGATTGCAGGGGACAGGGCGGTTTATCGGAAGATAATTTATTAACCACTGGCACAACGGTACGTGGACATATTATACGAGGATTAGATGATAAAAATGCGGATTCTTTATATTATCGGCAGGTATTTTTGGATACAGTACAAACGGTGAGAATTTTAAAAACTATAGAAGGAGTAGATCCTGATAGAATCGGAGTATATGGTCAATCACAGGGTGGAGCATTAGCGATAGCATGCGCTGCATTAGAGCCTTCTATTAAACATGTATATGCTGTATATCCGTTTTTATCTGACTATGAGCGAGTATGGCATATGGATATCCATAACACGGCATATAAAGAGATTCGATATTTTTTCCGTTGTTTTGATCCAACTCATCAAAACCATCAGAAAATTTTTATGAAGTTGGGCTACATTGATATTCAACATTTAGCAGATCGAATCCAAGCAAGTGTGGAATGGGTAATAGCGATGCGTGATGTCATGTGTCCCCCATCCACACAATTTGCTGTCTATAATAAGATTAGATCTACTAAAAATATGCTCATTTACCATGAATTTGATCATGAACATTTGCCGAATCAAGTAGACCATTCATACCAGCAATTTGTCGATAAGTTGTAGATCTTTTTATGATGAAAGCCTCACGTTACTTTTTTAATTTTAGCTGTTTATGTTAGCTAATATAACGAAAACATAGATTTCCATGTCTAAACATTTATAATGATAATGAGTCATATTTACCAGGTAATATGTCATATTTTATACAAGATAGACTGATTTAGATATATGAGGAGCGTGGGGCTAGTGGTCAATAGATTATTTACTAAGAAGAGGAATAAGCAGGATGTTCAGTTTATATTATCAAAGGTAGCCGAAGGGGATTTAAGTATTCGATTATCGAATGTAGCTTCTTCTAATGATAATCATTCAACTAATGGGATGATACGAAAGACAATCGCTGGATTAAAAAATCTAATCAATATGGTGAGTAAATCATCGACAAAGGTTCATGATCGTGTTCTTGTTATATCTGATAAATCACAAAATATCACCTATTCTATTCATTCTATCAACGAAACATTGAATGAGTTAACACAAGGGATTCAACATTCGGCAGAAGAATCTACGTTGATTGCAGAAGAAATGAACGGTATCCATCAATTTGCGGAAGAATTAGTCGATCAAAATGACAATATTATGAGTTCCAGTCAATCTGTGAAGGCGGCTGTTCATAATGGACGTGATTCTGTAAAGGAATCCGTTGATATGATGAGTAAGTTAGAAAGCGAAAGTAAAAATAATGAAATCGGGATGAATCAGTTATTAGATGCATCTCAAGAGATTTCAACTATTTCCAATGTGATAAGAGATATCGCAGAACAGACAAATTTACTAGCATTGAACGCAAACATTGAAGCAGCCAGGGCAGGAGAGCATGGTAAAGGTTTCTCTGTTGTAGCGGGTGAAGTTGGAAAGTTAGCTTCACAATCCAAACAGGCGACAGAAAAAATTGAAGCACTGGTATCTAGTCTATTAGATGAAATTAATCACACATCTAATAGGACGAATGCTGTTTTAGAATTGGTGCAAAAAGGGTCTGATAGTATTTCAAATTCTAACAAAGCATTTGATGTAGTGGAAGAAGAATTAACACAAATTCAATCACAGATAAAACGTACAAATAATGAAGGAGTTAAATTATCAGAAAGCACGGAAAAAATTACCGATTCACTCAATCATACGACAGCTATTATAGAAGAAATTTCTGCTGGGAGTGATGCCATTTTAACGTCTGTCAATGAGCAACAAACGAATATAGATGGAATGAACCAATCTATACAGGAAACAGTAGAGTATACGAATACGTTATCAGCTGTCGTTTCTCAATTTAAACTCCCTGATGCGAGTAGTACTCACACTCATCAAAATAAAATTGAAATGCTGTTAGAGCAAGCTTTAACAGTTCGCGGTATTATGATGAACATGATTCAATCAGAAGATCATCAAGAAATATTAAATTGGAATGACAAAAAAGAAAAAGCAGAACAACAACTTCGTGAAAGTATAAAAAATATGAGGGAAATTTCCTTATCTCAACAGGATCAAGTTTATTTAGATCAATTTGAACAGGCTTGGGATCATTTTAGTGAAATAAAAGATGTAAATGCTGAATTAATGTTAGAAGGAAAATTTGAACAAGCTCGTTATAACCTAGTGAATAAGGGACGTGAAAACTTTAAATACGTTTTAGACGAGGTGACTAGTTGGCTGGACTAATCATTTACATTTAATCGTTGTCTAAATTAGTTTAATATTAAAATTACATATAAAGACAACGAAAGGAGCTTGCTGGTGGATATTAAACATTTGCAGTATTTTATTGAAGTAACGAATACAACAAATTTCACGCAAGCAGCAGATAATTTATATATTACTCAACCTGCCCTGAGTAGAATTATTAAGTCTTTAGAAGATGAATTGGGTGTTTCATTATTTATTCGCTCTCGAAAAAAAATACTTTTAACTGACGCTGGTGAAGTATTATATAAATATGCATCTATTATTACAGAGCAAATCGAAAGCTTAGAAATGGAATTGGAACAACTCCAAACATTAAAGACAGGTCATATACGTATAGGACTTCCAACAGTTGTTAATTCGTTCTTTTTTTCAGAACTGATTGCAGCTTTTCATCGGGAATATCCAGCTGTCACTTTTCAGTTAGAAGAAAATGGATCAAGAATAGTAGAAGAGAAAATCTCTAATGGAAGTCTTGATTGTGGTGTCGTTGTGCTAACTAATAGCCAGAACATGTTCGATTATTATACATTCGTAAAAGAAACGCTGACACTTGTTGTGCCAACTAGTCACCCATTTGCAGGAAAGAAACAAATATCGCTAAAAGAGTTAAAAGATCAATCTTTTATAATGTTTAATCAAGATTTTGAATTACGAAACCGGATTATGAATGCATGCAAGGAAATAGGTTTTCATCCTAAGATTATATCAGAGACGTCACAATTAGATTTTATCGAAGAAATGGTAGCATCTAATGTTGGAGTAACCCTTTTGCCGGAAAGTACGAGCAAGGAATTAACGAGTAAGATCACAACAGTTCCCGTCGTACACCCTGTTATAGAATGGAACCTTGCTTTTATATGGAAAAAAGACTCTTATTTATCACAAACAAATAAAAAATTTATAGCTTTTGCAAAAGAAAAATTGCTACATAGCAGCTCCTAAATGGGCAAAATTCAGGTAGTTCCTAACTCACCACCTGAATTTTGCCCATTTTTTGCTTTATCAGCTATTCCTGTGAGGAAAATGAGAATTTATATCGTGTTACCGATGAAGTGAATTCGACGTAGATGCCACGATTAGGAAGATAGATAAGTGCAACTACGGCTCTGCTGTCGCCAAAGGCTCAGCAATCACCGAGTTTTCTTTGTGTTCGCTTCCATGTATTTTTGTTATGAAGAGGATAATGGATCGGTATTGTACTTGTGAAGATAGCGAGGATTATAATGAAATTGTAAGCAATTTAAGACATTACTATATGTAAATAATAGGAGTGACCTCATATGGAAGCAAAAAAAATGAAAGATACTCGTGTTGTACAAACCGATCAAGTATTAATAAACGATTTAAATAATTACCATTCATTATTTGGTGGTGTATTAATGAAGAAAATGGATGCGTGTGCGACACTTTCCGCTAGAAGGCATTCTCGAATAAAAGAATGTGTCACAGCCTCAACAGATTCTGTTCATTTTCTTGAGCCTATTCGCCAAAGTGATTCTGTATGTATTGAGTCCTTTGTTACTTATACAGGAAAAAGTTCTATGGAAATTTTTTGTAAAGTTATTGCAGAAGATTTGGAAACTGGTGATAGAAGGTTTGCTGCTACTGCATTTTTTACCTTTGTTGCATTAGGAGCTGATAAACGGCCAGTGAAAGTTCCAGTCGTGTTACCTGAATCAGACGAAGAAAAGTATTTGCATGAAACAGGTGGAGAAAGGATTAAAATTCGTAATGTAAAAAGGGAGCAAAATATTGACCTTAAATCAAAGCTTTCTTTAAGTAAACCTTGGGATTAATATTTAAAAGGAGCGATATCATGATTATTTCAACTAATATACAAGAGTTGTATCAGGCGAAACATGCCATTAACCAATTAAAATCAGAAAACCCTATATCATATCAAAAATTTATCCATGCCATTCAATTAACGAGACAGTTACAATATGGATTTCAATACATGGGTTGCTTGTTAAATGGTGACGACCCTAGTAACTTCAGTCCCACGGATCAGGATAGTTATGTATTAACGATCTATGAACAAGAAATAAATAAACTGAAATACGACCGAGATTTTGATGCTGTCAAGCGGCTCTTAGAAAGTCATAAACATGTTAGCTATGATTATATTTGTAAATTAATATTAGGGGAACAACCTGAGATGTTGGCAGGACCAGCTGTAGTCCGTTAACTCAACACTCTAGAAACAGTCAAATCGAAGCAGATTTGGCTGTTTTTTATTAATTAGCGTTTGATATGGACCTTGACTTTTATAAGTTGTTAGAATTTAAAAAAAGATGATTAAGATGTATGAAGCGCTTGTCATTATGTATTATTCCGTTTAGAATCAAAACTATCTTAGAAGGAAATTGCAGACTATATTTATTTAAATGTTAGTTATCGTATAAGATTTTATATTTAAAAGCGTATAGGATAAAACACATTTATCTTGGAAAGTTGGATAGGAGTGGGTAGAAGTTGAATGTTAAAATAAATAGAAGGAATTTGTTCCATGTTATGAGCAAAAACGCAGATGCCCATATGGAAAGAATCAAGCAATACATTGAGCAAATGGGAGACGCTTTTTTGGAAGAGTCGTCGAAGCCGAACTTATCATTTGAGTTGTATCGACAATTTAGGAAAAATGGAGATCGTCAAGGATATGAGGATGTTTATTTTGAAAGAAGAAAGCGATTAACAACATTTGGCTTGTTAGCTTACCTCTATCCGAATGAACGAAAATATGTAAGCGCATTAGAAGAAGAGATATGGCAAGTGTGTAATGAGTTCACGTGGTGCCTGCCAGCTCATATTAATCCATCATTAGAAGAACAATCATTTGAAGAATATAAAAAAGGCTCATATCTTCCATATACCGTTGATTTATTTGCATCAGAAACTGCATTCACTTTGGCTGAAATGACGTATTTATTTGCAGATCTTATGGATCCTTTTTTAATAGACAAGGTGAAGATAGAAGTAGATCGAAGAGTCTTAACCAATTTTTTAAAAAATGGACCTTTTCATTGGGAGACAGCAACACATAATTGGTCTGCAGTATGCGCTGGTTCGATTGGTATGGCATGCCTATATATTGAAGAGGATAAGGATCGTCAAGAGGAGATTCTGACACGTGTTTTTCATGCGTTAAAGTACTATTTACAGGGGTTTGAAGCGGATGGAGCTTGTACAGAGGGATATGGCTATTGGCAATACGGATTCGGTTATTTTGTGTATTTTTCAGATCTTTTAGCGGTAACTTCCAATGAACAAGTCAACCTCTTAAACCAAGATAAAGTAAAACAAATTGCCTTATTTCAGCAAAGAATTTTTCTAGCAGATGATGTGGTCATTCATTATTCTGATGCCCCGTCTAATAGAGTAAAACCTATGTTAGGTTTTACACACCGTCTTCAAAAATATTTCTCCGAAGTACAAGTGCCGAGAGTCTCTATTGCTCAAGAGGAGATCATTGATCATTGCGGGAGATGGGCACCTGCATTTCGTGAGTTAATATGGTATGACACCACGTTAAAAGAACAGGGTTGGTCTGCCACTACTAATTACTTTGCAGACTCTTCTATTTTTATATCAAGAAGAAGATGGAAGGATAAGCCGTTTTCCTTCTCGGCAAAAGGAGGACATAACGATGAACCTCACAACCATAACGATGTAGGTCATTTCATTTTATTTGGAGGAAATCAGCTTTTCTTGAGGGATTTAGGAGCGGGGCAGTATAATAGAAATTATTTTAGTGATAAAAGATATGAATTTATATGCAACAGTGCAAGAGGTCATTCAATCCCGATCATTAATCATGCTGTCCAACCCCCTGGTAAGGAGTATGCTGCAACAGAGGTATTAATGGAGGAGTCAGAAAAGGCAGAAACATTTAGTTTAAACCTTGATCAAGCTTATAACGATCCAACGTTAAAACAATTCAAACGAACATTCTACTGGAGTAAAGATGGAGAACCAGAACTGATCATGAAAGATACATTTCAATTTACTAATAAACCTATACAAATCGTGGAGCAGTTTGTGATGGAGACGATGCCATATAAAATAGAGGAAGATTTCATCGCATTTTTTGGAGAGGGTGCAACATTACGAATAGTATTTGATAAAGAGACAGTAACGCCTGTGATAGAGGAAATAATGTATAAAAATCATCAAGGGGAGGACGAACCTTTCTTACTCCTAAAATTTGAACTGCAACAACAAGATTTCATACATATAGCATTCTGTTTCCAATTTATCGAATAAAGGGGATGTACTTAATGAATCAAATAGAAAGGATTAAAAAAATACGATTTCCTTATTTAAAATGGAATTATTTAATCTAGTTCCATACGTCCAATATTTTCACTATTAACAAGTCTCAGTAATGAAAACTGGGACTTATTTCTTTTTATTAGTAAAAATGAATCAAGCTAGATGCTATAATAGACTGTATGAAGATTGTCAGTAGGAGGAAAAATTATGGCGGATATCGCTTCTGTTATTTTATTAATTATCGTTTTAATCATTCTATTTATTCCAGCAGTATTTATGCTATTCGGATTTTTTGTAGATCGAAATCAGAAGAGACATGCTGTTCTGAGAAATTATCCCCTTATTGGAAGAGTTCGTTATTTTTTAGAAAGCATTGGCCCCGAATTAAGACAATACCTTTTTACAGAGGATGAAACAGGGAAGCCATTTTCTAGAAAGGATTATCAGGATATTGTGATTCCTGCGAAATATAAGAATCGTTTGTTAGGTTTTGGTTCGAAGCGGGATTTTGATCAACCTGGTTATTACATAAAAAATACGATGTTTCCCAAATTAGAAAATGAATTATCGATTGAACATCAACCATCAGTGAAAACGAAAGTCTATCATATTGAAAAAGAAAATTTATTCTCACGTAAAGAGCATCGCAAGGGCAAAAAGGTATCTCCTTATTTATTAGGAGAGAAGAATGAGGTAGTCATTGGAGAAAAAACAAATCATCCTTTTCATGTGAAAGGCTTGGTAGGGATGTCAGGCATGAGCTATGGTGCATTAGGTGATAGAGCAATCACTGCATTATCGATTGGGCTTGGACGTGCAGGTGGAACGTGGATGAACACCGGAGAAGGTGGTATTTCCGATTATCATTTGAAAGGGAATGTTGATTTAATAATGCAAATTGGCCCCGCATTGTATGGGGTACGTACTAAAAACGGGGAAATGTCATGGGAAGAATTAAAAAAGAAAGCATCGGTTGAACAAGTAAAAGCATTTGAACTAAAGCTCGCTCAAGGTGCTAAAACAAGAGGTGGTCATTTAGAAGCGGCTAAGGTAACAGAAGAAGTTGCTCGTAACCGTAACATTGAACCATTTCAGGAAAGTGACAGTCCAAACCGTTTTCGAGAGTTTAACGATGTTTATGGAATGCTGGATTTTATTGAAAAAATTCGGGATGTGGCAGAAAAACCAGTAGGTATTAAAATCGTTGTTGGACAAGAGAATGATGTACAGGAATTAGCTAATGCGATGAAAGAAACAGGGAAAAAACCTGATTTTATTTCAGTTGATGGTGGAGAAGGCGGGACAGGTGCAACTTATCAAGAATTAACAGATAGTGTTGGACTGCCTATTAAATCCGCTATTCCGATTTTACATCAAGCACTCATTCAAGCAGGGGTTCGAGAAGATGTTAAAATTATTGCATCCGGCAAGTTATTTACGCCAGACCGTATCGCCTTTGTTTTAGCACTTGGAGCAGATTTAGTGCAGCTTGCAAGAGCATTTATGATCACAACAGGATGTATCATGGCACAAGTTTGCCATACTAATCATTGCCCGGTTGGAGTCGCAACGACAAATCCTAAACTCCAACAAGCTTTAAATATTGAAGAAAAGTCCTATCGTGTCACGAATTATGTCATTTCTATCAGAGAAGGTTTGTATAATCTCTCAGCAGCAGCAGGACTTGAGTCTCCCACTCAATTAAAAGAAAAGCATGTAGCTTATAAAGATTTATATGATGTAGTGTATGAAAATCATCTGATGACAAATCAAAAATAGTTTAATATATTAATAATCATGAAAAAGATGGCGCTCTTGTTTCTAAAGAGGCCATCTTTTATATTATGAAAACTGATTATAATGTATCATTTCTGTTCTTTCAATTTTTGTTTTGGGTGCCTTATTCTCAGCTGGATAACCAAGACCAATAATAGCTAAAACTCTCCGATCATCGGGAATGGATAACGTTCGGCGTGCATGATTTTCTCTGCGCTCTGATTCTTCTGGGTCTTCTGCATGATAGACAGCACCGAATGCTCCGCCTAATCCCAGATTGACGGCTTCTAGCCATAAGTATCCTGATGCTATGGAGCTGTCTTGCAGCCAATACTTGCTAATATCAGGCCGGCCAGTAATAGCTATCCCAGCTTGTGCGTCTTTTATCCATGGCATAAATGGTGTCGTATCTCCCAATTCCTTTAATAACTGCTTATCGGTAACCACTATGATATCTTTTGAAGGCAGGTTATTTCCGGTTGGTGCAAAATAAGCAGCTTCCACAACCTTCTGCAATACTTCTTGTTTAATAGGTGTTGGTTTATATTTTGTTATTTCACGTCGGTGCTGAATAGCTTCTAAGACTTCCATTTTCCATCCTCCTTCTCCTTTTTCTATATATTAACATATAAGGAAAAGAAGCCGAATCTATAGCTCTTTATTATGACTGTTTTCAAAAAGGTTGTTGCTTATTTAGGAGTGCTTATATCTTCCTCATTTTTGACACTGCTATAACAAGCTCCGCCAACACACTTCGCTTTCCGCGGGCACCGCTTCAGCTTCCTCGGCAGCAAAGTACGCTACCTGCGGGAACTTCAGCTGGTGCTGTTCCAGCTGGAGTCTACGTATGTTGTCTCCGCTAGTAGTGTGGATCTGATTTTCGAAAGTTTGATCCTCATAGAATCGACGTATTATGAATTTTTTTACTGGATCAGAAAACTATACCACCAGTGGGGGATGAATACCCTCCTACTGATGGAAGTCTCACTTTATTTATTCATATGTCCCAATGATTTCGATGGCCTCTTCCACGAGAGACATATCGATAATTTTATCAAAGTCTAAATCTCCTTTAATGGCACCATTTTGATCATAAAATTCGTACTGATTTTTTACATCTTCTTCAAAAATTCTTCCATCTGGATTTAGTCCAGTAACCCCTACTTCTGTCCAGAGCTCTTTATCTTTTAAAGCAGTATGATTTGCCATAATAGAAATGATTTCGTCTTGATTTCCTGTTCCTTTTATAAAGACATCATGATAATCGCGTACACCTTTTAAATAAGCTGCCATAAATCGAACAGCCACATCTCTTCTATCTGTTAAAAACTTAGGAGATCCTAGTACCATGGCAATTTGTGCTTCCGGTGCATAGTCCGTGGTGTCACCAAATCTACGATGAATTCCTTGATTTTCTCCTTGTGTAATTAATGGTTCGATTTGTAAGGCTAGATCAATTTGTTTATTTCCCATAGCTGACATCATATTGCTGAAGTCAGACATTAAGACAAACTCTACCTCTTCAGGTGAGACTCCCGCATGATCTAGCATTTGGTTGAAAATATAATCATCTACTGCATTTTTAGTGGATACTGCTATCTTTTTTCCTTTCACATCTTCATAATCTGTTATTTCATCCTGCAGATCGTCTCTTACAACAAAGGAAAAGTAGGAACTTCCTTGATTGTTATGTCCTTTGTCTGCAATAAACCG
The DNA here is from genome assembly GCF_010993965.1 of Gracilibacillus sp. YIM 98692. Lineage (GTDB taxonomy): Bacteria > Bacillota > Bacilli > Bacillales > Amphibacillaceae > Gracilibacillus. The sequence continues at coordinate 91,932 of NZ_WIXM01000008.1, read as the reverse complement.
AACATCAATCCCTTGCGCAATCGAATTGAAGAAAGATGCCGAAGAAATTCCACCTGCAACGTCTACTTCTCCTGAGGCAACAGCAGGTAGCATTTCATCACTGTTACCAAATGTAGCAAATTCGACTTCAATATTATACTCATCAAAATAACCTTTATCTTTTGCAATATAAAAACCAGCACCAGATGCAGAGCCATCTTCTGCAATGACCACCTTGGCTGTTTCCTCTAGAGCGGTTAGGCCATCATCACTTTGATTGGAGTTATTGGTCCCTGAGGATTGACAAGCAGCCATGAAGCTAAAACAACTTAACAGTATAAAGATTGTCATCACTTTATTCATCTTAAAACCTCCTTTAAAAATGTTTAATTGTCTGAGCGAGTTTGTTTCACTTCGTTTTGTAAATGATCCCATATATTTAAAAAGGTGTCTGTCATTACGGGATCTGAGCGAACTTTTTCTATTGTTCGCGGTCTTTTCATATCAATTGTAATGTCTTTTACAATTCGTCCTGGTTGTGAGCTCATGAGTAAAATGCGATCACTTAGAAGTAGTGCTTCGTCGATACTATGTGTGATAAATAAGACGGTCTTTCTTGTCTCTTGCCAAATGGTTAATAACTCTTCCTGTAAAATAAACTTATTTTGTTCATCAAGTGCGGCAAAGGGTTCATCCATCAATAAAATTTCAGGATCATTAGCAAAGGCACGAGCGATGCTGACTCTCTGCTTCATTCCACCAGATAGTTCCTTCGGATATAGTCGGCGAAATTTCGTTAATCCGACTTTTTTTAAGTATTGATTAGTACGTTCTTTTATATAAAATTTTGGCAGATGACGCATTTTTAACCCGAACGCCACATTTTCTTCCACTGTTAACCATGGGATGACACCACTTTCTTGAAAGATCATAGACTGTAGTGGACGGTTTTTAGGAGAGCTTTGGATTTCTACATGACCAGTGCTAGGCTTTTCGATATTGGCTAAAATTCGGAGTAACGTGGTTTTTCCACATCCACTAGGTCCTAAAAGACAAACAAATTCACCTTCTTCAATGGACAAAGTAATGTCTTCTAGTGCATCAATAAATCGGTTTCCTCGAATAAATCGCTTTGATAAATGTTCTAACAGAATTTTCGACATGAATACCCCCCCTGATTCTACCCTATTTCCAAGGCAATAATTTTCGTTCGAGTCCACGTAAGACAAGAGAGAAAAAGTAGCCAAAAAATGAAATTAGAATTAACCCAACATACATTTCAGGTAGCAAGAATGCTTTATAGTTCATCCAAATTAAGTAGCCTATTCCTGACGTTGCTCCAATCATTTCAGCTGCTACAATGGTTAATAAAGCAATAGCCTGCCCCATTTGAATCCCTTCTAACATAACGGGGAGGGAACCCGGTAAAGCAATTTTAAAGAAGAAATCTTTAGCATTAGCTTGATAGTTTTTAGCTATATCTACATAAATTTGGTCAATGTTGGCAACTCCAGCTGCTGTATTAATCGCAACAGGAAAAAAGACACTGATGGCGATGGTTACCATTTTGGAAAATTCACCAATCCCGAATAAAATGAGAATAATAGGCAGCATAGCTAATGTTGGAATAGGCATGAAGATCATAATAATTGGGGAAAAAGTATATTTCATAAATTTGTACATCCCCATTAATAATCCAATACAAATAGCTGGTATAACCCCTAATAAAAAACCGAATAAAATCCGAGTTAGACTTACTGTTATATGTTTAAATAATTCTCCTGATTCTGCCATATCCCATAATGTTTGCAGAATTAAAGTAGGCGGAGGGAAAAATCGAGAGTCTAAAATATTCATTTGTGAGAAAATTTCCCATAATAGTAATAAGCATAATGGGGAAGAAATGGTGATGATTTTTTGCGTATTAAATCGATGATGCATAATAACTCCCCCTTTCTGTAAAACCCAATTGGAAAATATGGATAGGTATTTCTATTTGTAGAATATGCATCCGCCTATATAGGTGTGCATCTATAAAAAGAGACTTCCATCAATGGGGGTTTTATGGATGATTGTTCACCGTGATAAAATGGGGCGTTTGTGGATATAAAAAAGCATGTGGAGGGATCCACATGCTTAGGTATATAAGGAGCTTACAGATTGTTGTTCATATAATCGAATAATTCCTTCTGCTACAATTGGTGCAACAGATAATTGTGTGATTTTTTCGATTTTTTGATTTTCGGCTAATGGAATCGTGTTCGTGACAATCAGCTCTGATAAATCAGAGGATGCTATTCGTTCAACTGCTTGTTCTGATAAAACGGGGTGTGTCGTACATGCATACACTTTTTTTGATCCATGCTCAAACAAAGCTCTGGCACTTGACTCAATTCGGCTGCCTGTGTCAATAATATCGTCTAAAATAACTGCCGTTTTATCAGCAACATCTCCTACTATGCTAATAGTAGAAGCATTTTCATTTGGGCCGCGCCGGTCTACAATAGCAATCGGTGCTTTTAATTGATCTGCTAATCTTCTCGCACGTGAAACACTGCTGTGATCAGGTGCCACCACTACGACATCCTCAAGATATTTTTCTAAAAGATAATCTCCAATGGTATAGATAGCCGTAATCGGATCGACTGGTATGTTGAAGAAACCTTGTGCCTGAGGTGCGTGAAGGTCAATCGAGATTAACCTAGTTGCACCAGCCTTTTGTATCAAATCCGCAACAAGTTTTGCTGTAATGGGTTCACGGGCTCGTGATTTACGGTCTTGACGTGCATAACCATAATATGGCATGACAACATTAATGGAACGAGCAGAAGCTCGCTTTAAAGCATCGATCATGATTAGCAACTCCATCATATGATCTTCAACTGGTTTACAAGTAGATTGAATGACGAAAACATCACAACCACGAATACTTTCTTCAATATTTATTTGAACTTCCCCGTCACTAAACGTTTTTACAGATGATTTCCCTAGCTCAATTCCAATATGATTGGCGATTTCTTCCGCTAAAGCAATATTGGAACTTAAGGAAAAAACTTTCAATTTTGTATTATGGTAACTGCTATTCAAGCAAAAGACCTCCTAATTATGTATTCTCTTACTTAAATTATCGCAAAAACATAATAGGGACACAAGTTATCTTGCTCGAATTTGATCAATTAATGTCAAAATTTGCTTTGTTTGTTCAAATAATAGATGTTGACTTTTATCCATACATTCCTGTAAAGTTAGGGGTTTGTTCACAATAGAGAAGCATCCAGCAAATTTTTCTCTTAACTTTTCATTTCGCTCTCCAAGACTACCTGATAAAAGGATAGTCGGTACTTGATGTTGATTAGCAAGTTCTGCAACGAATCCTGGTGCTTTCCCAAAAAGTGTCTGCTCATCACTTTGTCCCTCGCCAGTGAATACCAAATCAGCTTCCTTTATGGCTTCCTCTAAATGAATAGCTTTAGCTATTAAGGAGGCACCTGATTCTAACTTAGCTTGTAAGGCCAAAAATGCAAAGCCTAACCCTCCCGCAGCACCAGCTCCGGGTACATTTTGCAAGGATTGATTAAGTTCACTTTCTATTTTGGTAGCGAAATAAGATAAAGCGTCGTCAAATTGTTGAATTTGTTGATTCGTTGCACCTTTTTGAGGTCCGTAAATGGCACTTGCACCTTTTGGTCCACATAATGGGTTGTCGACATCGCACGCTATGCGAATATCTGCATCGAAAAGTCGAGAGTCTAAGTGGGTGATATCTATCGAATCCAGTTGTAACAAGTCTTTTCCATATGGTCCAATTTGATTTCCATCCTTGTCAAAAGCCTTTAATCCTAATGCTTGAAGCATACCTAGTCCTCCATCATTCGTCGCACTTCCTCCTAAACCAATGATAAAAGATGTACATCCTTGATCTAAGGTATCTAGAATTGCTTCACCCATTCCGTATGTAGTGGTTAAATCTGGATTACGTTTGTCATCAGGCACTTGATATAAACCTGCATGCAGTGCTGTTTCGATAATCGCAACTTTATTATCTAATATAGCATAGTAAGTAGAAATTTGATCACCTAATGGACCAGCAGTTGTAAGCTCCATTTTTTTTCCGTTCGTTGCAGATAAAATGGCAGCAATCGTACCTTCTCCGCCGTCTGCCATCGGCTTTGTGGAAATGTTCGCATCTCTTATATCAAGAATGGCTTCTTTGATAGTTGATGCAACTTCATTTGCAGATAAACTTCCTTTATAAGAGTCAGGGGCAACAACAATGTTCATTTTTTCTCCTCCAAATTCTTTCTTTTTCTAAATATGTATGTACATAAATTATACTCGAGAAAACGGTATCAAACAACTAGAGACATCACTCTATTTCCTTTAGATTAGTGCTAGAACTTGCTCAGGAAAATACACTTCGCTTTCCGCGCGCATGGCAAGCACATTACAGTCATTAGATTGGTAAATGATTCGTACCAGTTTTATGTCGAATAATTTATTAACTGTGTCGTAAACCGACGAGGGATTCAGAGTGAAACAAAAAAAAGAAAGGGAGCAGGGCTCCCTTTCTTTTCATTTGTCCTTTTGATAGGTAAGGACTTGTAAAGTGTGAAGTGATATTGGCTTGTATAGTCACTTTATCCTTGAGATTGGACAAAGTTTTGACGCAATTTTAGTGACTTTCTCATTTCTAGTAAAATAATGGTGAAAGCAATATGTCCATAAACTAAATTGGCTAAGAAGAAGATCCATAAGTAATTTTCACTTGGTGCAATGCCTACTGTTACATACTTAATAAATGTAAACCATGCGGCAAAGACAAAGGGAATTTGCATCAAAGCTGTCTTTTTCCAATTATCTCCCCATAAAACAAAGGGTGTGACACTAAATATCAATAAAAATATTAACAGGATATCCATATAGCTCACCTCAATAATTTTTGGAAGTGTTTACATTATTATAACATAACGTTCAAAAATTTGTAACAATTTATTCATTTTTTGTTCATATTTTTAAAGGTTAATGAAAGAGGGGAGGTATTCAGCACTTGGCTTGATAAAGAAAAACTTGGCTTATCGCCAAGTCTTAATGGCGAAAGCCTTAGTTTTACTTATACTATCAACCATAATATTTTATACTTTCTGATAGTACAAAAAAACCATGAAGCAAAATTTTGCTTCATGGTTTTAAAATGATGAATTAACCTGTGTTACGCAGACCTGCAGCAACACCATTAATGGTTAGTAGTGCTTCCATTAATAATTCTTCTTGTTTTTTACCTTCTTCTTCTTCATTGCGAAGTTGAGAAACAAGTTGAACCTGTAATTGATTTAATGGATCTACAATTGGGTTACGTAAACGAACAGATTCTTTAATATTTTGTTTATGGTCTAATAATTCTTCTTGCCCAGTAATTTGCAGCAAAATATCTTTGGTTACGTTGTATTCCGCTTCAATTTGCGAGAAAATACGTTGACCGATTTCAGGGTCTTTTACCATATTGGCATATTCTCTTGCTGTGGCAAGGTCAGCTTTTGTTAAAGCCATTTGTAAGTTATTAATAGTTGCCTCAAAGAATGGCCAATGCTTGTACATATTTTGTAACAAGTCTAAGTTTCCTGTTTCCTCAATATAAGTCTTGAAGCCAGTTCCAGCAGCATACCATGCAGGTAAAAGTTGTCTGCTTTGTGTCCATGCAAACACCCAAGGGATAGCACGTAAATCTTCAAAGTGATCGCTGCCTTTACGCTTCATTGGGCGTGAACCAATATTTAAGTCACCTAGTTCATGAAGAGGTGTTGCTTGATTAAAGTATTTAATAAAGCCAGGATCATCAAATACTAGTGATTGATATTTTTTCAATGCGTATTCAGAAATAACGCCCATCGCTTCTTCTTCTTCTTTCGTTGGCTGCATACCTTCAGTATTTTGCTGTGAATTTTGATCATTCAGACCCATAATACCAGTAAGCAGGGTAGATGTTGCTTGTTCAAGACTACGGTAAGCAATATCTTCTAATAAATAGCGAGAAGATAGTACTTCACCCTGCTCTGTAATTTTGACACCGTCACCTAAAGTTACTGAAGGCTGTGATAATAGACTAGAGTATAATGGTCCACCACCACGTCCTAGTGATCCACCTCGTCCGTGGAAATATTTTAATTTCACGCCATAGCTTGAAGCAATATCATGGATATCTTGCTGTGCTTTGTAAAGCTCCCAGTTTGCCGTAATATTTCCACCATCTTTACTACTATCTGAATAGCCAAGCATGATTTCTTGTAAGTCTCCGCGAGCTTCTAGGTGCTTACGATATAATGGAATATCGAATAACTGCTTAATCATCTCTGGTCCATTTTTTAAGTCATCAATGGTTTCAAGAAGAGGAGCTACATGAATGCGACTCATTACTGTACCATCAGGATACACGCGATAAAGCCCAGCTTCTTTTGCTAACACTAATACTTCTAGCAAATCACTTACAGCGTCTGTCATACTAATTAAGTATACTTCAATTGCACGAAGCCCAAATGTATCTTGAGCATTTCTGATCATTCGGAAGGTATCAATTACTTCTTGTGTTTCAGGTGAAAACTCATCATAGATGGATATGAGTGGACGAGGATTTTCTAATACACTCATTAATGTTTTTACCTTGTTCTCCTCTGATTGCCCCTTATAGTCATCCGCAATACTTACTTGATGGAAAATTTCTGTAAGTGCTGATTCATGTTCACCACTGTGGTTACGGATATCTAAGGATGCTAAATGGAATCCGAATAAATCTACTTGGCGAATTACCTTGCGTAATAATTTAATTGGATTATGTTGTGGATGATGCTTTGTCATGCTTTCACGAATAAGGTTTAAGTCATCTAACAGATCTTCTGCTTTATCATAACCACGTTCATCATCTTGCTCTGTAAAAGCTAGCTTTTTCAAAATAAGAGAAAGTTTTACTCGGTATACTTCATCATCTTTATGCCAGCCATTTTCTTGTAATGCATTTCTATCTTGCTCAATAGAATCTAAAAGTTCATCACTCACTTTAATTTTAGAAGTGGAGTGGCTTAACTGATCCTTTAATGCATTCAACGCTTCTTTATATTTCTTAAGTACAAGTTGACGGTGACGCTTTAATGTTTCGAAAGTTGTTGTTGCTTTCACATTCGGGTTACCATCGCGATCTCCACCAACCCAAGAGCCAAAACGTAGGAAAGATGGAATATTCCAACGCTGGTTATAGTTTTCATATAGTAAATCTTCTAAGTCGTCATGAATTCTTGGTAAAATATCGAATAATATACGATCAAAGTAATATAGACCGTTAGAAACCTCTTTCATAACTGAAGGTTTTTTCTGTCTGATTTCTTGTGTTTGCCATAAGATCGTGATTTCATTAGCAATTCGTTCTTTAATTATTTTCTTTTCATAGCGTGTATATGCATAATCCCAAGAAGTTAAAAGTTTCGCAATACGTTTATGAATTTGTAAAATCGATCTTCTTGTTGCCTCTGTTGGGTGTGCAGTAATAATTAACTCTAATGAAAGCTTTTCTAAGAGCTCTGTGATTTGCTCTGGTGTAACATTATTGTCAATTAATTGTTTGACACCTGCCTCTAATGAGCCTGGTTGAATAATATTAGTATCTTGTGCCTGGTACTCACGACGTCTGCGTGTACGGTAATTTTGCTCCGCAATGTTTAATAGGTGCAAGTGAATAGAGAAAGCACGAATAACATTTTGGCGAAGACCAGGTTCTAAATCACTAATAGCATTTTTTATATCTGTATTTGTTTCAAGTTCATTTGTTTCACGCAATTCTTTAGATAGACTTCTTATTTTTTTGACAGTGTCTAATAACTGGTCTCCACCTTCATGTAATAAAACGTCATCTAGAATTTTGGTTAAATAGTCCACATCTTTTAATAAAGAAACATTTGATTTTTCGTCAGAAATTGCTCCCATTTATCCCACTTCCTTTCGAAAATTTCAACATATATAGAAAATGTTTCTTTCCATATATTTTTACTAATAAATTGTTGATCATGTTAAAGAAGTCATTAAAAATTGCTTAATGGTCATACAACTGTCTTATGGTTGGAATTGGATAGAGGATTGTGACTTCGATTAAACTATCCTAATATAAATATAGGAATCGTTTGAAAATTTTGAAAAGACTTCAGCATATGTTTAGGTCCAATGTTAATCATAACATGAAATTGTCGAAATGAATAATTTTTATGTCTTTTATATGCTAATGGACTTGACAAAGTCATGTATAATTTGAAGAAGATTTAAATACTTTGCAGGCACCCAATAATATATTTTACGGTAATGTTGGATTTTTCGCAAATTTTTATAGTTAAAAAGGCAGGGGGAAGCAGTCATGACTTATATTTCAGGTGTTCTTCCAGCAGTAAGAAAAATGAAGGATTTTGAAAAAGTAATGGACCATCCGCATAGCGAGTTGTGTATTATATTAGAATCTAGAATTTCTCAACTTCATCAGATCGTAAAATTGGTGAAGAAAAAAGAAAAAAAAATATTTGTGCATGCAGATTTAATTAATGGATTAAAAGTAGATCAGTATGGCATGGAATATTTAATACGAGTGCTTAAAGTTGATGGTATTATTTCCACCAGAGCCAATGCTATTTCCATGGCGAAAAAGAATAATATTGTTGCTATTCAACGGTTATTTGCCATTGATAGCTCTGCTTTAGAGAAAAATATCGAGTTAGTAGAAAAATCAAAACCAGATTATATAGAAGTTTTACCTGGTATTTTACCCTCTGTTATTCAAGAAGTAGTAGAACGTACTGGGATTCCAGTTATAGCTGGAGGTTTTATTCGATCAGCTCAAGAGGTTCAAGCCGCTTTAGACAGTGGTGCTATTGCCATTACTACCTCCAATCCGGAGTTATGGAACAACAACTAATGTTTGACAGCGTTTTTACATTGTTGTATCCTAGCTATTAACAAGTTAAAAAATGTGTCGGAGAGATGGAGTCCACACAGCAATTTTCGTGCTTTTCATTAGAAGAAGTGCGTCTATTCGCTGTGTGTTTTTTTTGTATTAAAAGAAAACGTATTATGATCTATAAATACAAGTAAGATAAATAAACAAAAGGGTACTCTATAAATTAAGAGGTGGATACGTTATGGAAAAGTATATTTTATCAATTGATCAAGGAACAACTAGTTCAAGAGCAATTATTTTTAATGAAAATGGAGAAATCGTGAAAGTTGCACAAAAAGAATTTGAACAATTTTTTCCTAAACCTGGCTGGGTAGAGCATGATGCAAATGAAATATGGACATCTGTTTTAGCTTGTATTACCGACGTGTTAAGAATGGCTGATATTTCACCGTCACAAATATCAGGAATTGGTATTACTAATCAACGTGAAACTGCAGTGGTTTGGGACAAAGAAACTGGGAAGCCTATATATAAAGCGATTGTATGGCAGTCTCGACAAACAGAAGATATTTGTCGAGAGATGCGTGAGGCAGAGTATCAAGATACATTCCGGAAGAAAACGGGGTTACTAGTAGATGCTTATTTCTCGGGAACAAAAGTAAAATGGATCTTAGATCATGTAGAAGGTGCTCGTGAAAAAGCAGATCAAGGTCAATTATTATTTGGAACGATTGATACATGGCTGATTTATAAATTAACAGGCGGAAAAGTGCATGTTACCGATTACTCGAATGCGTCTCGAACGCTTATGTATAATATTTACGAATTAAAATGGGACGAAGAGCTGCTAAAAATTTTAGGCGTTCCTAAAAGCATGCTTCCTGAAGTCAAATCATCATCAGAAGTTTATGGAGAAACAGTTGATTATCATTTCTTCGGAGAGAATGTACCAATTGCAGGAGCAGCAGGAGATCAGCAAGCAGCACTGTTTGGACAGGCGTGTTTTGAAAAAGGAATGGTTAAAAATACTTATGGCACAGGCTGTTTTATGTTAATGCATACAGGAGAAAATCCGGTTCGCTCGGACCATGGCTTATTAACAACTTTAGCATGTGGTGTTGATGGGAAAGTGGAATATGCCCTAGAAGGCAGCATATTTGTAGCTGGTTCTGCCATCCAATGGCTAAGAGATGGATTACAAATGTTTAATGATGCTAAAGAGACGGAAGCATATGCGACAAGGGTAGAATCGACTGAGGGTACTTATATAGTACCAGCCTTTGTAGGTTTAGGGACTCCTTACTGGGATAGTGATGCAAGAGGTGCAGTATTTGGCTTAACAAGAGGAACTTCGAAAGAGCATTTCATTCGTGCCACATTAGAGTCCATTGCTTATCAAACAAAAGATGTACTTAGCGCCATGGTAGAGGATTCAGGTATTGAAGTGAAGTCTTTAAGAGTCGATGGAGGTGCGGTTGCGAATAACTTCTTAATGCAATTCCAAAGCGATATTCTAGATGTCCCAGTAGAAAGGCCTGAAGTAATTGAAACAACAGCTTCCGGTGCTGCTTATTTAGCAGGTTTAGCGGTAGGCTTCTGGGATAGCAGAGAAAATATTCGAGAACAATGGAAAATGAATCAACAGTTTTCAAGTGAAATGGATCAAGCAACGAGAGAAAAATTATATAAAGGCTGGAAGAAAGCAGTTGAAGCAACAAGAGCTTTTAAATAATGGAGATATAAAAGTTGTAACCAAATCAAATGAAGGGGGACCATCCATGACATTCTCAAGTTTAAATAGAAAACAAACGTTGGAGCAAATGGAATCATTGGATATGATTATAATCGGTGGAGGTATTACTGGTGCAGGAATTGCATTAGACGCAGTATTAAGAGGTTTAAAAGTAGCCGTAATAGAAATGCAGGATTTTGCAGCTGGAACTTCTAGCAGGTCTACGAAATTAGTGCATGGAGGATTACGTTACTTAAAACAATTCGAGGTGAAAATGGTTGCAGAAGTGGGGAAAGAGCGTGAAATCGTTTATGAAAACGGCCCACACGTGACTACACCAGAGTGGATGATGCTGCCTTTCTACAAAGAGGGTACATTTGGACCATTATCTACGAACCTTGGTTTAAGAGTTTATGACTATCTTGCAGGGGTAAAAAAATCAGAACGCAGAAAAATGTTTGATCGTCAAGAAGCACTTAAGCGAGAACCATTATTGAAAAGCGATGGTCTGAGAGGTGCTGGTTACTATGTTGAATATAAAACAGATGATGCAAGGCTGACAATAGAGGTTATGAAAAAGGCTGTAGAAAATGGAGCTTTAGCATTAAATTATGCAAAAGTAACCGACCTTTTATATGATCAGAATCGAGTATCAGGAGTTAAAGTAGAAGATCAGTTAACGAAAGAAGAGCATGAACTCCGTGCTAAATATGTAGTGAATGCAGCAGGCCCATGGGTTGATACAATACGAGAAAAGGATCATTCCAAAAAAGGGAAGACATTACAATTAACGAAAGGGATTCATCTGGTGTTTGACCATAAGCGTTTTCCGTTGGAGCAAGCGATTTATTTTGATACACCTGATGGACGAATGGTTTTCGCTATACCAAGAGATGGAAAAACTTATGTGGGGACAACAGATACGGTCTATCAAGGGAATATTGCTCATCCAACCATGACAGAGTCGGATCGAGATTATGTATTAAATGCCATTGATTTTATGTTTCCTGATATCCAAATTACAGCTGATGATGTAGAATCCAGCTGGGCTGGTTTACGTCCACTGATTCATGAAGAAGGCAAGGACCCATCTGAAATTTCTCGTAGAGATGAAATCTTTGAGTCTCACTCGGGGCTTATTTCGATAGCTGGTGGTAAATTAACAGGTTACCGCAAAATGGCTGAACATGTTGTGAATTTTGTAGCAGATAAAATGATCCGTTCAGAGCAAAAAGTTTTCTATCCAAGCGATACGAAACATTTGCCATTATCCGGTGGAGATGTAGGAGGTTCTAAAGGTTTTGTATCATACGTTGACGAGCAAATTGAAAATGGGAAAAAGTTAGGTCTTGAACAAGCCATTGCAAGACAGTTAGTAAAACGCTATGGCTCGAATACGCCTATTGTCTATGATTACTATCAGCAAGCTAGCAAAAGTGAGTCCACAACTAATCCCGTTACAGAAGCGATCTTACGTTATGGTATTGAACATGAAGCAGTTTGTAAGCCTGTTGACTTTTTCATTCGAAGAACCGGGGCACTATTCTTTGACATTGAGTGGGTGAAAAAAGAAAAAGATTCGGTCATCTCATTTATGCAAGAACAATTTGGTTGGACAGATGAACAGACAGAGCAACATACAGAAGAATTGGATCAGTTGTTATATGAAGCTGTTCATCCTGTAAAAGAATCATAATTATAAGCCGTGGGATATATAATGTCTCACGGCTGTTTTTTATAGAGTGACTCGAAAACTGAAAAAAGTGGCTCGAATGTATTCATTAGTGACTCGATAAAGCAAGAAAACTAAATCAACCTTACAGTTCATGAGAATATGTTTGGAAAAATGTACTTATTTTTTATAGAATGATAGGAAAGGTTAAATAATGAGGTGACTTACGATGAAAAAGGTGATCAATCATCCAGACCATGTTGTAGAGGAAATGATTCAAGGTATTGTCACAGCACAAAATGAATCTTTGAAAAGGCTGCCAAAAACAAATGTGATTACAAGAAGCGATGCACCTATTCAAGGAAAAGTAGGCCTTGTGAGTGGTGGAGGCAGTGGTCATGAGCCAGCACATGCTGGGTATGTTGGAAAAGGAATGCTTGATGCAGCAGTTGTAGGAGAAGTGTTCACTTCCCCAACTCCAGATCAAGTATTGGAAGCTATTAAAGCGGTTGATAGCGGTGCGGGTGTGTTGTTAATCATAAAAAATTATACAGGCGATGTAATGAATTTTGAGATGGCGGCAGAAATGGCCGAAATGGAAGGAATTCAAGTAGAAAAAGTGGTTGTAAATGATGATGTTGCCGTAGAAGACAGCACTTTTACGACAGGACGTCGTGGCATTGCAGGAACCATTTTTGTTCATAAAATATCTGGTGCATTAGCTGAGCAAGGTGCTTCCTTAAAAGAAGTAAAGCGAATAGCAGACAAAACGATAGAAAATGTTCGTTCCATGGGTGTAGCATTATCTTCCTGTACGGTTCCCGCTGCTGGCAAACCAAGTTTTTCGTTAGCAGAGAATGAAATGGAAATTGGTATCGGTATCCATGGTGAGGCGGGCATTGAAAGGATTCCAATGCAAGAGGCGGATAAAATTGTAAATATTTTAATGGAGAAAATTCTACAGGACATCGATTATGTCAAAAGTGATGCAGCTGTCTTGATCAATGGATTAGGAGCTACACCAGAGATGGAGCTATACCTTGTTAGTCGCCAAGTTCAGCAATTGTTACAAGATAAAGAGATTGAAACTTATAAAACTTGGGTAGGAGAATATATGACATCATTAGAAATGGCGGGTTTTTCCATTACATTATTGAAATTAGATGAAGAGTTAAAGCAAGGTCTCAAAGCTGCATCACAGACGTTGGCTTTTCCAGTATCATACGACAAATAGTGAAAAGGGGATGTATATGAGCATAATAACGGTAGAGCAAGCAATTGCATGGATGAAAAAAATTAATGAAAAAATGCAAGAAAATAAGGATCAGCTGACTGCTTTAGATCAGGCAATCGGTGATGGAGATCATGGTATTAACATGGCCCGTGGATTTGAAGCGGTTGTAGAAAAAATTGAGGATACAGATTATGATTCTGTTTCAGATGTGTTTAAAAGTGCTGCGATGACATTAATGGCAAAAGTAGGTGGAGCATCTGGTCCATTGTATGGAACCGCCTTTTTAAAAATGTCGGTGACAACACAGGGGAAAGAGGTAGGATCTTCGCAATTCCAGCAGGCAATTCGTGCAGCAAGTGCTGGAATTCAATCAAGAGGTCAAGCAGATTTTGGTGAAAAGACATTATATGATGTATGGTATCAAGTTGCGGATTTTTTAGAGGAAGAAGTGGTTGATCAGTGGGGAGGCATTGTAGAAGTCTGCCAAGCTACCATTGAAGACACGAGGGAAATGATAGCAACAAAAGGTCGTGCATCCTATCTGAAAGAACGATCGATTGGAAAAGTGGATCCAGGCTCGATGTCTTCTTTTTATATATTTGAATCTTTGGCTGATGTATTAGATTGGAGTTATAGCTAATGTCAGGAAAAGTAGGAATCGTTATCGTCTCACATAGTGTCAAGATTGCGGAAGGGGTATATGATTTAATTGCACAAGTGATGGAAAACGTTCCGGTAGCCACTGCAGGCGGTACAGATGACGGGGAAATTGGAACAAGTATGGAAAAGATTCAGCAAGCTATGAAGGCAGCTGACCAAGGGGCTGGAGTCTTATTTTTTTATGATTTAGGCAGTGCGAAAATGAGAACAGAAATGGTATTGGAAGTAAATGATATAGAGAATGCTTATATAGCAGAAAGAGTGCCACTTGTAGAAGGCACTTATCTAGCTGCAGTAGAATCAAATATGGGCAAATCTATCGAACAAATCAAAGAAGCAATAATGAAATATCAATTACCTCATATGTAAGCAAAAACCCTGCATTTTTTTACAACATGCAGGGTTTACTTATGGTCTTATGTCAAATCAAATGTTCTTTATAATCAGAAATGTTCCAATACTAACAAATTTATAATTTAATCATTTTTCCTTCACTGCTCCATTCAACGCCTAAGTCGTTTGGCAGACACGATTGCTCGTAACATTCCTTTAATGTTTCCTCAAGTCCTGAAACGGTTGTTAGTTTTTCCTCTTCGTGATAAGAAATCCATTGTTTTGGAAAAGTTGGGATATCTGGTACTGATTCGTGCATAGCATAAATGGCATTAACGTGGGCACTTGCAGCCTCTGGTCCGCAGTAAATTTGCGTATCGTTATTTTGGATGGCATTCACCATCACACCAAGTTTTGCTAGTTTATTTTGTTCAGGGTCTGCATATTCTTTTTCTTCTCCATCTTTCCATTTTGCCACAATAGCATCTCTTTCTTCTGGATGATAAGTAACGACAGCATCCTCAAACTCTAACTTATATTTTGGCCGGTGATTATTTTCTACGGCATGTGCAGCTAAGTAGATTATTTCTACTTCATTTTTGGTTAGAAGATGAACGGCACATGTATCAAAAGTTTCAATTGGATTTGCTCGGTATAACTCTGCTGATAATTGATCGATTTCTGCACTTCTATCAATCGAATCACCACTTAAATACAGCATGTGATGAAGGAAGTGAGCGGTTGCGTTATTCGCTACACTATCAAAGATTCTATCGCCATTAGGGCTGAATTTTTTCCCTGCCCAGCTGGAACGATTAAAGTAATCAGCTGTACGCGGCCATAATATCAAACTTTTCATTCGGACAGGTCGGCCAAATTTCCCTGTTAAAATATCGTTCTTTAATTCTTGTACAGAATCGGCAAATGACCAATTAAATCCTATTGCTAAAAGTTTTCCTGTACGATCACGAGTATCGATCATTTCTTGTAAATGACCTTTATCAGCAGTAGCTGGCTTTTCACATAAGACGTGGCTACCCTTTTCCATCGCTAGACAGGATTGATCCTTATGTAAATGAATAGGTGTTGAAATAATGGCTAAATCTGCATGATGTTTTTGATAGAACGCTTCCAATGAATCATAAATGGGAATCTTTTTGTCTAATATTTCTTGATAATAACGGGATCGTTCAGGCGCAATGTCTACTAACCCTTCAACGTATGCGTTTTCATTCCCATCAGATAATAACTCTTGTAAGTAGCTATTTCCATAGCCACCCATTCCTACTAAGACAATCGAAACTTCATTTGACATGAAAAAATCTCCTCACTTTTGCTTTTAATGAAATGAATCCTTTATAATAGCAATATATCATAACTTCCTATTTTTCGCAGTAACAAAAATTTTTTACATCAAAAAGTGAATGAGCGGGGAATCTATCATGTTAAAGGATATGAATCTAGAACCATTAGGTATAAAATTATATGAAAGTAAGCATTTAGCTGGAGACCATGTAGAGGATCATCACCATCATATTTATCAACTGTTATATGCATTAGAGGGTGCAGGTGAGATCATTATTAATGGAGAAGCACAACGGTTTGATCAGGATCACTTAGCATTCATCACACCAGAAACTCCTCATGCAATTAAATCAGAAAAAAAACTTACCGTTCTTGTATTAGCGTTTGACCAGAGAGTGATTGACGGTACTATAAATGATTCTCTATTTCAAACTTATTTTACAGAAACAAAATTAGTAGGATTAAATCCATTTGATAGCAGTGAAATGAGACAGCTGTTACGAACGATGCTATACGAGCAATCACATAAGTCTGATTTGCAAGGAATGGCTTTAAGAATTTATTTATCTCAGTTGCTTTTGTTAATTGCAAGAAGTGATACGCAGCAGGATGCAGTGGATGCGAATACTTTGCGTGCAGAACGGTTAAAAAAGTATATTGATTCCCATTATTTTGATTGGATACATGCAGAAGATTTAGCAGCACGCCTTGGGATGAGCGCACGACATATGAACAATATTTTTAAAGAAAGCTATCATATGACTCCGATTCAATATTTAACAGAAGTTCGGATTGGATTAGCCAAAAAGCTTTTAGCTGAAACAGATAAAGACATTGCATCGGTCTGCTTTGAGGTTGGTTTTGAATCCCTATCCACCTTTTATCGTGCGTTTAAAAATATTACCTCTATTTCTCCTCATAAATATCGAACGACCCATCAGAAATATAATATTTAATTTATTTCCGATTTTAAGAAATTCGTTCTTAGATTAATAAGACGAATTTTTTTTATTGGGTTATGCTATGTTTAACTTAAATCAAGGAAGGTGTAAACAAACATGGCAGAACATAAAATTGGTATTATTATGAATGGTGTAACAGGACGAATGGGAACTAACCAACACTTAATTCGTTCTATCAAAGCGATTAGAGAACAAGGCGGAGTAACCTTGAAAAACGAAGATACATTAATGCCTGATCCAATATTAGTAGGTCGAAATGAGAAGAAATTGAAAGCGTTGGCAGAGGCGCATGGTATTGAACGTTATTCTACTGATTTAGAAGCTGCACTGGCAGATGACTATAATGAAATTTATTTTGATTCCCAAACAACAGTAAGACGTGCAGAGAGTATTAAACAAGCAATTTCTGCTGGGAAACATATTTATTGTGAAAAGCCGACAGCTACAAATTTAGAAGGATCAGTGGAACTAGCAAAACTAGCTAAAGAAGCTGGTGTGAAAAATGGTGTCGTGCAAGATAAATTATTCTTACCTGGTCTTCTAAAATTAAAGAGATTAATAGATTCCGGATTCTTTGGCGAAATGTTGTCTGTACGTATGGAATTTGGATATTGGGTATTTGAAGGAGATTGGCAAGAGGGTCAGCGTCCTTCATGGAACTACCGCGCAGAAGACGGTGGCGGTATCATCGTTGATATGTTCGCCCACTGGCGTTATGTAATTGATAATCTATTTGGAAATGTGAAATCAGTTTCTTGCTTAGGTGCGACACATATTCCCGAACGTATCGATGAAAATGGAGAAAAATATAAAGCAACAGCTGATGATGCAGCATATGGTACGTTTGAGTTAGAAAATGGTGTCATTGTTCAAGCGAACTCTTCTTGGGCTGTAAGAGTAAATCGTGATGACTTATTAACGATTCAAGTAGATGGAACAGAAGGTAGTGCAGTAGCTGGTCTTCGTGATTGTAAGGTACAACATCGCGTTAATACACCAAAACCGACTTGGAATCCTGATATTGAAAATCCATTTGATTTTCAATATCAGTGGCAAGAGGTTCCTGGAAACCAAGAATTCGACAATGGTTTTAAAGTACAGTGGGAGCTTTTCTTGAAGCATGTCTTTGCAGATGAGGAATTCCCTTGGGATTTATTAGAAGGGGCGAAAGGTACACAGCTATCTGATTTAGGATTAAAATCTTGGGCAGAAAGACGTTGGGTAGACGTACCAGAAATTAAATTGTAAGGAGGCTAATCGTATGGCGAAGCTGATTTTACCAAATAAAGATCGTAAATTATATAGCTATGAAGCACAAAATTATACACCTTTTGATATTCCAACAGATAAGCCTTTCGAGAAAAGAACAGCTTTCTCTGCAGCACATGTCGTTTGTGATCCGTTATCAGATGCGGATCCAACGACAAATGCTCAAATTGATTGGGATAAAACAATGGAATATCGTCATTATTTGTGGTCATTAGGCTTGTCTGTTGCAGAAGCAATGGATACTGCTCAACGCGGAATGGGACTTAGTTGGGATGGGGCAAAAGAACTGATTTCTCGTTCGATCAAAGAAGCTAAAGCAGTGGGCGGAGATATGGCGAGCGGTATAGGAACAGACCACCTTGAACCAACACCAGATGTTACTTTAGAAGATGTGGAAAAAGCATATGAAGAGCAGGTTTCATTTGTAGAGGGCGAAGGTGGAAAAATTATCATGATGGCTAGCCGAGCGCTTGCAGCATGTGCCAAAGGCCCTGAAGATTATCAACGTGTATATAATAAAATTTTACAAAACGTCTCTCAACCTGTCATCTTACACTGGCTTGGAGACATGTTTGACCCAGCGTTAAAAGGTTATTGGGGTCATGATGATATTGACGAGGCAATGGAAGTTTGTTTGCAAATTATTCGTGACAATGAAGATAAAGTGGATGGGATTAAAATTTCATTGTTGGATGATCAAAAAGAAATTGATATGCGTCGTTTACTTCCTGACAGTGTTCGCATGTATACAGGGGATGATTTTAATTATCCTCATTTAATCAAAGGGGATGAAAAAGGATACAGCCATGCTTTATTAGGAATATTTGATGCAATTGCACCAGCTGCAGCAGCTGCGATGCATGCGCTAGATGCGGGAGATATGGAAAAGTATGATAGATTATTAGAAAAAACGGTTCCTCTATCTCGTCATATTTTCCAAAAACCGACGTTTTCTTATAAAACAGGTGTCGTTTTTATGGCATATTTGAATGGTCACCAAGATCATTTCCGAATGATCGGCGGAAAAGAAGGCGCGCGTTCGATTACACATCTATCAGACTTGTTTGTGATGGCAGATGAAGCGGGATTATTACGTTATCCTGATCTAGCAACAGAGAGAATGAAAAAAGTGCTAGAGCTAGCAGGAATTGAGCAGGAGGGACGTTAATGGCTGATGAAAAACTGATGAGCAGGTTAAGCTTAAATCAAATAACGACAGACCAGTGGAATCTACAAGAAGCAGTGGATGGGTGTTTAAGACATGAGGTTCCATGGATTTCGGTTTGGCGTCATAAAATAAAAGAAATTGGTTTAAAGCAAAGTAAAAAAATTATTCAAGATTCGGGATTAAAGGTATCTAGTATTTGTCGAGGTGGTATGTTCCCCGCTGCGACAAAAAAGGAATTAGCCGAAAGAATTGATGATAATAAACGAGCAATTGAAGAGGCTGCAGAGTTAGGAACGGATACATTAGTATTGGTTTGCGGGCCAAGTGCTGATCGTGATATTGATACAGCTAGAAAACAAGTAGAGAATGGAATTGCTGAACTTGTTCCATATGCGAAAGATTATGGGGTGAAATTAGCTATTGAACCTCTTCACCCAATGTTTGCTGCCGATCGTTCGGTGATTAATACATTAGAACAGGCATCAAACATTGCGGAGAAGCATCAACCAGATGAAGTAGGTGTTATTGTCGATGTCTACCATGTTTGGTGGGATCCGAATTTGTATCTAGAAATCGAGCGGGCTGAAGGTAGAATTCTAGGATTCCATGTTTCGGATTGGAAAGTGCCAATGCCGGATATGTTTAAAGGTCGTGCTATGATGGGAGAAGGTGTGATAGAAATCAATCGTATGCGTAAAGCGGTTGAAGCAGCAGGCTATCACGGACCAATAGAAGTAGAAATCATTAATCAAGCGTTATGGGATGCAAATCCTAATGATGTTTTAAAACAAGTGAAAGAAAGCTATGCTAAACATGTTTAAAGGGAAGGAAAGAGTGTGTCGATACGGCACACTCTTAGTTTTGCTTAGTCTTTTCTTAAAAATTGTTGCTTTTAAAAATAACTCCCTTGTAAAAAAGCTATAAACTAAGCATTAACTATATCATGACTTTTATCATTCTTCCTTAAATGAGTGTTAGTCCAGTGCAGCGGAAAAACACTCCCTTTCTGGGGGCACGGCTTCAACTTTTCTATATTCAGAACAAAACTATCAGCGAAGGCAGAATACGGAGACTCCTGTGGGACAGCGAGAGCTGAAGATTCACTTGGTAAAGTGTTTTTCTTTACCAAGTTAGCTAAAGCCGAGCCCGACGGCATAGAAAACACTACGAAAGCGATTTTTGCTTGAGTAGATGTTGCACTTGTGCCCTTGGGTGAAAGCGCAGTATTCTGCCGGAGCGAATGATAGCACACATCTTAAATTAGAATGGAAGGAATCTACACCAAGACAAATTTTCACCAGTTCGCTGTTTTGTTCACTGTGACATAAAACAACAAACACTATGAAAAGCGTCTTTTTAAAAGTTGGTAAAATTAGAGGGAGATTTACTTTTCTTATATATAATGGTAGGTTATTAATAGGAATATAGTATGGTATGGAGGAGATTGCACTGAGATTAAATTCAGATTCTATTGCTGTTTACATAACGATAGCTTTAGGGTTATCTGTGTGTTTCGGTGGAGTATGGGTAGCGAAAAGTTATTTGTCTGGACAGACAGTATTTAATGATCGGAATATTCAATATTATGAGTCTGAAGCGCACGCTACCAAATCAGCAGAGAACATAGACTCTATAAAACAATTGGATCAAGCCTTTTTTAAAGAACAGGAATCGGAAGAGGAAGAAGTTTTAGAGGAAGACGAAAGTGAAGAAGAGTCGGCACAAACAACAGAAATGGAGAGCGAACCTTCTCCGGTTCAAGAGAGTACAACTTCCAACTCAAATCTGTCGGAACAAACATCATCTAATCCATCGACCGTTGAACAAGATAATCAAGCGGACAATAGTACACAAGGTTCGGAGAGTAGGGATGAAAATAATCAATCTACTACCACGCATGAACTTAAAAACACTGATGAAGAGACGGGTGATGATTCTTCCACAAAAAAAGAACCAAACGATAGCGGTAGTAACGTAGAAAAGGAGAAACCTTCTGCTGATGAAGAAGAAGAAACAGAAGAGGAAGAAGCAGTAGAAGAAAGCGAGGAAAATACAGAGGAAGAAATATCAGACGAAGAGAACGGTAGTGATGACAATACAACCGTTAATGATGATTCTGAAGTAGATGAGGATTCAGGTTCTACAGATGACCAAGAACAAACTGATCCTGAGAGCACTGAAGAACCACAACCAGACGAATCAAACAGTGAACCTGCAGAAGAAGACATCGTTGATGCTGATGACACGACGGAAGATGATGATAATCTAACAGAATCCATTGAGGAATAAGTCATAGACTAGATTAAAATAGTAGGATAGGATTATTTTTGCATTATTCTTATTTTTCTAGTTTTAACTGTTATCTGTCAGGGAATCAAATAAACACTTAACATGACAAGCTATTTGAGAGGTGAGTTGGATTTGGGTCGGAGAAAGATAAGTTTCGCACTTATATTTTTTATTTGCTTTATCACTTTTCCTTCCATCATAGAGGCATCGGAAAAAGAGTATGAGGTAGGAGTATCGAATCTATTACTTCGTTCAGAACCCTCAAGTAATGCTAGTATAGTAGGACAACTAGATGTCAGTGATAAAATCAAAGTATTTGATGAATCGTATGGCTGGTTTCAAACTTATTGGAATGGAGAGGAAGTGTGGGTAGCCTCGCAATTTTTAGTTGAATCAAGCTCAACGCAAACCCGCCCATTTACTGCAAGTCAAAATATAACCGTTAACGCGTCTGGAGTACGCATTCGATCAGGTCCAGGAATTGATTATCGTATTTTAGGATTTACGTCGATCGGAAAAGAATTTGATTTACTTGATAAAAGTGGAGGTTGGGTAAAAGTAAGGATGAATGCGAATCAGACTGGCTGGATTGCTTCTTGGTTGACAAATGAAAATAGTTCCAAAACAGAGGATGCTAACAGTACATCAACTGCTTCACCCCCCTCGAATCAAGATACTTCTAATCAGCAAGCTTTACAGAATGGATCATTGCAAGGATACAACATCGTTCTTGATCCTGGTCATGGCGGGAAAGATCCTGGTGCTATTGGTATAGGTGGCGTATACGAAAAAGACCTTATCATGGAGGTCGTGGATGATATAGCAAGTAAGCTGCGCCAAGCGGGGGCCACCGTTTTATTAACAAGAAGCAATGATGCTTATGTCGAACATCAAGCTAGGGTTCAGGTTAGTGAAGCATATCAGACACATGCCTTTATTAGCTTGCATTTTAATGCAGATCCTCTATCTACCATTCATGGCATTAGCACACATTTTTATGGAGACGACAATCGAAATCTCGCCTATACTTTACAAAATGCACTTGCTCAAAATGTAAACTTGCATAGCCGTGGAGTTATGAATGACAGCTTTTATGTGTTAAGGAATAATAGCAAACCATCTGTGTTATTAGAGATGGGTTATATCACAAATATGAATGATTTATTAACCATTCGTACAGCAAATTATCGTCAACAGCTTGCAAAGGGCATTACTAAAGGTTTAATCGATTATTTTCATTAATGGATATAGAACGCCTATTAAAAAAATTTTTATTTTATGATTCTCGTTTTGAAACTGCCGTGAGAGAGTCTCTATCGGCAATTTTTAGCTATAACTAGAATGGAAACTACTGAGAGAGAGGTTCTAACAGCAGTTTTTAGCTATAACTAGAATGGAAACTACTGTAAGAGAGGTTCTAACAGCAGTTTTTAGCTATAACTAGAATGGAAACTGCCGTAAGAGAGGTTCTAACAGTAAATTCGAGCGATGACTTAGCATATAACGTTCGTGAAAAAAACTTGTATCAACGCTTTCCATACACTTATAGAAAACAGTCATAAGAAAAAAACCACGGAAATACAATCCGTGGTTTTTTAATTGCTTGAATGTTGAGGGTGGTTAGCAGACACCATATCAAGTTGAGCTGCACTAGCGTTAGCGCTTACTTGCTTTGCCGTTTTACAGCCAGGGATTACCGTCGTAACAGCATCATGTTTTAAGCACCAGGCTAGAGCCCAGCTAGCCATATCTACATTATTTGGTACCTCATGTCTCTTAATTTCCTCGACCAGTCGAAGTGATCGATCCGTCTTTTCTTTATCGTGTCTTGAGCGGACATCACTTGAGTTAAAAGTAGAACCAGGTTTGTACTTGCCGCTTAAATAACCGCTAGCTAGTGGAACTCTAGCTAATACACCAAGATCTTGTTCTATGGTGGATGGATAAATTTTCTCCTCTGGGGCACGATCTAACCGGTTATATACGACCTGAATTACTTCAGCACCGACTTCAGATGCTTTTTCTGTTTGGGAACTATCTGCATTGCCTGCTAGTGATATGCCAAGGTGACGAATTTTACCTGCTTGCTTTTGTTTATCAAGCATCGTCCATAACTCATCGTTATTAAACTCTTCATCTGTACAGGAATGTGCTTGATAGATATCAATATAATCTGTTTGCAATGATTTTAAAGAAGCGTCCAATTGCTTTAAAACTTCCGCAGCGGACCAGTGCCTTGTTCTATCAAAGTTGTCATGAAATTGATGTCCAAATTTTGTGGCAACAATCCAATCCTCTCGCTGATGACGATTTAAATAATTTCCGATAAATTGCTCTGATAAATGATCACCATAACACTCGGCTGTATCGATCAAGTTAATTCCTTCCGCTTGTGCTTGGTTTAAAATGTCATCAACTTCCTTTTGCTTAAAGTTTTTCCCCCACTCACCTCCAAATTGCCAAGTACCAACACCAACAACAGAAACATTTAAATTTGTAGAACCTAAACGACGATACTTCAAATTGGTCACCTCTTCTCCATGGTTTGCCACGGTGAACAATCGCCCGTAAGCCCCTACTTCTAGACTTAGAATAATGAAAGAAACATAAGTGGGGGATAACGGACGCTAGCACCCTGATAAGTTTCGCTAACCATCAGTGGGAGGAAGAACTCCTTCCACTGATGGAAGTCTCTCTTATATATTATTCTACGTATTCTCTATCATTAGATCAAAACATTTGCTGGATGTTAGGAGATATTTATTCACTTTATAATGTTATGTAATGCTGTTGAAATATAGTATAAGTAATCAAACGAAATCCCATTTTTATAAAGAGAAACATGTTTTTCTTAGTTGTCACATTATAGTCATAAACATTTGAACTAAATGTGAAATCATGAACAAACTTATTTAAAATGTATATTTACATGTTATGATATAAGTGTAATAAAGATAAATTATTTCACAAAATTATGTGAATTTTTGAACAAACAAAAGGAGTGAAGATAATGTTTGTAGATTTTCTAAGAAAAAATGTTGTAGTGGCTGGAGTGTTAGCATTTCTTCGTATTTATATCGGTTATCAATGGATGACAGCTGGATGGGGTAAGATTACAGGTGGAACCTTTGATGCAGGGGGATTTATTCAAGGAGCAATAGGTAAGGCTACTGAAGAACATCCAACGGTACAAGGTTGGTGGGCAGCCTTTTTAGAAAAAGTAGCATTACCAGGTGCAGATCTGTTTACCTTTTTAGTAATGTGGGGTGAGTTTTTAGTCGGTATTGCATTAATATTAGGGATTTTTACAAATTTTGCTGCACTAATGGGTATTCTCATGAACTTTGCCTTTTTATTCAGCGGTACCATTAGCACCAATGGACAAATGATATTATTAACCCTATTCTTATTGGTTGCAGGTTATAACGCGGGGAGATTTGGGATAGATCGATATGTGATACCATTAGTAAGAAAAATCGCTAAGTACAAAACAAAAAATTATACCAAAACAGCTGAATTACATTAGATCTAACCCCGCTATCCTTTCATAGGAGGCGGGAATTTTTTTGACAAAAAAAGGCACCCTTACAGGTATAAGGGTGCAAAGGGGGACAATCTATTTTGAATCAAAATACTGTACATGTATTCACATCTCGATGTGAGATATGAACAGTATATGTACACAACAAGTAATGTTGTAACCGTTTACAGTATATAATTTTTAGAGAGTGATTTCAATAGGTCTAAAGTACCATTTTAAAGAAATTTAAAATAATAATTACAAAAGCTTGAGAATAAAGTTTAAATAAAGGGTTTTGATTCTATTAAAAACACTTAATTCCTTTCTTGTGGAGGGATTCCATGCGTCGGTTTCCGTACAGGTTACATCAACATAAGAAACTCATTTTAAAATTAATTATATGTATCATCCTTTTTTGTGTGGTTATCTTCTTGATTCAACGTATTTTTTCTACGGAAAGACAAGTTGAAAATGTGGTAACAAACTTTTACCAATATGAACAAAAAGGTGACTTTGCAAATTCGTGGGAACTTTTTCACTCATTTATGCAAGAAAGGTTTTCTAAGGGTAACTATATGCAGGACAAAGCACACGTGTTCATGAATCATTTTGGTGTAGAAACATTCGATTTTTATATACAGGAGATTGTCGAGTTGGAGTCATGGAAAATGAATGAGGATTCTCAAGCACTATCTCCGGTGTATCGTGCTGAGATCGTACAATCTTATGATAGTAAGTACGGTTATTTAGAAATTCACCACCCCATCTATGTAGCAGAAGAAAGTGGTCAATGGCGAATTTTATGGGATTATAATCACTGAAAGATACATGTATGTTAAAAAAGAGTGGAATCTTCCTAGTTGAATTTCATAGTAGCTATCAGTATAATGTAACTAACTACCATACTAGTATAAAAGAAGGTGTTTATGTTGGTCTCACAGACACAGCGTTCAAGAGGGTCATCACGAGATTATGTTTATGGCATGATTAAAGGCCAAATTATGAATGGAGAGATTGCCCCAGGGACTAAATTATCAGAAAAAGAAATCTCAGAAAAATTAAATGTAAGCAGAACTCCTGTACGTGAGGCATTTTTACAGTTGAACCAGGAGGAATTATTGGGGGTATACCCTCAAATTGGAACCATTGTTACCAAAATTGATTTAAAATTAGTGGAAGAAGGGAGATTTGTAAGAGAAAACATAGAAAGAGCTATTGTTCGTGATGCAGCAACCGAAATGGACAAGGAAAATTTATTACAGTTAGAAACAAACTTAACGCTACAAGACTTTTCTCTAGAAAAAGGTTCTTTTAAACGATTATTTGAATTAGATGATGAGTTTCACCAATTATTATATAGAGGATGTGGAAAAATCAGAACTTGGGATATGGTCAAAAGAATGAATATTCAATTTGACCGTTTACGTTTATTAAGGTTAGCAGTAAATCATGACTGGCACCATATCGTGGGTCAACATCGAAAAATATTTGACGCAGTTGCGGCAAGTGATCCAGATAAAGCTGAAGAAGCAACATTAGAGCATTTAAAATTAGTGAATGTAGAAAAAGAAGCATTGAGAAAAGAAAATCCAGACTTTTTTGTTTAAATCGAAATAGTGGCCTAATTTTCTATTATTTTTTCACTCTGTACCATACAAGTATACAACGACGCAAAGCGGTTATCCAGCACATTATTATCAATAAACAGGTTTGCAAGATGAACACCAAATATAAATCTACTAATAAAGGAAAGGGAGTGATAGATTTTGAGAATGGTATTCCGATGGTTTGGTGAAGGGAATGATAGTGTTTCATTATCAGAAATTAAACAGATACCTGGGGTTGAAGGAATAGTATGGGCTCTACATGATATTCCCGCTGGGGAAGTGTGGCCACTTGAAAGAATAAAAGAGGTAAAAAAACAAGCAGATGAGTATGGTTTTCATATAGAAGTTGTTGAAAGTGTAAACATTCATGAATCAATAAAGCTTGGAACAAAGGAAAGAGACCATTTTATAGCGAATTATATACAAACAATAAAAAACCTAGCAGCAGTTGGAGCAAAAGTTATTTGCTATAACTTTATGCCTGTATTTGATTGGGTACGAACAGATCTTTTTGGCAAGTTGTCAGACCAATCGACTGCCCTTTTTTATGAAAAAGCAAAAGTAGAAAATATGGATCCGATCGAACTCGTAGAAAAAATTGCGACAAATCCTACTTATACGATGCCTGGCTGGGAGCCGGAGCGCTTGGATACGTTAAAAGAATTGTTTGCGACATACCAATCCATCACAGAAAAGGATTTAATGGATCATCTACAGTATTTTTTAGAAAAAGTTATACCTGTTTGTGAAGCACATGATATCAAGCTCGCCATTCACCCAGACGATCCACCATGGCCTGTTTTTGGCTTGCCACGAATTGTGACTACCCAAAAGCAATTACAAGAGATTATGAATTTAGTAGATAGTCCATATAACGGGATTACCTTATGCTCTGGAGCACTGGGTGTAAGAGAGGATAATGATATTGTTGCAATGATCCAGCAATTTCAAGATCGTATCCCTTTTGCACATATTCGAAATGTGGAGTTAAGGGAAAACGGAGATTTTATCGAAACATCTCATCGAACGGAGGATGGCTCGATTCCGATTGACCAAATTATCAAAGCTTATCATGATATTGATTTTCAAGGCTATGTAAGACCTGACCATGGAAGACACATATGGAACGAATCGTGCAGGCCAGGCTATGGCTTATATGACCGTGCTCTGGGTATTATGTATTTATGGGGACTATGGGACGCTTATCAACAATTAAATGGAAAGGATGAAAGCAATGTTACCAATACATTCGAATTTGAAAAATAAGGTAGCCGTCGTGACGGGTGGAGGCGGTGTGCTTTGTGGAGAAATGGCAAAAGAGTTAGCACGTCAAGAAATGAAAGTAGCGATTTTAAATCGTACTTACGAAAAAGCAGAAAAAGTGGCCAATGAGATAAAGGAGAACGGAGGAGAAGCTTTAGCCATTGCATGTGACGTGTTAGATCAACAAGCCGTAAAAGCAGCAGAAGAGCAAGTGTTTCAAGCTTACGGTCCTTGTGATGTCTTGGTTAATGGCGCGGGCGGAAACCACCCTGATGGAGGTACGACAAATGAGGTTTTTCAAAAAAATGACATCGATAATGATGAGGTGCGTTCCTTTTTTGATATGACAACAGAAGGTTTTTCCTCTGTCTTTAATTTGAATTTTATCGGTTCGCTCATTCCTACTCAAATTTTTGCCAAAAGAATGGTAGAAAGAAAAACAACTGTGATTAATATTTCTTCGATGAGTGCACCAAGTCCGATGACTAAAGTACCTGCATATAGTGCCGCAAAGGCAGCAATCAATAATTTTACGCAATGGTTAGCCGTACATATGGCAGAAGCGAATGTACGTGTCAATGCCATCGCACCGGGCTTTTTCTTAACCGAACAAAACCGTTCCTTACTAACAAAAGAAGATGGTTCTCCAACTCCACGTATGCAAAAAATTGTCGACCATACACCAATGCGTCGTTTAGGTTCTCCAGAGGATCTTCTTGGCACATTGTTATGGTTAGTGGATGAAGAAGCAAGCGGGTTTGTTACCGGAACCTGTATACCTGTTGATGGTGGATTTATGTCATATAGTGGTGTCTAATATAAAAGATGTTTTAAGAGGAGGATACGATGTCAGTACTGAATCAAATGATAGATACTGGAGTTGTTGCGGTTATGCGCAAGACAACACCAGATACGATTATCCCTATAGCGAAAGCGTTAAGTAAAGGCGGTGTCAAAGCACTAGAAATTACGGTAGAAACACCGAAAGTTTTAACTTTGATTGAGAAAGTAAAGGACGAGCTAGGCGAAGAAGTACAGGTAGGAGCGGGGACTGTGTTAGACGCAGAAACGGCTCGTGCCGCACTTATGGCAGGTGCCTCTTTTGTTTTTTCCCCAACTGTAAGAAAAGAAACGATTGAAATGACCAAACGATATGGAGCAGTTTCTGTCGCAGGTGCTTTTACACCGACAGAGATTTTAACAGCTTACGAGCATGGTGCGGATATGATTAAAGTATTTCCAGCAAGTGTAGTGGGACCTCGTTTTTTCAAAGATGTGAAAGGTCCGCTGCCACATATTCCGTTAATGCCAACAGGTGGTATTGATGTAGATAATACGGCTGATTATATCCAAGCTGGAGCTGTCGCAGTAGGTGCTGGCAGTACACTAGTTCAAGCTGCAGACGAGATCACAGAAGCTTATTTGCAACAATTAGAACAAAAAGCAACGAAATTTGTAGAAGCTGTGAAGTTTGCTAGAAACTGATGATACGAATGTGTAGATTCGTACAAATTACTGAACCCTCGCTTTTAAAATGGGGTTTTTTGTCGTTAGATCCATTAATAGATTTAAAAACAACTTAAATATCAGAATTTGCACCTTAAAAAAATGAAGAAAATAATAAGATAGTACAGATTTTTATATCTTTAATAAGACAAAATTTTACTACAATAGTAAATGTAAGCGTTTTATTTAATTGTATATTCAGAAAGGGGAGGAAATATTATTGAAATGGTAGGATTATGATGTCAAAAAAGACATGGCTTCTTTCATATGAAATAAAAAAGAGGAGGATTTATTTGAAAAATAATAAGGTTGGAAAAATACTCTATTTTTTGTTCATGATCATGCTAGTTTTTTCTGCCGTACTAAGTGTCCAGGCAACACCTTCTTCGCAATCAACCGAAACGGATACCACCACGATTACCTCGCCTAACGGGAAAATTAATTTAGGCTTTCATCTTACGGATAGCGGGGAGCCGAGTTATCAACTTTCTTACAACGACATTAACATTATTAATCCCTCAAATTTAGGATTTACTTTTAAAGAGGAACTTCCATTAAAAAATAATTTTGAAATCATAAAAACAACTACAGATACTTTTCATGAAACTTGGGAGCCTGTATGGGGTGAAAAAAGTGAAATTAAAAACCATTACAATGAATTAACGGTATACTTACAGGAAAGGGAAACGCCAAAGCGAAAAATGAATCTCATCTTCAGAGTTTTTGATGATGGCATTGGTTTTAGATATGTTTTACCAGAGAAGGATGGTTTCAATAGTAATCAAATCGAAATTATGTCAGAGGATACAGAATTTCAATTTGCAAATAATAATACGTCTTGGTGGATACCAAATGACTGGGATAGCTATGAATATAATTACACAGAAACTCCTCTAAGTGAGGTCCAAGAAGTTAGCACTCCTTTTACGATGAAAACCCCGGAAGGAATTCATCTTACCGTACATGAGGCTGCTTTAATCGATTACGCTGGAATGGCCTTAAAAGCAGTTGATGGGAAGGGCAATACGCTCGAAAGCTATTTAGCACCATGGCCAGATGGTGTAAAGGTGAAAAAAGACACGTTCCCAATTGAAACGCCATGGAGAACAATTGAAATCGGGGAAGATGCTGGAGATCTTGTGGAATCAGATATGATTTTAAATCTAAATGAACCATCAAAGCTAGAAGATACCTCATGGATTGAGCCACTAAAATATGTTGGCGTTTGGTGGGAGATGATAAGTGGGAAATCCACTTGGGCATCTGGCGAAAGGCATGGGGCCACAACGGAAAACGCTAAGCGATACATTGACTTTGCGAATGACTATCTAGATACGGAAAATCAGAATATTGGCCTTTTAGTAGAAGGCTGGAACATAGGCTGGGATGGTAATTGGATAGATAATGGTGATGAATTTAGTTTTACGGAATCGTACCCTGACTATGATCTAGAGGAAGTCGTTCAGTACGCCACAGATCGTAACGTATCTTATATTATGCATAATGAAACATCTGGAGATATCCTTAACTACGAGGAGCAGATGGATGATGCCTATAGTATGTATCAAGACTTAGGCATTCATGCGATTAAGAGTGGATATGTTGCCGACCATGGTATTCATAACCCAGAGGGTCAGAAACACCATGGCCAATATATGGTGAATCACTATAATAATGCAGTAAAAAAAGCAGCTGATTATCAAATTATGATTAATACACATGAACCGATTAAATCGACAGGCCTTGAACGTACTTATCCAAATTGGATGAGTCGTGAAGGAGTAATGGGAATGGAATATGCTGCTTTTGGTGACGAAAATAATCCGCCAGAACATGACACAATCCTTCCATTTACTAGAATGATGGCTGGACCAATCGATTTCACACCTGGAATATTTGATGTTGAGATATCTCATGCCGATACAAGAGTTCATTCCACACGTGCTAAGCAGCTGGCATTATATGTGACTATTTCAACTGGAACACAGATGGCTGCCGATTTCCCTGAAAACTATAAGGATGAAGATGGGAACATCCTGCCAGAATTTAAGTTTATTAAAGATGTCCCAGTAACATGGGATGATATTATGGTACCGAATGCTGAAATTGGTGATTATGCTACCATTGTAAGACGCAGTGATGAAGAGTGGTATGTAGGAAGTATTACAGATGAAAATGGAAGAGACTTGGAAGTACCACTTGACTTCTTGGATGAAGGGAAAAAATATGTAGCAGAAATTTATTCTGATGCAGCGGACACTGATTTGGAAACGAATCCAACAGCTGTTTCGATCAATAAAGTAATTGTAAAGTCACAGGATACATTAACAGCTTCGCTTGCTGCTGGTGGAGGGCAAGCGGTTAGAATATATCCAGCATCGAAAAAAGAGATTGCAAAACTGCCAAATTACAAGGATCCAAGAGTGAAAGTTTCCTATTCAGATGTGCCTGAAGCTATACAATCAAATGATGAATTTGAAGTGAAGGTTCATGTTAGAAATAAAGGAAATGATATTGTTGGTGAAAAAATTGAACTACAAATCGATGGCGAAACAGTAGCTGAAAATTTTGTAAGGGTAGATCCTAAAAGCACGAAAGAAGTTAGTTTAACCTATCATAAACTATTTGAGCCTAGAGATTACCAAGTTCAAGTAAATGATCTAAAACCAATGCAAGTAACAGTAAATGAGAAGGAACCAACATTTGAATTTTATAACCTGGATGTAATAGTAGAAGATCAAACGATTACAGCAAGAGCCGATGTTGTTAATCTAGGAACCTATGCAGGAGAAATAGAGGTTCCATTTTATGTAGATGGAAAAGTTGTAATCAAGGAAACCATAGAAGTACCTGCCCAAGCTGGCGGTGCTAGTAAAGAAGTCGTGATGACGTATCAGCCTGAAGAATCGGTTGGTGTATACGAAGTTTCTATTGGCGATTTAAATCCTAAAACGATAGGATTACCTTCTATTGAAATGGCAGGAGAATGGTTGTTCCAAAAAGGAGATCATTCTAGCTGGAAAGACGCGGATTTTGACGACACTAAATGGGAAATCGTCACATTACCAGCAAGCTGGGAGGATCACTCTAATTATACAGAAGACAATGTATATGGCTGGTACAGAAAAACGGTTAAGATTCCTGCGGAGTGGGAAGGTCATTCCTTGAAAGTAAGGTTAGGAAGAATTGATGATGTCGATAAAACGTACTTAAACGGGGAGTTAATTGGTCAATCTGGAACATTCCCAACAGGCGAAGGTGGGGAAGGAATGACTACAGCATGGGATTGGGATAGAGAATATGTCATTCCAGCAGAAGCGATACAGTATGGGGAGGAAAATGTACTGAGTATTAGGGTTTTCGATGCTTCAGGTGGAGGTGGGTTATATAAAGGTCCAATTGATCCACTAGAGATATTTGTAGAAGGTGAAGAACAGCCATATGTAGAGGTACCTGGCTATGATGATCCAATGAATAAACTAGTGAACGGAGATTTCGAGAATGGAACAACGGGTTGGACTTTAACAGGTAGTGGCCTTGGCGGTGTAGATGCGAATGATGCATATGAAGGAAGCAAATATTGGATTTGGTATGATGATGCCTATACAGCAAAGGTCTATCAGCAGGTAACCGAGCTGGAAAACGGTACGTATACAGTCAGTGCCATGGTGAAACAAAATAATGGCATACCTGAAATAAGCAGAATGGAACTAACAGGTCACGGAGGCGACCCTGTATATACGAATATTGAGCATGGGGATGAGTATACGCAAATAACGGAAACTGTTGAAGTCACGAATGGTACTCTAGAAATTGCTTTCTACCAAGAAGCATTAGATGAAGCGAATTTACAGATTGATAATGTCACATTAACATTGGTAGATTAATGAATTACTAGATGTATAAAGACACTCCAAATTTGATATTGATTTGGAGTGTCTTTTTTTTAATTTTAAAATTTTGCAACTTTAGTTCATTTTGGACAAAAGTGTGTTATAATACATTTGTACGATGATAAAAATAGGAGGAGTTCTTGTGAAAACAAATTGGAAATACTTAATGCAAATTTTTTGCTCCTTTTTTAAAATAGGGCCAGTTACTTTTGGTGGCGGTTATGCCATGATCCCAATGATTGAGCGTGAAGTGGTGGAAAGGCGTAAATGGGTGAAAACGAAAGACGTTTCCGAAATATTTGCGATTGCAGAATCCGTGCCAGGAGCGATTGCGATTAATTCGGCTACGTTTATAGGGTTTCGATTAGCAGGTGTTAGAGGAGCCATTGCAGCGATGACAGGTGTTTTAATACCAACATTTTTAATTGTCGTTGCTTTAAGCATCTTATTTTTATTTGTAAAAGATAATCCATATGTTGAGTCAGCATTTGTTGCTATTCGGGCTTCTATTGTCGCACTTATTTTGTTTGCAGCATATAAAATTGGTTTAACGGCAGTATACGATAAAACAACTGTAGTCATTACAGCGTTTACTGTGGGGATTTTGTTTTTCTTACACCTTCATCCTGTTCTCATAATTCTTAGTGGGATTGGAGTTGGAGTATTGGTTGTCAAAATAAAAGATTGGTTTGGAATTGTAACACGGTTAGAAAAAGATGAAGAAATAAAAACAAACGAGTAATTACTACAAACAAGGGGGACAAAAATTGATGGTATTGTTAGAACTATTTTGGACATTTTTAATGATCGGCTTTGTTTCATTTGGCGGCGGTTATGCGATGATTCCAGTGATTGAGATGGAAGTTTCTAACCATGGTTGGATGACTACACAAGAATTTACAGATGTGATTGCGATAGCTGGGATGTCACCTGGACCAATCGCAACAAATAGTGCGATCTTTGTTGGGTATCAAACAGCAGGCATATATGGAGCGATCGTTTCCGCTTTAGGCATGGTTATTCCATCTTTGCTCATCATTTTAATAATTGCTTCTTTCTTTTTCCGCTTTAATGAACTGCGGTTAGTAAAATCCGCCTTTTATGGTCTTCGTCCAATTATTACTGGTTTAATTATTTATGCTGCATTACGTTTTGCTATTACGAATAATGTGGTTGGATCCATCTCTTGGCAAAGTCTGAGCTTAGCTATGATCTTTGGGCTTTCCTTTTTTGCATTAATTAAACTGCGTCTGCACCCTATTTATGTAATACTTATTTCAGGGATTACGGGTGTCGTGCTATACTAGAAAAAGCCGTGATAGGAAAAATCAAGAGGCAATGATAGAGAGGTGGTTGGTTTGGAAACCAACATGCATGATGATATGGAATATATAGCCGAGCTTGTTCAGATGCTTATAAAGTGACGGTAACTTATCTGAACTCCATCAATCATATATTATATTGTACTTCTGCAAGCCCTGCTATAAATCCTTTATATTTGAATGAAAACCATTGGCTGAATGAAATGAAAGAATATAAATATGAGCAAAATCATCCAATTATAAGAAAAACAGCGCTTGAGGAATATTTTATTCTTTTATATGTGTATAAGGATGATCAATATAAAGGAATGTTTGTAGTAGGGCCTATTCTTTATTATCCCATCTCTCGAAATATTGCTAAAGGGTTAGCGAATGATCATTCGGTTTATGTGAAAACATCCAAAATACTAGATCATTATAATCGATTGTCCCTTTTATCACATGATACAACAGTATTAATGGGCAAATTACTTTATTTCTTAGTGTTTCAGAAAAAAGTGTCAAACATTGAGTTATATGATAGCAAATATATTAATGGTAACGTTGACAAAATAATATCAACGATTGAATTAGCTGCTTCTAACAGAAGGCAAGACCAAGATTTTCATCCTCCATTCTCTCTTGAACGAGAGGTATTTCAGTGTATCAAAGAGGGAAGAAAAGAAGATTTATTGAAACACCATCAAATTAGACATAAATTAAGACCAGCGGTGTTAGCTAAGAATAGCTATGTCCGAAATAAGAAGAATTTTGCTATTTCTGCTATAACTCTTGCAACTCGATCTGCCATTGATGGAGGAATAAATCATGAATTAGCAAAGACTTTGAGTGATGAAATGATTGTTAAAGTAGAAGAAGCAAAGACTGCTAATCAAGTAATCCATTTACATGTCCAAGCATTGGAAACCTTTGCAGAATATGTGTATCATCATAAACGAAATAAATATTCAAAATTATTGAAAGATTGTTTAGATTATATTTATATGTATATATATGAAGAGTTGAGTTTAACTGAATTGGCAGAGTTTGTGAATGTCTCACCTGGTTATATCTCTACACAATTTAAAAAAGAAGTTGGCATGCCTGTCTCTCATTATATACAAAAAGAAAAAGTAGAAGAAGCTAAAAAATTAATGTCATTCACAAACCAAAGCTTAACGGAAATATCTCAGAAGTTACAATTTACCGATCAAAGTTATTTCACCAAAATATTTAAAAAATATACCAATATCACGCCAAAACAATATAAAAATCAGCAGGCTATACATTTATAAGAAAAGCGAGGTTTTATCCATGGATGAAAAACAAAATCAGAAATGCTGTTGTAGTGCAAGCAGGGAAAGTATTTCTCATAAAAGTACGGAAAGTACAATCGAATTACAGGATATAAAAAAAGCAGATAATGAAAACGAAGATATGGTCTTATTAGATGGCGGTCCTTTTCTAATGGGAACAGAAGATGATGAAGGTTTTAAAACGGATGGAGAAGGTCCTATTAAAGAAGTGGAAGTAAAACCTTTTTATATTGACCGACATACGGTAACGAATCAACAGTTTAAACAGTTTGTAGACGAAACAGGCTATGAGACAGAGGCGGAAAAATTTGGTTGGTCATTTGTCTTCTATCAATTTATCGATCCGAATATAAAGGAAAAGGTGCAGCAAGTACCAGGCACTCCGTGGTGGTTTGCGGTAGAAAGAGCATACTGGTATCAACCAGATGGAGTTGGTTCTAGTATAGAGGATAGGTTAAATCATCCTGTTATTCATGTATCATGGAACGATGCGGTTGCCTATTGTAAATGGGCAGGAAAAAGGTTACCTACTGAAGCGGAATGGGAATATGCAGCAAGAGGTGGTTTAGTACAAAAACGATATCCTTGGGGAGATGAGTTAACGCCAAATGGAGAACATTACTGCAATATTTGGCAAGGGGAATTTCCACGAACTAATACAAAAGATGATGGTTATGTAGGTACTGCACCTGTAAAATCATTCCCTCCTAATGGATACGGTCTTTACAATGTTTCAGGAAATGTTTGGGAATGGTGTTCGGATCACTTTACGATTGATAGAACCGGGCAATTAGATCAGGACTTTGTTCAAGGAGATGTATCGAAAGTAATGAGAGGTGGGTCTTACCTTTGCCATAAGTCCTATTGCAACCGCTATCGTGTAGCTGCTCGCAGCTCTAATACAGCTGATAGTTCATCTGGCAATATAGGTTTCCGTTGTGTAAAAGATGTTTAGATTATGATTAGAAATTGTCTTTGTGTATCTTTGTAAAGACTAATAACGGATACACAGAGACTTCTTTTTATTACTTAATAATGGAAGCGCATACATAACTTGTACCCTCTGTAGACAAAACAATATTAGTAGGAGGCCATCTCATGAACAAAGTTTTAAGTAAACTTGATTATTGGACAAGTCATATTATGATTCGTCCCAAGTTGTTAATTACTTTTTATCTAGTAAGTTTTATCCCCATTCTGCTAGTATCTTTCTTTTTTTACAAGACTTCCACTCATACTTTAAAGGATGAATTAGGAGCATATATGGTAGAAACATCAAGGCAAGTAGACTTACGATTAGATGCTTTCATAGAAGAAATGGAGTATTTATCCATGAGTATTCATCATGATCAAAAGGTGCAAAGGTTCCTTAATTTGAAAGATCAAACGGACGAAAACTCTCTTCATATGCAATTAGATTTGAGAGATCTTCTATCTACTACGGTGGATTACAGAGATAATTTGTGGTCCGTTTTTGTCGTAAATGACCACGGCAGTATTATTTATTATAGTAAATCCAACGCTAATCCTCTCTTTTCTAGTTGGTGGAGTGCTGTAGAGTTAGATGATGCCTTTTTGACTGAAGATCCTATCTATCAACAAATTGTTAAAGAAAAAGATTTCTCATTGTATCCACCTCATGCGGCTAAATATACCAATAATCAAAAAGTGGTAACTTTTGGCGGAAGATTATATCAGTTAACGAAAGAAAAGGGGACTCTATTATTTAATTTTGATCCTCAATATATTTCGAAAATGAGTGATATGGTTCAAATTGGGGATACCGGTTTTGTTACTTTTCTATCTGAAAATGGTAAGCCTTTATTTGAAAACAAAAATATATCAGATGATTTATTGGATGAGCTGACAGGTTTGAAAATTCATAATAAAGATAGTGGGTATGGCGTTTTTTATTTAAATAATCAAGAGATGCTGATTTCATTTAACACCTCAGAAAAAACAGGGTGGAAAATCGTAAGTGTCGTTCCATTTCATGAAGTATCAGGAAAAATAAATGATGTTCGCAATAGTATTTATATCATAGCTGTTTCCGCCATATTACTGGTGATTGTAATTTCTAAATATCTAAGTCAATTAATCTCAAACCCATTAATTCAACTTCAAAAATATATGGTCAAAGCAGAAACTGGAGATCTTTCGGTAAGAGTTCCGGTTTTTAGAAGTGACGAGTTCGGAGTACTTACAAATACTTTTAATCGAATGCTGGAAAATTTAGAGCAATTAAAAGATAAAGTGTATGCATCCAAAATTCGAGAAATGAAATTAAGTTTACTTCATCGGGAATCAGAACTGAAAGCACTGCAAATGCAAATTAATCCTCACTTTTTGTACAACACGTTAAACACAATGAAGTGTATAGGTGATATTAAAGGAGTTGAAGAAGTGGCAGAAATGAGTGGCTCCTTATCTGATATGTTTAACTATAGTATTGACGATGAGAAATACAAGACACTCGAAGAAGAAATAAACCATGTTAAAGCATATCTTCGCATTATTCAGATTCGATTCCCAAATAAAATACAATATGATTTCGAGTGTCCCAGTCATTTAATGGAAGAGTATATTTTGAAATTAATACTGCAGCCTTTAGTTGAGAATGCAGTGGAACACGGTATTATTCCAAGTGGTAAAAGTGGAAATATTACGATTTCGGTATATGAAAAAAACGATGAGTTTTTAATTATTAAAGTGACAGATGATGGAATCGGTATACCGTCAGATAAGCTCGAATGTATTCAAAGCAGACTTACTGGTCAAGAACACACAAATGTTGAGCAAGAGGATATGTCAAATAGCATTGGTTTACATAATGTTCACCAAAGGTTGCTATTTAATTATGAAGGAAAAAGTGAATTGTTTATTGATAGCAAAAAAGGACATGGAACGATGATAGAATTAAAAATCCCAATGGATGACTAAAGGAGCGATGTTTATGTTTAATCTGTTAGTGGTTGAAGATGAGTATTGGATGAGCGAGGGTTTGTGCAATATTATTCATAATTTGAACAATGAGTTTGTGGTCACAGATGTAGCTCAAAATGGGGAGGAAGCTCTTGATAAAATCAGCCATAAGCATTTTGATGTGATCATAACGGATATACGTATGCCGATTATGGACGGTTTAGACCTAATTGAGAAGATGAAAGAACTAAAGTATAACCAACCAGTCATAATTATA
Organism: Gracilibacillus sp. YIM 98692; assembly: GCF_010993965.1. Classification (GTDB taxonomy): domain Bacteria; phylum Bacillota; class Bacilli; order Bacillales; family Amphibacillaceae; genus Gracilibacillus. Next base: position 52,801 of record NZ_WIXM01000008.1, on the reverse strand, counting down.
ACTGGTCATAGCGAATTTGAATATGCAAGAAGAGCATTTAGGCTTGGGGCAATAGATTACTTACTAAAACCCATTAAAAGTGACGAATTAAAAGAGGTATTGGAAAACTTAAAGTCCCAGCATTTAAAATCTATCGATATGCAAAAGAATATGATAGATCAAAGTCAGGAAGGGAAAAATGATGGAGTACATATTATTAAGTATACCTTAGATTTAATTAATAGTAAGTACATGGAAGATCTATCTTTATCAGAAATCGCAGATGATGTTGGTTTTAACGGATCTTATCTTAGCAGATTATTTAAGATGGAGACAGGTAAAGGGTTTGTACAGTATTTGCGAGAAGTAAGAATACAACATGCGAAAGATATGCTCACGAAAACAGAAAGTACGATTGAGAATATTTCGAAAGAGGTTGGCTTTCAAAGTGAAAAACATTTTAGAAGAATATTTAAGAAGGATTTAGGCTTAACACCAAGTGATTATAGAGAGTTACAACAATGTAAAAAATAGTTCCGTTAAAGTAAAAAAATGAGTCTTATATCAAAACAAGAAAGCGATTACAATTAAAGTGTATCCGGATACAAGATATAAATAAGTCAATAATCGTAATTTCATTTCCAATTTAAAAGGAGGTCATGAATTTGAAAAAAAAATGGCTCGGTTTAACAGTCAGTTTGCTGTCATTAATAGTATTTTTATTCGCATGTAACAGTAATAATGAAACCATTAAAGAAACAGGAAATGCTAATGAAGGAGCTCAAGAGGAGAATGATGAAGATGGAATCACTTTAAGAGTAATGGATTGGAGTGATTCTACGAGATATCTTAGAGAAGAGTTTCATGAACAATTTATGGAAAAGTATCCTGAGGTAACGAATATTGAATATACAACACTAACACAACAACAATTTACAGATACCATCCTTAATGCTATTAGGAGTGGGGATGCACCAGACATATTTCCAGTTCCATTAGGCTTTAGTTTACCTGTTCTTGTTGATGATGGTTGGTTTCAACCACTTGAACCAATAGTAGAGGACGGCTTTTTTGACATATTTAGGGAAGGGACATTTCAGGAAGGCATAAACATGGTTGATGAAACCATTTACTCTATTCCTCAACAGACGGCTCAACCAACGGCTATGGTGTTTTATAATAAAGAGTTGTTTGAAAAAGCAGGTTTAGACCCTGAGCAACCTCCTAAAACATATGAAGAGTTTCGAGAATATGCACGTAAGATTACAGAAGCTGGTAATGGCGAGTTTTATGGTTTGATAGAAGGTGGAAAGCAGTCTAATCGATTCAAGTTTGCTATCCAAGAGTGGGGTTCATTAAATGGTGCTGGTTTAGCAGATAATTCTCCAGTTAGTAAATTAACAGGAGAGGCTCCTTACCATACAGAGGCAGTTACTGACATTTTTGATTTATTCGCAGGGTTAGCTGATGATGGAAGTATTCATCCGCGAACGTCTAGTCTGACAGCACCTGAAGCTAGACAAATCTTTGCTAATGGTGAAGCAGGTTTTATCATTCAAGGAGCATGGAATATTGGAGTTTGGAATGCTAATAACCCAGAGTTAGATTATGGCATGATGACCCCTCCTGTATCTGATGACGGAAGACAAGGTTCGATTGATTCTGTAGCTCAGGGTGGATTTGGAGTATATGCTGAAACCGATCATCCAGATTTAGCAGCAAAGTATTTAGAAGAGCTATATGGCGGTGATTTTTATCAGCACAAGGTTGTCGAAAATCAGCACAATTATTCCCCTGTGGCTGGTGTTATTGAAGAAGCTGCAACAGGTGAATTTTTAGAATTTTATGAGTTGTTCAATGAAATCCTTGTACATGGACCTGTACCAGAATCAGAAAATCCTGATGTTACCAAAGCACTTGGAGAATATGTAGATGTCACACCTTCGGCAGCTGAAATAATGCAAGGAGTAGCTATCTCTGGTCTGCGAGACTATGAACCTATGTTACAAGATTTGTCTGAACAGACAGATGCAGCTCTGGAAAAAGCAATAACGGAAGCTCAAGATAAAGGGGCAGACGTTGGTATGGAAGACTTTATATTTCCAGATTGGGATCCAATGAAAAATTACAAGAAATAAATAAAAGTTAATGTGGCGGGCGCAAGTTACCTGCCACATTAATACAAAGGAGGCTCAATATGGCAAACGCAAATATTACAGCAGGCAAACAACAAACTTCTAGCTTAAGAAAAAAGCGGAATAGATATATTATGTTTTGGTGTTGGTTATTTGTTTTACCTAATATCATATTATTTACTTTATTTCAGGCATGGCCAATTGTAACTAGCTGGTACTATGCGATGTCAGATTGGTCAGGTTTAAGCTCACAAATTGAATTTGTAGGGTTAGCAAATTTTCAAGAATTAATCAATGATAAATATTTCTGGAATGCTTATAAAAATGTATTTATTTTTACATTCGGAAGTGTTCCATTTCAACTTATGTTAGGTTTACTGTTTGCAGTTATCTTAAATAACCCAAAGCTGAAATTTGCTAGTATTTATAGAACTTTAATATTTTTGCCCGTAATTACTAGTGCATCTATTATCGGTATTGTAATGGGCTTCATTTGGAGTACTGATGGCGGAGTTAACTATTTATTAATGCAATTAGGAATATTAGATGTTCCGATTGACTTTTTAGGTAGTATGAAGTGGGCAATGCCTACAGTTATTATGGTTTCAGTTTGGATGAGTACCGGTATCAATATGATATTTTGGCTGGCAGGTTTACAAGGTATCCCGAAAGAACTGTATGAAGCAGCGTACATTGATGGTGCAGGGCATTTTAAAACGTTCTTCTCTATCACCTTGCCATTGCTCATACCAATTGGTGCAGTCATCTTACTTTTTAATGTAGCATTTTCGCTAAGAGTATTTGATTTAATTAAAACATTAACAGATGGCGGACCTTTCTTCGCTACTGATGTTGTTTCTACTTACATTTATAGTGCTGCTTTTGCAGGAGAAATAGGCCAGCCGCGAATGGGATATGGATCAGCTGCAGGTGTATTTTTCGGCTTTACCATTATCTTTTTAATGCTAATTATCCAATATCTAAGATCTAAAGCAAAAGCAAATCGATATGTTTAAATGCCACATAAACAAAGGAGTGATACGATGAATAATAGTTTTCTTATAAGAAATTCAGGATCAATATCTAGGTTTATCACCCATATTATTTTAATTGGTGTTTGTTTTATTTGGATGTATCCATTTTTATGGATGGTCTCCTCTTCATTTAAAACAGATGCTGAATTCTTTGAAAACGGTTTAAGTATTATACCAAATTCTTTTAATATGTCTAACATTATTAGAGCATGGGAGACGGCTAATTTTAGCCAATATTTCCTTAATACTTTTATTATTACATTTAGTGTAGTTCTAATCGTTCTTGCCTCCACATCTGCATGTGGATATGCACTTGGTAGATTTTCGTTTCCTGGTAAAAAAGTTATTTATGTATTGTTAGTTTGTAGTATGTTCATCCCGCTTGAGTTTTCTATAATACCAATCGTTGCGCTTATTAATGCATTAGGTTTATCCAATACAATGATTGGTGTTATTTTGGCTGAATCTGGCGGTGGTCATGTCATGTTGGTGCTGATGTTCGCAAGTTATTTTGCGCAAATTCCAAAAGAGATGGAAGAATCAGCGACTATGGATGGTTGTGGCTTTTTAAGAACCTTTGTTCATGTCATGCTCCCATTAGCAAAACCTATTATAGGAAGTGCCGTCATCATGCAGGTAATCTTTACATGGAATTCGTTCTTATTACCTTTAATCCTTACACTAAGTAACCCAAGTATCCGTCCGCTATCCGTTGGTTTATATGCGTTTAAGGGCGAAAATGTAGTGGATTGGACCGGGATTGCAGCAGGTGCAACGATTTCTGTTTTACCTGTTATCATCATCTTTATTGTATTACAAAAATATTTTGTTGAAGGTATCTCAGGTGCTGTTAAAGGTTAAGGGGGTAAAGGATGAAAGCAATTGTGATTTTGTTGGATACATTGAATCGTCATATGTTAGAAACTTACAACGACCAGGCATGGACGAAGACACCTAATATTTCTAGATTGGCGAAAAAGTCTTTTGTATTTGATAATCATTGGGCTGGCTCTTTGCCTTGTATGCCTGCTCGCAGAGACTTTATGACAGGAAGAATGGATTTTTTAGAACGTGGATGGGGAGGCTTAGAGCCTTTTGATATTACGCTTACGAAACAGTTGCGGGAAAAGGTTATATTTTCTCATATCGTAACCGATCATTATCACTATTTTTCAACTGGTGGTGAAAATTACTGCCAATCCTTTCATACATGGGATTTTCATCGGGGACAAGAAGGTGACCCATGGGTTTCAAAAGTTCAAAGTCCTGATTTGCCTGATGAATTTTTAGGACGGGCTCTAGATCAACATGAAAAAAACCAAAGCAAATTTCTAGAAGAAAAAGATTACCCCGGGCCAAAAACAATTCAAGCAGCTTGTAATTGGCTGAAGGAAAATGAATCTGCAGATGATTACTTTTTAATGGTCGAAGCATTTGATCCGCATGAACCATTTGATTGTCCAGATGATTATTTAGATTTATATCAAGATCAATATGAAGGTCCTAGGTTTAATTGGCCTAAATATTCTAAAGTAAATGAACCTCCAGAAGCGATGGATCATATCCAAAAGAGGTATGCCGCAACACTGACGATGATCGATCATTGGCTAGGAAAATTATTAGATGAGATGGATCGACAAAACCTTTGGGATGACACATTAGTACTCTTTACAACGGATCATGGCTTACTGCTTGGTGAACATGAATGGACAGGGAAAAATATCATGCACGTCTATAATGAAATTGCTCATTTACCTTTGATGGTTCACGTTCCTAAAGAAGAAGGGAATGGGGAGCATATTTCTGCTATTACTCAAAATATAGACTTAATGCCAACCATATTAGATTATTTTAATGTCCCTATTCCGTCCAAAGTACAAGGGAATAGTTTACTAAAGTTAATTGAAAGGAAAAAAGAAAAAATTAGAGATTATGCACTATATGGGATGTTCGGAATGACTGTCAATATCACGGATGGAAAATACACTTATTTAAGAGCACCTGCACGTGAAGATAACTATCCTTGTCATGTTTATACAGCAATGCCAACTACTTTTCGAAGTTTCCATGGTCAGCGATTAATAGAACAAATCGAAATGGGAAGATTTCTTGACCATACAAACTATCCTGTATTTAAGTTTCCGTATAGTGTGAAAGGCGAATCTTTTCAAATGGCTGCACACATAAAAGAAAATCATCTGTTTGATATTGAGGCTGATTACGAACAACGTAACCCTATAAAGGACGAAGAGCTAGAAAATCGATATGCGGAAAAACTAATACAAGCAATGTCAGAATTAAAGGCTCCTAAAGAACAGTTTACTAGGTTAGGTTTAGTAAATATCAGTGAGAGAAGTGATAGGAATGAATAGACCTAATATTTTGCTCATCACAACAGACTCTCAAAGATGCGATACATTAGGATGTATGGGAAGTGAATTTGCCTATTCCCCACACTTAGACAAACTAGCTAAAGAGGGTGTCATGTTTGAACAAGCCCATACATCTTCCCCAGTATGTGCTGTTGCCAGAAGTAGCCTTATAACGGGATTACATTCCCCAGTACATGGATGTATAGAAAATGGATTAAATCGGTATAATCACTTTCCTACTTTAACAGATCATTTAAAGGATGCTGGCTACCATAATATTATGGTTGGAAAAACGCATTTTGGTCCAGTACCTGAATCATTTGATGTGAAACATGTCGTAACAGAAAAAATGATCAATGCTAATGATTGTTATGCCGAACATATCAGAAGACATGGATATAGCAGAGTGAGCGATCACCCTAATTCAATACCTGAAGAATTGTTCATGGAATCATTTTTAGTTGACAAAACAATAGAAGAAATCACCAATTGTACAGAGAATGGGGACGCGCCTTTTTTTGCATTTTGTTCGATGGTTAGCCCTCATGAACCAATAGATCCACCTGGAAAATGGGCAACTTTTTATGACGAAGTTGATTTACCTGAAATAAATTACTCTGAAGGTGAGATAGCTGACTTCCCAGAACAAATGAAAAAACTACTGGGATTTACTGATTATGCAGCAGATCAACCTCCAAAAACAGATGTAAAATTACAAAATTTATTTGAAGCACGTGGTGCAATCTATCATGAAGAGATTCGTGATGAAGTTAATAAGCTAAGAAAATTGTATTATGGTTTGTCTTCATACTGTGACGATCAAATTGGAAGACTAATTCAATTTATAAATGATGCCAATTTACGAGAAGATACTTTAATTATCTTTTCAACGGATCACGGGTTGCAATTATTTGATCATGGTTTTAACGATAAACATAACTATTATGATGCTTCTTGGCGTGTACCGTTCATCATGAGTATGCCTGGTACACTGCCTCAAGGAGAAACGCGACAATTCGCTTCATGGAATGATATACCTACATCCATATTAGGAGCTGCAGGTTTACAAAGTGATTCTATGCAAGGCTTTGATTTATTTACTGCACTGGAAAAAGGTGAGCCATCACCACGGAAATGTGCAGTAGGGACACTTTTTAAATCAGCAGCTTTAGCAACCGAAAATTGGAAATTAGAGTATTATTTTGATGAATCAGAACCTAGGTTGTTTGATCGGAAATACGACCCATTAGAACGAAAAAACATATATCATAATCCAGAGTTGTCTGATATAAGAGATGAGCTTGTTAAGGCGTTATTAACATGGCGTGCTGACATCATGGATTTGCATATGTATCATGAAGCAGCAAAGGCATTCACTAAGCAGATAGAACCAAGGAAAAAAATAGAACAAAAAAAGCCACCACACAAGAGAAGGCAGTTGGCTCCTGTAGCTACGAGAGTGACATCTGCTGTTAGTGCAATTAAGGGTTCGGATTCTGAAGAACGACTAAATCAGCATGCTTTAAAAATAGACTCCTTATATAACAGAGATAAGGTTATGAAAGAGGGGAAAATATGAAAGCTAAAAACATTATTTTCATCACGACAGATCAGCAGCGAGCGGATACTATGAATAGCAAAGAATACTATACTCCCAATTTAAATCAGTTTGCAGAAGACAGCATTCAATTTTCAGACCATATTTGTACATCTGCTCAATGTGCTCCTTCTCGAGCAACTTGGATGACAGGTAAATATCCACATGAAGTTGGTGTTAATGTAATCGGGCATAAGCTTGATCCGGATGATGATAACATCGCTAAAGAGTTTAATAAGGGTGGATATGAAACGGTTTACTTTGGTAAATGGCATCTTGGGGGAGCCCCTAAAGATTATGGTTTTCAAGTAACAGATTATCGAACAGATGATGCGGATTTTTGGGGTGCAAATGAAAAACCTAATTATTTAAGTCATAGAGATGCTTTAACAACTGCTCAGACTTTAAATTATTTAGAGGATTATCAAGGTGACAATTCTTTCTTTATGCATGTTTCTTGGTATCTTCCACATCCCAATAATCCTCATTATGTGGAAAAGGGTCCTTTCGAAAATGTGGACGCATTTCATGAAACATATAATAAAGAGGAGATACCTGTACCTGAAAGTTATTATGCAGATGATTTGTCAACTAAACCTGAACATCAAAGGAAAAGAGCGATGTCTAGAGAATCTAAACTAACAGAGGATATAGTCAAATCAGATGGCGAAAAATACCGGAAGTTGACCTCATTAATGGATCGGAATTTAGGAAAAATACTAGAGAAATTAAAAGAAAAAAATCTACTAGATAATACGATGATTGTTTTTTCATCAGATCATGGTGACATGCAAGGAGCACATAGATTAAGGCTGAAAGGGGTTTTGCCTTATAAAGAACTCTATCATATTCCATTAATTGTTCATCTGCCTTGGTTAAATTCTAAGAGAAAGGTAATTAGTGATTTGACATCTAATGCTTCTTTGGCTGGTACATTGCTTGATGCTGCTAATTTACCAGTTCCAGAAGGGTTTTATCCATCATTGCTGCCATTATTAGAAAAAGACGAGGAAGAAGAGGAGTCCTATGTTTTTATAGAGCACTACAAAGCATACTGGGGACAGCATCCATTTAGAGGTATTCAGTCCAAAAAATATAAATACGTGTATTACTATGATGATGATGTGGAAGAAATGTATGACTTACAAATAGACCCTAATGAAATTCATAATGTTTACGAAAAACAAGAATATCAATCCGTTAAGAAAAAATTAAGAGAAAAATTAGATGAATGGTGGGAAGATACAGGAGCTTTAACAAAAGAACCGATTATTGATACGGAATCCAATTGGGGAAAAGCTACTTCTAAAATTTCCAAATAAAACCTGGAAGTTTGTCGGAGAAGAAGGGAGAGTAGCGTTTAATTTATGACAAAGCCATCTCAAAAACCGAATATAGTTTGGATTTCTTTAGAGGATACTAGTCCGAGATTTGGATGCTATGGTGATTCATTAGCTAGAACACCAAACATAGACAAATTAGCAAACGAAGGCAGAACATATAAAAATGCATTTTCAACGTCTGGAGTGTGCGCACCGAGTCGATCAGCGATTATAACAGGTATGTATCAAACTTCCATTGGGACCCATCATATGCGTACAGAACATACGAACGAATACACTCCAGAAATGCCAACCCCATATTATGCTGTTCCGCCAGCTTATGTTAAAACATTTACAGAATATTTACGTGCAGAGGGCTATTTTTGTACGAATAATTTCAAGACAGATTATCAGTTTGAGTCACCTTTAACAGCTTGGGACGAGGATGGGATGGATGCTCATTGGCGGCATCGAGAACCGGGTCAACCTTTTTTCTCTGTTTTTAACCCAATGTTAACACATGAAAGTGGTATGTGGGGCGATATGGTTAGAAAGCATATATACAATGAAGAAGAGACTGATCGACCACTTATAACGGATCCAGATGAAGTGGAGTTGCCTCCATATTTACCAGATACTTCAAAGACAAGAAAGGCTCTTGCTAAACATTATGATAATCTTGCTGAAGTGGATGAGTATGTAGGAAAAATTCTTGATCAATTAGAGGAAGATGGATTGGCAGATAATACTATTGTGTTTTTGTGGAGTGATCATGGAGAAGGTCTTCCTAGAGCGAAACGCTGGCCTTATGATGCAGGTATAAGAGTTCCTCTTATTGTGCGCTGGCCTGGGGTTATAGAAAAAGGTAAAGTTAGTGAACAATTAGTTAGTATGATCGATTTGGGACCAACCATATTGTCTGTAGCTGGAGTGAAGAGCCCATATCACTTTCAAGGACAGTCTTTTCTAGGTGAACAGTCAAAACAAAGAAATTATGTGTTTGCTACAAGAGATCGTCATGACCAAGCCTATGATAAAGTTAGGGCAGTAAGAGACAACCAGTTCAAATATATTAGAAATTATTATCCAGAAAAGCCTTATCTTTTATGGACATCTTTTAGCCACCAACATCCAGCATTTCAAGAGTTATGGCGATTAAAGCTTGCCGGGCAACTTGAACAAGAGCAAGAATTATTGATGCAAAATCAACGTCCTCCAGAAGAACTGTATGATTGCAAAGCTGATCCTTATGAAATGAATAATTTGGCGGATGATCCTCACTATCAAAAGGAATTAGAGCGTCTGCGATCAGAGTTGGATAGTTGGTGCAGAGATTATGATAAATGGGGAGACGTATCTGAAGAACAAATGGTTAAGTCAATGTGGCCAGATGGAGTTCAACCAAAAACGGCAGAACCTATCTTTATTCCTATTAACAGCGAAAAACCAGGTATGGAACCGTCCTATAGTAATACATTCCAAGAACCGACGGCCATTATGCTGCATTCTGCTACAGAAGGAGCATCTATTGCTTATACAACAGAAGAAGGACAAGATCCACATTGGAAACTGTATACAGGTCCGATTATAGTAAATCAAGCGGATGTCGTGATTCGCGCTAAAGCAGTTAGAATCGGTTATCAAGATAGTAATGAGGTTAAAGGGGTATTTACAGTTCGATGAGGTTTTTATTTGTCTTATGTTAATAAGGTACAAGGGGATAGCTTTTCCTATGTACCTTATCAATACTTATCTTGCTGATAAATGGGAACGAGGTTTGTTTAATTTTCAGGGTTATTTTTAAATTGTTTGGGTGTTACTCCAGTATATTTTTTAAATGTTTTGGTGAAATAACTTTGATCATGAAAATTTAGTAATGTAGAAACTTTTAATAAGGAATAATCCGTAAATGTTAATAAAGTTTTGGCTTCCTCAATTTTTGCTAGTTGTATATATTCACGTATTGTTTGACCAACTTCTTGTTTAAAGAGTTTTGATAAATAATTAGGATGTAAGTTAACTTTCTCAGCTAGATCATGAAGAGTGATTGGTTCATAAAGGTTAGCGAAAATATAGTTCAGACAAAGGTTAATAGGTTTCGAAAAGTTTTGTTGTTTCTTTTTATACACTCGGTCGGCAAATTCAGATACGGCATCTTCAATAAATGCGTCCACATCATTGATATTATTAAGCTCTTCTAAGTTTTGAATATATAAATCACTCAATGTGTAGGCAATTTCATGATGCAATCCACCTTTCATTGCTGAACGTGTGGCAAAGGCAATAATAACAATGCCGAGGTTCTTTTTATGTCTTAAGAGACTATTTTTAGATAAGGTACCAATTTGTCCAGTTTCAGGTGATGACCTAAGGTATTCTATGGCTTCGACTTTTTTTCCTTCTTGTATGGATTGAAGCATTCTTTTTTCATGCATTTCATCATGGTGTAAAGAAATATCTTGTCTGCCTTTAGATATGGATAAATGAGGATCTTCTATTTCTTTTACTTTATCTACTAATTCTTTATTTTTTTGTATCACATCACTAGCATCTATTTTTTTCTGATAAATCATATAGTATAAATGCATGCCAGCATAAATGGCCTTCATATTACTGAGAACTGGAAGAGATAAATAATATTGGATAAATTCATCTTGCTTTTGATGTCTGATGTTCAAATCAGCAATTAATGATTTAACCGTTTGTTCTGATGGCTCTGAAGCAATGGATGGCCCTATTATAAATAACCCTTCATTTTGTATGGTTAAACAAATAAAATTTTCTAAGTAATGAGTTGTTCTTAGGATTGGAAAGGGATGGTCCTCATGACTATTAAATAGCTCGTTTAGCAATGTTTGTTTAGATTCGTACATTGGATTATGTCTATAACTAGAAGTAAACTCATAAACCATATCCCCCTTGTTATTCATATAAAGAATAGGGATTTGAAAGGTCTCATACATCAGCTTGCCTACAAATTCAAAGTCATTTGTATGAGAGTTATGCATCGTTTTACACCTCTCCTATTGTTCGAAATTTAATGAATATTATAAATGTACTATAAATATTAAAATAATACAAAAACAACCTTGCAATATTAATATTTCAGTAAACGATTTAAAATCTTGAAATGAAGAACTAGCAAAAAGCAAGTTTACTAGTTTAAAAACAATTATTTACTAATTATAAAATAAAAGGAGATGACTAAAAATGAGAGTATTATTTTTAGATTTAGATTCTGTCAGCCCAAGACATTTAGGGTGCTATGGATATCACCGTAACACTTCACCTAATATCGATAGAATTGCTGAAAAAGGGGTGCGCTTTAATAACTATTATACCTCTGATGCACCTTGCGCCCCTTCTAGAACAGCATTAATGTCTGGACAGTTTGGGATTCGCAATGGCTTAGTAGGGCATGGTGGAACAGCAGGTGATATGAATGCGGAAGGACTTGATCGTCAAATATTTGGGAACTTATCTACAGGTGGTTCGCTGCCTTCCTTCCTACAGCTTGGAGCTGGACTTAATACGGCATTAATTAGTCCATTTCCTCAGCGACATTCTACGTTTAATTTTTATGCTGGTTTTAATGAAATATATAATACTGGCGGATTTGGCATGGAATCAGCAGAACAAGTTACGCCAGTTGCAAAAGAATGGTTAGAAAACAATGCGAACAACGATGATTGGTTTCTATATATAAACTATTGGGATGCACATACACCTTATCGGGCTCCAGAAAGTTTCGGCAACCCATTTGCTGATGCACCGCTGCCAGAATGGGCTAACGAAGATACGTTGGAAAAGCATAAGGAGGCAGTTGGTCCTCATTCTGTTCATGAATTAGAAATTGATCATAGAGGCATGACTTATACCAATGATACTGGTGATCAATTCCCTAGAAGTCCAGGTGAAATTAAAAATATGGATGATATGAGAAAAATGATTGATGGATATGATTGTGGTATTAGATATGTGGACGATAATATTGGTCATTTATTTGAAGTACTTGAACAGCAAGGAATCTTAGAAGACACGATCATTATCATTTCAGCAGATCATGGCGAGAATATGGGTCAATTAGGAATTTATGGTGAGCACGGAACAGCAGATGACGGAACTTGCCGTATTCCAATGATCATACAATGGCCAGGTATGCAGCAAGGAATAGTAGATGATGGATTACATTATCATCTAGATTTACCTGTTACATTAGCTGAATTGCTAGATTTGCCAGCTTCTCCTGATTGGGATGGAAGAAGTTTTGCTCCAACATTAACAGATGGCGAAGATACTGGCCGGGATTATGTCGTTATTTCCCAATGTGCTCATGTTGCGCAACGAAGTGTTCGTTTTGGTGACTGGTTGTATATGAGAACCTATCATGACGGGTATCACTTATTCGATAAGGAAATGCTATTTAATTTAGCAGAAGATCCTAGAGAAGAAAATAATCTGGCGAAAAAACATAAAGAGAAATGCATGGAAGGAGCTTACTATTTACAGGAATGGCATGATGAGATGATGTTTAGAACAGGTGACGATGTGGATCCTTTATGGACGGTGATCAAAGAGGGCGGTCCATTCCATGCTAAAGGCTTTTTAAAGAATTATGGAAAAAGACTAATTGAAACAGGAAGAGAAGAACAATTTAAACAATTGAAAGAGAAGCATCCTAGTGAGTTTCCAGAAGAGGAAGACACATCAAGAGCAGAATTCAAACAAGTTATGATGGCTAATCTGTTTAAAGCTAATAAATAATGAGCTGTTCAGAAAAGAGATAGATAGAAAAGTCTAATTATATGACCCTATAAAGCAGACATTCTAAAGAAGTCTGCTTTATAGGGTATTTTTAATGCATAATGTAGAAAATTAATCGTTTTCAGTTTAGTGAATGATATTACCAAAAAGTAAATATATATACCATTTTTATATTTTAAATATAGTATTATACTTTGTAACCGATATCAAAGAAGGAGGTCATATAAAATTACAAACCGTAAAATTTGGTAGATCATAAGAAGAAAGGGGAAATAGATAATGAGTAGTTTACCTAACGAATCTAATCAAAATAGTACAAATCAACCAGTTGTAGAGAAAGCAGGCATCAAAACTTCCATACAATATGGTGTGGGGAATTTTGGATTAAATTTATTTTTTATGATTATATCTTCGTATTTACTTTATTTTTATACCGATGTTTTTGGTATCTCAGCAGCTGCTGCAGGAACCTTATTTTTAATTACTAGAATTTTAGATGCTGTAACGGATGTTGGAGCAGGTGTTGTGGTCGATGCAACAAAATCTAAGTGGGGGAAATTTAGGCCTTATATTTTGTTTGGGGCTGTACCATTAGCAGTTTCAGGTGTGTTATGTTTTACTGTTCCTAGCTTTGGAGATATTGGCATGTTAGTGTATGCGTATTCAACATACATTTTCTTTGGTCTGATGTACACGGTTGTTAATATCCCGTATAGCTCCATGATGACTGTGATTTCTCAAGATTACCAAGAGAGATCTACTATATCGTCGATTAAAGTCGTGTTTGGTACGGCAGCAACGCTGATTGCGACTAGTGCGACATTACCATTAGTGCAATTATTCCCAACTGAAGCTACAGGCTTTTTCATGGTTTCTATGATGTTTGCTATCGTCGCTATTATTACGTTATTAACAACCTTTTATGGCACAAAGAGTTTAGGGGAGAGAGAAAAGCAATTAGAGATTAAAAATAAAGAAAAACATGCCTTTAAAACCAAGCTGAAAGTTATTGGAACTAATGCACCATTACTTTTAATCTTAATATTGGTAGTCACGAACATGATTTCATTCACTGTTCAAAATGGAGCAATGCTGTATTTCTTTAAATACAACTATGGAAATGCAGGAATGTTTCCTATTTACTCTTTAGTTAATTTGTCCATTACTTCCTTATTTGTTTTATTAAGTCCAATGTTTGTCAAATGGATGGGCAAAAGAAATCTAGTCATTTTTAGTCAAATAGTAATGATAGTTGGTTTGGGAGGACTATACTTCTTCCATTCCAGTGTATTATCTGTTTTTACTTATGGAAGCATTTTCGCCATTGGTATGGGATTGTCAAGACCGTTATTATGGGCAATGATTCCAGATACAGTAGAGTATGGCCAATGGAAAACAGGTATAAGAGCAGAAGGTTTAGTGTACTCCAGTTTTATATTTACTCAAAAATTAGGCATGGCATTAGGTGGAGCTCTTTCCGGTATGATCTTAAGTGCTACAGGTTATGTAGCAAATACCACTCAAACTCCTGAAGCCTTGCATGGAATTCTAATTTCTGTAACTATTGTACCTATTATAACTTCTATTATTGCTATTATATCCATCTATTTTTACAAATTAGATAAAGATAAATTCAAAGAAATTTTAGCAGATCTAAAAAGACAAGAAGCATAAATTTTTTAAGGGGAGAATCTATATATGGCAACAAAACAACCACATATTATAATATTTAATCCAGATCAATGGCGTGGAGATGTGATGGGGCATTTAGGCAATCCAGCAGCTGTTACGCCAAATCTTGATAAAATGGTAGAGCAAGATGGCGTTTCATTTGAACAGGCATTTTGCCAGAATCCAGTTTGTACACCAAGCAGATGCTCCTTTATGAGTGGCTGGTATCCACACATTAAAGGGAATAGAACAATCTTTCATATGATGCAGCCAGAAGATCCAGTATTATTACGCACTTTAAAGGAACAGGGTTATTTTGTATGGTGGGGCGGAAAAAATGACTTAATTCCGAATGATGCTAATTTTGATGAATATTGTGATGTGAAATACACACCAAATCAAGATACAAAGAAATTAATGGCTGCCATGAATGATGATTGGAGAGGAGATCCAGATAGTCCAGACTATTATTCTTTTTATGGTGGCAAAGTTGAAGAAGGACATGGCTTAGAAGGGTTTGCTAATTATGATTGGGACTATATTCATGGGGCTATAGAGCAAATTAAAAATGTTCCAGAGGATCAACCATTATGTATCTATTTACCATTAATGTATCCGCATCCACCTTATGTCGTAGAGGAACCATGGTTTAGTATGATCGACAGAGAAAAACTGCCAGAAAGAGTGAAGCCGCCTGAAAATTTTGAAGGAAAACCTAGCATGTTAAAAGGGATTGCTGATATTCAGAACATGGAATCGTGGCCTGAAGAGAAATGGGATGAGCTAAGAGCTACTTACTATGGCATGTGTGCAAGGGTGGATCATCAATTTGGATTAGTGATGGATGCCTTAAAAGAGGCGGGTATCTATGATGATACAGCTGTCTTCTTCTTCTCAGATCATGGGGATTATACTGGAGATTTCAACATAGTGGAAAAAAATCAAAATACTTTCGAAGACTCGCTAACGAGAGTGCCATTTGTGGTAAAGCCACCAGCTGATATACCGGCTAAACCAGGTAAAAGAGAGGCACTAGTGGAATTAATTGATTTCCCAGCAACAGTGGAAGATATAGTGGGTATTGAGCCTGGTCATACGCACTTTGGAAAATCGCTGCTTCCCATAATAGCAGAGGAAAATCGAGAACATCGTGATGCTGTTTTTTCTGAAGGAGGCAGATTGCAAGGAGAAAAACATTGTATGGAATTAGAAGCAACTGATCAACAAAAGCCTGGAGCATTGTACTATCCACGCTTGAGTCTCCAACGCAGTGAAGGGCCAGAACACACTAAAGCTGTTATGTGCCGAACAAAAGATTACAAATACGTGCATCGATTATATGAAGAAGATGAATTATATGATTTAAATAAAGACCCGCAAGAAGTCCATAATCGAATTAACGATCCAAGTTTGACAGATGTGTTGACTGAATTAAAAGAACGATTGTTAACCTTTCATCTTTCTACTTCTGATGTTGTCCGGCATAAGCCAGATGCAAGATTTTAATATAATTTTAATGAGAGACCACCTATATTGGGTGGTCTTTACTATTGACTTTTAGATTTTTGTAACACTTTTATTATTTTTGGTTAAAAGTATGGTATGATTTATTTAATAGAAATTACCTAGATGGTAACAGGCTGAATGAAATTTGCTTTATATGGGAGGAATCATATGAAGTTTTATAAAAAGAGAAAAATGTATACGAAAATGACTTTATGGATATTTGTTTTATGTGCCATTATTATTATTCCTATTTCCTTATTATTATCCAAGCAATTCTCTAAGTATGCTTTTTCGGAGATCAATCATTTTACGAGAAGTGAGTTGACTAATTCTACGGAGAGCATCCAATTTTTGTTGGATAGAATGGAAGCGTATTCATTGCGTATTTATGTAGATGAACGTATTCAAAATTACTTGGAATTAGACGAACACAACGGTGGGGAGCTATGGAAATCATATAAAAGTGTCACCAATTATTTATTAGATGAACCGTTTATTCATACCGTCTATTTGATTAATGAACAAACTGGAGTTGTCTTTGATTCAAAGCAAGGGATGTTCTTGCAAGAGGAATTTGATGATCAACATATGCTTGAATTGATTGATTCTGGTAATTATAAAAGATTGACATACTTCCATCATAAAAGAGAAGATAAAAATTATTTAGCCATGATTGTGGAAGCTGAACATTATGATGGTTCTATGGTGACTTTACTAGATACAGACATGATGGAGGCATACTTATTTCAAAATAATCAAGATAACGAAAATACTACAGTGCTTCTAACTGATCAAAATGGACAACTATTGTTAGGGGATGACAGCTGGAATCATCATCGTAGTAATATATCAGATATGGCGAGTCATAATCAAGGGCAATATAACATGGAAATAGATGATAAAACTTGGTCGATCAATTATGTCACAATGGATACTTTCGGTTGGAAATTATATTACTTGACGGAAATAGGACCATGGCAGCAATCGATAACTAATTTTCAAAGAAATATTGTGTATGCATCAATTGTTATATTATTAATGATTGGCATAATCGTATTTTGGTTATCCAGAAAAACTTATAGACCGTTTACTCAATTAGCAGAGAGTATTGAAGACAAGATTCATCGATACGTCGATCGAGATAAAAAAACAAATCAAGAAGAACATAAAATGTTATATGAGAGCTTTGATTCATTAATTAAAACTTTAAATGAAATGAGTAATTCGATTAGGAAACATAAACATTTAATTAAAGAGGAGAATTTAAGACAGTGGATTCTTCAAGGCTATTTAAATGAATCGATAAGAAAGTATATTTCAGAAGAGACCCATTTATTGAATGATGAAACTTTAATGTTATTGGTTGTTCGAATAGAAAGATACCCATTATTTTTAGAAAAGTATAATTTGACAACTAGAAAAGCAATGAAATATGCGATTGGTAATATCATAGAGCACACATTTCAGCAAAAACGAACGATAGAGTTTGCTGATTTTGGCGGAGACCATATGGTGCTATTATTTGGTAATGATAATTTAAATAAATCTAACTTAATGGAACAACTTCAGATTGCGAAAAATCAAATATCTAAATGGTTGAATTTAAATGTAACAATTGCCATTAGTGATCCAAAAGAAACCGATGGCAACTTGAAATCGACTTATCAAGAAATTTACAATTTATCAACATTAAAATTTATCACAGGTAAAGACAAAATTTACGAGGAATCGGATGCTGAGAAATATGTAACCATGATGAATCCTGTAAAAGACAAAGTGCAAGATTTTTTATGTCAATCCATACAAATTGGAAATAAAAATAAAGTAAATGAAATATTGGACCAAATATTTTCAGAATTGCAATTAATGCATCCAAACGAGTGTAAATTCCATTTAATCAATATGATCTATTCTTTGATGAAATCGTTTAATCAACTGACATTTTTCAAAAGCTTTGATGGGATCGAAAAACAGATAGAAAACTATGCTACTCTAACTGAAGCTAGGGAATGGCTAGAAACTGAAATAAATCATATTATGAGTGATTTAGAGGAATTAAGAGTTTCAGATCGGAAGTCAGAGCTAGTAGATGAGATGAGAGAGTATATCAATTTACACATTCATGATCCAATGTTAACGGTTAATCAAGTGGCGGATCATTTATCTTTATCTGTAAGTTATATCAGACAAGTCTTTAAAGAAGTGACGAAAGAAACGATTTCGGATTATATTTTAACAAATAGGATCAATAGAGTGAAAGAAATGCTTCAAACGACAGATTGGTTAATCGCTGATATTGCGGAACGTTCTGGTTTTCAAACAAAGAGCAATTTTTATACAGTATTTAAAAAAGCAGTAGGAATGACTCCGTCTGAATATCGTCAATTAGATGAAGAAATACAAAATCCAAAAGTAAATAAAAGCAATTTTTAACGACATATAACCAGTGATTTATATTATCACTGGTTATTCAATTTCGTTGACATGTTATAAGCGTTTTGTCTGATGTATAGTGGAAAAGCCTATTATATCAATAGTTTGAAGACAGTGTTAAAATGAAAACCTCAAAATCAGAACTTCCAAAACAGCGGTTTTAACACTCTATTATTACATATAGAACTTTACCAAAATGAGATGGATCGATTACATTTAAGTTGCAAGAACAAAAATCCTAAAAATGAAAGGGGTTACAAAATGGAAAGAAAAATTTTAAAGTGGGGTATTATTTTTATTCTATCTTTATTGTTGATGGTTACTGGATGTCAAAGTGATTCTTCTACAAATGAAGAAAAACAAAAGAGTGCTAACGGAGAAGGAGAACAAAATCAGGAAGAAGAAGTAACATTGAAATTATGGTGGCCTGGTCAAAACTATGTAGCAGATGCGATAAGTGGAATCGTAGAGGATTTTGAAAATGAAAATCCCAATATTAACATTGAATATGAAGCAGTACCGTGGGGGGAATATTTCCAAAAACTTTCTGTTGGCTATGCAGGTGGTAATGCTCCAGATATTCATGGATTAGGTTATGGGCAGCTGATGTATACAGTAGTACAAGAACAATATGCTGATTTAAATCAATTTATAGAACAGGATAATTGGGATGGAAAAGAAGATATTTTTCCAGATATTTTAGAGAGTGGTCAATGGAATGGTGGACAATATGGCCTTTTATTTCCAGACATTCGTGTATTATTCTATCGAAAGGATTATTTTGAAGAAGCAGGCCTGGATCCTGAACAACCGCCGCAAACTGTAGAAGAACTTTATGAATATGCACGTCAATTAGCTATTATAGACGAAAGTGGTACTACAACTCGTGGTGGAATAGATATTCCAGTGCAAAATGGAGAACAAGCATTTTATTCCTTACTTTTATTACATGACCAAGCACATATGTATGAAGAAAATGGTGATCCTCTGTACGATTCAGATACTTCAAAACAACTACTAAGTGATCTAGTAGATTTATACAACGATGGAGCAATTATTCCATCGAATAATTTACAATTAGAAGGCTCTCCTTTCCAGAATGGACAATCAGCTATGGCATTTACTTCACCACAGATTGTGGAAGCAATGGGAGATTCTATTGACTTAGAAAATATCGGTTGGACTTTACCTCCAGAAGGGCCAAATGGTACACAGACATCTTTATCGATGGGTACTTTTGTGGCCATGAATGATAGTACAGAATATCAGGAAGAAGCATGGGAATTTATTAAATTTTGGTTTGAACCTGACAATCTATTGAAATTTTCAGAAGAAGCAGGTTATCTCATTCCAAGGAAATCCATGGAAGAAGAATTTAAGAATTTATCTCCTTATAATGAAGTGGTATTTGAAGCAATGAAAGACTCAGGTGGCTTTAGAGCATCAGAACATTGGAATTTAAATGTGGAACATTTAAGGTTAGCGCTTGAAGAAGCTTATTCAGATGTAAGGGAACCAGGAGAATCCTTAGAATTTCAGGCAGATCAAGTTAGACAAGAGTTAGGTTTAGAATAAATAGATTGGGGCTGTCGCATAAGGTTAGTTTACGTATCTAAACAAGTTCAGCAAATGGAATATACGAGACTCCTGCGGGAAATCGGACAGCTGAAGCCCCCACAGTGAGCGTTTTTTGCTCACGAGGAGGCTGAAGCGTTGCCCGCGGAAAGCGAGTATATTCCAGTTGCGTGTACAGTGAGCCTGCTTTTGAGACAGCTCTAACTTCTAAATGGGGGATTCACATGAAAAGTAAATGGAATAGTATCGTACCATATATTTTGATCAGTCCTTATGCCATTATCTATTTGGTATTTGTACTGATACCTTTAATTTGGGTGTTCTATTTGAGTTTTACAAATCAAAATATTTTTAGTGCAGGTGAATGGATAGGAATAGGCAATTATCAAAAAGCATTTAGTGATAATGCCTTCCTGCTTTCCATTCGAAATACAAGCTTTTACTGGTTGTTCACCGTATTGCCGAGCATGATTATTGGATTAGTATTAGCGGTGTTTATGAATACGAAAATTAAATTAGCTCCTGTATTTAGAGCGATCATTTATTTACCAGCTGTTATGTCAGGGGTTGCCGTCTCTATGACATGGATTTGGCTGTACAGTCCAATTGGAGGTCCCATATATTCCTTTTTACAATCATTTGGTTTAAGTAGTAAAGACTTACTGAAAGACCCTGCAACAGCTTTACCAGCAGTAATTGTTGTAGGAATTTGGATATCTATTGGATTTAGTATGATTATATATACGGCAGGATTGCAAGGGATACCGAATGAACTGTATGAAGCGGCAAGTATTGATGGTGCTACATCCATTAGGAAATTCTTTCAAATTACAATACCATTATTAAGACCTATTACCTTTTTTATCTTTATTATGACAACGATCGCATCCTTCCAAGTGTTTGATATTGTTTATGTTATGACAGGAGGAGGACCAGCCAACCGAACGACGACGATTGTAAATGAAATCGTAAGAAGGGGCTTTGAGGATTTTGAAATGGGGTATGCTGCTACTTTAGCTATCTTCTTATTAATCATTGTATTTGTATTTACATTGGTTAACTATATATTCACTCCAAAAGAAAATGATCTAAATTAAAGGGGGTTAACAGAGATGTTAAACAACAGAAAAAGCAAAATGATTGCCTATATCCTTTTAATCATTGCATCGATTATTATGATTTTACCATTTTTATTCATTATTTTTACCTCTTTAAAAGGTGATACAGAATTTGTATCAGGTCAATTTACTTTTTTACCAAAAGCATGGCAGTTTGAAAATTATGTAGCAGCCATGCAGACGGCTGCTTGGGGAACCTATTTTAAAAATTCGTTCATTGTTACCTTTTTCGGGGTTGGAGCAAGTATAGTTGTAAGTCTATTAGCAGGATACACGTTTGCCAGAATGAACTTTAAAGGAAAGAATGTTATCTTTATTATTCTATTATTAGGGCTTATGGTACCACCTCAAGCAGTAATTATCCCGCAATTTATTATCATGAAGCATATTCCTTTATTTGGAGGTAATGATTTATTTGGCATGGGCGGAAATGGATGGTTAAATACGTATTACGCTTTAATCATTCCTCAAGTAGCAGCACCTGTTGGTGTATTCTTGTCTCGTCAATTTTATCAATATTTTCCAAAATCTCTTGATGAAGCGGCCTATATGGATGGAGCAGGTCCAATTAGAACATTCATATCCGTATATTTACCGCTTAGTGGTCCGGTTATTGCAGCATTTGGTATTTTGAAAACGGTTCATATTTGGAATGACTTTTTTCACCCGCTTATTTATACCAATACTGCTGAAATGCGAACGGTTCAGTTAGGTTTACAGGCTTTCCAAGGGGAATTTGGCATAGAATTTAATTTATTAATGGCTGCAACACTTGTTGTATCTATTCCGCTAATTATCATGTTTTTTGTATTCCAAAAACATTTCGTGCAAAGTTTACTGTCATCAAGTGTGAAGGGATAACAGGAGGTTTAAATATGGAAAATAAGAAGAAACCAAATATTATTATATTCAATGTTGATCAGTGGCGAGGAGATTTACTAGGTCATATGGGTAACCCCGCTGCCGTTACTCCTCATTTAGACAAAATCGTTGAAACAGATGCTGTTTCTTTCCGAAATGCTTTTTGTCAAAATCCTGTCTGCACACCTAGTCGTTGTTCGTTTATGAGCGGTTGGTATCCCCATGTACGTGGACATCGTACCATGTATCACATGATGCAAAAGGATGAGCCAGTATTACTGAAAACGTTAAAAGAAGCTGGCTATTATGTTTGGTGGGGAGGAAGAAATGATTTAGTACCTGCTGAAAATGGTTTTGATGATTATTGCAATGAAAAATATGAGCCCCGACGAGAAACAAAAAATTATTTTGGTAACGATTTAAGACGTGGCAATCCTGAAGATGACACCTATTATTCTTTTTATGTCGGTGAGATTGAAAAAGAAGAAGGAGAATCTCATTATCATGATCCTGATTGGGAAAATGTAATGGGAGCGATTGATTTTATTAAGAATCCGCCAGCTGATAAACCGATGTGTATGTATTTGCCATTATTATATCCACATGTTCCATTTGGGGTAGAATCACCATGGTATGAAATGATTGACCGTGACAAAATGCCAGAACGAATCAAGGAGCCAGACTCTTGGGATAACAAACCAAGTATGCTTGCCGGATTATATGAAAAAATGAATTTAAGTACATGGAGTGAAAAAAGGTGGGCGGAACTAAGAGCAACTTATTATGCGATGTGTACAAGAGTAGATCATCAATTTGGAATGCTTGTTGAGGCACTAAAAGAACAAGGACTTTATGAGGATACAGCAATCTTTTTCTTTTCTGATCATGGAGAATTCGCAGGAGATTATGGAGTAGTAGAAAAAGCACAGAACGTTTTTCAAGATTGTTTAACGAAGGTACCATTTATTATTAAACCACCTAGTTCCGTAGACATCGAGCCGGGAGTTCGTGATAGTTTAGTAGAGTTAGTCGATTTTACTGCCACCGTTGAGGATCTAACAGAGGTAGAGCCTAATCATTTTCACTTCGGGAAGTCATTAGTACCAATAATGAAAGGGGAAAAACAAAGGCATCGAGATGCTGTGTTTTCAGAAGGCGGCAGGCTGAAAGAAGAAATTCATTGTAATGAAGACGGTCCGATGAATAGAAATCCCTCTGATCTTTATTGGCCAAGAGGAGAAATGCAAAGAAGTCAAGGGCCTGAGCATACCAAAGCAACTATGGTAAGAACAGAAAAATACAAGTATATCCGAAGGTTGGATGAAAAAGACGAACTGTATGATTTAGAAGCAGATCCCGAAGAAACAATCAATTTGATTGATGACGCAAGTTACAAAGAAATAGTGATCAAGCTAAAAGAAAGAATGCTAACATTTTATCAAGAAACATGTGATGTGGTGCCATTAGTTCAAAATAAAAGATTCTAAAATATTAATTGGAGTGGTATTAAGATGAAAGCAATCATGGTCATGTTTGATTCGTTAAATCGTCATATGCTGCCACCGTATGGATGTGATTGGGTTCATGCTCCCAATTTTCAACGGTTAGCTGATAAAACGGTTACCTTTGATAACGCATATGCAGGAAGTTTACCTTGTATGCCAGCACGAAGAGATTTGCATACAGGACGTTATAACTTTTTACATCGCAGCTGGGGGCCCCTTGAGCCATTTGATCATTCGATGCCGGAAATACTAAAAAATAATGGTGTTTATACGCATTTAGTGTCCGACCACCAACATTATTGGGAGGACGGTGGAGCAACCTATCATACTAGATACAGCTCTTGGGAAAGTTTTAGAGGGCAGGAAGGAGATCCGTGGAAAGGGCATGTGAAAGATCCGGACCTACCAGAGACAGAAGTACCAGAAATGAAGGAGTTTCCTTTGTTCCGACAAGATGTCATCAATAGAGAATATTACAAAGAGGAAGAACAGCATCCACAAGCCATGACATTTCAAGCTGGATTAGAGTTTATAGATAAAAATAAGGATGAGGATCAATGGTTTTTGCAATTAGAAACATTTGATCCCCATGAGCCGTTTACATCTTATAAAAAATATAAAGAGTTATATCCTCATGAATATGATGGAAAACAGTTTGATTGGCCACCTTATTATTTTGTAAGAGAAGGTGAGGAAACTGTCGAGCATGGAAAATATGAATATGCTGCATTGTTAAGTATGTGTGATCATTATCTAGGTAAAGTGCTTGATATGATGGATGAAAACGATATGTGGGAAGACACGATGTTAATTGTCAATACAGATCATGGTTATTTGCTAGGTGAGCATGGGTGGTGGTCCAAAGCTATTATGCCTGTTTATCAAGAGATTGCTCATATTCCAATGTTTATGTGGGATCCAAGGTATAAAGAAGAAGGGCAACGCAATGAAGAAATAGTGCAATTAATAGACATTGCTCCCACATTATTAGATTTTTTTGATGTGGAAATTCCAAAAGAAATGACAGGGAGCCCAATCGGAGATCTGTTTAAGGAAGAGAAAAAAAATACTGCAAAAGATGCTGCCTTATTTGGATTTCATGGCGGGCATGTCAACATAGTAGACAAAAATTATGTATATATGAGAGGACCTGTCTTACCACAAAATAAACCTCTATATGAATATACCTTAATGCCAACACATATGCGACAAATGTTTTCTGTAAATGAATTAACGGACATTGAGTTAGAAGATCGCTTTTCTTTTACACGTAGAGCCAAAGTGATGAAAATGGAAGCGGGAAGAGGTTTTGTAAATCCGTTCCAATATGGCTCAAAATTATACGATATTGTGAATGATCCTGGACAACATAACGAAATAGAAGATGCAGAAGTAGAGCAAAAATTGATTAAAAAAATGGCAGAGATCATGAGAAAGCATGAGGCACCAGAGGAACAATATGAGCGATTAGGCATACCAAAAGAGGGTGATATTAGTATCGATGATTTACAAGATCAACATCAACAAATGAAACAAGCAGCAAAAATAGAGGTCTTGGAATCATACTCCTGGACAAAATCTGCGCAAAATAAAGTTCGTGCATTGCTAAACACAACTCCAGAAAAGGAAAGAGCAAACATATTGAAGAAATTGGAACATTTTGTACAAAATTCTTTTAATGAGGAAATAGATGGTGGGCTCATTCATTCTTTTGTTGAGCAAACTTTTGAGAAAAAAGAAAAAGATAAATTATTATATTTCATTAATCTTGCTGGTAGAACTCATTAAGAAATCAATAAAGGAAAGTTGTAGTGATGATAGCTGCAACTTTCCTTAAAAAATAACATAAAAATACTATAAATATTAAAAAAACACCATTAATCTTTTGAATAATACATTAAGATATTATTATAAGTAAACGCTTTATTCAAAAGAAACGGAGGATGAAATATGACAAGAGATATTCGCCAATTAATAGAACAAATGACTTTAGAAGAAAAAGTAGGCATGTGTTCTGGTTTAGATTTTTGGTTTTTAAAAGGTGTAGAACGTCTGGGCATTCCATCGATTATGGTAACAGATGGACCGCATGGTTTGCGTAAACAAGCGGAAGATGCAGACCACTTAGGATTAAGTAATAGTGTACCTGCGACATGCTTTCCTTCTGCTGTAGGTCTTGCAAGTTCTTGGGATCGTAAGTTAATTGAAAAAGTTGGGATCGCATTAGGGGAAGAAGCACAAGCAGAGAATGTAGGAGTTTTACTAGGGCCTGGTGCTAATATTAAGCGTTCTCCGTTATGTGGTAGAAACTTCGAATATTTTTCTGAGGATCCATATCTATCTTCAGAGATGGCAGCTAATCATATTAAAGGTATACAAAGCCAAGGAGTAGGTACATCGCTGAAACACTTTGCAGCAAACAATCAAGAGCACCGTCGTATGTCTACAAATGCTGTAGTAGATGAACGTACGTTGAGAGAAATCTATCTCGCAAGCTTTGAACAGGCAGTGAAAAAGGCAGAACCTTGGACGGTGATGTGTTCGTACAATAAAGTAAATGGAGAGTTTGCAGCAGAAAGTAAAAATTTATTAACAGATATTTTAAGAGATGAATGGGGATTTGAAGGTTTTGTAGTCTCTGATTGGGGAGCTGTTAATGAGCGAGTGGACGGTTTAGAAGCTGGTCTTGAACTTGAAATGCCATCAAGCTATGGCTTAGGAGATAACAAAATTCTAGCAGCAGTAAAATCTGGTAAACTCTCAGAAGTAAAGCTAGATCGTGCAGTACAACGATTATTACGCATCATTTTCATGGCAGTAGATTATCAAAAGGAAGATGCTAGTTATGATAAGAAAGAGCATCACCAACTAGCAAAACAAGTGGCAAGTGAAGGCATGGTTCTTCTGAAAAATGATCGAGATGTGCTTCCACTTTCCGAGGATAACGATATTGCTGTTATCGGTGCCCTTGCTAAAAAGCCGAGATATCAAGGCGGGGGAAGTTCTCACATCAATCCTACTCAGCTTGATGATATTTATGAAGAAATGAAGCGAACTGCTTCGGGTGAATCTAATATTGCTTATGCTCAAGGCTATGACTTAGATAGTGATAAAGTGGATGATCAATTAGTAGAAGAAGCAAAGCGTGCAGCTACTCAATCTGACGCTGCTGTATTATTTATAGGATTACCGGATCGTTACGAGTCAGAAGGATACGATCGTGTTCACTTAGATATTCCAGAAAACCAACGACAATTAATCGAAGAAGTTGCCAAAGTGCAGCCAAACGTAATTGTCGTATTGAGTAATGGTGCACCAATAGAAATGCCTTGGTTAGATAAAGCGAAAGCCGTTCTAGAAGGATATCTTGGGGGCCAAGCACTAGGTGGTGCGATTACAGATATTTTATTCGGCAATGTAAATCCAAGCGGAAAGTTAGCAGAAACCTTCCCAATCAAATTAAGCGATAATCCGTCTTATTTAAATTTCCCAGGAGAAGGAGATACAGTGGAATATAAAGAGGGGATTTTTGTAGGCTATCGTTACTATGATACAAAAGAAGTAGAGCCACTATTTCCATTTGGGTATGGTTTAAGCTATACCACATTTGAATATAGTGATTTATCCATTAGCCAAAAAGACTTACAAGATACAGACACTGTAACTGTAAAAGTAACAGTTAAAAATACTGGAGAAGTTGCTGGAAAAGAAGTCGTACAGTTATATGTGAAAGATGTAGATAGCAGTGTGATCAGACCAGAAAAAGAATTAAAAGGTTTTGAAAAAGTGGCATTACAGCCAGGTGAGGCAAAAGAAGTTTCCTTTACATTAGATAAACGCGCCTTTGCTTACTATAATGTGGAGTTACAAGATTGGCATGTGGAAACAGGAGATTTTGAAATCCTAATCGGAAAGTCTTCACAAGATATAGTCCTAAAAGATTCTATTCATGTTACATCAACTGTTCCCGTACAACAAACGATTCATCGTAATACTACAGTAGGAGATCTTTTAGCCAATCCAGATATTGCTTCTTTAGCGAAAGAATTATTACAAGAAGCAAATAAACATAATCCACTAATGGATGCGGCAGCTGATAGTGAAGAATCTTCGGAAATGATGGAAGCGATGATGAAATATCTCCCGTTACGTGCACTAGCTAACTTCAGCGGGGGCCATTTTACCGAAGAGATGTTACAAGATATGATTGATCAATTAAACGAGGCGCAGAAACAAAAAGTGTTGTCTTAACAGCAAACAAAGTCGCAGTGACAGGCTGCGGCTTTATTTGCATAGATCATCATTTAGTTTAAAATAAAGCTCTTTTCACATTGTTTTGTGTTACCTTGCCAAACTGCGACATAAGCCTTAAAAAAAGCTCTGAATACCGCTCCAGAAATATACTTCGCTTTCCGGGGGCACGGCTTCAGCTTCCTCGGCAGCAAGCTGCCTGCGGGATCTTCAGCTCGCGCTGTTCCCCCAGGAGTCTACGTATATTTCTTCCGCTTGTGAGTAGTAAGAAAAATGTATTTTTTCTCACTAAAAACGAGCACCCATCCAAGCTGCGGAAAAATACGAGACTCCTGTGGGAAAGGAACAGTCTGAAGACCCCTCGGGCGAGCGGTTTTTGCTCGTGAGGAGGCTAAAGCGTTCCCCACGGAAAGCGAGTGGTTTTCCGCAGCGACGATTAAGCACTCATCGTGAAACGAGTTTTCAAAGTTACGTCGTGTGCAGTTAGCCTTATTATAAAAAGCAAAAATCTTTTAGAAACAGCTAAAATAAAAGAGGTGAGTATACCATGATAAAATATAAGAAAAACAAAAATGGTCCTGTTTTAGGTTTTTCGATGGAATCTGGAGTTACGTTAATAGAGCAAGACGGTTTGTATTTTAAAGATTTAAATAAAAGCGGTGACTTAGAGCCATATAAAGATTGGCGTTTGTCTGCTGAAGAGCGAGCAAAGGATTTAGCATCTAAATTATCGATCGAAGAGATTGCTGGTTTGATGCTGTATAGCCGTCATCAATCGATTCCAGCTGCAACAAGGGGACCATTTGTTAGTACATATGATGGCAAAACGTTTGATGAGAGTGACGCTAAGGCTTGGGAGTTATCCGATCAGCAAAAGGAGTTTTTGGTAAAAGATCACCTTAGACACGTGTTAGTCACAACAGTGGAAACTCCTGAAACAGCAGCAAAATGGAACAATCATGTACAAGCATTAGTAGAGGGTATCGGTCATGGGATACCAGCCAACAACAGTTCAGATCCACGACATGGAAGTGACTCTAGTAAAGAGTTTAATGAAGGAGCAGGTGGACATATTTCGATGTGGCCAGAAAGTTTAGGTCTTGCAGCAACCTTCTCTCCAGAAACCGTACAAAAATTTGGCGAAATCGCGGCAAAAGAATATCGAGCGCTAGGATTAACAACGGCTTTATCTCCACAAATTGATATCGCTACAGATCCAAGGTGGTATCGATTTAATGGCACATTTGGGGAAGATCCGCATCTTTCAACAGATCTAGGTAGAGCATATATTGACGGATTTCAGACATCAGAAGCAGAAAAAGAGATTGCAGACGGCTGGGGTTATGACAGTGTTAACGCTATGGTCAAACATTGGCCAGGTGGTGGATCCGGTGAAGGAGGCCGTGATGCCCATTGGGGATTTGGTAAATATGCGGTTTATCCAGGAAACAATTTCGAAGAGCATATGAAACCCTTCACAGAAGGAGCCTTTCAGCTAAAAGGAAAAACAAAAGAAGCTTCAGCTGTCATGCCGTATTATACGATTTCTTATGATCAGGATCAACAAAACCATGAAAATGTAGGTAACTCCTACAATAAGCACTTAATTCATGATTTACTGCAAAATACTTATGCTTATGAAGGGGTTGTGTGCACGGATTGGCTTATTACAGGTGATGAGCCAGAGACTGTTGACCTTTTTGCAGGTAAACCTTGGGGAGTCGAGGATTTAACGGTGGCCGAACGTCATTATAAGCTGCTCATGGCTGGTGTCGATCAATTTGGAGGAAATAACGAAATGGAACCAGTGTTAGAAGCATATAAAATGGGAGTTCAAGAACATGGAGAAGCATTCATGCGTCAACGAATGGAGCGCTCTGCTGTAAAGTTATTAAAAAATATTTTCCGTACAGGGCTTTTTGAAAATCCATATTTAGATGCAGCAGAAAGTGCGCGAACTGTTGGAACTCCAACATATATGAAGGAAGGATTTCAGGCACAATTACAATCGATTGTCATGTTGAAAAATAAAAATGATGTGCTTCCATTAGCGAAAGGCTTAACGGTTTATATTCCTAAACGTTATTTCCCAGAGCAAATCGATTGGTTCGGCAATAAAGTTCCAGATAAAACGGAGCATTCCATTAATGTAGATCTCGTTCAACAGTATTTTCATGTAACAGATAACCCCGAAGAAGCAGATTTTGCGCTGGTTTGTGTAGAAGGACCTGATTCGGGAAGCGGTTATAGTAAAGAAGATCGTGAAACTGGCGGATCTGGATATATGCCAATTAGTTTACAATACCATGATTACACAGCAACAACTGCCCGAAAGGAAAGTCTGGCAGGGGATAATCGTGAAGTATTAAACCGTTCTTATAAAGGAAACACAGTCCAAACCAAGAACAAATCAGATTTAGATTTAATATTACAAACCAAAAAGAAAATGAAGGATAAACCAGTAATCGTCTCTATGTTACTCTCTAATCCAGCAGTGGTATCGGAGTTTGAGAATGAAATAGATGGATTATTTGTTCAATTTGGTGTTCAAGATCAAGCACTATTGGACACGATTACAGGAGAATCGGAACCATCTGGATTGTTACCTATGCAAATGCCAAAAGATATGGAAACGGTAGAAAAACAATATGAAGATATGCCACATGATATGGCATGTCATATCGATACAGAAGGAAATAAATATGACTTTGCCTATGGACTTAATTGGCAAGGTGTCATAGAGGATGAGAGAACGAAAAGGTATAAAAAATAGGTAATCTCATCAGTTTATGAACTATTTAAATTCTCTTTCCTTTATCACTAATGTTTAACCACGTGTTATAATAAATAGAAATATTAGGAATAGGGAGAGAACATTGTGTTTCGGCAATTTTTGCAGCAGACATCCAATAAATATATTGGAATGAAACAAATTTATCACTATATTCATCAAGATGGTCCCATTACAAAATCAAAATTAAAAGAGCTTACTGGCATGACCCAAACAACAGTTACTCGACATCTCGAAGCCTTAATAGAAGAAGGTTTTATTCGGGTTGGACAATATGAAGAATCTTCCGGTGGCAGACCTCCTGCATTATATGAGGTAGAACCAAAGACAGGATTTATAATAGGGATTGATATTTCACGAATTAGATCGACGATTACGTTAATGGATTTGACTTTCCAGCAAGTAGATAGTTATTCGTTCTCCATGACAGAGACACATACTCCTGATAAGACCATTACATTATTAAAAGAGAAAGCGCAACATTTTATGAAAAAGTATCATATATCTCAACAAGACCTTCTTGGAATCGGAGTTGGTACGGTTGGTCCGTTAGATAGAGAAAAGGGTTTAATCCTTAGACCAGAAGCCTTTATTGCTTCAGGTTGGAAAAATGTTCCGATTGTTGAAGAGCTGGAAAAGACCTTTGATACCAAGGTGGTATTGGAAAATGGGGCAAATGTAGCGACATTGCATGAATATATAAAAGACCCCGTTCAGAACCAAACGATTCTTTATAGTATTAGTGGTCGCGGTTTACGTTGCGGTGTTCTTACAGACGGACATATTATGCAAAATAAAACAGGGGATGCCAGTTCTTTTGGAGATATGATATTGGATATACATAATGGTAAATCCCTAACTTCTCTTATTTCTTATGATTTTTTATTAGAAGAAATGGGGAAAAGGATGACAGATAACAACAGTATATCCTTTTTGGAGGATTGGGATCAACTGGATAAAATGAATCAATTGGATCGTTTTTTTCAAGCTTTGCAAAAAGGGGATCCAGTTCTGCAAGATATTGTGCTTCAATCTGCCTACAGTTATGGGGTTGGTTTAGCCAATATGATTAACGTATTGCACCCGGAGCAAGTCGTATTAAATAGTGAGCTAATCAAAAGGTATCCTGATTATTTTGAAAAAGTCGTCCAGACTGCTAAACAGTTTATAAACTCAACAGAGCGTCAACTGATCCATTTTAAAAAAGCAAACCGAATGGAAAATTCCATTACCATAGGCGCTGCCGCCTTAATTTTTCAGTCTTACTTTTGATATGAGGAATCAATAAGTATGGTAAGATTAGTTTGACATACACAGATCAGCAACTGGAATATTCAATACTCCTGTCGGATAGCAAATATATGCCAGTTGCGTTGCTAGAGAGTTTATCTGTTAACTTTTTTAAATGTTGGTTTATTACACACTAGAACAAAACTGCGACGTAAGCCTTAAAAAAGGTCTGAATACCGCTCCAGAAATATACTTCGCTTTCCGGGGGCACGGCTTCAGCTTCCTCGGCAGCAAGCTGCCTGCGGGATCTTCAGCTCGCGCTGTTCCCCCAGGAGTCTACGTATATTTCTTCCGCTTGTAAGCAGTAAGAAAATGTATTTTTTCTCACTAAAAACGAGCACCCATCCAAGCTGCGGAAAAATACGAGACTCCTGTGGGAAAGGAACAGTCTGAAGACCCCTCGGGCGAGCGGTTTTTGCTCGTGAGGAGGCTGAAGCGTTCCCCACGGCAAAGAAGACACTGCGAAAGCGACCGAAGGAAGCTTGAGTAGATGTCGCACTTGTGCCCTAGGGTGAAAGAGAGTGTTTTTCCGCAGCGTCGGTTAAGCACTCATCATAAAGTGAGTGGGATGAACACTTTTTAAAGTTACTACGCAGTTTAAAGCTATTTTGTAATGAGGTTTAATTTAAATAGTCTTATGAAATAAAAATCAACTTATGACCCAATTATTTGTAATGTTGATCACTTTTATTTAATAA
Source organism: Gracilibacillus sp. YIM 98692 (assembly GCF_010993965.1). Lineage (GTDB taxonomy): Bacteria > Bacillota > Bacilli > Bacillales > Amphibacillaceae > Gracilibacillus. The sequence continues at coordinate 19,899 of NZ_WIXM01000008.1, read as the reverse complement.
AGCTCCCACTTCACTTTTTTAGCTTCTTTTAGTCGTTTGTTGACATTATTCCAGTTGACTACATTCCACCAGTTTTTAATATAGGTGGCTTTATCGTTTTTGTACTGCAAATAATAAGCATGCTCCCATACATCTAGTACTAATAAAGGAATGGTATCAGGCAATTGAAACAATTGATGTTTTTCAAAAGATTGTACGGCTAATCTTCCACTTCTAGGCTCCCACAACAAAACAGCCCAGCCATTACCCTCAACAGAATTTGCTGTATCCGAAAATAACTCCTTGAATTTTTGCCAAGAACCAAAATCTTTTTCGATTTGATGTAATAGTTCACCTGACGGCTTTTTCTTTGAGTTTGGTGTCATATTATCCCAAAAAATGGTATGCAAAAAATGCCCTGATCCATGAAAGGCTTGCTCTCTTAACCAGTGTTTAATTGGGTTTTTGGATTTTTTACTTGTATACAATGCTTTTTCCGCTTCATTTAATCCGTCTACATAAGATTGATGATGTTCATCATGATGCAGACGCATAATCGTTTCACTTATATATGGTTCCAATGCGTCATACGCATAAGGCAGGGGCGGCAGCTTATGTTTGCCGTATGGAACACTATTCTCCTTTTGTTGTCTGCTGTCGTAATATTGAATTTCGTTTAAAATATGTTCTCCTTCTGCTCTTACATTTTGTACTTCCATGTCTTCTGTTTCTAGATAATCCGTACTTAACAGGTCTTGGATCTTTTGCTGCCATACCTCTAATTGGTGGATCCATTCGTTTTGTTCGTATTCTGGCATGTCATGATCACGAATAATGTTTTTAACGTCATCTCCCCATGCAATCAAACTTTCCAAATATTGTTTGTTATGAATATCCATATCTATCACCTCGATGTATAACATATGCCCAACATTAGCAACAGGTGTATAAAGAAAAAGCTAGCATAGGGAGTTTTCCACTATACTAGCTTTCTGTTTTTTTAGTTCACTTCTAACTGGATATTATGTACACTTGTTTGAAAAAACTTCTCGACATTAAAAGCAGCTATTCCCATGACAGTTGAATGTTCTTTTAATTTAGCTGCATTAAACTGTACATCATCTTTATTAAAGCCGATCGTATTTTTTTCTATTCGTTTTTCAATGGCAGGGAGGATATAGGCAGACGCTGCAATGATGGAATTACCGATCACGACTTGTTCGGGATTAAAAATATGAATAATATTGGTAATTCCTACGCCAATATAATCGCCGAGATCCTCGAATAAAGAAATAACCTGTTCATTACCGTTATCAGCTTCAGACACTAATTCCTTAATCGATTGATGTTCCAATCCTAATTGAGCTGCTTTATCTAAAAGGACTTGCTCAGAAGCATATAATTCCCAGCATCCTTGGTTACCACAACGACAGTGTTTACCATCTTTCTCGATCGTCATATGACCTAGCTCTCCGGAAAATCCTCGTAATCCTTTATACAGCTTTCCGTCCAATATTAGACCAACACCAATCCCAATGCTGATACTAGCATATACTAACTCATTGGATTTTTGCCCAACACCGAAGACTTTTTCCCCATATGCCCCAGCATTTGCTTCATTTTCCACGGTAATAGGTACTTGATACTTCTCGAATAACATTTGCTGTAGAGCTACTTTTTTCCAGCCAAGGTTTGGCGCTAATAAAATTTCCCCATCATTTGTTACCACACCTGGTACACCGATACCAATACCTACTATTCCATATTCAGAGTCAGGAGCTTTATCATGTAATTCATCAATGAGAGAATAAAGAATCATTAAAACTCCTTCTAATGACGGGTCATCAAAATGTACTCTTTTCTCTTGTTTAATATTTCCTTTGAGATCTGTTAAAACACCTAAAACGCTTTTGACACCTAGATCAATAGAAATAGTAAAACCAGCTGATTCATTTAAGAACAACATAACTGGCCGTCTTCCGCCACTAGATTTTCCTGTGCCTGACTCATGGATTAATTTTTCATCTATTAATTCACTCACAAGTGAGGATACTGTTCCCTTATTTAAGCCAGTGACTTGTGCAATACTTGCTCTTGAAATAGGGTAATGCTCCTTAATGGTTTCTAGTACTAGTGCTTTGTTTTCTTTTTTGACAACGTGTTGATTCCATGTTTGACTCACGTAATTCACTCACTCTCTCTATTTGTATACGGATTCAGTTAACCATAGTTTATCATAAGAACAAAAATAATTCTATATTCTTTGTTTATTCGGTAGACAAACTTAGTGAGAGTTGCTATAATGATAACGGATTCAATAATTTAGAGAACAGGCATGGAGGTATAAACAAATGACATGGTTTGAAAACGTTGACAAAATTAAATTTGAAGGACCTAAATCAAATAATCCACTGGCATTTAAATTCTATAATCCAGAAGAAAAAATAAACGGAAAAACAATGGAAGAATTTTTACGATTTGGTGTGGCTTATTGGCATACATTCACAGAAGACTTATCCGATCCATTTGGAGTAGGAACAGCGATTCGTAACTGGGATAAGTACGACGGCATGGATCGTGCGAAAGCAAGAGTAGAAGCTGCATTCGAATTTTTTGAAAAAATCGGTGCGAAATACTTTTGTTTCCATGATGTAGATATTGCGCCAGAAGGGGATTCTTTAAGAGAAACCTATCAAAACTTAGATACGATCGTGGACATGATCAAGAATTATAAAAAAGATAGTGATGTAAAATTACTATGGAACACAGCGAATAACTTTACGAATCCTCGCTTCGTTCACGGTGCAGCTTCCTCTAGTAATGCAGATGCTTTTGCTTATGCTGCAGCAAAAGTGAAAAAGCAATTAGAAATTGGTAAAGAACTAGGCGGTGAGAATTATGTATTCTGGGGCGGTCGTGAAGGTTATGAAACACTGCTAAACACGGATTTAAAATTAGAACAAGATAACCTTGGCCGTTTCTTCCATATGGCAGTAGATTATGCAAAAGAAATTGGTTTCGATGCACAATTCTTAATCGAACCGAAACCAAAAGAGCCAACGACTCATCAATATGACTTTGACGCACAGTCTACCCATGCATTCTTACTAAAATATGGTTTAGAAGATCATTTTAAATTAAACATTGAAGCAAACCACGCTACATTAGCTGGACATACATTTGAACATGAATTACGTTATGCACGTGTAAATGGCATTTTAGGCTCTGTGGATGCTAACCAAGGAGATCCATTACTAGGATGGGATACAGATGAATTCCCTGCAGATATCTATTCTACTACTCTAGCAATGTATGAAATTATTAAAAATGGCGGTTTAGGATCTGGTGGTTTAAACTTTGATGCTAAAGTACGCCGCGGTTCATTTGAACAAAATGATTTATTCCACGCACATATTGCCGGAATGGACCATTTTGCAGTAGGCTATAAAGTAGCAAGTCAGTTAGCAGAAGACCAAGTATTTGAAAAAATCATCGATGACCGCTATGCAAGCTTTAAAGAAGGTATTGGAAAAGATATCGTGGAAGGTAAGGCAGACTTTAAATCACTAGAACAACATGCACTAAACTTAGGGGAAGTAGAAAACAAATCAGGCCGCCTAGAACTGATTAAAGCAACGATCAATCAGTACCTGTTAAACGCGTATGCAGGAAAATAAGACAAAAAGCGAGGGGATGCTATGAGTTATGTAATCGGTGTCGACCTTGGCACAAGTGCTGTCAAGCTATTGCTAGTTAATAAATCCGGCGAGGTAGTCGAAGAAATTTCAAAGGACTACCCACTGATCCAAGAAAAAACAGGTTATTCCGAACAAAGACCAGAAGACTGGGTTGAACAAACAATAGCCGGACTAAAAGATCTAGTAGATCAATTTGACGGATCTGTCTCCGAAATTGAGGGCATGAGTTTTTCCGGACAAATGCACGGACTCGTTCTGCTTGACGAAAACAACGAAGTCCTGCGCAATGCCATACTCTGGAACGATACCCGTACAACCAAGCAATGCCAAACGATTTATGAAAAAATTGGCAAAGAAAAGTTTATTGAGATAACCAAAAACCTAGCGTTAGAAGGTTTTACCTTACCTAAAATTTTATGGGTAAAAGAAAATGAACCAGAGCTTTTTGCCAAGGCAAAGACCTTCGTTTTACCAAAAGACTATTTACGTTATCGTTTAACAGAAGCGTTGCATATGGAATATTCTGATGCAGCCGGTACTAGTTTGTTAGACATTCATGCGAAGGAGTGGAGTAACGAGATTTGTGACTTATTGGACTTAGATGTGTCAATATGTCCTCCACTAGTAAACTCTCATGATAATGTTGGCAAGATAACAGAACGTGTAGCAGAGGCAACTGGTTTATCTGCTAATACAGATGTATTTGCGGGTGGAGCTGATAATGCTTGTGGTGCGATTGGTTCTGGTATATTATCTGAAGGGAAAACGTTTGCTAGTATTGGAACATCTGGTGTTGTGCTTTCTTATGAGTCAACAGGAGATAAAGATTATAAAGGGAAAGTGCACTATTTTAACCATGGGGAAGAGGATGCCTATTATGCTATGGGGGTTACCTTATCAGCTGGGTACAGCTTGTCATGGTTTAAGGATACCTTTGCCAAAGATCAAGATTTTCAGGAGTTATTAGAAGGAGTCGGAGATGTTCCGGTCGGTTCCAATGGACTGCTATTTACTCCATATCTTGTGGGGGAAAGAACTCCGCATGCTGATTCCCAAATACGTGGAAGCTTTATCGGAATGGACAGCTCACATACCATAAAGGAATTTGCACGTGCTGTATTAGAAGGGATTACGTTCTCTCTTCATGAATCCATTGCTATTTTCAGGGAAAATGGCAAAAACATTGATACCGTGTATTCGATCGGTGGAGGTGCTAAAAATGCGGATTGGCTGCAAATCCAAGCAGATATTTTTAATGCGACGATTGTAAAATTAAAGAGTGAACAGGGACCTGGTATGGGGGCTGCTATGCTAGCTGCATATGGATCTGGGTGGTACGCTTCGTTAAAAGAAGGGGCGGATACAATTTTAGAAGACGCAGAAACATATGAGCCTATCCCAGAAAATGTAGAGAAATACCAAAACTTATTTCGACTTTATCAGGAAGTCTATCATCAAACAGAATCGATTAATCAAGGATTGATGGCATTTAGAAACTAGTTGAGTTAGAAATCAAATTAGTACAATGAAGTACTAATTTGATTTCTTTTGTTGAAATTTACCAGGTGGCATATGGTAATATTGCTTAAATATTTGTGAGAAATGTTTAACACTAGTGTATCCAACTTTCTCAGCGATGTCATAAATTTTGGCATGAGGATATATTTTAAGAAACTTTGCTGCTTGTTCCATTCGAACACGAGTTAGAAATTTTATATAAGATTCCCCTGCATTTTTGTGAAAGCTATTACTTAAGTAACTAGAAGTTACACCAACTTCATCAGCAAGAAGTGATAGGCTAAGCGGCTCACCATAATGAGTATATATATATCGTTTGGCTTGTGAGATAATATCCTGCTGAGTATCTTTAGTTGAAGGTGAGACCATAAATAATTTTATAATCGATTGAAATAAGTCAATAATTTCCTCTTTTGTTAAAGTTTTTTGCGAATCTGGAATCTTAAGCCTTTTTAATGCTTGGTCCTCAAATTTTTCATAAGTATTATCTAATGAGACTATCTTTTTAATAAGATAATAGCCGTATCGGTATACAGAAAGTTTACTAGTATCACTCATTAAATCTATATATTCTTTGCATGCCGTAGCATAAATCCTTTCATTATTGTTTAAATAACCAGAAATAATATCATTGATGTTTTGATTTAATACATCACTGAATAGCTGTAGATCAACTTCGTGTTCATCATATAAGTAAAGATTATCACCACCATCTTTCAATTTGCTTAACCAAGCGGTTTTAGCTAAATTATAAGATGACTGCAGTTGTAAAATATCAGTGACACGTCGTCCCACAGAACTTGTCATGGTAAGGTTTGTATATTTTTGCAATGCATTGGAAACAGTAACATGAATATGTGATATAAGATCTTCTAGTTGCCTTTCTTCTCCTGTTAAAAGGATAATCGTTCGATGAAATTCATCTGCTGCAATTTTCCCCATGTTTTGATCTTCCACTGTTTCTTTAGCTATTCTATTTAAGATATAATGATAGATTGGAATATCTTTATATGGAACGTTTTGATCCAAAATGTGTTCTCCATCTAGGGACATAATCATAATAACACCTGTATTTGCCATTAGATTGACTTTCCATTTTGAAACCACTGGCTCTAATGCATTTAATTCTAAATGGTTCCCGGTAATGATTGCTTTCAGGTAGGTCCGAATGATGTGCTGCTTTGAATCTTCTGATAATAGTTGTATCGTTTTATATTCCGAAGCTTGATCTCTTTCACTTATCAATTCCCTAGTAATTTTATCTATTGCTGAAAACAGCTCTTCCATAATAAGTGGTTTTAACAAATACTCTTTCACACCATATGCAATCGCTTCTTGGGCTAGATGAAATTCATTATATCCTGATAAGATCATTATTTTTTGATTGGGGTTCTTCTCTTTTACTACACGGCACAACTCCAATCCATCCATAGTAGGCATTTTGATATCCGTTAATATCAAATCAAAATGTATATTCTCATATTTTTCACAGGCCACTTTGCCGTCTTCTGCAAGTGCTGTGACTTCCCAATCAGGATGTAATTCAGGAATTTTTATTTTTAGAAAGTCTCTTGTTAGTTTTTCATCATCAACGACCATAACTTTATACATCATATCCTTCCCCTCTTAAAAACGCTTTGGCAGATGAATACAGACACTCATCCCTTTACCTGGTTCACTATCCATAGAAAGCCCATAAGCATTTCCGTACTTCATTTTGATTCTGCGATGAACATTCAACATACCAATTCCTAATCCTTTTCCTTCCCAATGTGCAGTTTCATCCCTATTTGTAGATTCCGGTAGCTGTTTTCGGAATGCGTTTAATTCTTCGTTCTTCATCCCTTTTCCATCATCTTTAATAAAAAATTGTATTTCCTTTTCGTTTTCTTCACTGTACATATATATAGTTGTTTTTTCTCTTTGATTTTCAGAGCCGTGAATAACCGCATTTTCAACAATAGGTTGAAATAATAAAGCTGGGATTTTATAGTTCATCCATTTTGGATCGATATCTATTTCATAATCTAACTTTCCTTCAAAACGACTGGATTGGATATTAAGGTAAGCATATAATAAATCCAATTCACGTTCTAGCGGGATTTCAGTTTCCCATAATGTAATATTTTGCAAGATTTTACTCAGTTGATTGATGTGTTCTATTCCTTTTTCTTGCTCTCCACTTTGAATGAGTATACTTATCATATTCAGTGTATTTAAGATGAAATGTGGCTTAATTTGATTTGATAATACATTCATTTGAGCTTCTTTCTGCAAATACTTAGCTTCATAGACTTCCTTTACTAGTTTCGTATTTTCTTCTAACATATTTTTTATTTCACTTACCATTTCGTTAAAAGAAGATCCTAAATATCCGATTTCATCATTTCTGTTTGTCGGAAACTGAACAGAAAGGTTCCCTTGATTAATTTTTCGCATTAAACGAACAATCTCAAAAAGCGGTTTCAAAAATGTTCGAACAAAGAAAAATAAAATGATTAGCGCTAAAAGTGCAGAAACTAATGCTAATAGGAAAGCTACATTTCGAGTCTGTGCAGCATTTTTATTTAATTCTTGAACAGAATTGACCGCCACAATCGTCCAATCAGAACGAGATAATGTGGTGGAATTAATAAGAAATGATTCTTCCTCCATATTATAAGTGATATACTCTTCGTCAGTATGTTGTATTGCTTCGGCAAAGGGGACTTCTGGTTGTTTCATATTTGAAAATACAATGTTTTGGTTCTGATCGATGATAAAAATTCCGCCCTCAGTACCCATATCTATTTTATCTACCATTTGTTGAATGCCTCTATAATTAGCATCCACTTTAATGACACCAAGGGTTTCCATCGTATTATTTATACTGCGTAATTGTTTGACAATGGAAAATACTTTGGTTTTTGGGTTATTGACCAACTGCTCCTCATGGGTAGATACAAATATAGGTTTTTGTGTGGATAATGCTTCTTGATACCAACGATATTGATTAGGATTGACAGTACTATCAATACTAGATCGATATCGTTGACTTGAATATATTTCTGTCCCTGAAAGGATAAATACTTGTAATATATCTTTTCTCGGAGTAATCATCATTTCTGCTAAATAATCTTCAATCGTTCGCCTTTTTTGTAATTGTTGTAGCGCTGATAATTCACTGTCTTGTTCTAAAGCCTTCATCATATTCTCATTAAAATAGGGTGCATGTGATAGTCGAAAAAGTTCGTTCAGATATGAATCGACATTAAATGAAAATTGCTCAATAATTTGTTGTACTTTATCAGCTGATTGCTCCTCAAAGTCTTTGGTGTATTGAAAATAGGAAAGGATAGATACCACAGAAACAGAACCTAACAAGAGAAGAGCGGTGATGGTTAATAATTTTAATTGAATACTCCAATCTCTGTACTTCTTCAATAAGACACTCCTCTCTTTATGAGTGTAAGAAGACCCCCCACTGATGGAAGACTCACTTTATCACGGTGAACAACCGTCCGTAAGCCCCACTTGAAAACTTAGAATAATGAAAGAAGTAGAAGTGGGGGATAACGGATGCTAGCACCCTGATAAGTTTCGCTAACCACCAGTGGGGGCGAATAACCCCCACTGATGGAAGTCTCACTTTATATGACAATAGTAACATCTTTTGGCTGTAAAAAAATATGTAATGTTGCAAAGTGCAAAAAATCGAACCCTCATCTAAAAACTAAGGTATTTGCCCAGTGGATAACTTAAGATAACATTAAAAGTGTAATAATCACATTGATTACTAAAGGAGGAAAAGTATGACAAGATTTATGATGTACATGACATTTATCAGTTTGCTATTCTTTGGCATTGTAGGTTGTTCAGAAGGAAACAGCACTAATTCAACATCTGATAATGATTCAGAGGGCGGCGAGGATGTAGAAAATCAAGAAGATGTTAGCTTGAAACTATTTACTGGAAAAGTGGAAACGGTTGATTTGATGGATGAACTTATTGCCGATTTTGAAAGCGCTAACCCTAATATTCAGGTGGAACAAGAGTATGCCAACGATGCTAGTAACGTAATGAAGGTGAAATTTGCTTCAGGTGACGTACCTGACATCACAACGGTTATTACGCAAGATTATATGGATCAAGACAGGTATATTGATTTGTCAGACGAGTCTTATTGGGATCGAATACTACCATCTATAAAAGAATTGAACACGGATATTAAAACAGGAAACACTTTTTCCGTTGCTACAAATGTGACAATGGCGGGTATTTTTTATAATAAAGAAATATTTGCAGAACTTGGTTTAGAAGAGGCTCAAACTTGGGATGAATTTGTAAGCAATCTAGAAACTATCAAAGAAGAAAAGCCAGATGTGACACCATTATTTTTACCTGGAAAAGAAGTTTGGAGTTTAGGACATTTGGTTGAATTTATGGCACATGGAGAGATAAAACAAGAATTAGGTATTAGTGATTCAAGAAAAGCGTTTATTGAAAATGAGAAAGAAAAATTAGGCTTTTCTGATCCTGAAGGTCCAATGGCTATTTTTGCCGAACGCTTAATGGAATTGCAGGATAAAGGACTGATTAATGAGGATGCTTTAACTGCATCGTATGACAATCAAAAGGACGCTTTTGTGACTGGTAATGCAGCTATGATTAGTCAAGGGATGTGGGTAATGGGAGAATTGCTAGATATAGACCCTGAAGTTGCTGGCAGAATTGGTTTTAGTCCATATCCACCATTAAAAGAAGGTTCTAAACCAGTGGTATTATCAGCAGAGGATTCTAAATATGCGATCACTTCAGCCTCAGAACATCCTGAAGAAGCGAAAAAGTTTTTAGAGTTTCTTATGAAAGATGAAAATGTGAAGAAATACAGTGAAGCGATTAAATCTCCTCCTTCTTTTACGGATGTAGACGCTGATTGGGGACCGATTAAAGATGAAACAAATGCCGTTCTTGAAAGCGCTGTAAATATACAATTTACCGATTGGCCATCTGGTTTTTCAGGTGATGATAATGGACGAATGGTACAAGAACTGCTCGCAGGAAAATATGACGGATCAGATTTAACAGAGTTTGCACAAGAGTATGCGGAAACATGGAATAAGGCTTGGGAATCTACACAATAGTAGGATGACAAATGGTTGATAAGCGTAACGTATCCCAATGAAAAAAAGAGGCCGTAAAATATGATAGATGATCTTTCGGTCTCTTTCGCTTTTTTCTAGACGATAAGTAATGTTGTAAAGAAAAACGAAGACTTCGACATCACAACTTGAGCAGGCGGTCAAGTTTGTTTTAGGGGGAAGTAGAGTATGTATAGTTTATTAAATAGGATAAATACTCGATTACATTTATTTATGACTGTTCCCGCTGCTTTGTTATACGGTATATTTTTCATTTACCCACTTATACAAGGTATTGGAATAAGTATGACAGATTCCAATGGCGTAACAGAGCCAAATTTTATAGGATTACAAAATTTTATCGAATTTTTTAATGATGATAGAGCAAAAGGTGCTCTAATGAATACGATTTATTTTGCAGTGGGAAGCGCGCCGTTATTAAATATTTTCGGGTTAGCTTATGCATTATTTCTTGACCAAAATATTCGAGGTAGAACTTTTATTCGAACCATAGTGTATATGCCAGCTGTTATCAGCCCTCTAATTATGGGGTATATATGGTATTTTATTATGCAGCCGCAACGAGGCTTTTTGTATCACGTACTAGAAAGTATGCACTTAGGGTTTTTAAACGGAAATTGGTTAGCGGACAGTTCCACAGCACTTAATGTGATTATCATGGTTAATGTTTGGCAATTTGTGGGGATGACGATGATTATTTATCTAGCTGGTCTGCAAGGGATTCCAGGAGAGTTATATGAAGCAAGTAAGATTGACGGCGCTGGATACTTGGCAAGACTTCGTTATGTCACCATACCAATGTTATATCCTGCTATCAAAATCAATGTGGTGACCAATATTATTGGTTCTTTGGCGGTTTTTGAGATCATTATGGCTATGACGGAAGGTGGCCCCGGTTATGCAACGGAGTCTATGAGTATCTTTATCATGCGTATGATGTATGGAAGCTTTACAGGTTATTCAACGGCTGTTGCATTGATAATGTTTGTGGTAATCGTTATTCCTGTTTTTATATTTCTTAGAGCAACTAAATCAAAAGAAATGGAAATGTGAGGGATTACAATGAAAAAAGTATCTATATTAGCCATTAAATATATCGTGTATGGAGTCATGGTCGCTATCTCTATTGTTCCGTTTTATATTTTATTTTATTTATCTGTTAATTCACCATCACGCTCCTACTTTGAAAGCATGAATTTGCTTCCGGATTGGCAGTTTTATAATTATATGGAAGCATGGAAACAATCAAATATCGGCTTATCCATTTTCAATTCTATTGTTATTACGGTCGGTGCTTTAGTATTACTAGTTTTGTTGGCGAGTGCAGCAGGGTATTCTATTGCACGTTTTCCAAATGTTTTTAACCGTACTGTTTTTATTGTATTGCTTCTGTGCATGATGATTCCGGCAATTATTGTAACAGTACCTTTATATACGTTAATGAAAGATATAGGTGGTATCAATAGCCGTTGGGCGATGACATTACTGCAAACTTCAACAATGCTGCCTTTTGCGGTATTTCTTTACACAAGTTTTATTAAATCCATCCCTAAAGAGATTGAAGAGTCTGCTATTATCGATGGATGTACTCATTTCACTGCGTTTTGGAGAGTCACCTTTCATTTCCTGAAACCGGTAAACTCGTCCGTCGTGATCTTAGCTGGTATGCGTATTTGGAACAACTATGACCAGGCTATTTTCTTCTTACAGGATTCTTCCGTCCGTACTATTCCGTTAGCGGTAAGTGCATTTTTTCAAAAATATGGAGCCGATTGGAATTTAATGGCTGCCGCTTCTATGATCGGTTTATTGCCTGCTGTGTTGTTGTTTTTATTTTTCCAAAAGTCATTTGTTAAAGGGATTACGACTGGTGCCATAAAAGGCTAGAAAGGATGATGATAAATGATTACTCAAACTAGAATAGATGATTTTCACCCTTCTAAGGCTCAATTTTCGTTTGAAGATAGGATTTCATTTTTAATAAAAGTAAGAAGGCATCATCAACAAGTTTTAGCTAAATTAAGAATTTATTACTTACATGAACTAATTGAGGAACAAGAAATGAATCTGTCAGAGAATAATGTAGAAGAAATTGTTTTAACACGTAAAAAACTTCTTCCGGGAGGATATGGAGCTGTGCTGGAACTCTGGAATGCTTCCGAAGAATTAGTTTGTACAGCCCAAACGGCTTTTGATGTAGTGAATCACTGGAGCGAAGCCCCACGATATGGATTTTTATCTGACTTTCATCCAGGTCAGTTAGGAAAAACGGATGATATAGACTTTCTAAATTCCCATCATATTAATGTCGTTCAATTTTATGATTGGATGTATAGACATGATCAACTCTTACATCCTGATAAAAGGCAGTATACGGATCCAATGGAAAGAGAATTGTCACTTGATGTAGTGCAAGAGAAAATAAAATTAGCACATGAAAAAGGAATGAAAACAATGGCATATGGAGCCATGTATGCTAGTTTAAAAGACTTCTATGAGGAGCATAAAGAATGGGCACTATATCAAAATGATGGTCTCCCATATACACTAGCCGATACATTTTATATTATGGATATCTCAGAAGATTCTCCTTGGAATAATGTGATTATACCTGAATTAAAACAAGTAATAGAATGGGGGTTTGATGGGATTCATTTAGACCAGTATGGTTTTCCGAAAAAAGCACTACGTAGAAAAGATGGTAGGAAAGAAATCGTAGATCTATCAGAGTGTTTTACTCCATTTATTAATCGAACGGTAACAGCATTAAAACAAGCAAATGAAGAAGCTGGTCTGATTTTTAATAATGTTAGCAACTTTCCTACATATGCAACTGCTCAGTCAGATCAAGACCTAGTGTATATAGAAGTATGGTCACCAATTAATAGTTTTCGTGATTTAAAATTATTAATGGATGAAGCAAAAAGTTATGCGGATTATAAGCAAGTCATTTTGGCTGCATACTTAGGTCCATTTAATCCTAATAGTGAAACATTCGATCAAGTTAAAGCTGAAAATGGCGCTTTAACTACTATGGCTACTATTTTTGCAAACGGGGGTTTTCATCTATTGATTGGAGAACACTATAACGTCTTAACTGAAGGATACTATCCTAACTATGGAGAAATGAGTCTATCATTTCGACAAGAAATTAAACATTATTACGATTTTATTGTTCGTTATCACGATTTACTTTATAACAAAGAGCTTATTGATCTGTCCTTCACCCATACGGGAGGGTATGTCAGTGAAATAGGTCGAGATAATGAGTATGAGTTTGAGTGTGGGGATGTGGTATTTGCCCCTCATGGCCATCTTGGTACCGTTTGGACCATAATTAAAGAGAATGATAAGTATTTAGTCATTCATTTCATCAATTTATGTGGTTTCAATAACGATGGATGGAATGAAGTGAAGGAATCCCGTCCAAATCGTATAGAAGGTATTTCAGCAAAAGTCTTAATGAATGAACAGCTTGGTGGTGTTTATTGGGCTAGTCCTGATGAGAAAGATATTTCACCACAATCACTCGAGACAAAACGTGTAAGAGGAACAAATGGCTATGTTTATGAAGTAGTATTACCTAGCTTAGACGTGTGGTCTATGATTTATTTTGTAAAAGCGTAATGTTTGATTATATAGGGGCTATGGAATAATGCCCCTTTAAAACTTTGCACTAAAATGAAAGCGAATTCATTGGAGGGGGTGATTTTACTAGATTCATTCATTTTTTGTCTGCTGTCATAAAGTGTCTGATTAAATGAAAAAGGAGGAAGTAATGTGAAAAAGCTGTTAATGAGTTTACTAATTGTCATTTTGATTCATCCCATTCTTTTAGATGTTCAGCCAGTACAGCAGGTAAAGGCAAATTCTGATGATTTCATCCAGCGTGTGTATACCGACAATGCAATGTATGATCCAGGTAGTCCGGTGAATATTACAGTGGAATTACAAAACAATGGATCATCAGATTGGACAGGTGAAATTCACCTTTTGATCAATCACTTGGAGAGCGAAGTTTATTCAGACTACACCACAGTAACAGTGAATGCAGAATCAGAAACAACGGCCACCTTCACTTGGACAGCCCCACCAGAAAATTTTAAAGGTTACTTTGTAGAAGTATCAGCAGGTAGTGATAAAGGTTATACAGCTGTTGATGTATCAACCGATTGGACGAGATATCCTCGTTATGGATTCATGGATTATTATAAAGAGGAAGAACCTTATGCTGAAGTGAGAAGCAGAGTCCAACAAACGGTACAAGATTATCATACGAACGCATTTCAATTATATGATTGGATGTGGCGTCACGATAATCTCATCAAAAGAACGGACGGCACTATAGATTCCTATTGGGAAGACTGGGATGGTAATCTAATTTACTGGGATACAATCAACAATCTTATTGACGCCATTCATGATCAAAATGGTGCGGCAATGCCTTATACTATGAGCTATGCAGCCTATGAGGGTTACGAGCAACGTGCAGTGAGTCCAGAGTGGGGTATTTACGAAGATCAAAATAATGATAGTCAAGTTGGTTTTAATTTCGGTGATGATGATCCTTATACGAATTTATGGTTATTTGATCCTTCTAATATAGATTGGCAAGGCCATATGTATGATGAATACTTTGATGCTATTAATACAGCAGGTTTTGACGGTATCCATCTGGATCAACTGGGTGAGCGTAATAATGTGTATGATTATGATGGAAACTTAGTTGATCTAGAAAGCACATTTTCTAATTTTGTTAATAACTTACAAACAGATCTTGAGAATAATAATTATGGGGATAAAATCGTTACTTTTAATATAGTGAATGGCGCTAGAGATGGTTGGGCTGCAAATGATGTCCTTCAGAATGCCGATACAGATTTTGATTACAGTGAGATATGGGAAGATGCTCCGACTTATTATGATTTAGCAGATTATGTTACGCATGCTCGTAAAGAAAACGGTGGCAAAGCCATGGTGTTGGCAGCTTACCTTAATCATGAGGAAAACCCGGGCGATCGATATGAAGCAGAAGATGCAACTTTAACAAATGTAGGAACAAATGACAACCATTCTAATTATACGGGAAGCGGGTTTGTTGATCAGTTCGGTGAAACGGGTGATGCCGTTGAATTTAATATTTCAGTCCCAGAAAACGGGAAATACAGTTTAGTTTTTCGATATGCTAACGATACAGGATCTCCTGCAACGCGAAGTGTTTATGTTGATGGGAATGAAGTGGAACAATTGGAGCACATAAGTCATGGAAGTTGGGATAAATGGAATTTAGGAGCATATTCCGTTGTGGAGCTGGATTCAGGATCACATACTGTTCGTATTCAAGTAGATGAAGAGGATGAAGGTTATATAAATTTGGATAGCTTAACACTTGGAACGTTTGATGAAGAAGCCGTTCGTTTGGCTAATGCTGCAATGGCCTCTAGCGGAGCCTTTCATATTGAAATGGGTGAAGGAGATCAAATGCTTGGTCATCCATATTTTCCAAACCACAATAAACAAATGAGATCCTCTTTAAAAGAAGCTATGAAACATCATTATAATTTTATTACCGCATATGAAAATTTACTTTTTGATCCAGAGGTAATTCCAAATGACACAGGGGAACAATTTATCGATATAGCTGGAGAAGACATCAGTGGTGATGCTAAAGAAGATACGATTTGGTACAGCCTAAAGCGCACAACAGATTATAATATGGTCCATTTAATTAACTTGACAAATAATAATGAGACAGAATGGAGATATAGTAAAAATGAGCCAGCATTAAAACAGAATCTAGATACAAAAGTATATATAGGTGACCAGGAAACAATACACAATGTTTATTTGGCATCACCTGATATTTATGGAGGAAAAACGGAAGAAATTTCTTTTACAACAGGAAGAGATGAAAACGGTAAGTATGTATCATTTACTGTTCCATCCCTTAAGTATTGGGACATGATTTATATGAAACGTACTTTTGATGAGCCTGGTTATCATGTGTATGAAGCAGAAGAAGAACTCTTAACGAATGTGAATGTTAATAATAATCATTCAGGTTATACGGGAAATGGGTTTGTGGATCAATTTGCTGAAGAGAACGATGGTGTTTCATTTGTTGTCGCAGAGGCGCAAATAGGAAGTAATACATTAAAGTTTAAATATAGTAATGGAGGAAGTGATGCAACAAGAGATGTATTTTTAGACGGAGAATACGCAGGCACCATTTCATTTACAAACACTGGCGGATGGGATCAATGGGCCTATGCGGGTCTACCTGTTGATCTTACGGATGGGTATCATACCGTTGTTTTATGGTATACAGGGAAT
Source organism: Gracilibacillus sp. YIM 98692 (assembly GCF_010993965.1). Lineage (GTDB taxonomy): Bacteria > Bacillota > Bacilli > Bacillales > Amphibacillaceae > Gracilibacillus. The sequence goes on along the minus strand of NZ_WIXM01000008.1, from coordinate 3,230 downwards.
AATCAGGCCGCTATTAATTTAGATCACCTTAAATTAGAATAGCTTACCTAACTACAAAAATTGCATAGGAGTCACAGAAGTCACGTTGTAACCAGACAATTTCCAGAATAAACAGAGAAAATGTTTTTTCTATCTGAATAAAGAGGATTTTGTCCCAAAATAGCGAATACTTTTATATAGTATTCGCTATTTATAGTTAGGAGGACTCTTACATGATACACAAAAGCTTACCTAAGATTTGGTATGGAGGCGATTATAATCCAGAACAATGGGGAGAAAAGGAATGGTCCGAAGATATTCGGATGTTTAAGCTAGCAGGGATTGACGTAGCAACTATTAATGTTTTCTCTTGGGCTTTGAATCAGCCGAGTGAAAATACATATAATTTTGAATGGTTAGATGCGACGATTGAACGTTTATATCAAGACGGTATCTATATTTGTCTAGCTACAAGTACGGCAGCACATCCCGCATGGATGGCAAAGCGATACCCTGATGTTCGTCGTGTTACATTTGATGGTAGAAAACGACAGTTTGGCGGACGACATAACTCTTGTCCGAATAGTCCAACGTATCGAACATATGCAGAGCGGATGGCACAACAGTTAGGGGAGCGTTATAAAAATCATCCTGCAGTCCTAATTTGGCATGTTTCGAATGAATATGGAGGTTATTGCTATTGTGAAAACTGTCAAAAGGCGTTTCGTGTCTGGTTAAAAGATAGGTATGGTTCATTAGAGGCTGTTAATGAAGCTTGGAATACCAGGTTCTGGGGACATACTTTCTATGAATGGGATGAGATTGTAGCTCCGAATGGTTTAAGTGAGGAATGGAAAAACGGTCAAAATACAAATTTTCAAGGGATTTCGTTAGATTATCGAAGATTTCAATCCGATAGTTTACTGGATGTCTTTAAGTTAGAACGTGATGCGTTAAAACATCACACACCTGATATTCCGGTAACGACCAATTTAATGGGGCTTTATCCAGAACTGGATTATTTTAAATGGGGAAAGGAAATGGATGTTGTTTCATGGGATAACTACCCATCGATTGACACTCCGGTAAGTATGACAGCCATGACCCATGATCTGATGCGAGGATTGAAAAGTGGGCAACCGTTTATGTTAATGGAGCAAACACCGAGCCAGCAAAATTGGCAGCCATATAATGCCTTGAAACGACCTGGTGTGATGCGATTATGGAGTTATCAAGCCGTAGCGCATGGAGCTGATACGGTGATGTTTTTTCAGCTGCGTCGTTCTAGAGGTGCTACAGAAAAATATCATGGTGCAGTGATTGAGCACGTTGGGCATGAGCATACGAGAGTATTTCAAGAATGTGCCCAGCTTGGTAAGGAATTAGCTTCTCTTGGTGATCAAGTTCTCGATAGTCGCGTTAAGGCGAAGGTGGGGATTGTCTTTGATTGGGAAAACCGATGGGCGATCCAATTATCAAGTGGACCTTCGATCTCTTTAGATTATGTGAAGGAAGTACACAAATATTACGATGCTTTTTATCAGAAGAACATTCCTGTTGATATGATTAGTGTGGATGAAGATTTAAGCCAATATGATATTGTCGTTGCACCTGTTCTCTATATGGTGAAGGAAGGCTATGCAGATCGATTAAAGCAGTTTGTAAAAAATGGCGGTACTTTTGTCACTACCTTTTTTAGCGGTATCGTTGATGAGCGGGACCTTGTTACTTTAGGAGGATATCCTGGAGAATTGCGGGACTTAGTTGGCATATGGGCAGAGGAAATCGATGCGTTACACCCTTCTCATTACAATGAAATCAAATTTGAAAACGCTTATGGTTCTTTAAATGGTGAATATAAGTGTAATATCTTGTTTGATTTAATTCATGCAGAAGGTGCAGAAGTGTTAGCAACATATGGATCTGATTTTTATCAAGGCATGCCAGTATTGACCAAAAATGCATATGGAGAAGGCAATGCTTACTACGTTGCTTCCAGTCCCGATCAACCTTTTGTTCAGGATTTTGTGGAAACAATTACTGCTGATAAAGGTATAAAAGGTGAGTTCGTGTCAGCAAAAGGGGTGGAAGTAATAGCTCGTGAAAAATTCGGGGAAAAATATCTATTTGTGATGAATCATAATACGGAGACATCAAGCTTTGAATTAGGAGAAACCGTTATGGTTGATCAGATTACAAATGAAACATACAACGGAACAGCTCAAATAAAAAGTAAAGATGTGCTCATTTTAAAAGAAATGAATTAACTACGTGTGGAGGAGAAAGTGATGAGACTAAGGGAAAATCGAAAATTATTATTTATTGGAGATTCTGTTACAGATTGTGACCGTGCAAAACCAGAAGGAGAAGGGCTATTTCAAGCATTAGGAACTGGCTATGTTTCGATTGTGGATGCTTTTTTGCAAGCCACTTATCCTGAGTTAGGGATTCGAGTAGTCAACAAAGGCATATCAGGAAATACTGTTCGTGACTTAAAAGCAAGATGGGGAGAAGATGTCATCAGCCAAAATCCGGATTGGCTAAGCATTATGATTGGTATCAATGATGTTTGGCGTCAATTTGATTCTCCTTTTATTAAGGAGAGGCATGTATATATTGATGAATATGAAGAAACACTGACACAATTAGTAAAAGAAACCAAACAACAAGTGGAAGAGATCGTTTTAATGACTCCATACTATATTGAAACAAATGAGAACGATTTGATGCGCAATAAAATGGATCAGTATGGGAAGGTTGTAGAAAGTGTAGCACAAAAAGAAGATTGTCTATTTATTGATACACAAGCTGCCTTTAATCAAGTCCAGGAAAACTTATATGCAGCAGCGATTGCCTGGGACCGTGTACATCCTAATGCAACAGGGCACACGATCTTAGCCAAAGCCTTTTTAAATAAAGTAGGCTTTGATTGGACAAAATAAAGATCAGTTATACAGGGAGAGAACCATAGAATTGTTCTATGGTTCTTTTTTTGTTTATTTCAGAAAGTCTGTTTTCTAAAAGATGGCTGCCAATTACAATAAACAGCATTGCATAATATCCATAAACTACGACATAACTTTTGAAAACTCGTTTCACGATGAGTGCTTAATCCGACGCTGTGAAAAAATACTCGCTTTCCGGGGGCAGCACCTCAGCCCTCCTCGCTCACGAAACCTGTTCGCTGTGGGGTCTTCGGAAGCTGCTCTTCGAGGCCACTGAAAAACTGTGCTGTTTTGAGTGAAAAAGAA
>NZ_WIXM01000069.1 GCF_010993965.1 Gracilibacillus sp. YIM 98692 | reverse complement strand
GCGTTCGTCCTGAGCCAAGATCAAACTCTCCAAAAAAGTTTGTTTCTTAACTGTTCTTTAACGTTTGCTCGCTTTTGTAAGCTAGCATGTACTTAACATACTGGTTGTTTTGTTCAGTTTTCAAAGATCAATATATATTGGTGGAGCCTAGCGGGATCGAACCGCTGACCTCCTGCGTGCAAAGCAGGCGCTCTCCCAGCTGAGCTAAGGCCCCGCATTATCAATGGTCGGGAAGACAGGATTCGAACCTGCGACCCCTTGGTCCCAAACCAAGTGCTCTACCAAGCTGAGCTACTTCCCGAAATGGCGCGCCCGAGAGGAGTCGAACCCCTAACCTTTTGATCCGTAGTCAAACGCTCTATCCAATTGAGCTACGGGCGCTAAGTGGTGCCGAGGGCCGGACTCGAACCGGCACGGTGGAAACCCACCGCAGGATTTTAAGTCCTGTGCGTCTGCCAATTCCGCCACCCCGGCATGGGTTATGTTGCTTCTTAACCATCTGGCAAACAAAATGATTAAGTTGTCATGGAGCGGAAGACGGGATTCGAACCCGCGACCCCCACCTTGGCAAGGTGGTGTTCTACCACTGAACTACTTCCGCACATGTGAAATTTTGAATGTATGCGGGTGGAGGGACTTGAACCCCCACGTCAAGAGACACTAGATCCTAAGTCTAGCGCGTCTGCCAATTCCGCCACACCCGCTAAGGTGGTGAGCCATGGAGGATTCGAACCTCCGACCCTCTGATTAAAAGTCAGATGCTCTACCAACTGAGCTAATGGCTCTAAAATGGTGCCGGCCAGAGGACTTGAACCCCCAACCTACTGATTACAAGTCAGTTGCTCTACCAATTGAGCTAGACCGGCTGAATGGTGGAGGATGCAGGGCTCGAACCTGCGACCCCTTGCTTGTAAGGCAAGTGCTCTCCCAGCTGAGCTAATCCTCCTATGTATTGCCTGGCAACGTCCTACTCTTGCGGGGGCAAAGCCCCAACTACCATGGGCGCTGGAGAGCTTAACTGCTGTGTTCGGCATGGGAACAGGTGTGACCTCTCCGCTATCGTTACCAGACTTTTTTCAAGGACAAGATATATTATAACGTATCTTCTGCTTAAAATGCAAGAGTTTTTTAATATATCTTCAAAACTAGATAAGAAAAATAGACATCAAAACCGAACGGTTTAAAGCGTTCATCATGATAGTTAAGTC
>NZ_WIXM01000007.1 GCF_010993965.1 Gracilibacillus sp. YIM 98692 | reverse complement strand
CTGCACAACTAAACTAAACCATTTTTTCGTTATTTTGATGTCCACTTTCTTGACAGAGATCCATACGCTCCTTTATTTGTGGTAAAAAAGTTTTTTTAGATGGCTGACAGACATGTGTTCCTTTATTCAGCAAAAAGGGATTAGTTTTCACAAGGTTTTGAGTATATAACGTACCTGATGTCCGCAACCTCCTTCAAAATGCTCTTTTCTTAGAAATAAGGTGCTCAGTGTCCGTAATAATAAATCTATCCCCTACAATAGCCTGTTCATAGTGTTTTTGTAATGGTAAAATAGAACTACAAAATAAAAATAAGGAGATTTCTATGAAGTTATTGTTCAAGTTATTTCAGAAAAAGGATAAAGTCCAAAAAAGAAAAGCAAATACTATAACAAAGAAGAAAAATCTTTCTTCTAAAACGAATAACGAGAAGGTAGCGGTTCGAAAAGGGGAAATTGGTGAATATAAGATTAATATTCAGTTAGACCAGCTTCCAAAAGAGTATAAGCACCTCGAAGATATAATGATTAAAAATAACCAAGCAAAAACGGGTTACTCTCAAATAGATCATGTATTAATCTCCCCATATGGAATTTTTGTCATTGAAACAAAAAATTATCAAGGAACCGTTTATGGGGGAAAAGAGAGAAAAATATGGTCTGTTAACGGTAAATTTAATTTGATGAATCCTTTTCAGCAGAATTATGGTCATATACAAGCTTTGAAAAAATTAATGGATGAAGAGTATCATCCTTATTTTATTTCTATGGTGTCTTTTACAAAACGTTGCACATTTAAACTGGATGACACAGAGCTGAGGAAAATAGCATCAGACGAATTAATTGTTTATGACGTTGAATTGTCCGAGTTTATAAATAGAAAAGTGTATATGAATAAGCGTCAATACAAAGAACCATTATTAACAGAGATGGATATTGAGAACGTTTATAACGAAATAAAATCGACAAATATAACAGATCCATCCATCCGGAGGCAACATGTGCAATCATTAAAAGAGAGCAATAGAAAAAGTACTCAGAAAAGATCAGAAAAGAACGACAAGTGTAAAATTTGTCAAAAACCTGTTACTGAAAAAGTGAGGAAGTATTGTCTTTCTAATAAAAAGTTTAAAGGTGAAATCTACTGTTTTGAACATCAGAAAACTGTCGGTAAGTAGTGAAGCATTTGGAATTCATTAAACATTTTCTAATTAGCAAAGTTCGTTAGGCTATATCTAATATCAGTTCAGATTTTTTAATTTGACAAATTAATAGTGAACATTCACATATTTCGAATATAAAAAATGATTTTGCAGACTTAAAACAATATAGTGATATGTTTAAAGCTTTATCTAATACGCATCGTCTTGAAGTGTTTCTTTATTTAGCTAACAACTGCTTCCCAGGAGAAACAAGTACAGATAAAGAAATGCATTCTAGTGTAGGGGAATTAGGAGACAGGCTAGGCATTACTCCATCAACAGTATCCCATCACCTTAAAGAGTTGCGTCACTTTATATGGATTAAGCATCGCGTTTATGGATAAATATGTTAAAAAATGTAGGATAACGATCATCGTTGAAAGAGATGCTTACATGACATTTAATGTCATATTAGCTGTAGTAGGAGTTATATCGGGAAGTATGGTCATGATGTATAATAAACGAAATAAGAAAAATAGATAGAAATTTTTAATCTTTACCTTTAATCATATTCCTAGTGGTTTAACCTGTTTAGATCTCTATCAATAATAAGATTGAAGCCAGTTATTCATAAGTTAGAATAGCTGTTTTTTTGATGCCAATTAAAATAGGTGCTAAAAGCGTCGATTTTAGATATCATAATATGTAACAGAGAAATGGGGGATCACAGGAATGTTTGATGTCATTAATAATACAGATCAATTTATTCTTCTCGCAGCAATTGTTCTTACAGTTAGTGTTTTAGTGACAAAGTTTTCTAACCGACTCGGTGTACCATCACTTATTCTTTTTATCTTGCTTGGTATGTTAATAGGTAGTGATGGGCTTGGGTTTATTTATTTTGATAATGCTAGAATTGCCCATTTAATCGGTATGGTTGCATTAGTGATTATCTTATTTGAAGGTGGTATTCAAACGAAATGGAAAACGATTCGCCCTGTGATCGGTTCTTCTCTTACTTTGGCAACACTCGGGGTCCTTATTACTTCAGGATTAGTGGGAATCGTTGCAAAACAGGTTTTTGATATTTCATGGTTGGAAGCGATGCTTTTAGGTTCAATTGTTGGTTCGACGGATGCTGCTGCAGTTTTTGCAGTCCTAAAAGGAAAAAATATTAAGGATAAATTAGAGTCAACACTGGAGGCTGAGTCTGGTACGAATGACCCGATGGCAGTGTTTTTAACCATATCCTTTATTCAATTACTAACAATCGAAAACTTGTCTATAGCTGGTCTTGTTTTTAACTTTCTATGGCAAATGGGAATTGGTGCTGTATTAGGTTATGCATTTGGACAACTGGCCGTAGCATCCATTAATCGTATCAATTTAGACTCCAGTGGTTTATATCCACTCATTGCACTAGCATTTGCACTGATTACATATAGCTTTTCAGCAATTATTGGGGCAAGTGGGTTATTAGCAGTATATATTGCAGCACTTGTGATTGGTAATGCGGAATTAACATATCGTCATTCGATTCTTCAGTTTAATGAAGGATTTGGTTGGATGGCACAAATTACGATGTTCATTATATTAGGTTTATTTGTTTTCCCGTCTACTCTTTTTACAACATCCATCATATGGAAAGGTTTAGTCGTTTCTGGTGTGTTAATTTTCATCGCAAGGCCAGTAGCGGTGTTCCTTTCCCTGATTTTCTTCCGTTACCAAATAAAAGAAAAAATGTTCCTATCTTGGGCTGGGCTTCGTGGTGCAGTGCCAATCGTTCTTTCTTTATTTCCAGTTTTACTCAATTTAGATAATAGCCAGTTATACTTTAATGTGGTCTTTTTCGTTGTCATCTTATCTGCTTTGGTACAAGGTTCCACGATTACGGTTATAGCCAAATATTTAGGCTTACTAGGTCCAAAAAAAACAAAGCCAGCCCATTCGTTAGAGCTAGTCTCATTAGGAAAATCGAATGTAGAAATGTTGGAATATGAGGTGGTCGAATCAAGCTTCGTTATCGGGAAACAGCTTGTAGACATATCCTTTCCCCAGAAAGCTTTAGTAAGTGCAATCATACGGGATCAGAAAGTGGTAACCCCTACTGGAGACACAAAAATTCATAAGAATGATATACTATATATACTTGTAAATAAAAAAGCCAAAAATGAGCTAAAAGACATGTTAAAATAACTTTTAAGGATTTAATGGAAGAATAGGACAATAGATTTATTTTGAGTGAAAGGGGAAAGAACATCTTGCAAAAAAATATACCTATCGATACAATTGCTGATATTGAAAAAGAACTGCGCTATATAGCAGGAATTATTAAACAACAGGGAAGAGAAATTCTTCATCATTATCCGATCACAGCACCACAATTTATTGCATTACAGTATTTATTAGAGTATGGCGATTTAACATTAGGTGAATTGTCAAATAAAATACATATGGCATTTAGTACGACGACTGATTTAGTGGACCGTATGGAGAAAAATGGTATTGTGGAGCGTGTGAAGGATACGAAAGATCGCCGAGTTGTTCGGATTCATTTGCTCGATAAAGGAAAGCAAATTATTCGTGAAGTGATAGAAAAAAGACAAGAATATTTAGGAGAAGTATTGCAAAATGTTTCTGAAGAAGATATTACAACATTGTCACACCTTCTTCACTTCTTGCATTTTCAAATGAAGGAAAATGCTGATCGGATGAAAAAACAAAAAGAGAAGAGTTAAAGAGGAGATACGTATGGATAAGCCAATTGGTGTTATTGATTCTGGTGTCGGTGGCTTAACTGTTGCTAGTGAGTTGATGCGGCAGCTGCCAAAGGAATCTTTTATTTACGTGGGAGATACAGAACGTTGCCCATACGGCCCTAGGCCTAAGACAGAGGTTATGCAATATACTGGGGAGATGGTTCGTTTTTTGTTGGCAGAAGATATAAAAATGCTTGTAATTGCCTGTAATACAGCAACTGCTTATACGTTAAGAGAGTTGCGGCAAGAACTCGACATACCTGTAGTCGGAGTTATTCAACCGGGGGCACGAGCAGCGATAACCAATACAAGGACTTCTGAGGTCGGAGTGATTGGAACAGAAGGGACCATTACAAGTAAAGCATATACGAAAACACTAAAATTAATAAATGAAGAGATCATTGTTCATGACTTAGCTTGCCCTCGATTTGTCCCTTTAGTGGAAAAAGGAAGGGTAACAGGATCAGAAGCATATGATGCGATTTATGAAACATTAGAGCCATTAAAAAGGATTAGAGAGATGGACACTTTAATTCTTGGTTGTACGCATTATCCAATGATTATGGATTTGATTCAGGAAGTCATGGGATCATCTATCACCATTATTTCTTCAGGGGAAGAAACAGCAAGAGAGGTTAGCACCATATTATCATATAAGAAAAAGCTATATCGTGGTGATAAGCAGCCAAATTATCAATTTTATACGACAGGGGATGCGAATATTTTTAAACAGATTGCCTCCCGTTGGTTAGAGCAAAAGATTAATTCTGTTTATGAAATAACGTTGTAAGAAAAGCATGGGGAGACTTCTCCATGCTTTTTCTAATGATTTTTTCATTATTTGATTGGTCTATTTTATAAAAAGGCTAGTATATATAATAGTACAAACCATCGTAGGAGGTATCGGTTATGAGAATCGATTTTCGTAAATCATACGTTGTGCTATTTTCAGCATTGATTTTGGTCCTTTCTGGCTGCGGGGTGTTCCAAGGGGAACAAACGCTGCAAGAATTAGATGAAGTACCAGAAGAAGCAAATTATATTGATAACCCTGAAGATTTAGAAGAAGGGGAAGAACAGGGTCAAGAATCAGATGAAAGTAATGAAGGGGAGTCAGACGGTGAAGAAACAGAAGAAGGCGAGACAGAAGAAGAATCTTCCACAACATCTGCAAATCGTGTGCTTTATTTGTTAGATGAAAATGGTTTGGTTGTCCCACATGAGGTTAGTTTGCCAACACCTGAATCAAAAGAAGTCGCTAAACAAGTGCTGCAGTATCTAGTGCAGGGCGGTCCTGTGACAGATATGTTACCGAATGGTTTTCAAGCAGTGCTTCCAGCAGGAACAGAAATTCTTTCGCTAAACATTGAAGCAGGTGGCACCTTAGTAGTCGATGTTTCGGAAGAGTTTAAAACGTATCAAGCAGAAAATGAGAAAAAGATTTTGGAAGCGATGACCTATACATTAACACAATTTGAAAATGTTAATCGTGTGAAGTTGTGGATTAATGGACATGAACAAGATGTCATGCCAGTGAACGGTACTCCTATCAATGAAGGTTATTCACGTGCAAATGGCATTAATGTACATCAAAGCGAAGCCGTAGATTTAATGGAAAGTAAAGCAACTACGCTTTACTTTCCAATGCAAAATAATGAGGAAGTGTACTTTGTTCCGGTTACACAACACGTAGAAATGGATGCAGAAAATCCTTATCAATCGGTTGTACAAGCATTGTTGAATGGACCAGCATTTGATCTTCCATTACAACATTTTATGAATACAGGTTCACAATTAGCATCCGCTCCTGTTATGCAAGATGGTGTGCTTTCTATTACATTTAATGAAAATATATTGTCCAATAGTGAAAAAAGTATGATTGCAGATGAAGTAATGCAATCCATTGTGTTAACTCTTACAGAACAAGAAAATATTGAAGCGGTTGAAGTATCCATCGAAAACCATGATCAACTTGTTAATGAAAATGGACAACCATACGCAGAGCCAGTATCTAGAGATATGTTTATCCCAACTGAAAGTATTTAAATTTCCACACCCTATACTTGTGTATGGGGTGTTTTTTCCTTGTTAATAATATAAAAAATGATAATGTATGAAAGTTCAATTATATTGAGAAAATATGTTACGATATATAAGAATGTGAGGAGGAAGATTGATGCGAGAAACAGGGAGAGAAAATAATCAATTAAGACCAATTCAAATGGATACTAATTTTACCAAACATCCGGAAGGCTCGGTATTAATAACAGTAGGTGACACCAAAGTTATATGTAATGCAAGCATAGAAGACCGTGTCCCTCCGTTTATGAGAGGTTCAGGTAAAGGGTGGATTACAGCAGAATATGCGATGTTACCACGTGCGACAGAAACCCGAAATATCAGAGAATCCTCTAAAGGAAAAGTATCTGGAAGAACGATGGAGATTCAACGTTTAATTGGTAGATCTCTACGTGCAGTGGTTGACTTAGATGCCATTGGAGAGAGAACGATTTGGGTGGATTGTGACGTGATTCAAGCTGATGGTGGTACGAGAACAGCATCAATTACGGGTGCTTTTGTTGCTATGGTATTAGCATTAGGAAAGCTTGTGGATCGTGAAGTATTACATAGTATTCCGATAACAGACTACCTTGCAGCCATTTCAGTAGGGGTATTACCAGATGGTACAGAGGTTTTAGACCTTGAATATTCAGAAGACTCAGTTGCGAAAGTGGATATGAATGTTGTGATGACTGGTAAAGGGGAATTTGTGGAACTTCAAGGAACAGGAGAAGAAGCAACTTTTTCTCACAAACAATTATCGAAAATGCTTGAGCTTGCTGAAAGTGGCATGAATGAGATCTTTGCTATTCAAAAAGAAGCCATTAAATCGTATCATGAGAAGATAAATTTGTAGTAAGTGAAGCTGGAGGATATTATGAAATCTTTAATTATTGCAACGAAAAATCAAGGGAAGATGAAAGATTTTAAAAAACTATTTGAGCCTTATCAAGTAGAAGTTAAGTCTTTACTTGATTTAGATCAGCCGATTGGGGAAATTGAAGAAACTGGAACAACTTTCGAAGAAAATGCAGCCATAAAAGCAGAAACCATTTGTGATAAATTTCAAATACCTGTAATAGCTGACGATTCTGGAATTGAAGTAGATGCATTGGACGGCGCGCCAGGAGTATATTCTGCCAGGTATGCTGGAGAACAAAAGGATGATCAAGCCAATTTAGTGAAAGTTCTACATGAACTAAAAGAGGTACCAGAAAAGGAACGAACGGCAAGGTTTGTTTGTGTTTTAGCTATTGCTCAACCGAATAAAGAAACAATCTATAAGCGTGGAGAGTGCGAAGGCTATATAGGTTTTGAAGCAAAAGGCTCATACGGATTCGGTTATGATCCGATTTTTTATCCAGAAGGCTATGACAAAACAATGGCGGAACTATCTCCAATTCAAAAAAATCAAATTAGTCATCGAAAAAAAGCGTTAGATCAAATAGAGAATTGGGTAAAGCAATATTAGAAATATAAAAATCAAGGGGATGAAGGAATGCCTAAAGTACTTATCTTAAGTGATAGTCATGGTTGGGAACAGGAAGTGGAAGATATAAAACAAAGGCATCAAGAAGAAGTAGATGCGATGATTCATTGTGGTGACTCAGAATTAGCATATGACTCAGACATACTAGAAGGCTTCCACACCGTACAAGGGAATATGGACCTGGATAGTCGTTTTCCTGAAGAAATTGATGTGGAAGTAGGAAACTTACACTTTTTTGTGACACATGGCCATCTATTCCAAGTAAAATCCACCTTAATGCCTTTATCTTATCGCGCAGAGGAGCTTGGAGCGAATGTTATCTGTTTTGGTCATTCTCATGTTGCTGGAGTTGAAAAGCAAGGGGATCAGTTATTTATTAACCCTGGCAGTATTCGGTTGCCACGTTCAAGTTATCCGGGTTCTTACGCCATATTGACAGCTACAGATGATTTGAAGGAAGTTTCCTTGCGTTACTTTACGAAGGATGGACAAGCTATTGATAAGCTTTCTTATCTTACATCTTTAGCATTATAGAACAGGAAGGAATTCCTTCCTGTTCTATTTTTACCCTGATTTTCTTTAAGTAAATTTGAGGTACACGGTTGACAAAAATTGATCAAGTTAATATAATAGTAGTTGTCCGCTACAGAACATATCAATTTCTTCCAATTGATTTTTGTTAATCAATCAATATATTTATACATAATCATATGCGGGTGTAGTTTAGTGACGAGCAAAGCAACGTCGAATCAGCTACGTGTTGTCCCGAAGAATACAGCTTCTAAGATTAAGCTAGCAGATACAGGGACAGGAACCACGGCCATAATAATGAAATGATGCGTCAAACTAAATAATATATTTATACATAATCATATGCGGGTGTAGTTTAGTGGTAAAACCTCAGCCTTCCAAGCTGATGTCGAGGGTTCGATTCCCTTCACCCGCTCCATGTCCCAGTAGCTCAGCAGGATAGAGCAACAGCCTTCTAAGCTGTGGGTCGCAGGTTCGAATCCTGCCTGGGACGTTTCTTAGATAATATAGGTTGATTTCATCACCTATCTTAATAAGCTGAAATGTTGGAATATAAACATTTTAGCTTATTTTTTTGGGAGAAAATCACTAATATCATAAATCTGAGCTGTTTTCTCTTTTGTTCCTGGTATCTTAAGGAAGGGGGAGGAGAGGAGTTAATCACTCCTTCCTACTTGTTTTAATCAAAAATACTGTTTACCATCGTGATGTGCTTATAATCACCGTTTTGTTCAAAAAATTCATCAGTAATAACTGCAACTTTCTTTCCATCCACATAAATGACTTCTCGCTCATCATCTTTAACGTGATTTATTCGTGCTTGAGCTTCCTCTGGGGTTTTGATATTAAATATTTCTGATATATTTTGATAAAGCTCTTCAGTATACTGCACAACATTTTGAGCAAAAGGATCATGGTATGTTTGTGTTTCGCCTTCTAACTTATCAAGATCGTGACCGAAGTCGCCATTCATTTTCATTATATCACCTACTTAAATAATTTATTTTTAGCCTGCCCAGCTACTCGATGACCAATACCCTTTCGTATCACATCCGCATCATTCCAAATTCGTTATACCTGAAGATATTCCAACATACAGAAATTACAAGTTGAAAAAGAAACAGAGGGAGCGGGATATTCACAGGCAGGAAAAAGGAAGTATTTTAGAAAGTGCTATAATTAAGGGGCTCCATATTATTGAATTGGTATAAATTAAAATAAAACAGCTACTTTGATTGGGTAGCTGTTCTTTTAAATTCATAAATATTTTTATAAACTAACTTTAATGTTGATATTTCCTGTTTTTTCTATATATTGTCAATTTTCCAAATAGATGAGGCATATTCTTTTATAGTCCGATCACTCGAAAATTTTCCAGAATGTGCAATATTAATTAGGCTTTTAGACAGCCATTCATCTTTGTTACGATATACTTGATCAACACATTGCTGGGTCTCTACATAGTCAGCAAAATCCTTCATGACAAAGTAAGAATCATTTGTTGACAATAAGTGATAATATATATCTTTAAATTCATAATACCCGTATAGACCATCTCTTAATTGATTCATAATTTGAGTAATTCTTTCATCTGTTTGATACTCTTCATATGCTTGATATTCGCCGCTGTGATAATAATGATAGACTTCTTCAGCTCGTAGGCCAAATAAGAAAATATTGGATTCATTTACAAGGTTTTTAATTTCAATATTGGCCCCATCTAATGTTCCAATAGTTAAAGCACCATTCATCATCATTTTCATATTCCCTGTCCCAGATGCTTCTTTACTAGCAGTGGAGATCTGTTCACTAAGGTCTGTTGCTGGAATGATTTTCTCAGCTAAGCTGACATTATAGTTTTCTAAAAAGACAACTTTTAATTTATCATGGATGGTCGGGTCATGATTAATAATCTCTGCCATTGTATTAATTAATTTTATAACTTCCTTTGCAAAGTAGTAGCTAGGTGCAGCTTTAGCACCAAAAATAAATGTCCTTGGAGTAATATCCAATGTTGGATTATCTTTTAGCTCATTATATAAGTACATGATATGAAAAACGTTCAATAATTGACGTTTATATTCATGCAGCCGTTTGATCTGTACATCAAAAATAGATTGCTCATCTACTTTGATACCTGTCATTCGATAAATGACGTTAGCTAATTCCTGTTTGTTTTGCTGTTTTATTTTGCCTATTGATGTGAGTAATGGTTTATCATGAATGTGCCTTAATAAATGGGTCAGCTCCCGAGGGCGATAAATCCATCTATCATTGATCGTTTCAGAAATCACGTCAGATAATCGTGGGTTTACCATTAATAGCCAACGCCGATGCGTTATACCGTTGGTCTTATTTTGAAAACGACCAGGGTATAGTTGGTGAAACTCTTTCATTTCTTGCTGCTTTAAAATTTCGGTATGTAGTTTTGCAACACCATTAACACTAAAACTACCAACAATGGCTAGCCGAGCCATGTGTACTTGATTATCGGCAATAATAGCCATTTTAGGGATCTCTAAACGCAATTCTGGATGATCAAACCATATTCCTTGGCAAAAACGCTCATTGATTTCATTGATGATCATGTATAGTCTTGGCAGCAGATGTTGGATCATGTCAGTTGGCCATTTTTCTAGTGCTTCGCTCATGATGGTATGATTAGTATAAGCAAAGGTTTTGGTTGTTACCATCCAAGCATTATCCCAACTAAATCCTTCTTCGTCCATTAAAATCCGCATCAATTCTGGAATGGCAAGGCTGGGATGCGTATCGTTAATTTGGATGACTACTTTTTCATGCAGTTTTTGTAAATCATTGTTGCCATTGTTTTTAAACTCTCGAATAATTTGTTTAAGACTTGCAGCAACAAGAAAATATTGCTGTTTAATACGTAAATGTTTTCCCTCGTGACTAGAGTCATCAGGATATAAGAAGCCGGATATTTGTTCAATTGTATGTTGATGGTCTATCTCATGATAATAATCTTTAAATTCAAGTGGACTTTCTGCAGAAGTGTGTTCCGCACTCCATAATCTTAGTGTATTTACTATTTGATTTTGATATCCAACTATAGGAATATCATAGGGAACGGCAAGTACTTTATCTGTATTCTCATAATTGAATTCTAAGGAGCCATCATATTTTTTATGCATATGCACAGTGCCGCCAAATATGATCTCAATAGCTTCTTCTGGTTTCCTTCTTTCCCATGGATACTCATTATCAAGCCAGTAATCAGGTAATTCTGTTTGATAGCCATTAATAATTCGTTGCTCAAATAATCCATAACGGTAACGAATACCAAAACCATGACCAGGATAACGCATAGATGCCATGGAGTCTAGGAAGCATGCAGCTAATCTCCCTAATCCGCCATTTCCTAGTCCTGGATCATGTTCTTGTTTATAAATCTCTTCTGGTTCAAGCCCTAACTTCTCCAGTGCTGTATTACAAACATCCAGCATCTGATGGTGAAGTAAGTTGCTTTTTAATAAGCCGCCGATTAAAAATTCCATTGATAAATAATATACTTGCTTTGGTTTTTTGTTTTTGTACAATTTATTAGTTTTTTCCCAATCTTTATCAATCTGATGATTCACTATGGCACTAATTGCAAAATAAATTTCTTGATGACTGGCTTCTGATACCTCTTTTTGGAATTGGGTTTCCGTTTCTTTACGAATATCTTCCATAAACTCCTCTACGGTCCAATTAGTCATGTTTCATTTACTCCTCTCCAGTAAGATTTTCACCATAGCTTTCATCTTTTAAACATGCTTATATTAAGCATGTTGCATTTCCGATGTTAGAAGGGAGGAGTAAAGACTATCATATGCTTTGGCTGAATCTTTCCAGCTGAAATTTGATTTTTTTATGTTCTTGAATAAAGTCGTCCATTTGTTTTTGTCGTTATAGATGGATAGCGAATACCGCAGTACGTTTAACAAATCATGTGCATTATAATTTGTAAAACTAAAGCCATTCCCTGTATCGTTATATTCATCAAATGGTGTAACGGTATCTTTTAAACCTCCTGTTTCTCGTACAACCGGAACAGATTTGTATTGAAGAGCAATAAGTTGTGCTAATCCACATGGTTCAAATAATGATGGCATCAAAAAGAAATCACTTGCAGCATACAGTTGTCTAGCGAGTGCTTCATCGAAACTCAAGTAGGCTGCCATCTTTTCACTATGGCGCTCTGCTGCATGGTAAAAGAAATGTTCAAATTCATAATCACCTGTACCTAACAAAATGAACTGTACATTTTCCTGCAGAAATTCATCTAGAATTGCTTGAATAAGGTGAAGTCCTTTTTGCTCCACAAGTCTAGTAACGATGACATATAATGGTATGTCTTGGTCAATGGTTAGCCCGAATTGCTCTTGTAACTGTAACTTATTTTCCTGTTTCTTTTTTCTCGAATAAGAATAATTGGTGAAAAGATTAGGATCTGTTTTTGGGTTGTAGGCTTCCATATCTAAACCATTTAATATACCAACGAGATCATCGGATCTTTCGGATAGAAAAGGATGTAAACCTTCTCCGTAATATGGTGTTTTGATTTCATCGGCATAAGTGGGACTTACCGTTGTAATTTTATCTGCATGGAAAAGAGCTGCCTTTAGAGAATTTAGAAGTCCATGCCATTCTAAACCAGCTATATGATCCGGTGGAATATTAAATAAATCTTCAAATGCATCTTTTTGCATAATTCCTTGATATTTTAGGTTGTGGATGGTGAAAATAGTCTTCATATCTTGAACAGGTTGATAGATCTTTGCAAGAGCAACTGCTAAACCTGCTTGCCAATCATGTGCATGCAAAATGTCTGGCTTAAAATCAATCAAAAATAATGCTTCTATAACTGCTTGGCTAAAGAAGAGGAAACGTTCCCCATCATCTTCATAGCCATAAATGCCATTTCTTGAGAAATAATAATCATTAGCAACAAAGTAATAAGTCAATCCTTTATAGGATAATTGGTAGAATGTTGCTTGATGAGTACGCCATCCAACTTCAACATCAAGTGTCGTCACTACTTCCATTTGATTTCTCCACGTTTTCGGAATGTCTTGATAGAGAGGGAGACATACTCTGATATCTCCCTTTCCGTTTTTCTTCAGTGCTTGGGGCAATGAACCGACAACATCTGCTAATCCACCTGTTTTGATGAATGGTGAACATTCAGAGGCAACAAATAAAATATTTTTTTTCATTTGTTTGGTCACTCCTTATACTGTTTTTTGCTTAGCAACAATAAATGGCTGCTTTTCTGAACCTTTTAAGAATTGATTTTTGGAAACCGTTACCTCTTTATCAATGATGATATTCTCTACATGAGCATTTTCTTCGATGGTACAATCATCTAAAATAATGGCATTTTTTACTACAGCCCCTTTTTGTACTTTCACACCTCGGAATAATAAGCTGTTTTTCACTGCTCCGTCAATAACACCTCCTGTTGCGATAAATGACTTGGAAACATTGGAAGTTGTGTTATATTTTGCTGGAGCATGATTGCTGATTTTGGTGTAAATTTTTTCTCCAACCGGGAAAAGTTGTTTGTAGTTATTCATTTCTAGTAGTGCTAAACTATTTTTATAATAACTGTCCACAGAATGAATCATAAAGCTATAGCCATTATATTGATAAGATTGAATGTTTAATCTGTGTAGGTTCGCTATAATGCCATCTATGAAAAAATGCTCTTTATAAGTAGCAATACATTTTTCTACTAATTCAGCTAACAATGATTTTTTGATGATATAAATTCCCGAGAAAACATGAGGATTGTTTTTATCACTTGTTATCGCAGTTACAGTTCCGTTTGTTGCTGTGTCAACTTTTAAACAATGCTCATGTTCTGTTGATAAATTATATGTGGTGGTTAGCAGTGTGACATCGGCATTGGTGTCAAGGTGATGTTGGAAAAGCTCTTGGTAATTCATATTCGATATAAATGAAGTACCACTAATTAACACATGATCTGACTTATTTCTTTCGAAGTAATCCCAGTTGTTGCAGAAGTGTTTTAGGTCTCCTTTTGACATATCAGACTGATTGTTTTCTTGAGGGGGCAAAATATAGAGACCGCCATGTCTTTTATTTAATTCCCAATCTACTCCTGAACCGAGATGGTGCATTAAGGAACGATATTTATGTTTTGTAAAAACCGCTATTTCATTGATGTTGGATTTTGTCATGTTAGATAGGGTGAAATCTATCATTCGGTAACGACCAGCAAAAGGAACTGCTGCTGGACAACGTGTTTGTGTCAGTTCGTTTAAAAAATCATGCTCATGCTCTAAATTAATTAATCCCATTAATGATTCCATATAAGATTTGTCTCTCCTTTTTCATTTCTATTATGCGATAATAGGAAGTGTATGATTAAAAGTTAGATGTCATGCGTTTTAACAGTGGTGATTCTTCCATCGGTTGTAGTTTTTCTTTCACATATTCCTCAGACACAACAATTGGTTCTTCGTTAGGACTAGCTACAAGCACTGTATGATCAGGAATGGTGACGTTTTCTTTTACAATAACTCGATCCAGTACTACATTAGAGCCAACTCTAACACCAGGGAACAAGATAGATTGCTTAATTGATGATGCTTTATCAATATGCACATTTTCAAATAAAACAGAATGATCTATTTTTCCAGATACAATACAGCCATTATTTATCAAGGAGTCAGTAGCTTTTCCGTTTTCTGTGATAAGTTGTGGTCCGAAGTTTGAATCGTGAGAGTAAGTCAACCATTCATTATCGCTCATGGAGAGGGGAATGTTTTCTTCAAGTAAATCCATATGCGCTTCCCAGTAACTTCCTATTGTTCCAACATCTTTCCAATAACCTTCAAACTTATAAGCATAAAGATTCATACCATCTGCAAGCATTGCTGGAAGAACATCTTTTCCGAAATCATGATCAGAATCTAAGAGCATGGCGTCTTTTTCTAAGTAACGTTTTAATATAGACCAATTAAAGATATAAATGCCCATGGACGCCAAATTGTTTTTAGCATGTTTAGGTTTTTCCTCAAATTCGTAAATGCGCATGCTTTCGGTAGTGTTCAGTATCCCGAATCGAGAAGTTTCTTTCCACGGTACTTGAATGGCAGAAATGGTTGCATCAGCGTTTGTTTCTTTATGCTGTTGTAAAATTTTTTCGTAATTCATATGATAAATATGGTCGCCGGAGAGAACCATAACATATTTAGGATCGTAGCGTTCTATAAAATTTATATTTTTGGTGATGGCATCAGCTGTTCCTAAATACCAATTACCACCTTCACTATTCATATAAGGAGATAAAACAGTCAATCCATCTTCCATTCGGTCTAAATCCCAAGGTTTACCTATGCCTATATGTTTATGAAGCTCAAAAGGAGAATACTGTGTAAGCACTCCAACAGTGTGCATTCTAGAATTTATGCAATTACTAAGAGTAAAATCAATAATGCGGTATCTCCCTCCAAAAGGGACAGCGGGTTTTGCAAGATTTTTAGTTAATTGTCCTAATCGTTTTCCTACCCCTCCAGCAAGGAGCATTGTGACACATTCTTTTTTCATAGCAGTTCCTCCTTAAATGAATTTACCTATACCCTTTGAAAAATGCATATAGCTAAGGGTGGTACTTTTATTTTTATATGTTGCTTCTGACCATGCCATGTTTCTGAGATTGTTGTTAACTGTCCTTGATTACGCTGGTCAGAACCACCATAATTAGCAGCATCTGAATTAAATATTTCTTGGTATGTTCCAGGATGAGGAACTCCCATTTTAAAATCGTTGTAAACAACAGGTGTGAAATTACAAACAATGAATATTTCTTCATTTGATTTACCGCTTTTTCGTTGAAAAATAAGAATGCTTTGTTCATGATTGTCTGGGTCAATCCATTCAAATCCACTTGGATCGTGATCTAATTTATATAAGGAAGGTTGCTCTAGGTAGAACTTTTGCAGGTCACTTACATAAGTGTGCATAGATGCATGTAATGGGTAGTCAAATAATAGCCAATCAAGCTCGTATTGATCTCTCCATTCTATATATTGGCCAAATTCTCCTCCCATAAATAATAGTTTTTTTCCCGGATGAGTAATCATGTAGCCGTACAATAATCGTAAATTCGCAAATTGCTGCCACTGATCACCTGGCATTTTATCTAATAAAGATTTTTTACCATGAACCACTTCATCATGAGAAAGTGGTAGAACAAAGTTTTCAGTATATGCATACATCATGGAAAAGGTTAGGAGATTATGATGCCATTTTCGATAGACAGGGTCATAAGACATATATTCTAGTACATCATTCATCCATCCCATGTCCCATTTAAAATTAAAGCCGAGACCGCCTAACCAAGTTGGTTTGCTGATTAACGGAGAATCAGAACTATCCTCTGCCATCATGAGGGCGGAAGGAAAGTATTGAAATACCACCTCATTTAACTTTTTAAGAAAGGCAACAGCTTCTAGGTTTTCATAACCGCCTAATCCATTTTTCAACGGTTGTTTCTCAGCTTCTCTATCAAAATTTAAGTTTGTCATACTAGCAACAGCATCTACTCTGAGTCCATCGATATGGTACTCACTCAACCAAAAGATAGCATTGGAAATAAGAAAGCTTTGTACTTCTGGTCGTCCAAAATCGAATGTTAATGTTCCCCAAGAAGGCTTTTCTGCTTTCTCTAGGTCTTCGTATTCAAATAAGGGTTCCCCATCAAACAGGCGTAAACCATGAGCATCTTTGCAAAAATGCCCCGGAACCCAATCCATAATAACGCCAATCTGATGTTGATGACATTGATCGACAAAATATTTAAAATCATTCGGAGTGCCGTATCTACTAGTAGGTGCATAGTATCCCGTGATTTGATATCCCCAAGATCGATCAAGAGGATGTTCTGCCAGTGGCAAAAGCTCAATATGGGTATACCCCAATTCTTTTACATATGGAATAAGCAAATCCGCTAACTCTCTATAAGAGTAGTAACTACCATCTTTCTTCTGCTTCCAAGTCCCAGCGTGTAGCTCATAAATCAAAATAGGAGATTCATGAGGATTAACTTTTTTTTTCTTTGATTCCCAATCCTGGTCTTTCCACATATATATATCATTGGAAGGAGTTAGGGATGCCGTATTTGGTCGAAGTTCCGTTGCAAATGCATAGGGATCCGATTTTAGAATAGGTGTTCCATTACTAGGTGTAATTAGAAACTTATACGGTGTTTCCTCGTCTATCTCTGTAAAGGTACCTGCCCATAAACCAGATGTGCTTATCCGAGTTAAGGGATAATCATATCCAGTCCAATCGTTAAAATCACCTGCTAAAGATACAGCTGTGGCATTCGGTGCCCATACAACAAATTGCCAACCTGTTATATGATGTGATCGGTAAGGGTGGCATCCTAAAAATTGGTAACTAAAGTAATGTGTCCCTTGATGAAAAAGATAGTGATCATAATCAGTGATGAGTGATGTCATGATTACTCCTTTCAAATTAAAGTAATGATAGTTTTGATAAGATATTCATTTTTGAGTAAATAATGGTAGTGCAAAATTTGGTAATCATATAATGACATGTAATTCAAGATGTGTGAGGAAATTCGTGAAGGTAAAATAGATAATTATACATTTTGTATCATGATGAGTGTAAAAAAAGATTTTATGTAAATGCATATTTCCACATTAAAAAGTGATACCTATATAATTATATTCTAGAATTATTTATTTAGTATTGTCAATATAAATTCAGAAAATTTTGAAAAAAATTACAACGTAAATATTTTTTTACATTTGTTTTGAAAAATATAGTTTGTTTTTGGTTTTCAAAGTGAAAGTAATGGATATGAATAGAGAAGGGAAAATAATAAAGCTTCTGTGAAATGAGGATTTGTAAATGGAAAAATTACACGCATGGCTTGATAAACATAATGTCATTACGATTTCGTCCCATAAGGTGGATTTATGTCAAAAAACATCACCTTATGTAAAGGTTGATAAAAAAGTGATTTCTGTCGAATCTATCGAAATAGACTGTGAAGGGTTAGTGCATATTTCGTTAGAGCAAGGTGTCCCGCTAGGGAAAAAAATCGTACTGTGCTGGGGAGATGAATACTTTTTAGTTTATCCTAGAAAGATCGTCCATACTAATTGGTTTGATAATCAATTTGATGCAAGTGATAGTGAATTAGGAAGCTTTTATACAAAAGGAAAAACAGTGTTCTCGGTTTGGGCACCTACTGCTACAGATATGAAACTACGAATAGGTGATCAACTAAAGCAGATGAAAAGACAAAACAATGGGGTTTGGACAGTTAATGCATATGGCGATTGTCTGCATATGACATATCAATTTGTTGTAACGGTAAACGGAAAGGTGCAAGTGACAAACGATCCGTATGCCAAAGCCATGACTGCTAATAGTGAGAAGAGTGTAGTGGTAGATCTTTCAAAAACTAATCCAAATTCTTTTAGAGAGGTAGATTATCCAAAAATAAAAAAACAAGATGCTATTATTTATGAGCTGCATGTAAGAGATGCAACGAAGGCTCGAAACAGTGGTGTTAAGCATCGTGGACAGTTTATAGGATTAACGGAAGTAAATACAACAAATGAATCAGGCTATTCTACCGGTTTATCTTATATAAAAGAACTAGGTTGTACTCATGTACAGTTATTGCCTATTCAAGATTTTGCACGCGTTAATGAAAAAAAACCTGATCAAGATTATAATTGGGGTTATGACCCATTGTTCTTCTTTGTACCTGAAGGAAGCTATGCAACAGATGCAGACCAACCATCACTGCGAATTCGCGAGTGTAAAGAAATGATAAAAGCATTTCATCAACAAGGTATATCGGTCATCTTAGATGTAGTGTTTAACCATGTTTTTTCAATGAAGCAGTCTGCTTTTGAAAAATTAGTTCCTGGATATTACTTCCGATACCAGGATGATGGTCAACCTAGTAATGGAAGCGGGACTGGAAATGATCTTGCAACGGAAAGAAATATGGTGCGAAAATTTATAAATGATGCTATAGATTACTGGTTAAGCGAATACCAAGTCGATGGATTCCGCTTTGATTTAATGGGACTAATGGATATTGAAACGATGAAACAAATTGTTAAACGCTGTGAATCCGAACCGAGACCTATTCTTTTATTAGGTGAGGGATGGAATTTGGATACACCTCTAGCACAAGAAAAAAGAGCGGTTACGGAAGAAGCGAGGCAACTTCCAAGTATTAGTTTTTTTAATGATAAATTCAGAGATTCCCTGAAAGGGATGTTGTTTGATCAATATGATCAAGGATATGTTAATGGGCATGGAAGGTATATAGAGAAATTATCCGCATTATTTTCAGGAGCATGCGATAATAGGTTTTCTCCTAATATATTTCCTTCACCAATGCAATCTATTAATTATGTCGAGTGTCATGATAACCACACTTTGTTTGATCGCCTTCAAGTGACAAATGGAGAAGATAGTATAGATGTAAAAAAGAAGATGCATCAATTAGCAACAGGATTAACGATTTTGAGCCAAGGCATTCCTTTTCTGCATGCTGGGCAAGAATTTTTTCGAACAAAACATGGTGATGAAAATAGTTACCTTTCTGGAGATGCCATCAATCAATTAGATTGGGATCAAAGAGAATTAGAAGATGAGAATATTACATGGATACAACAACTCATCCAATTAAGAAAGTCTTATTCTGTATTTAGGCTTGAATCCCGTAAAGATATTCAAGAAAGGGTACACATGATCTCTACTCCTAATCCATTATTCGGTTGTGTTTTATTAGGAAAAAAAGAAGATATTGTGGTTTTGGCTAACCCAACTAGATCAAGTAAGAAAATTACCATGCCATCACAGGGCTGTTGGGAACAATTGCTCAGTAATCAAATGCACTCAAGCGTGTCTGAGGAATGTTCGACAAACTTAAAAACAACTATAGACCGGTTTGAATTAGCAGTTTGGAAAAAAAATCGTCTGTAAGGGTAAGAGTTGGAAATGTTTATTTCATTTTTACTTGAGTGTTCTTTGAATAATATTTACAATAGATATAATTATAGGTAGGAAAGGCAGGTGATAGGATGGAAGAAGAGCAGGATAAGGTAATCATATTTCCAAAATGGAAACAAGATTTAGAAAAGAAAGCAAAACAATCTATGCAAGATAACCGTTTTCAAGAAGCTTACACTTATTTTAATCAATTAACGGATAATGGCGTTATCTCACACGAAGTGATGACAGGTAAGCTTATTTGCATGATGGAATTAAACTATTATGAAGAAGCTGAAATTCTATGCGAACAGTTAATTGCAAAAGAAGATGAATACCTGTCATCTTATTTACATATATATGCCACATTACTGTTTCAATCAAGTAAATATAAAGAGTTAATGCAGTTAGTGGAGGACACGGAAGAAAAGCAGCAGTTGGTATCACCAATGCACGAACAACTGCAACATATGTATCAATTAAGTCAGGAGTTACAACAACAAGAAGATCAAAAGTCCTACATAGAAGTAATGGATAAGCTGAAGGAAGCGGTTCTGAACAGAAATGATCGTCAACAATGGTATATGATAAAACGTTTACTAGAATTGAATGTGAAAAAAGATATACCTTTATTGAAGGATATGTTAAAAGATTCGGGTATTCATCCAGTTGTTAAAACAGCTATTTTAGAATATTTTATAGAATCTGATCGAAGCGAGAAAGTGATCGTGGAAAAATTTAATCTTACATATGAATTTGTCATACATAATAAGGAAACAGTATTTTCTAGCACTTTTTTTTCAGGTGTATTTAAGTATTTAGAAGATGTTCAACAAAATGATCCCACAAGCTTTCAAATGATTCAGTTTATCCTCCAACGTTTTGCTTATGTTTATGCCCCTTTTTTACCTGAGGAAGAGAATTATGAAGTGTTAGCTTCAGCCTTGTTATATTATGTCAATCAAAGTTTGGGGATGGATCGTTCACATGATAGGGTAGATACTCATATGTTCGAGCATCATGTAAAAATGATAGATACTGCAGAAAAATTATATGGTACACTTCTAGATATTTAATGATAAGTAAAATCAATAAAGTTATCTATTATTTAAGTTGAATGGTTGTTAGAAGCACCATTTCAAAAAAACTAGCTTCCTATGTTATTATTATTGAAAGCCAGCACAATTATGTTATAATGAGATGGTTGCAATTTGCGTTCGGTCTATTATAGTATGGTAAATTGAATGAACGTCAAATATACAGATTTTTTATGTTGGAGGGAATTTAGAATGACTGCAAAATGGGAAAAACAAGAAGGCAATGTCGGTGTCTTAACTGTTGAAGTGGACGCTGATAAATTCAATAATGCATTGGACCAAGCCTTTAAAAAAGTAGTGAAGGATGTACAAGTGCCAGGTTTCCGTAAAGGGAAAATGCCACGAGGTTTATTCGAAAAACGTTTTGGTGTAGAAGCATTATACCAAGATGCAGTAGACATTCTTCTTCCAGGTGAATATACAAATGCAGTTGAAGAAGCTGGTATTGAGCCAGTTGATCAACCTGAAGTAGATATTGAGCAAATCGAAAAAGGGAAGAACCTTATCTTTACTGCAAAAGTAACAGTAAAGCCTGAAGTTACACTTGGTGAATACAAAGGTCTTGAAGTAGAAGAAGCAAGCACAGAAGTAACTGATGAAGATGTAGAAGAAGAGATTAAAAAACAACAAGAGCAACAAGCAGAACTTGTTGTGAAAGAAGAAGGAGAAATTGAAAACGGTGATACAGCTGTTATCGATTTTGAAGGTTTTGTTGATGGAGAAGCCTTTGAAGGCGGAAAAGCAGAAAACCATTCATTAGAGATCGGTTCTGGTTCTTTCATTCCTGGCTTTGAAGAACAACTTGTTGGTAAAAAAGCAGGAGAAGAAACAGAAGTGGAGGTTACTTTCCCTGAAGAATACCACGCAGAGAATTTAGCTGGTAAAGACGCTACATTTAAAGTGAAAATTCATGAAGCTAAAGCTAAAGAAATGCCAGAATTAGATGATGAATTTGCTAAAGATGTAGACGAAGAAGTAGAAACGCTAGACGAGTTAAAAGATAAAACGAAAAAGCGTCTAGAAGAACAAAAGCAAACAGAGGCAGAGAATAACAAGCGTGAAGAACTAGTTCAGCAAGCTTCTGAAAATGCAGATGTTGATATTCCTGAAGCGATGGTGCAATCAGAATTGGATCGCATGCTTCAAGAATTTGAGCAAAGACTTCAAATGCAAGGCATGACACTAGACATGTACTTCCAATTCTCTGGTCAAGATGAAGATGCGTTAAAAGAGCAAATGAAAGAAGATGCTGGTAAACGTGTAAAAACAAACTTGACATTAGAAGCTATTGCAAATGAAGAAAATGTTGAAGTAACAGATGAAGATGTGGAAAAAGAATTAAAATCTATGGCATCTATGTATAATATGGAAGTCGATCAAATTAAGCAAGCAATTGGTGGAAACACTGCTGCTTTACAAGATGATCTTAAATTCAAAAAAGCAATTGATGTCCTTGTAGATAACAGCAAAACGAAATAATGTACTTATGAAAACAAGGTGCGCTACATCGTACCTTGTTTTCTGTACTATTTTACATCACATACATCAACTTATTCAGAAAAAAGGCCAGTATAATGATACATTGATGATCTGTTACATATACATAAAATAATGCGAACTATTTGTAATCGTCATTAATTATTGATAAGCTTATAAAAATAATGACTGCAAATGATTAAAGGCGTTTGTTGAAAAGATTAGAAGTTCTGTAGATATGATATGCTTTTAGTGGAACACTACATGATATAGTAAAATAACATCTCTAACAAGTGTATTACTTTTTTAATTTTTAACAATTTGATATGATGGGCTAAAGAAACAGTTAGTCATGGAGACATATGACGTTGTTATTGGTATTTTTTGAATAAGGGGTGAATTCCATGTATAAATTTAATGAAGAAAAAGGACAACTGAAATGTTCATTTTGTGGAAAAAGTCAAGACCAGGTTCGGAAATTAGTTGCAGGACCAGGTGTTTATATATGTGATGAATGTATTGAGCTATGCACAGAAATTGTAGAGGAAGAGCTTGGTACTGAGGAAGAAGTGGAATATAAAGATATTCCAAAACCGCAAGAGATTTGCGAAATATTGAATGATTATGTGATCGGGCAGGAAAAAGCGAAGAAAAACTTATCTGTTGCTGTATACAATCATTATAAGCGAATTAATGCGCCATCGAAAAAAGACGATGTAGAGTTAGCTAAAAGTAATATTGCCATGATTGGTCCAACAGGTAGTGGTAAAACTCTACTAGCTCAAACATTGGCACGAATCTTGAATGTTCCATTTGCCATTGCAGATGCAACCTCGTTAACAGAAGCAGGATATGTAGGCGAAGATGTGGAAAACATTCTGTTAAAGTTGATTCAAGCAGCGGATTATGACGTAGAAAAAGCGGAAAAAGGTATTATTTATATTGATGAAATCGATAAGGTAGCAAGAAAATCTGAAAATCCTTCCATTACTCGTGATGTTTCAGGTGAAGGGGTACAACAGGCACTGCTGAAAATCTTAGAGGGTACTGTTGCAAGTGTTCCACCTCAAGGTGGTCGTAAGCACCCACATCAAGAATTTATTCAAATTGATACAACGAATATACTATTTATCTGTGGTGGTGCATTTGACGGCATTGAACAGATTGTGAAACGCCGTCTTGGGAAAAAAGTGATAGGCTTTGGCGCTGATGTTGAAAATCAAGAACATGACAAAGCGACATTATTATCTAAAGTTTTACCAGAAGACTTATTACGTTATGGATTAATTCCTGAATTCATTGGTCGTTTACCAGTTATCGGAAGCTTAGAACCTTTAGATGAAGACGCATTAGTTGAAATTCTAACAAAACCTAAAAATGCAATGGTCAAACAATATCATAAATTGTTTGAGATTGATGATGTTGAGCTGGAATTTGAGGAAGAAGCTTTACGTGCAGTTTCAAGAAAAGCAATTGAACGTAAAACAGGTGCACGTGGGTTGCGCTCTATATTGGAAGGTATTATGTTAGATGTGATGTTTGAATTGCCATCACGTGATGATATTCAAAAATGTGTGATTACTCCTGATGCAGTAGACAAAGAAGATGGTCGTCCGAAGCTAATCCATGAAGATGGTTCAGTCATTGATCAAGATAAGCAATCGCCTAAAGAAAGTGCTTAAAGATGATGATCAAAATCCCTTGTTTTTGGAACAAGGGATTTTGTATGTTTACTTCCTGATAGTTAGGTAAAACTAACAGTAGCTGTTATAATATATAAACATTTACAAAAATACAGATTTTCTTTAAACTAATGACATATTCATTCATAACAAGTAATGACGCTAGCATACATAGAATTAGATGTTTGACGGAGGTGCCAAATGACTGACACGAATTTTATACATATTCCATTACTCCCATTAAGAGGTTTAATTGTTTATCCTAAAATGGTTATCCATCTTGATGTTGGGAGAGAGAAATCCATTCAATCATTAGAAAAAGCAATGATGAACGATCAAAAAATATTTTTAGCAGCACAGAAGGAAAGCGCCATAGATGATCCAAAAACAGATGAGATCCATACGATTGGCACTGTTGCAAAAGTAAATCAAATGTTAAAACTTCCAAACGGAACGATGCGTGTCCTAGTAGAAGGTTTACATCGAGCTATGATTCAAGAATACATTAATGAAGAAAAACAATTTTATGTTGAAATAGAGAAATTAGATGAAATTCACAAAAGTAAAGCGGAAGAAGATGCCTTAATGAGGGCACTATTAGAACAATTTGAAAATTATACCAAAATTTCTAAAAAAATAAGCAAAGAAACATTAGCTACGGTAACAGATATAGAAGAACCGAGTCATTTTTCTGATATTGTCGCATCTCATATTACATTAAAAATGTCAGACAAGCAGGAAATTTTAGAAACCATTGAAGTAGCAGATAGGTTGCAAAAATTGCTTGATATCATTTCAAATGAACAGGAAGTATTGCAATTAGAGAAGAAAATTGGCCAGCGTGTCAAAAAATCAATGGAGGACACTCAGAAAGAGTATTATTTAAGAGAACAAATGAAAGCCATCCAAAAAGAATTAGGTGACAAGGACGGAAAAACGGGAGAAGTGGCAGAACTGAAGAAAAAGCTGGAGGGCAAAAAGCTTCCAGAGCGTGTAGAAAAAGCAGTGCAAAAAGAATTAGACCGCTACGAACGTGTCCCGCAGAGCTCTGCGGAAAGCTCTGTGATTCGGAATTACATAGATTGGATTCTGCAGCTTCCTTGGGAGGAAGAAACAGAAGATAATCTTGATATCCATCATGCAGAGAACATTTTAGATGATGACCATTACGGATTAGAAAAAGTGAAGGAAAGAGTATTGGAGTATTTAGCGGTACAACAGCTAACAAATTCCTTAAGAGGTCCAATTTTATGTCTAGTGGGACCGCCTGGAGTAGGGAAAACTTCTTTAGCAAGATCAGTGGCTCGTGCTGTAGATCGAAATTTTGTTCGCATTTCATTAGGCGGGGTTCGGGACGAAGCAGAGATACGAGGACACAGAAGAACTTATGTCGGTGCATTACCAGGAAGAATTATTCAAGGAATGAAAAAAGCAGAAACGACGAATCCAGTCTTTTTATTAGATGAAATTGATAAAATGGCTAGTGATTTTAGAGGAGATCCTTCTTCTGCTATGTTAGAAGTATTGGACCCGGAGCAAAACCATAATTTTAGTGACCATTACCTTGAGTTAACGTATGATTTATCTAATGTTATGTTTATCGCAACAGCCAATAATTTAGCAACCATACCACGACCATTACTTGATAGAATGGAAGTTATATCCATACCTGGATATACTGAATTGGAAAAAATGCATATTGCGAAAGACCATTTGTTACCAAAACAATTAAAAGAAAATGGATTAACAAAAGGTCAACTGCAATTACGAGAAGAGGCATTATTGAAATTAATTCGGGTGTATACTAGAGAAGCAGGAGTGCGTGGTTTAGAAAGACAACTGGCGGCCGTTTGTCGAAAGGCTGCGAAAATTGTGGTATCAAAAGAAAAGCAACGAGTAGTGGTAACCGAGAAACAATTGGAGGTTTTATTAGGTAAACCACAATTTCGATATGGCTTAATGGAAGATGAAAATCAGATTGGAGCAGCAACAGGACTAGCTTATACATCCGCTGGTGGAGATATATTATCGATAGAAGTTAGTTTATCAAAAGGAAAAGGAAAGCTTACCCTTACTGGTAAACTTGGTGATGTGATGAAGGAATCTGCACAAGCTGCGTTTAGTTATATTAGATCACGAGCAGATCAATTAAAAATTGAACCGGATTTTACTGATAAATATGATATTCATATTCATGTCCCAGAAGGAGCTACACCTAAAGATGGACCTTCAGCTGGGATAACGATGGCAACAGCACTCGTGTCCGCATTGACGAATAGACCTGTTAAACGTGAAGTGGGTATGACGGGAGAAATTACGTTGAGAGGTCGTGTCTTACCAATTGGCGGGTTAAAAGAAAAATCCTTAAGCGCCCACCGTGCTGGTATCACAACTGTCATTATACCTGAAGATAATGAAAAAGATTTAGAAGATATTCCAGAAAGTGTTCGGGAGCAACTAACGTTTATTCCGGTAAATCATTTAGATAAAGTGTTGGATTATGCGTTAATGGAGGGCAATTATGAAAGTAACTGATGCAGAAATTATTATAAGTGCCGTATCTGAAAAGCAATATCCCAATGATCGGTTACCTGAAATTGCTTTAGCGGGAAGATCCAATGTTGGTAAATCATCTTTTATTAATAAGTTAATCAATCGAAAAAATTTAGCTAGGACTTCTTCTAAACCAGGGAAAACACAAACATTAAATTTTTATAAAATCAACCAGCAGTTTTATTTCGTCGATGTTCCAGGATATGGCTATGCCAAGGTTTCTAAAAAGGAAAGGGAAAAATGGGGACAAATGATGGAAGAATATTTTTCCTTAAGGGATACGTTGAGAGCAACTGTTTTAGTTGTTGATCTTCGTCATAAACCAACTGAAGATGATGTCATGATGTATGATTTCTTAAAGTATTATGAACTGCCTGTCATCGTTATCGCTACAAAGTTAGATAAGATTCCAAAGAATAAAAAGGGAACTTATATAAAACGAGTCGTTGATACTTTAGAACTAGAGCCTGAAGATACAGTCATTCCATTTTCTGCTGAAACAGGAGTAGGAAAAGAGGATGCTTGGCATCATATTAGGTCCAAGATATCGTAAACCTAAACCGCTCCTTTCTATATAGAGAAAGAAGCGGTTATTTTCGTTTTACCAATAAGTAGATACCTAATCCAATTAACAGAGCAGGCCAAAATTGTTCTATCCAATAAATGATTCTATTTCCCCATTGAAACCATCCAGGCTTTTGGTTTGCAAAAATGGCAAATAATGAAATTCCAACTAATATAAGCCCTGGAAGCAATCCTCCTTTGATTTTAGTATTTCGGAGAAGGAATGCTATTCCAACGATGAGTGGGTACATAGCCCAGTGGTCTATCCAAAAGGAATAGTGATTCAATCCATGAAAATGAATACCTAAACCTAACAGAATAAAGCCAGGAAATATTTGTTTGTATTCCTTGGATGAATAGGCATAAAATAAGAAAGCCAATCCTAATAAGATAAGTAAAGTAGGCCATGAATAAAAGTCAGTAATAATGGGGAGGCGTAATTCTTGTAAAAGAAAATATACTCCAATTCCAATTAAAATATAGGCAAACAATTTATTTCCTTTCAATCATGTCACTCCTCTAGATTATAATGATTATTAATTTATATTGGTTTCTTGCTAAAATGTAAGGAGTATGATAAAGTACGTATGAAAATGAAATTATACTCACTTTGTTATCTTATCATATTTATAATCAAACTGTTCATAAATTCATCACTTATTCATAGAAAATACATGTTATAATAGGTGGTAGATGCTAGGCTTTTGTTTTTTTGGGGGTAGATATTGTGCACATATTAACAGCAGGGATAAACTATCAAACAGCCCCTGTCGAAGTTCGTGAAAAATTAGCTTTCCATGAAGATACTTTGACAGAGGCAATGAACGAATTAAAAGAGAGAAAAAGCATATTAGAAAATGTTATTGTATCGACATGTAATCGGACAGAAATATATGCAGTAGTTGACCAGCTTCATACAGGGAGATATTTTTTAAAGCAATTTTTAGCGGATTGGTTTGATGTTGATAAAGAAGTGTTTGCCCCACACTTGATCATATATGAAAACGAAGCAGCCGTAGAACATTTATTTCGTTTAATATGTGGATTAGAATCCATGATCATGGGTGAGACGCAAATCCTTGGCCAAGTCAAACAAAGCTTTTTACAGGCACAAGAAAATAAGGTTACTGGAACGGTATTTAATGAGTTGTTTAAGCAAGCCATTACAATTGGTAAACGCAGTCAGCGTGAAACAAATATTAATGAAAATGCTGTTTCTGTAAGTTATGCGGCAGTAGAACTAGCTAAGAAAATCTTTACGGAGCTTAAGAGTAAGCATATTGTCATTATTGGTGCTGGCAAGATGGGAGAATTAGCAGCTAAAAACTTATACGGTTCAGGTGCGGAAAAAATAACCGTGGTGAATCGTACAGTGGAAAAGGCAGAAGATCTTGCTGATAAATTTAATGGGGATGCTCGTTCAACAGAGGCTTTAGGTGAACTTTTAATTGATGCTGATATCGTGATTAGTTCAACTGGCGCGAACCAATATATGGTTCAAAAAGATTCTTATCAGTCCATTGAAAAACAGCGAAAAGGCAGACCTTTGTTCTTAGTTGATATTGCAGTACCAAGAGATTTTGATCCAAAGTTAGCTGAACTGGAAGATGTGTTCTTATATGATATAGATGATTTGCAAGATGTAGTTGTTGCCAATTTAGAAGCTAGAAAAGAAGCTGCCCAAACCATAGAGTTATGGATTGAGGAAGAGATTGTAGCATTTAATCATTGGATTCAAACGTTAGGTGTTGTACCTGTTATTACAGCATTACGTGAGCAAGCTTTAACCATTCAACAAGATACGATGAAAAGTATTGAAAGAAAGATGCCTAACTTAACAGAACGTGAACGAAAAGTCTTAAATAAACATACGAAAAGTATTGTGAATCAATTGTTAAAGCAACCGATTCTACAAGCAAAAGAATTAGCAGGTCAACAGGATGCGGAAGAAGCTCTTGGACTCTTTAAAAAGATCTTCGATATAGAGGATGAAATTGAAGGAGATAGTGTGAAAGTTTTTTCTGAAAACAGCAATAAAAAAACAAATCAAGCTAAATATCAGAAGTTGCATCAGGTGTCTACTTCGTAAAAAGGAAGGTATTCCTTTATGTTTGCAGAACGTTTTATTCAAGAAGGCATGTTAATTTTCTATGGACTTAGTGTTATTTTTTATTTTATAGATTTTCTTTACCATAATCAGAAAGCAAACCGTATTGCTTTCTGGTTTCTTTCAATGGTTTGGGTTATTCAAACCATTTTTTTATTAACAGAAATAGTCCTAACATCCTCTTTCCCAGTTCAAACATTTAATGATGGTTTGTATACGTATACTTGGATGGTTATTACCTTTTCATTATCTGTACACTATTTCTTTAAACTTGAGTTTTTTATGTTTTTTATGAGTATATTCGGCTTTATTGTCATGATTCTGCACACGATACGGTCGACACAAATTGTGGATGCAACACAAATACCGAATGTGCTGAATGAAATCTTAGCAGCCCATATTATGTTAGCTCTTCTTTCTTATGGCCTGTTTACGGTTTCTTTTATACTTGCATGTTTGTTCTTTATGCAGTATAAGCTCTTAAAGTCGAAGAAAGGGTATAATTGGCTTCGGCGTTTTCAAGATTTAGAAGGTTTAGAAAAACGTGCCTTTCAGATTATCGTTTTAGCTGTACCGTTACTTATTATCTCTATTATTCTAGGTGTTGTATGGGCGTATATGAGCGGCGCTGAATTTTACTGGGGAGATAGTAAAACAGTTGGCTCTATTTTTGTTTTTCTTATTTATAGCTGGTACTTATTTATGAGAGTACAAGGTAATTATCGTGGGAAAGCTATCTTAAGACTTAATGTATTATCTTTTTTTGTTTTATTGATTAACTTTTTTTTATTTAACACTTTATCGAATTTTCACTTTTAATAGATGTAGAGAGGAGCATGTCGCATGCGTAAAATTGTAATTGGGTCAAGGCGAAGTAACCTTGCTATGACACAGTCAGAATGGGTAATTGAACAACTGAAAAAACATGTTGGAGATCAATATGACTTTGAAATTAAGAAGATCGTGACAAAAGGGGATAAAATATTAGATGTTACACTCTCTAAAGTGGGCGGGAAAGGCCTTTTTGTCAAAGAAATTGAACAAGCAATGTATGATCATGAAATTGACTTTGCTGTTCATAGCATGAAAGATATGCCAGCGGTGATGCCAGAAGGATTAATCATAGGTTCTATACCTGAGCGAGAGGATCATCGAGATGCTTTTATTTCCAATGACCATGTTCC
The DNA here is from genome assembly GCF_010993965.1 of Gracilibacillus sp. YIM 98692. Taxonomy (GTDB): domain Bacteria; phylum Bacillota; class Bacilli; order Bacillales; family Amphibacillaceae; genus Gracilibacillus. Next base: position 140,659 of record NZ_WIXM01000007.1, on the reverse strand, counting down.
TTTAGAAGATTTAAAACCTGGTTCGGTAGTTGGAACAAGTAGTTTAAGACGAGGTTCCCAAATTTTAGCAGCAAGGCCAGACTTAAAAATTCATTGGATACGCGGTAACATTGAAACGAGATTACGCAAATTAAAAGAAGAGAATTTTGATGCGATTATTTTGGCTACAGCAGGTCTGAAGCGAATGGGCTGGAGTGAAGATATCGTAACAGAATATTTAGAGCCAGAAGTATGTGTTCCTGCTGTAGGGCAAGGGGCTTTAGCAATCGAATGCCGCGAAGATGATACGGAGTTACTAGAGATGCTTCAAAAAATTAATGATGACTATACAACGAAAACGGTAACCGCTGAACGTACTTTCTTACATTTATTAAACGGCGGCTGCCAAGTACCGATTGGCGGTTATGCTTATTTAGATGGTGATGAGATTGTATTAACTGCATTAGTAGCAAGTACAGATGGAAAGACAGTATTGAAAGAAGTCGTAACTGGTAAAGATCCAAAAGAAGTTGGGAAATTTGCAGCGGAGAAGTTAAAAGCGCAAGGTGCTCAGGAGTTAGTGGATGAAGCGATAGAAGAGAATGAACAAGGATGACTTTTCCTTTAACTGGGAAGAGGGTATTGATTACAAGAGATGAGCGAAAAGCAGCACCTCTTATGGATTTGTTAAAACAAACAGGGGCTATTCCCTATCATGTACCTCTTCTTCGGTTTGAGCCTATTCTCTCAAGTAGCTTGGACAATACCATGAGGCAACTAGATCAAACTACAGATTGGCTATTTTTCACTAGTGGGAACGCAGTGGATTTCTTTCAACAGTATATCGAGAGCTTGTCCATTCATCCTTCTTGTAAAATAGCTGCAGTAGGTGAAAAAACAGCCAATAAGCTGATGGAAATAGGGTTGCAAGTTGACTTTCAACCGAGTGTGTTTCAAGGTTCTTCCATGGTGAGTGAATTCTTAGATCGTTATGGCAGTAATCAACGAATCGCTTTGATTTGTGGAAATAGAGCACGTGAAGAGATACCAAATCTATTAACCAAAAAGCAAGTCGATTTTCAAAGGGTCGTCCTTTATCGTACAATAAAGAATATGGAAGGGAAAGAGACATTGCATCGATTATTTGCTGATCAAAATATAGATGCATGCTTTTTCACAAGTCCTTCTATTGTCGATCAATTTGATCATTTGATGGATGCGGCTTTATTACCAGTCGTTAAGCAAAAGCTTATATGTGTAGCGATTGGAAAAACAACTGCCAATCATCTTGAAGCTAACGGATATCAGCGTGTTGTTTATCCAAATCGTTTCACCACAGTAGATATGATTAAAGTATTAGTGGAATATGTTCAATACGAAGAAAGAAAAGGTGAGAATCGATGACTAATCTAGACTTTAGGCGACACCGTAAGCTGCGTCATTCACGTACGATGCGGTCTTTTGTAAGAGAAACTATATTACATAAAGAAGATTTGGTTTACCCATTATTTATTGTGGAAGGGGATCAAATTAAAAATGAAGTACCATCCATGCCAGGGGTATTTCAAATTTCATTAGACTATTTAGATCAAGAAATAGATGAGTTACTGGATTTAGGTATACCATCTGTTTTGCTGTTTGGTGTACCAAAAGAAAAAGATGAAGTAGGATCAGGGGCTTATGATCAAGAAGGGATTGTCCAACAAGCCATCCGCCAAATCAAAGAAAAAACGGATGAATTGCTGGTTATCGCAGATACATGTCTTTGTGAATATACATCACACGGCCACTGCGGCGTGATTCATCAGCAAGATGTAGATAATGATAAGTCACTCCCATTACATGTAAAAACTGCTGTGACTCAAGCACAAGCAGGTGCGGATATTATTGCACCATCTAATATGATGGATGGTTTTGTAGCAGCCATTCGTCAAGGATTAGATGAGGCTGGTTTTACGGATACTCCAATCATGTCCTATGCAGTTAAATATGCTTCAGCTTTTTATGGTCCGTTCCGTGACGCTGCAGACAGCACACCGCAATTTGGCGATAGAAAAACGTATCAAATGGACCCGGCTAATCGCTTAGAAGCATTGAGAGAAGCACAATCAGATATGGACGAAGGAGCTGACTTTTTAATAGTAAAGCCAGCATTATCTTATATGGATATTATTCGGGATGTTAAAAATCAACATCCAGTACCAGTTGTTGCTTATAATGTAAGTGGCGAATATTCGATGATAAAAGCGGCCAGCCTCAATGGTTGGATCGATGAACAAGCTGTTGTATTAGAAAAATTAACAGCAATGAAACGTGCTGGTGCAGATATTATTATTACTTATTTTGCAAAAGATGTAGCAAAATGGTTAAAAGAAGATCATTAATCAGGAAGGTGAGAAATCATGGTAGCAAATCAACAATCAATAGATGCTTATAAAGAAGCAGTCGATTTAATGCCTGGCGGAGTAAACTCCCCTGTTCGTGCTTTTAAATCAGTAGGCCTCGATCCGATTTTTATGGAAAATGGAAAAGGTTCTAAAATAATTGATATTGATGGCAATGAATATATTGATTATGTGTTGAGTTGGGGGCCATTAATACTTGGTCATGCCAATGAACATGTCGTGGAGAAACTAAAGAAAGTAACAGAGAAAGGGACAAGTTTTGGAGCACCAACTAGATTAGAGAACGAGCTAGCAAAGTTAGTGATTGATCGTGTTCCATCTATTGAAATGGTTCGGATGGTTAATTCAGGGACAGAAGCAACGATGAGTGCATTACGATTAGCAAGAGGATATACAGGGAAAAACAAAATTTTAAAATTTGAAGGAAATTATCATGGACATGGTGATTCTTTATTAATTAAAGCTGGATCTGGTGTAGCAACATTAGGATTACCAGATAGCCCTGGAGTTCCGAAAAGTGTAGCAGAACATACAATAACAGTTCCTTACAATGATATGGAAAGTGTGCGTTATGCTTTTGAACAGTTTGGAGATGACATTGCGGCTGTTATTGTAGAACCAGTATCAGGTAATATGGGAGTAGTTCCGCCTCAAGAAGCATTTTTACAGCAACTACGTGAGATTACTACCGATCATGATACTTTGCTCATTTTTGATGAAGTCATGACTGGGTTTCGTGTAGGCTATCATTGTGCGCAAGGACATTTTGATGTGACACCGGATTTAACTTGCCTGGGAAAAGTAATCGGTGGAGGATTGCCTGTTGGAGCATATGGTGGAAAAAGAGAGATTATGGAGAACGTTGCACCAACCGGTGATATTTATCAAGCTGGAACTCTATCCGGTAACCCTTTAGCAATGACTGCAGGTTTAGAGACTTTAAAACAAATGACGAAAGAAGCTTATCAAGAAATTAATGAAAAAGTAGATCGGTTAGTGGAAGGTTATCAAATGGCAGCGGAAAAACATCAAGTTTCCATTCAAATTAACAGAGCTGGTTCAATGGTTGGTATCTTTTTTGCAGATCAGCCAGTCATCAATTATGATTCTGCTAGCAGCTCCAACGTTGAAGCTTTTGCAGCCTACTACCGCAGTATGATTGAAGAAGGTATTTTCCTTCCGCCATCTCAATTTGAAGGATTGTTCTTATCTACTTCTCATACAGATGAAGACATTGAAAAAACTATTCAAGCAGCAGATAAAGCTTTTTCAAAATTGAAGCAATCTTAAAGAAAACTCAGGTTCAGCCAAGCCTTTAGGCGCAGCGCGATAGCCTAGATGCGCTTATCTATATTCCTAAAATTGCCCACTACGCCGTGATAACTTCCTTGCTGATAATTTATACATTCCTATACGGTAAGAAAAACTTGCTAAGGTCTAAAGCACCTTAGCAAGTTTTTTTATTCATAAATAACCAGCTTTGTACATATATTTTTATGGAAATGCTAGTACGTTTGAGCAAGGAGGAAGGAGGAAGTATTTTGCAATCACCATTTCATTTTGATGTAAACGAAGAGATTGCATTTCATCATGATCAAAAAATCAAAGAAATGCTAGGGATAGGTTTAGAGCCGGTTATGTCTGTTGAGGAATTAGATGATACGCTTTCCATTCGAGGGGTTATGGAATTAAAAGGGGAGTATGTAAAAGATGAGGATTTACAAGATAGATTAGGAGAAAATGATAATAGAAATCTCACCTATGTGGAAAGAGTAGATTCCGTCTCAGAGAGTGTCTGTGAGTTTTTTCATAAACTCTTAGTGGATATTACGATTCCGATGGATAGGGTAGCATCACCGAAGGATGTCTCGGTAGAAGTAGATTATTTTGATTATCAGTTACCATCTGACCAAGAAATGAAGATCGAAGCTACATTAGCTATTTATGGGCTTACAGAAGAACATGATGACGAGTCGTTGGAAGCTTTTACAAATGATAGAGAAGGAAGGCTTGAGGATGGAGAATTTGAATTTGTAGTAGAGGAACAAACTGAGGGTGATCCAAAGCAACAACAAGAAAACGAGGAGAATATTTTATCGGTTTCGGAAAATAGAGAAAGTGAAGAAGAGGAAGAGAAATGGAGTGAAGAGGTGTATGAGGAACAAACTGGTGAGAGTATATCAGATGGAAGAATAATGGATGAAGCAGGTGATGATATGGACTATTCGGATGAACAAAACCAAGAGGAATTAGAACTTGCAAAACAAGAAGGAGCAGAGCAAGATTTCCAAGATGAAATTACAAGAGAGGAAGAATATCTGAGTAACGATCCGGAAACACCAATTGTAGAAGAAGATGACGAACTGGAAGAAGAACCAGTAGAAGAAGTGATACAATTAAAAAGCAGATCCGAAGCCTCAGAAGAGGACTCCTCATATTTATTAAATATATTTACGGATGAAGAAGAATCTGCTTATAGCAGGCTAAAGCTATACATTGTTCAACCAAGTGATCATATGAATGAAATTGCTGAAAAGTACGGCGTTTCGGCTAGGCAGATTATGCGAACGAATCGTTTAGATGATGAAGACATTACACCTGGACAATTAATCTATATTCCTATCTCGATAGAAGAATAAAACATGACAATCCCTTGCATTAGCAACAAGGGATTTTTTCTTTAACATAACAACTGCGTTAGCATATAGGTTTTATTGTTGGCGTATATGTGAAATAGACGGTGTTGGATCAAGTTTTTCATTAAGTATCTTTTCGTATTCTTTGTGTTTTTACTACACAATAGAACCAAACTGCGCAATACTGTAGGGTGAGAGTTTAAATGACGCTTCGGAAATATACTTCGCTTTCCGCGGGCAACGCTTCAGCTTCCTCGGTGCAAGGGAGCAAAGGTGTTATTTCAAGTAGCCCCCTGGCTGAGGTGCTGCCCCCGGAAAGCGAGTGTTTTTCCGCAGCCGATTACGCACTCATCGAGACAAGCGGAGGAAAACTTCCCCAAAGTTACTGCACAGTTTATGGATATTGCGCAATTAGAAAAATAACAATCTTTTAGAAAACAGCGTTTCTTAATTGTAATAATGTATAAGCCAAGTGTTTTATATGAATAAAGAACTGATGGAGGGGTGTATATGGATTGGAAACAACTAGCAAAAGCTTATGAGATTGAACCGATAGAAATATATCAAGTGACAAATAGAGTATATAAAATTCAAACAAGATCACAAAATTATGCATTAAAGCATTCTCATTTGACCAAGGAATCGATTGGACGATGGCTAGCATTATACCAATATATCCAACAGCAACAAATATATGGCTTTGTACCAGTCTATTTAACCAATCAACAAATGCCATTTTATGCTGAGGATGAAAACATCTATTATTTGATGCCCTGGGTGGAAAACCATGCATTAGATAGACCTTCACATGAGTATGCATCCCTTTTTCACAGCTTAGGCAAATTACATGCTGCCACCATTCATAAACACGACCTTTCATCCATTAAAAACAGTCAAGAATCCTATCAAGAATATTACCGAAATCAAACCCAAATATTTCGTGAACAACTATTGCAGTATGTTCGTTATTTTGAGGCGAAAAGGTTTATGTCTCCATTTGAACTACAAGTGTGCATGACGTATCGTGATATAGATTTTCTTTTGTATCAGTTAGATCATTGGCAGGAGATTCACTTTGAAACATTAGGTGAAACTGCTGACATGAACTATAGCCTATGTCACGGTAATCTTAAGCTTACACACTTTGTTTCCACTTATGATCAAACCTATTTATTGAATTGGGAATATGCTCACTTTGCCCCTGCTATACATGATTTAGTTCTTTATTTCTCTCATATAGGATCCTTCCACGATATAGATTTACCTAAGGTCACGGAAGCGTTTGATGTTTATGGTAGATACCTTCCTATCTCTGATTTTGAGAAAAGTCTATTGGTTATGGAGCTATTATCTCCAGATTCATGGCTTCAATGTATACACTCTTATATGGATGTAGAGGTAACAACTCCTCAAATAGATAGTGTTATAATGTTAGAAAGAGAATATCGTAAATTAATGTTTCATTACCAATTACAAGAGCATATAGCGAGCACATTAACAAGAAAAAATGAAGAGGCAAATTAAATCCATTCCAGTTGAAAAGCAATTAAAATGCCGATTAGAATACCCAGTAATAACACATCAAAGCTAGTGGGAAAAAAGATTGTACGGATTCCTTGGAAGACAACAATCGGCAGAATACACCTTTCACAAATAAGAATCCATTCTCTAGCCCATGGTGGTAACCGATATCGATAATAACGTGACAATAGATCCACCTCTTTCTAAGACATAAACATCTATCATAGTACATTTTATGCGACAATTATTTATTTGTGTATTTATGAATAAATATGTTTAATTTTGGATCACTCGGGAATAACAATACAAGTAATACATGGTTCATCATGTAGGGAGTTAGACGCTTATATCATGATTTGTTATACTGATACTGTTGTAAGAATTACATAGATTTGTAAAAAAAATTGACGTTTAGCTACCGTATCATTTCTAGTTGATTACACAAACTACTATAGTTTGGATCTAAATAATAAATACAATAGGGAAGGAAGGATCGACTTTGTCTATGAATACGCCAAGAATTGTCGTCCTAGGTGCAGGGTATGCTGGTATGATGACAACCAAACGTTTAACTCAGCAATTTGCGCCTGGAGAAGTGGAAATTACGCTTGTAAACAAACATAACTATCATTATCAAACAACTTGGTTACATGAAGTGGCTGCTGGAACGATTGACGTCAATCGTTCACGTATTATGATAGAAGATGTGATTGACACGAAACGCGTTCATTTTGTACAAGATACGGTTGTGAAAATTAACAAAGATGAAAAGAAAGTCCAACTGGAAAATGGAGAGTTAGATTATGATTTTTTAGTTATCGGATTAGGATTCGAAAAAGCAACATTTGGTATTCCTGGTATGCAGGAGAATGCATTTTCTATTCAAAGTGTAGATACAAGCCGCATGATTCGTGATCATATTGAATATCAATTTGCTCGTTATAAATACGAGGAAGATGCTTCAGATGATTTACTAACGATTATTGTCGGCGGAGCAGGTTTTACAGGTATTGAGTTTGTAGGCGAGCTTGCTGAGCGTGTTCCAGTATTATGTAAGAAATATGATATACCGCGTCATAAAGTGAAAATTATTAACGTGGAAGCAATGGATACGGTACTTCCAGGTTTCGATGAAGAGCTAGTCGATTATGCGAAACGCTCCCTAACTGCTCGAGGAGTTCAATTTAAATTAGGTACTATGATTAAAGAAGTAAAAGAAGATGCTGTTATTCTTGGTGATGAAAAAGAGGAGATTAAAGCAGCTACCATTGTATGGACTGGTGGCGTCCAAGCGAACAGTATTGTTGGAGAGTCAGGTTTTGAATTAACAAAAGGCAAAGTAAATGTAGAACCAACTCTAAAAGCCCCAGGGCATGACGACGTGTTTATTCTTGGTGATTGTGCCTGGGTGATGAACAAAGAAACAGGTCGTCCTTATCCGCCAACAGCCCAAATTGCAATGCAAGAGGCAGACACATGTGCTCATAATATTAGAACGATGATGTATGGTGGTACTTTAGAGGAGTTTCAATTTGATGATAAAGGTACGGTGGCCTCATTAGGCGGTAAAGAAGCTATGGGTAAAATATTTGATGGCTATAAATTATATGGTGTCCAAGCGAAAGCGATGAAAAATGTGATTGATGATCGTTATTTATTCTTATTAGGCGGACCAAAACTTGTATTGAAAAAAGGGAAATTCCGACCTTTCTAAAAAAGTAAGAGAGGGATATGTGTGAGTTAAAGGAGGAATCAAGGATGAAAAATACGTTGCTTTATACACTTTTGACAGCAGTGGCTACCATTGCCTATATACTTATATCAAGAAAAGTTGAAGATACTCGAGATTTCCGATAATATGAAGAGCAGGTGCTTGTTACCAAGTATCTGCTTTTTTTATGTGAACTAAATACCTTATGTATAATTGGGAAACTATGGTCGATAATGACAGAAAGGGGGATCCTATGTTTACGGTTAACGGGCTAATTTATAAGAATATTTTACATATTGATAAGTTAGAAATACCTGATCACAAAATTATTTGCCTTTTCGGAGAGAGTGGTAGCGGAAAATCCACTTTATTAAAAATGTTTAATCAAATGTTATCGCCAGATGATGGTGAAATTACGTATAAGAGTCAACCGATTCAAGAATTCCCTTCAGTTGAGCTAAGACGAGAAGTGGTCATGCTCGGTCAAGACCCAATCGTTTTTGATGAAACAGTACGAGAAAATCTCCAAAAAGGCTTGGAATTCGCAGAAAGAGAATTAGAAGATGACCAAACGTTAATAAAAATGTTAGGAAAATTGAAATTAGATAAATCTTTAGACGAGGATGCCAGTAAACTTTCCGGTGGAGAAAAACAGCGAATTGCATTAGCAAGGGTTTTACTAATGAAAGCTGAAGTCTATTTAATGGATGAACCTACTTCTGCTTTAGATGAGAATACAGAGCATTTAGTAATGGATGTGTTTACAGAGTTTATTCGAACCCACCAGAAAACAGCTGTTATGGTGACCCACTCCAAGGAAGTAGCGGAGAAATATGCGGATCAAGTCGTATATATGAGCGATATATTAAATAGACGAGGTGCTGTGACATGAACGAAATGCTAGATATTACTTTTTGGCAATTATCTACAGCATATATATTTATTCTCATTTTATTAGCGATTGTTAAGTGGTGGAAAATTTCGAGAGAAAAGGAAATTTTAATTGCAACTTTTCGTATGACCATCCAACTAGTGTTAGTTGGATATGTGTTAACTTTCATATTTGAAAATGAAAATATGCTTTATTCCCTGATTGTATTAGTTATTATGCAAACTTTTGCGATATTTAATATTTTTAAGCGCACAAAGCATTCGATGAGTAACCATTTAAAAAAAATCATTGCGATTGCGATGGTGACGGGAACATTATTTTCTTTCCTTTACTTTGATTTTATCGTCGCACAATTTTCCCCGTGGTATGACCCTAGATACTTCATACCGATTGCAGGAATGCTAATTGGTAATTCAATGACCGGTATTACTTTAGGTGTAAGCAGTTTAGTGGAAGGGTTTCAGGCTCGCAGAAAGGAAGTGGAGGCGGCATTAATGTTAGGTGCTACTCCGAACAAAGCATCACAAGGCATTGTTAATCATGCCTTTGATTCAGCTATCCTACCAACCATAAACAGTATGGTTGGTATGGGAATTGTCTTTTTACCTGGTATGATGACAGGGGTTATTCTTTCTGGAGCAAGTCCAATGGATGCCATTAAATATCAAATTGCTATAATGCTAGGCATTACGGGAAGTGTTTCTTTAACCGTGATTATATTTTTATATTTTGGTTATAAAACTTTTTTTAATAAATATGCGCAGCTGCATGTATAATTATTCTTGACGAATTTGATCCATTTTGTATAAAATAACTTATAATGAACAACTAACGTTAAAATGCAATGAAGAGGAAGAGTACAACATACTATTCAAAAGAGAGGGAAGCTCTTAGGCTGGAAAGCTTCCTTGAATAAAAGGTGTTAGAAGGTAGCCTCCGAGCAGCTTTATTGAAATGGATAGTAGATAAAGTCGGTAACAAGCCGTTATCTTGTATGAAGTGTATAAGTATCTTACTTATAAATAAAGGTGGTACCGCGGAAAAAAATCCTTTTCGTCCTTTTTAGAAGGAGAAAAGGATTTTTTTATGTTCTTAGCCGTTTACTTAACGATAAAAAGGAGGAATGTTTCATGTCAGAGAAGCATGAAGTGAATTTACCACCCAAATATGATCCGACTGCAGTAGAGAAGGGTCGCTATCAAAAATGGGTAGATGGAAAATATTTTGAGGCAGCAAGGGATACGGAAAAAGATCCTTTTACCATTGTGATTCCGCCGCCAAATGTAACAGGTAAGTTGCATATTGGGCATGCGTGGGATACGACACTGCAAGACATTATTACGAGAATTAAAAGAATGCAAGGGTATGATGTACTGTATTTACCGGGTATGGATCATGCTGGTATTGCTACCCAATCCAAAGTAGAAGCAAAACTAAGAGAAGAAAACATTAGCCGTTATGACTTAGGGAGAGAAAAGTTTTTAGAAAAAGCTTGGGACTGGAAAGAAGAATATGCAGGTTTTATTCGCGAACAATGGGCGAAATTAGGTTTAGGCTTGGATTATTCTCGTGAACGTTTTACCTTAGATGAAGGTCTCTCTGATGCAGTTAGAGAAGTGTTCGTGAAGCTCTATGAAAAGAAGCTTATTTACCGCGGCGAATATATTATTAACTGGGACCCAGCAACGAAAACCGCATTATCTGATATTGAAGTAATTTACAAAGATGTACAGGGACATTTTTATCATATGAGATATCCACTCGCAGATGGCTCTGGCCATATCGAAGTGGCGACAACACGTCCTGAAACAATGTTAGGGGATACGGCAGTCGCTGTACACCCAGAGGATGAACGTTATAAACATTTAATTGGTAAAAAAGTAAAGTTACCGATTATTGGACGTGAAATCGAAATTGTAGCAGATGATTATGTGGATATGGAATTCGGTTCAGGTGCGGTGAAGATTACCCCTGCCCATGACCCGAATGACTTTGAAATTGGGGATAGACATCAACTTAAGCGTGTGCTTGTCATGAATGAAGATGGCACAATGAATGAAAATGCTGGAAAATATAAAGGTTTAGACCGATTCGAATGTCGTAAACAAATCGTCAAAGACCTTCAAGAAGATGGTATTTTATTTGATATTGAAGAGCATATGCATTCTGTAGGGCACTCTGAACGAAGCGGTGCGGTTGTAGAACCATATCTTTCTACACAGTGGTTTGTTGATATGCAGCCATTAGCGGATGAAGCAGTAAAAATGCAACAGCAATCTGACGAAGAAAAAGTTCATTTTGTACCTGATCGATTCGAAAAAACGTACCTTCACTGGATGGAAAACATTCGCGATTGGTGTATTTCCCGTCAATTGTGGTGGGGACACCGCATTCCGGCATGGTATCATAAAGAAACAGGTGAAATGTATGTTGGAAAAGAAGCACCGAAGGATATGGAAAATTGGGAACAAGATGAAGATGTATTAGATACATGGTTTTCGTCTGCGTTATGGCCATTTTCTACTTTAAATTGGCCAAATGAAGAGGATAAAGATTTTAAGCACTTCTTCCCAACTAACGTACTTGTGACAGGGTATGACATTATCTTTTTCTGGGTAGCTCGAATGATTTTCCAATCTAAAGAATTTAACGACGAGCGTCCATTTAAAGACGTGTTAATTCATGGTCTTGTACGTGATGCGGAAGGAAGAAAAATGAGTAAATCTCTTGGAAATGGTGTAGACCCAATGGAAGTAATCGATAAATATGGCGCAGACTCATTACGTTACTTCTTAGCAACCGGATCTAGTCCTGGTCAGGACCTGCGATTCCAATGGGAAAAGGTTGAATCCACTTGGAATTTTGTAAATAAAATTTGGAATGCATCTCGTTTTGCTTTGATGAACATGGATGGGTTTAAATACGAGGAAATCGACTTAACTGGGGAAAAATCTGTTGCAGACCAATGGATTTTAACTCGTTTAAATGAAACGATTGAACAAGTTACTAGAAATGTGGATAAATATGAGTTTGGTGAAGCGGGGCGTCATTTGTATAACTTTATCTGGGATGATTTCTGTGATTGGTATATTGAAATGGCGAAGCTCCCACTTTACGGAGAAGATGAGAAAGCGAAATTAACCACACGCTCGATTTTGGCTTATGTACTAGATCATACGATGCGTATGCTGCATCCATTTATGCCTTTTGTGACTGAAGAAATATGGCAGCAATTACCACATGAAGGGGAGTCCATCGTACGTGCAGCCTGGCCAGAAGTAAAAGATGACCTAAGTAATAAGGAAGCATCTGAAACGATGAAGCGTCTTGTTGCGATTATTCGCTCTGTTCGTAATATCCGTGCTGAGGTGGACACTCCGATTTCCAAAGAAATACCAATCTATATTCAGGCAAAAGATGCAGAAGTGGTGCAACAATTAGAACAAAACCGTATTTATTTGGATCGTTTCTGTAATCCTAGCGAGTTAACGATTGATACGGATGTTACAGCACCGGAAAAGGCAATGTCTGCTGTTGTAACAGGAGCCGATATATACTTGCCTTTAGAAGGTTTAATTGATATTGACAAAGAATTAAAACGACTAGAAGCAGAGTTAGAAAAGTTAGACAAAGAAGTCGAGAGAGTCGATAAGAAATTATCCAATGAAGGATTTGTCAATAAGGCTCCTGCCCATGTAGTGGATGCAGAAAAAGAAAAACAAAAAGATTATATCGAGAAACGAGCAAGCGTCAAAGCAAGAATCGAAGAATTACAAAACTAAGCAAAAGCACACCTCTGATTAGGTGTGCTTCTTTGTTGTTAAGTCATGGATGATATAATCGATAATATGATCAGCTACATTAACACCTGTATGGCGGTAAATTGTACCGATATGAGCGTTTGTGTTGACTTCACAAATAATTGGTTGATTATTTGGTCCAAATAACAGATCAACACCTGCATAAGTTGCTTGTACTGCACTTGTCGCATTTAATGCCAGCTCTTTTTCTGCTTCTGTAGGAATATACTCTTCGACTGCACTTCCCTGATGGACATTAGCTCGAAAGTCATTGACAGAGTATCTCTTTAAGGCAGCTACTACTCTGTGACCAACAACAAATATCCGAATATCTCTTCCATAACTAGATTCCACATATTCCTGAAATAGAAAGGGCCGATTTTCCATTTGTTGAATGATGGCTGTACAATCCTTTTGATCATGCACCAGGTGAACTTGTTCACCAAATGAACCGTATCCTTCTTTAATGACAAGCGGAAAACCTAATTTTTTTGCAATAGATAAGAAGTGCTCCATTCGATGTGTTTCTACTTTTGTAAAAACTTTGGGAGCTAATATTGTCTTCGGAATCGGCAAACGTTCTTTAGCTAACTGCTGATACATATACACTTTATTGTCACATAAGTCAATCGCTTCAGCATTGTTATATAATGGAATACCAAGCATTTCTAGCTGTCTTGCAAGTGCTATATCTTTATCATTAAAAATGACAAAATCCGGCAGCTTGCTATCTACGGAACTATCAAGTTGTATCCCTTGATCACTAACCATACTAGTACAAGTATCGTTAGTCATGAGAGACATTCCGACTTTCCTTTTAAGGCTTGCCTCTTGAATGGCTTTTGGGAATTGTAAAAAACGTGTTGAACTTAAATGACCATTATGTATAACCCATCCTTGCATTTTTATCTCTCCCATCCATATCTCATAACTGCTATAATACATGTAATAGTTCATATTTTAAAATAAGAAGGTGTTTTACATATGTTCCAAAATTTTAATGAAGCAACAACATTTTTGGATAGCCGCAAAAAACTAGGGATAAAGCCGGGGTTAGAAAGATTAGATTATCTTTTAGAAGCTTGCCGGCATCCTGAGAAAGCAATAAATACAATCCATATTGCAGGTACAAACGGAAAAGGTTCCACTTTAAAATACATTGAAAAAGTTTTAGTAAAAGGTGGATACAGAGTGGGGGCTTTTATGTCACCAGGCCTGCCTACCATTTTGGATCATATTTACATAAACGAACAATCGATGACAGAAGAGGACTTTGTCTCTATTCTTAATGAAATAATACCTATTATAAATGAAATGGATCAAATGGATATGGCACCATCGGAATACGAAATTTTAATGATAATCTCATTGCTTTATTTCCAGGGAAATGTTGATATAGCATTAATTGAAGCAGCCATGGGCGGGAAAGAAGATATTACAAATAGAGTCTCACCAACGGTTTCGGTGATTACAACGGTTGATTATGATCACATGCAATTTTTAGGAAATTCTTTGGCTTCGATCGCAGCACATAAAGCAGGTATTATTAAAGATCAGATCCCTGTTGTGATAGGAAATTTAAAAAAGGAAGCATTAGAGGTAGTTTTGCAAGAAGCTGAGCGCAAACATGCACCGACTTATCAATATCAGAAGGATTTTAAGATCCGAACTGATCAAATTTCCCATGATAAGCAATCCTTTCTTTGGTATGCAGAGGGTGAAGAAATACCTTTAATGATTAAGATGATCGGCAGTCATCAAATGGAAAATGCGGCTAATGCGATGATGGTGATCAACCTTTTGCAAGAAAAAGGGATAGAGTTATCTAATGATGCTATTCATGTTGGATTTGAGCAAACTAAATTGTCTAATAGGTTGGAGTTAATATCCGAAAATCCAAAAATTTATGTAGATGGAGCTCATAATCAGGCAAGCATGGATCAATTAGCTAAACTAATGAAAGTACATTTCGGGGATAGATCTATACATGTGTTATTTAGTGGTTTTCGTGATAAGGCCATTTCAGAAATGATTCACATCCTCCATGGTGTTACGGACTCTGTAGTGGTGACAAGTTTTGATCACCCTCGTTCTTTATCTAGCAAAGATGTGGATTATCTTGACGTTGATTATATTCCGGATCCTTACCAGGCATGGTATTATTTAAAAGAATTTGTTAGAACAGAAGACGTTGTCATGATAACAGGATCATTGCATTTTGTTGAAAAAATGAAAATGTATCTTAAGACCTAGATAATATGTATAATAGGGAAAGAGGGAGGGTTCGATTTGATTCAAAAAGCTAACTATTTTCATGATCAAAAAGGTTTTACATTAGTTGAGGTATTGGTATCTGTTACGATATTATCCATGATTACTGTTTCCTTTTTTGCTGTCTTTGCATTTGTGTCTAAGACCAATTTAAAATCCGAGCATTCTATAGAGGCACAATATATTGGACAAGATCAAATCGAATCTATCTATCAATATAGTCAAACGATGACTTACGAAGAAATGTGGAGTGAATTAGAAAAGCAAGGCTTTATATTAGTTGAACAACAAGAAAACGCCCGCATTTATCAAATACAAAAAGACTCATACAGGATTCAAGTAACGTTTTCCGATTCTATTATCGATAGTAAAATAAAGAAGATCTTACTAAAAGTATTTAGGATAGGCCAAAGCGAACATCTAGTAAGCCAATTAGAGACAGCTTATAAATGGAGATGAATCAGATGTTTCGAAATCAAAAAGGAGTTACATTAATAGAGCTGTTAGCTGTTATAGGATTGCTATCCGTTATTATGATGCTAGTTGGCTCTATTTATCTTTTCACCCAAAAACAGTTTCTGACACAGACAGCTAAAATAGAGCAGCAATCGAATGTAAGAGGTGCTTTAACGGAATTGACGAAAGATATTCGTTCTGTAAAACAAGAATCTATTAAGTATGAGGAAGCTGTCTTACATGTTGGACCAAATCAATATTATTGGGAAAAGGACAGTTTAATAAAAAATGAAGCGGTAATAGCAGATAGTATTACTAACTTTCAAGTAGTGTTTGATGCTGAGCAGATTGAAATCTCGATATCAAGTAAAACGAGTGAGTTTGCCCAAGAAGAGACCATTTCCACAGTAGTCATGTTTCGAAGGTAGGCGTTTAAAGTGAGGTATTTAACCTTTTGTCGAAAAGAAGAAGGTATTAGTTTGACCATTACTTTAATGGTATTACTTATAGTTTCGATTTTATCCATATCATTACTAACGGTCTCAACTGGACATTTTCACTTAAATACTGTTGATAGAAGTTATCATGCTAGTTATTATATTGCAGAATCTGGGATAACGACTGCCTCTGATCAATTGGAAAAAGCCGTGATTAATGTATATGACGGATCCAGTAATGAAGCAGATTTTTTTCAAAAAATAGAGGGAGAGATTATTTCGATTAAAGAACTAGTAGAAAATCAATCTTTTTCTGAACATTTTGGTGAAAATCCCGAACTCCAATTAAAGATTGAAGCCCAAACAAATCAAAATCCTAGGGAATATTTAATTACTTCTACTGGTGTCATAGGAGATCAAAAGCGACATATTTCTAAGCAAATAACGCTACGATGGAAAACTTCTGATATGATTGACATACCAGACAATTTATCATCTTATGTCGGAAGTGGCTCTGTTGGTTGTCAATCTACACAAATCATCATAGAAAAGAATAGCTCGATTACAGGGGATTTTGGAACCAGTTGTACGAATGAGGGAACGATAGAAATAACGGACAATGCTCAATTTTCAAATAGTACCATCTATGTGCCTGAAGGGGCTGAAGAAACAGTTATCAATAGTGATCAATATAATGGCGAATTGCCGCCTGTAGAAACAGTGACAAATCTAATTGACAATGGTTCCATTGATCAGATATTTGCCTCTTTCCCGTCAACTCCTGAATATGATACGCCAGAAGATGAAACAGTTGACGGTAATAATGTGTTAGAAGATGGTAAGTTAACAATCGATAAAAAAAGTACGGATGGTTACACTTTAGAAGTGGATCAAGATATGTCACTTGAAGAAATATCTATTTCAGGTAACCGAACCTTAAATGTAGATACTGGCGGTGAAGATAGAGAATTAACCGTTGGTTCATTGGATATTAATAATGGGCAAATTAATGTGGTAGGATCAGGATCTTTAAGCCTATATGTGGATAAAGAATTGTCCATGAATGGAAATGGGTCCATCAATGATGGTGGAGATCCAAAGCAATTAAATTTATATTTATCTGGTAACAATAGAGAATTCACGATAATTGGTTCTCAAAAAGTGACGGGGACAATTTTTGCAGAGGATGCGGATATTATGAGTACAGGCAGTGGAGGATTTAATGGCGTAATCATAACTGGTGGAAGTTATATAGAAATGAGCGGAAGCAGTGATAATGAAGCATTTATTTTAGCACCGTTTGCAGATTTTGTAGGAGACAGTAGTACGACCATTAGAGGAACGGTAATAGCAAAGACATTACGGTTATCTGGGGCATCTGATATTATTTATCACCCCTTTGATTTATTTAAATATGATTTACCATTTCATATAGGAGAAAGCTCTACTGACGGACTGATAGAAGAAGAGCGGCCTGTAGAAAATTAGATCAAGAGAAGGTGTTTGAGTATGGCCATTCGTTTTAAAAAGATAAAGCTAGGTGAATTGTTAAAATCTGCTGATATTATAACCGAAGAGCAAATTTTACAAGCCCTTGAACAAAAACAAGAGGGGCAAAAGCTAGGGGATGCTCTTTTGGCGCAAGGTTATATTACCGAGAAACAATTAACAGATGTATTGGAGCAACAACTTGGTATACAAAGTGTCACACTATACCATTATCCTGTTGATCCAAATGCAGCACGTCAAATTTCAATGGAATTTGCCAAGGAACATATTTTAATTCCAATAGCACAAAAAGATAATGACCTTACCGTAGCCATGAGCGACCCGATGGATTATTTTGCGATAGATGATTTGGAAATGGCCACAGGTTTTCAAGTGCAACCGGTGATTGCTTCCAAGGAAGAGATTTTACAATCTATTAATAAATATTATGATCATGACATGGTGGGATCTGGAGTCGAGGTGGAAGATGATGCCCCAGCCGTTCGTATTCTAGATCAAATTTTACAAACAGGTGTTGCGCTGAGAGCAAGTGATATTCACTTAGAACCACAAGAATCTCATATTCATGTTCGATATCGAGTGGATGGTTTGCTTAGAACGGAAAAGACATTAAAAAAACAAGTCCAAAGTGCATTAATTGCTCGAACAAAAATTCTTTCAGGCTTAGACATAACGGAGTCTAGGTTACCACAAGATGGGAGAGTTCGAATTGACGTAGATGGTCGACCAATCGATTTACGTGTCTCTACTTTGCCTACGCTTTTTGGAGAGAAGATTGTCCTTAGAATTTTAGATTTAAGTACAGCATTTAAACATTTATCAGAGCTGCATTTATCCAGCCATCACAAAAAATTATTCGAGAAAGTAATCCAGCAGCCTTCTGGTATTATTTTAATTACAGGACCTACTGGCTCTGGAAAAACGACCACTTTATATGGAGCGATAAATCAAATTAATCATGATTCCGTTAATGTGGTAACAGTAGAAGACCCTGTAGAATATCAGATAGAAGGTATTAATCAAGTACAAGTCAACAATTCGATTGGCCTTACTTTTGCAAAAGGACTTCGATCTATTTTACGACAAGACCCTAACGTTATTATGGTAGGGGAAATTCGTGATACAGAAACAGCTGAAATTGCCATTCGCTCTGCTTTAACAGGTCACTTAGTATTAAGCACTTTACATACGAATAGTGCTATTGATGCGATTCCACGCCTTTTTGATATGGAAGTAGAGCCATATTTAATAGTATCTTCTCTAACGGCAGTAATGGCACAACGTTTAGTAAAAATGGTTTGTCCCGATTGTAGAGAACCGAGAGCTGTGACAGAAATGGAAAGACATATTTTTGTAAAAAGGAATCATGAGGTTCCAACCGTCTATGAAGGAAAAGGATGCTCGGCATGTAAAGGAATTGGTTATCGAGGAAGAATGGCGATTCATGAGTTATTTGTGATTGATGATACAGTAAGAAATATGATGATGAATCAAAAAGGGATTACGGAAATCAAAACTTACGCCAAACAAAATGGAATGACATTTCTCATAGATGATGGGTTAGATAAAATAAAACAAGGATTGACAACATTAGAAGAAGTGCTTCGTGTTGTGGCGGAAACAGATGAAGTATTGTAGTTGTAGATGAATTGAGGGATTGTATGGCTTTTTATCATTATCGAGGTAAAAACTTGCAAGGGAAAATGAAAAAAGGAAAGCTGGAAGGAAGCTCAAAAGATGAAGTAATGGAGATATTAAAGTCTCGAAATATAACAGTATTGGAATTAAAAAAGCTTAACTCTATATGGCATAAGGAAATATATATAAAAAGCCCAATTTCAAGTAAAGATTTTGTTTTATTGCTTCGAGAGTTTTCTACTCTTATTGAGGCAGGAATTCCCATTATTGATGCTGTTCATATTTTAATCCAACAAACAACTAGTAAACCGTTGTCAAAAGTGTTAAATTCAATAAAGGAATTATTAAGCGAGGGAGTTAGTCTGTCTGAAGCTTTTAATAAATATCCAAAATTTTTCCCTCTACTTTTAGTTCAAATGACACGTGTAGGCGAAGTCAGCGGCAATCTTGATGTCATATTAGATCAAATGGCGACATATTATGAAAAACAATACGAGTTAAAACAAAAGGTAAAAACAGCTTTAGCTTATCCTCTATTAGTGAGTCTATTTTCCATTGTCGTCAGCTTCATCTTACTTGTTTTTATCGTTCCCGTTTTTGAAGATCTATTCCGATCATATGATCAAGAATTACCGCTTTATACAAAAATGGTATTACAGGCTAGTGAAATTGGTAAAAAATTGATCTGGTTTCTTCCTGTTATGATATTCATAGTCATTGGCTTTCTCATTTTCTTAGATCAAAATAGTAAACTAGCTTATCGGTTTGATTATCTTACTTTAAAAATTCCCATTATCGGTCCATTTTTAACGAAAATCCATTTGACAAGAATGTCCCAAACATTGGGCTCCTTATTACATCATGCTGTCCCGATTTTGCAAGCTATACAAACGACCGAAAATGTGGTGCAAAATCGTGTCATCAAAAAGATATTGCATGAAAGCTATCAAGCTGTTGAAAAAGGTGAGTCCATGACAACGGTGATGAGGCAAACTAGCTTCATCCCACCACTTATAATGGAAATGATTGCTGTCGGGGAAAGGACAAGATCATTGGATCAAATGCTTTATAAGCTTTCTACTTTCTATGAGAAAGAAATTGATGATGTGGCAAATAAATTAAAAGCATTGTTAGAACCATTTTTGATTTTATTTTTAGCAGGAATAGTTGGTGTTATCATGCTTGCTGTTGTGATTCCCATGTTTCAAATGTTTGAATTTATGTAACAAAAGCATTTACATTTATGGTTAATTTGGTAAAATAGTAGGAGGAATTTGTGCAAACATATAGAAATCTGACCAAAATAGAGAGATATAATAGGAGTTTAGTAGTGTATAAGGTAAGGTGAGTAGGACGAAATTCACAATATTATTTATTACAATGAGGAGAGGTATCAAATGTTAAAGCGGTTGAGAAGTGAAAAAGGTTTTACCTTAGTAGAAGTCTTAGCTGTTGTCGTGATTTTAGGTATTATTGTTGCCATTGCAGTACCAGCAATTGGAAATGTTGTCAGTCAAGCAGAAGAAGGCGCATCAGAAGCAGAAGCAGAATTAATTGAAAATGCTGCTAAACAAGCTTATATTGCAGCACAGTCAGATAAAGATAATCATGAATGGGTGTTTGCAGACGATGGTTCCATAGATTTCACGGTAGATGATTTGATAGAATATAATTACTTAGATGTAGATGAAAACCCTGGTGGAACCATTATGCATGAGCAAGGTAGCAATTTCACCTACACCCCTGCCAGCGAATAACGAGAATGATAGAAGATCCCTTTCATCAGGGATCTTTTCTTCTTAAAGGAGAATAGTTAATGGAAGCAATCATAGGGATAGTGATATTTATATATGGATTAATATTAGGCTCTTTTTTTAATGTAGTAGGAATACGAGTTCCTCAAAGAAAATTTCTTTCTTCCAAACGCTCCCAGTGCCCGCAATGTCACCATGTGTTATCATGGTATGAACTAATTCCAGTGATCTCTTATATGATACAAAATGGCAAATGCAGGAGCTGTCATACGTTCATTCCTGTGATTTATCCCGTAGTCGAGTTCGTGACAGCAATTTTATTTTTAATTAGTTACATATGGTTCGGATTTACCTTTGATTTATTGGTTGCGATCCTACTCATTAGTTTAACGATCATCATTTTTATTACTGATTTTCGATATATGCTTATACCGAATACTGTTTTACTAGTGTTTCTGCTGCTTTTTGTGATAGTTCGATTGATCGAACCATTAGAGCCATGGTGGATGAGTATTTTGGGAGCTTTGGTTGGTTTTGGCTTGATAGCGATGATTATTTGGATGAGTAGGGGTGGTATGGGAGCAGGAGATATGAAGCTATTTGCTTTACTTGGTTTGTTACTAGGGTTTCCAGAAATTTTACTTACCATGTTTATGGCTTCGTTATATGGATTAATGTTTACGCTTTGTCTTTTCCCATGGTATCGAATGAGCAAGCAACAACCAATCCCATTTGGACCTGCTATTATGCTAGCAGCAAACACTATTTATTTGTTCGGAGAAGATTGGATCCATTGGTATATTAGTTTGTTTTAATAGATTGGAGAGTAGGTTTGCTGATGTTGTTACGGAAAAAGAAGCATGTACATATTATTTGGTTTGATAACTACTTTAAATATATGGTGTCTCGAGGGCCGAATCTTGCTCAAATTATAGACACCGGTGTTGTTCCTTTAGATGATAAGGCAATTGAAGACGGGAAAATGGTAAATCAAGGATCTGTCCACCATAAATTGAAGAAGGTGAGCAGGCGGAAAAAATGGGGACGAGCAAAAGTGTCTTTTTCCGTACCCAATGCTTTTGTGACGATAAGAAAGCATTCGTTTCCAAGAGTATTAAGTGCAAAAGAGGTAAAGCAGCATATTCAAATAGATGATGAAATGTTACGTCTGCCATTTAAGAACCCTTTATTAGATGTGGCGTTTTCTAAGGATGAAGATGAGAAAAAGGAATGGTTAGTATATGCCTATCCATCCCATATTTTACATGACTATATGGAAATCTTAAAAAATGTAAAACTGAAACCAAGAATAGCGGATATTTCCTCTCTAGCTGTTATGCGAACCTATCAGCACTTTCAAGCAGAAGTAGAACAACAAAATTTATTAATCATACAGTGGAATCAAGAATCACTCTTTCTATCCGTCTTTGAAAACAGTCAGTTAATTTTTTCTCGGCATGTAAAGTCACCAGTGGACAGTCGTCAATCTTGGAGATGGGATATAGAAAAAGAAACACTAGATTGGGATTTATCAGATGAGGAGCAACAGCGTATCATTAACCAACATTTTCTAACTATTGAGCGCTTCATTGATTTTTATCTTTACTCTGTAAAAGATGGCAAAGAAGGGATTGAAAAAATGATTGTAACAGGGGATGTTCCATTTATTGATAAGATAGCAAACCAGATGAAAAGTCATCTGGATATGTCGATACATGCATTAGGTGAATCAATTTCGCCCCCATATAAGGATAAACACACAGATTTACTAGGCTTAGTTCTTAGAGGAGATTCGACATAATGCAAATCAATTTTATTGAAATTAAACCATTTCGATTAACCCCCTATATCATCACTTTATTTACTTTTTTGGCGTTCGTAATCATAATTATATGGATCGCCTTTCCATATGTGCAAGGAATGCAGCATAAGGATAAGCTACAACAATCAATTCAAGAGGAACGAGAAGCGATGGAGAACATCAAGGAGTTACAAGAGGCTGTGGAACAGGTGAACGAGTTTAATCGAATGGTTCGGCTTATAGAATCTAGTCATTTTGACAGTGTAATGCTCCTGGAACGTATGAATGAAATATTATTACCGGATCATGTCATTGGAAACTATCATTTTTCTGTGGATGGTAAATTGAATTTATACCTTTATACAGAAAGCATGTCAGCCGTTTCTCGCTTATATAATCAATTCTTAGGTGAGGAATATGTGCAAGAAGTTTATATCGATAACATTACCAAAAATGAAGCAGATAGCTATCAAGTTACTTTACGTTTAGATATTGATGTGCAAGCCGGTATAGAGGGGAGCTAGTCATGATAGTAAGTATATTAAAAAACTCTTATACGAGATGGGGGATACTTATTGTTATTGGTACGATTGTAATCTGTTTTCTCGCTCAAATGATGATGATTAAGCCACTAGAGCAAGACCTCCAAGAATTAGAAAGAGAAAAGCAGCAATTGACCGAATACACTAATCCATCTGATCACTTATCTGATTTAATGGAAGAAACAACTGTATGGGCGAAGATACCAGGGGACCAAAAATTGAATAACATGATGGATGAGTTCCAGTTATTACAGAATCAGTATCAGGTTTCAATCGAAAATATTACAGTCGAAGATGAAGGGCTTGAGCATCAAGAGTATAATGCTATTCAAATTATTAGATTCAATATAGAGGGTACCGCTTCAAATTATCAAGAATTTCAACAATTCTTGGCAAGTTTAGATGTAAGTGAGAGAATCCTTCATTTATCGGAAATAGATTTTGAAAGTGATCCTAATCAAGCAAGCATTTCCTTCTCTATTCAGTTTGATGCTTATTTTGCCCCTGCTTATGCTAGACCAATTGACTACATAAGAAAGCAGTAACACAGAAATAGCACGTGCATAAATAGTGTCATTTTAGTATTATTTGTCAAAATCTTTTTTGATTTATTTGACAAAAGTCCTCTTACATC
Organism: Gracilibacillus sp. YIM 98692; assembly: GCF_010993965.1. Classification (GTDB taxonomy): domain Bacteria; phylum Bacillota; class Bacilli; order Bacillales; family Amphibacillaceae; genus Gracilibacillus. Next base: position 116,673 of record NZ_WIXM01000007.1, on the reverse strand, counting down.
TCATCCAACCTATGATAGCTTGATAGAAAAGGTTGGAAAAGAGGGATTTACTTGAAGAACAAAAAAGGTATCTCTATTAGAATAAATAAAAGAAAAGTAAGTGAAACTCCGATTAATCAAGAAAAGGATGAAATTTCAACTTATAAAAGACCATCAGTAGAAGAGTATACTGATGATAGTCATTATTTTGCACATCATCCCACTGTTGAATATTCCAAGAATAATAAACGACAGCGATTTCAACGGTATAAACCTTTTCTTGTTTCAGCAATGACAGCTATCGTGATAGGATCACTGCTGGGTTTTTTTATGATTCAAATTTTTGTGGATTTAGACAATGAAGAAATGACTTTTAATCAAGATTTACAAGTAAGTAGTACAAAAGAAGAGGCAAATGCAGTGGAGGAAGAGGATGATCGAAAAAGCACTGGTCAGGATGATTTTAAAGGCTCGACTCTCACAGGATATGTGGTTCAAGCAGGTATCTTTACGTCGAAAGCAGCAGCAGAAACAACGCAGTCTCAATTAGATGCTCATTCACTTTCATCTATGATATGGGAGAAAGAAGATAAGTATCATATATTCGTAGGGGTTCATTCAACAAGTGAAGCATCTAAAGCATTTGCTAATAATTATAAAAAAGAAGAGATAGAATTATATGGTGGCAAACCTTGGGCGATAGAAATTCCAGAAACCTCTTTACCAAGTGAGGAACAACAGTGGTTACAAGAGTTTGATCAGTTATTAGAGACCGCTATCTCGGACGTTTCATCTGTTAAAGATTTTGAAAAATGGTTAGAACAAAAGCCTGAATCTGTTGGGGAAGAGTTAAAGCCGCTAACAGATAGTGTAGCTGAACTTATCACATTGAAAGATCAACAGTCTTTATCAGTAGGTCTATTAAATGTTTGGCATGAATACGCAAAATCGATGCAAAACTTGTAATTATTCATTTTTTCGTTTTAATATAAAAGGAAATGTGCATTAATTATGTAGAAAAGGTATCCTGTATTAGTTGAAAAAGACAAAAAAGGCAATTTGTACTAATACCCATTTCTTTGTAAAATGTAGAGGATCAAACTTGGAAAAATTCCTGGTTTGAAATGAAGAAAAGGAGTTGATACAAATTGTCTAATGATATGATCACGATGAAGGAGGTACCGAAGCAGGATAGGCCGCGAGAACGGCTCTTAGAATTTGGGCCTAACCATTTGTCTAATCAGGAGCTTTTAGCTATTTTATTAGGTACTGGTACTCGGGAAGAAAATGTACATCAATTAGCTGAAAGGGTATTGAGACATTTTGAAGGGCTTTACTCGTTGAAAGAAGTTACGATTGAAGAGTTAATGACTTTAAAAGGTATTGGACAAGCAAAAGGAGTTAATATTTTAGCAACAGTAGAATTGGGAAAAAGAATTCATCAATTTAAAGAAAAAGAGAAGTACGTTATTCGTAGCCCTGAAGATGGCGCTAATTTTGTCATGGAAGAAATGTATGCGCTAAAACAAGAGCATTTTGTCACCATGTTTCTCAACACAAAGAACCAAGTTGTTCATAGACAGACCATTTTTATAGGAAGTTTAAACGCTTCGATTGTACACCCTCGCGAAGTATTCCGCGAAGCCGTAAAGCGTTCGGCAGCCTCTATCATCTGTGCACATAATCACCCTTCAGGTGATCCCTCGCCGTCCCAAGAAGATATCCATGTAACCAAAAGGCTCACAGAATGTGGAAAGTTAATTGGAATAGAACTATTGGACCACTTAATTATTGGCGATCATCGTTTTGTCTCATTAAAAGAAAAAGGATATTTATAAGACTATCCATTTGGTTCAAAAATGAGTATAATAGTAGTTACAAGTATAAATAGCGCCATTTACACGGAAAGTGTGTATAATGGCGCTATTGTTAGAATAGAGATATAATAAATCAGTTGTACTGACTCATATACTACTTTTTTGATTGGCTCTGTGAAAAAGCATAGAATATGTTCAGGAAAAAATGTAAAAATGGTGAGAGGAAGAAGAAATTGGGATTTTTTAATTTTTCACAAGATTTAGGGATAGACTTAGGTACGGCAAATACATTAGTGTTTATTAAAGGGAAAGGGATTGTAGTTCGAGAGCCATCTGTAGTGGCACTTAATAAAACAACTGGGGATATTGAAGCAGTTGGCAGTGATGCCAAAAATATGATCGGTCGTACACCTGGAAATATATCTGTCATTCGTCCAATGAAAGATGGAGTTATCGCTGATTATGATACAACTGCTGCGATGATGAAGTACTATATTAAACAAGCACAACGTAATCGTTCTTCTTTTGCCAAAAAACCAAATGTGATGGTATGCGTGCCATCAGGGATTACGATGGTAGAAGAAAGAGCAGTGTTAGATGCTACAAAGCAAGCAGGTTCTCGAGATGCCTTTCCAATTGCTGAGCCATTTGCTGCAGCTATCGGTGCAGGTTTGCCTGTTTGGGATCCAACTGGTAGTATGATTGTAGATATAGGTGGTGGAACAACAGAGGTTGCAGTTATATCACTTGGTGGTATTGTAACAAGCAAATCTATCCGTACTGCTGGTGATGATATGGATGATGCGATTATTCAATATATTAGGAAAACATATAATCTCATGATTGGAGAAAGGTCTGCTGAATCGATCAAAATGGATATCGGTGAAGCACGCCCTTCAGAAGATGATGTAACGATGGAAATTAGAGGAAGGGATTTACTGACTGGGTTACCAAAAACAATCTCTATTAAAGCCTCTGAAATTAATTTATCATTAAAGGATACAGTTGATGCTATTGTGGAAGCAGTAAAAAATACATTAGAAAGAACACCACCTGAATTATCGGCGGATATAATGGATAGAGGAATTGTTTTATCAGGTGGCGGTGCGTTATTGAAAAATTTAGATAAAGTTATTAGTGATGAGACGAAGATGCCTGTATTTGTGGCGGAAGAGCCATTAGATAGTGTTGCGATAGGGACAGGGAAGTCTTTAGATTATATTGAACATTTTCAGTCACATCCGAATGTCTCTTCACAGCGTGTATCTGATTAAGAAGGTGTTGGCATGTTTTTTAGGAAGAAAAAATTATTTGTTTTGCTTATTTCATTGATTATTTTAGTTGGTATAATCGGCTTTTCGTTAAGAGAACGAACCAACTTGACGGTAGCAGAAGATTTTGTCCATGATACGGTGGGTTGGTTCCAAGCGATTGTGAATAAGCCTATAACTTTCACAACAAACATTACTTCTAATATAAAAGAAATAAAAAATGTTTATAAAGAAAATCAAATATTGAAAACAAGATTAGAAGAATTAAGAAAGCTGGAATACGAAAATCAAGAATTATCCAAAGAAATTGAGGAGTTAGAATTAGCTTTGGATAAAACAGAGTCTGATTTTTTAATGAATTTTACAACCATTCATGCCTCTGTAATGGCTAGGAGCAAGGATCAATGGTTTAAGCAAATAACCATTAATAAGGGGCAACAAGATGGTGTCGAGGCTAATATGGCGGTCATTACTGGAGAGGGCATGATAGGGAAAGTACAAACAGCATCGCCCTTTACCTCTACTGTACTTTTATTAAATGGATTTAATCGATCCAATCGGATATCCGTTAATGTGTTTCAGGATGACCAAAAGCGAGATATATCGGGTTTTATCGTCGATTATGATGAGGAAAGGGATTTGCTGTTATTAGAAATGAACGAGAATGATCCAGATTTAGAATCAGGACAAGTTGTTTTCTCATCAGGACTTGGCGGTGTATTTCCAAAAGGGTTGGAAATAGGAAAAGTAAAAGAGGTTGGGGTGGATCGTTATGAGTTAACTTCTATCGCATATGTAGAGCCATCCGCAAAATTGGACGAAGTGCAGCATGTTATGGTAATCGATCGTATGATGACAACTGAGGAAGAGAACGCAGAGGAGGAGGAGGATACATGATGCGTATCATTCCGTTTTCTCTTGCCTTTATTTGTGTCATCATGGTCGTTTTAGAAGGAACTATATCCCTAAATGTGCTACATATGATAGACTATTTAGAAAGTAAGTCTATTACCCCTCATTTTCTATTTCTTTTCCTTGTATATATAACCGTTTTTTTTGATCGAAGTCATACATACTATGGTCTAGCTTTTGCTGTTTTATTTGGCTTCACAATAGATTTAATATATACGGATATACTAGGAATATACCTTTTTGTTTATGCGTCAGTTATCTATGTGGTAAGAGAAATAATGAAGCTATTGCATGCGAATTTTTTAGTTGTCATGTTAATAAGTATAATGGGAATCTTGGCAACAGACATATTAGCTTATTTCTTATATAATATTATTCAAGTACATGATCAAATATGGCAAGTTTATTGGAAAAATCGTTTAATACCAACATTTATTTGGAATATTTTATTTAGTCCTCTTTTCTACTTGTTTTTTAACAAGCGTTTAAAAAAATGGTCAGCCATTATGTTTGATAGAAAAGGGTAGCAATCTATTACATGGTAGATAGGTGAAGGGTAGTCGTAATAAGGGGTTGAGTAGATCGTGTCAGCTAACCAAACTAACCAAAGGATTACAATAAAAGGGACAAGAGATGGTCTCACACTATTTATGGATGACACTTGTTCATTTGAAAATTTGTTAAAAGAGTTGCATGACATTTTAACATCACATCATTTCGCCGAAGATGAACCAATGATTACGGTAAAGGTTGAACTGGGGAATCGTTATTTAAATGGTGAGCAGGAAAGTCAACTTCGTGAAGTGATCCGGAAGCAAAATAAATTAGTAGTAGATCAAATCGTTTCCAATGTAATCTTAAAAACAGAGGCATTAGAATGGAAAGAAGATACCGAGATTCGGTTACATAATAAAATCGTGAGATCGGGGCAAGTTTTACATGTTAATGGAGATTTGCTATTAGTGGGTGATGTAAATCCTGGTGGTAAGGTGATCGCCTCGGGTAATATTTTTGTAATGGGAAATTTACGAGGAATAGCTCATGCAGGAGTAGATGGAAATGAAGAGGCTGTTATTGCAGCTTCCTATATGGCTCCTAACCAATTAAGAATTGCTGATAAAATAAGTCGTTCTCCAGATAATGAGCAAGGTGGAGTACATATGGAATGTGGATTTCTCGATGAACAACGAGAACAAATAATAATGGATCGAATCAGTTCACTAACAAAGGCTCGACCAGATCTAAATGCTTTTGAAAGGAGAATTTTCAATGGGTGAAGCAATTGTTATCACGTCTGGAAAAGGTGGGGTTGGTAAGACAACAACTACTGCTAATTTAGGTACTGCTTTAGCACTTTTAGATAAAAAGGTATGTTTGATAGATACAGATATTGGCTTACGCAATTTAGATGTGATTATGGGGCTTGAGAATCGTATTATCTATGACATTGTAGATGTACTAGAAGAACGTTGCAAAGTATCACAAGCATTAATTAAAGATAAAAGGTTTGACTGCTTATATTTGCTGCCAGCTGCACAAACAAGCGATAAGTCTTCATTAACGCCAGAAGGAATGATTGAGGTTATTAATCAATTAAAGCCTGATTATGATTACATATTAATAGATTGTCCGGCTGGAATTGAACAAGGGTATAAAAATGCAGTAGTAGGAGCAGATAAAGCATTAGTGGTGACAACCCCAGAAAAATCGAGTGTAAGGGATGCAGATCGTATTATTGGCTTACTTGAGCAGGAAGATATTGAACCACCTCACTTGATCATTAATCGTATTCGTAACCACATGATGAAAAATGGGGATATGTTAGATGTAGATGAAATTGTACAAGTGCTATCTATCGATTTATTAGGTATTGTGGCAGATGATGATGATGTCATTAAAGCTTCCAATCACGGGGAGCCAGTGGCTTTTCAGCCAAACACACGAGCATCCATTGCTTATCGTAATATAGCGCGGAGAATATTAGGAGAGTCTGTCCCGCTATTGTCATTAGAAGAAAAACCAGGGTTCATGGATAAAATCAAAAAAGTATTTGGATTAGCAAAATAAAGTAGTAAAAGAACTGGCTCATTGAGGCAGTTCTTTTTTAGCTAAGAAACTCTTAATTCTATATTATGATCACGACTGTATTCTATCTTTTGGTTCTTTTCCCTTATTCACTGTACAGTGGAACAAAACAGCGCAATACTGTGAGGGAGCGATTAAATAACGCTTCGGAAATATACTTCGCTTTCCGCGGGCAACGCTTCAGCTTCCTCGGAAGCAAAAATCGCTTCCTGCGGGATCTTCAGCTGTTGCTTTTCCCGCAGGAGTCTACGTATATTTCCTTCGCTAGTATGTACTGATTATCTTCATGTGTAGGATGTACAGTGGTTCAACAATGATGTTTCATAATCGTAACAGCAGCTGGAATATGCGAGACTCCTGTGGGAAAGCGATCCTAAGAGACCCCACAGCGAACGGTTTTGGTGAGCGAGGAGGCTCGTGGTGAGCCCACGGAAAGCGAGTATATTTCAGCTGCGTCGATAAATAGTCTCGCTACATTTACTTTATTATCACAAATTTTCTCTGCTTACGTCATATTTTATAGCTACTGTCCAATAGGTTTTATTTTAACAGCAACAATCTTTTAGAAAACTGCTTATCTTTTTGTGTGACTATCAAGGAAGCGCATCATAATTATTGTGTTACTCACATAGAATGGTACAAACCTTAATAAAGGAATGTGAGTAGGCCATGAGAAAAAACTTAGCACAAATTAGAAAAAACATTCATCGTCGTAAACAGGAGAGAAAACAGGCGACAGAGAAATTGATGTCACAATCAACGGACAAGTCTTTTATTAAAAATGTCATGATGGAGGATGAGGAGAGACATGGGTATTCTCCGCCTGTGCATGGTTGGGGAGGATCTTCTCAAAACTCATCAACTTCAAAGCCCTTCTTATTCAAGAGTGTATTAGCTTCTGCTATATTTTTTGTGTCCGTTTTAACAATGTCGATAGACAGTAAATGGATGGAAAAACCAAGACAATGGACAAGCTATGCGATTACGGAAGAATTCCCGTTTGCTACAGTAAATGCATGGTATCAAGCAAAATTTGGTGCACCATTTGCTATTCAAACAGATTTAGAAAAAGAAGAAGAGGTGGAACCAACCGCATTGCCAGTATCTGGACAAATTAGTCAGTCCTTCCAAGAAAATGGAGAGGGAATACGTATTTCCTCATCACAAGAAACAGAAGTGGTAGCAGTAGAAGCTGGTACTGTTCTATTTGCAGGAAATGATCGACATATGGGGAAAACGGTTATTGTTCAACATGCTGATAGAAGTAAATCTATTTACGGTTTTTTGTCAGATATAGAAGTATATTCGTACCAAACCATTCAAGAAAACCAGCCGATTGGGACATATATTCCGGATGAAAATCAACAGTCCATGTATTTCGCAATTGAAAAGAATAGGCAATTCATTGATCCGATTAGGGTGATGCAAGTTGATGAACAGCCTTAGAGTGCTGCCGCCCATTCATATTCACCCCATTGTCGTCTTTTTCTTTATTGTTGCTTCCTTTACGGGGATGTTCATTGAATTTTCCATTATTTTTTCTATTGTTCTGATTCATGAATTAGGACATTATGTTTGCGCCCGTTTGTTTCATTGGCGAATTAGGCGCATTTTTTTATGGATTTTTGGAGGGGTCATGGAGACTGATGAATATGGAACTAGACCGATAAAAGAAGAGTGGTTAGTTACCATAGCAGGTCCTCTTCAACATATATTTATTTTTTTATTCTTGTATTTAGCAAAAGATACAGGTATTCTTTCGGATTCAGTTATTTCCCTAGCGTGGCAATATAATGCTTTTATATTAATTGGGAATTTATTACCAATATGGCCCCTAGATGGTGGAAGAATTCTGCAATTATTATGGGATCGGTTAATTCCTTATAAACAGGCACGTCAAATTACATTAATCTTATCATGCAGTTCTATCTTGATTTGTTTGGTTATCGTTTATTTATTGGATTATTTATCATTAAGTTTAGCCTTACTTATGATTTTTTTATTTTGGGAAAATCGATTAGAATGGAAAAAGAGACATTTTAGATGGTGGCGTTTTTTGTGGGATAAACATTGCAGTTCTCCTCATTATGGTCGGGAGAAGCTTGTTTTTGCTGAAGAGGAACAATTACTCTCAGATGTTTTCCCTCGCTTTCGCAGAGATTGTTATCATATCATTGCAATTAAAAATAATAAAAATCCATCGATGATTCAATATATATCAGAGAAGGACTGTCTATTTGCTTTTTTTGAAGAAAAGTTGCATCAAGTAAGCATTGGAGAGATGGTTGAGTAATGAAGTTAGGGTGATCATAACACTATGGGCATTTTATATTTTCAAACAAAATTGTCCGAAAAAGTAGGATTATATATAGAAAACCAAAAAGTAAAAGATATACAAATAGATAGAGAATTAAACAATGGGGAGAATGTTGGATCTATTTATCTTGGGAAAGTTCGCAATGTTGATGAACAAGTAGAAGCTGCTTTTATTGATATTGGCGGAAAAAAGGTTGGATTTCTCCCGAAGAGAGAAATTCCTCCATCTAAGCTGAATGGCCGTAGATGGAGTTCTGTTCTTACAGAAGGGGCTGACATCATTGTTCAAATTGTAAAAGAAAGTTATCAAGATAAAGGGCCAAAGCTTACGGCTAATATTGCACTACCAGGTACGTCACTGGTTTATTTACCATTTAGCGATTATATAGCATGCTCGAAAAAAATTCTCTCTCGAAAACGTCATGAATTAGAGGTTTCTACAGCTCCTTTATTGTCTTATCCAGAAGGTGTGATTTTAAGAACCAATAGTGCCGAACTAACTTTAGCTGAATTGCAGCAAGAGCTAGTATCTCAGAGAGAAAAATGGGAATCTTATCTTCATTGGGCTGAAATAAAATCTCCTCCTGCTTGCTTGTATAGGCAATCTGTCATTCCAGAACAAATGCTGAATCAGTATCAGCATAAGCCATTAGATAATATAATTTTTGATCAGCCAAAAGTGATGAAATCAAGCAAACAATTATTTCCACAGCTGGCAATACGTATGGAATCGAAACAGCAAATGCCTCAAATAGAAGAAGGGGATTTGGACCAATTGTTTGATCAACTCCTATCACCATTGGTTAAAACAAAAGAAGGTTTATGTTTGATGATTGAACAAACAGAAGGATTAACGGTCATTGATATAGATAGCAGCCAATTTAAAAGTAAACAAAGTAAGCAGCGAACGGTTTTGGAAATCAATCAAAAAGCTGCTAAGTACTGTGCAGATGAAATTCGCAGGCGTAATATTGCTGGTATTATTGTGATCGATTTTCTTAAAATGAGAAAAAAAGAAGACCAAGAAAAGGTGATAAATGCATTAAAGACAGCATTCGGTGATGACCCTATTCGCAGTGAAATATATGGTTTTACAAAGCTTGGGTTGATTGAATTAACTCGTAAAAGAGAACGAGCTAGTATATTAGAATTATTCACTAAACCGCGGATAAGCATCGAGCGGACAGTTGAATCTTTTGCTTATCAGCTAGAACGTGAACTATTTGAATTGGATCAAACGCAAACAGAAGCTGTTATGATTGCGTGTCACCCGATATTATTAGACTATCTCAAGCAAAACATTTGGCCGACACTAAAAGAAATAATTTCTTTAACTGTTTTAGTGAAGAAGGACAAATCCATTCACTATTATGAATGGATTCGCTCAGGAAGTGAGAATTTGATACAGGATAGTTTAGAGGATAAATCGTTTCAAGAGATTGACAACATTCGATAAAGTATGGTATGATACATTCGTTGTTTTTATGTAGCACCTGTTGCTACAACCGCACAGAACAGGTTTTAAGCTTGAGAAAAAGCACCTGTATGGCGAGTCTGAGTCACATGAGGAGGTGCAGTTGATGTACGCTATTATTGAAACTGGTGGTAAACAAGTAAAAGTAGAAGAAGGCCAAGTGATTTATGTAGAGAAGCTAGCAGCAGATGCTGGTGAATCTGTAACATTTGACAAAGTACTTACAGTAGGTGGAGATGAATCCAAATTTGGTACTCCATACGTTGACGGAGCTTCTGTTACAGCAAAAGTAGAGAAGCAAGGACGTCAAAAGAAAATTACTGTATTCAAGTACAAGCCAAAGAAAAACTACTCTCGTAAACAAGGTCATCGTCAACCATATACAAAACTTACAATTGAAAAAATCAATGCGTAAGGTCTTGTCTATATGATTCAAGTGACGATAGATTGGGAGCACAATCATATAAAGTCTTTTACACTAAGCGGACACGCCGGAAGCGGTCCAGCAGGGCACGACTTAGTTTGTGCTGCTGTATCTGCTATTTCATTTGGTGCTGTCAATGCAGTGTTTGAGTTATGTGAGATTGATTTAATCATTGACCAAGCTGGCGATGAGGGCGGTTATTTACAAGTAGATATCCCCGATCATATAAAAGATGATACATTAGATAATGCATCTTTATTATTGAAGGGGATGCTTGTTTCATTAAAAACCGTAGAGCGGGATTATGGTCAATATATATCCATCCATGAAAATTAAGGAGGTGTAAAATATGTTACGTCTAGATTTACAGTTTTTTGCAACGAAAAAAGGTGTAGGTAGTACGAAAAACGGTCGTGATTCTGAATCCAAACGTTTAGGTGCTAAACGTGCTGACGGCCAATTCGTATCTGGTGGTTCTATTCTTTACCGCCAACGCGGAACTAAAATTTACCCTGGAGTGAACGTAGGCCGTGGTGGTGACGACACTCTATTTGCAAAAGCAGAAGGTGTTGTAAAGTTTGAACGTTACGGACGCAACCGTAAAAAAGTTAGTGTATATCCTGCATAAATAGGTATAAAGGCTCTAATCTAAATTTAGGTTAGAGCCTTTTCTATTGTTTGCTTATGTACATAAATTGTTCGTTCATGTAAAGGATGATTCTCCTTCCGTTCTATGCTATAATTTGCTTATTGCATAGGAGTGAGCGATATGAAAGAAGATAAAGTATTAGAAATATTAAGGCATTATCGTCATGACTGGCTCAATGACTTACAATTAATAATGGGATATGCACAATTGGGAAAGCTAGAAAAAGTACAAGATAAGATTAACCAAGTTCTGGAACGTACTGAAATGGAACGACAGTTGGACAGATTAGCCATTCCGCAAACAATGCTTTGGTTAATGACATATAATTGGAAATCTGAATCCGTCGATTTAACGTATGAGTTACGGCTTGACAAACGTCCAGATAAGTTATCAGATGAAGTGCTTTCGTCACATATACAAGAAGTGTTTTCTATCTTAGAACAATATCAGCAAAAATTTCAGCACTATCATGGTACACTGAAAATGCAATTACACAAAAAGCACTCCGTACATATTCAATTAATTTTTGAAGAAATTTGGGAAAATGAAGAAGAACTAATCGAGCAATTGCTTCATTTACCCTTTATTCAATCAGTTCATAGACCAGAGCACAAACCTTTACAAATTAAATGGTTAGAATAAACAAAGAAGGTGATACAGCATGTTTGTCGATCAGGTCAAAGTTTATGTAAAAGCAGGCGATGGAGGTAATGGTCTTGTTGCCTTTCGTCGTGAAATATATGTTCCAATGGGCGGTCCAGCAGGTGGAGATGGAGGAAACGGTGGAGATGTCGTTTTTGAAGTAGATGAAGGGCTCAATACTTTAATGGATTTCCGCTATCAAAAACATTTTAAAGCACCACGCGGAGAAAACGGCATGAGCAAAGGAAAACATGGAAGAAATTCTGAACCACTTGTCTTACCAGTACCTCCGGGAACGACGGTACGAGATGATGCAACAGGTGAAGTGATTGCAGACTTAGTAGAGCATAAACAAAGAGCGGTGATCGCAAAAGGCGGAAGAGGCGGTCGAGGAAATATTCGTTTCGCAAACCCGAGCAATCCAGCTCCAGAAATCGCAGAGAAAGGGGAGCCCGGTGTAGAACGTGACATCCAAATTGAATTAAAACTCATTGCAGATGTCGGTTTAGTTGGCTTCCCTAGTGTCGGTAAGTCTACTCTTTTATCTGTTGTCAGTGCAGCACGTCCGAAGATTGCTGACTACCATTTTACGACGCTATCACCTAATCTAGGAGTTGTGGATACGGCCGATCAGCGTGGCTTTGTGTTAGCGGACTTGCCAGGGTTAATTGAAGGTGCTCATGAAGGAGTCGGACTAGGATATCAATTTTTACGACATGTTGAACGTACCCGTGTTATTTTACATGTATTAGACATGGCAGGTACAGAAGGGCGAGATCCTTATGAAGATTTTGTTACTATTAACAAGGAATTAGAGCAATATGATCCATCGATTTTGGAACGGCCGCAAATCATTGTAGCCAATAAAATGGACTTACCAGACGCTAAAGATATGCTTGATATCTTTAAAGAACAATTGGAAGAAGATTATCCAATTTATCCAATTTCTACCGTGACACAGGAAGGTATTCGAGATTTACTGTTTGCTGTTGCTAATAAACTTGATGAAATACCGAAGAATTATCAGCCAATTGAAGATCAAGATGAACGCGTCGTATATCGTTTTGAAAAAGAAGAGAAAGCATTTGAAATCACAAGAGATCCAGATGGTGCTTTTGTTTTAACAGGTGAGAGAATAGAGAAATTATTCAAGATGACTGATTTTTCACGTGACGAATCTGTGCAGCGTTTTTCCAGACAAATGCGTGGAATGGGTGTAGATGATGCACTTCGGAAGAGAGGAGCAAAGGACGGAGACACTGTTCGATTACTTGATTATGAATTCGAGTTTATGGAATAATAGAAACAGTTTAAGTAGAAAACGTGTCGCTCCTTAGATAAAGAGAGACTTCCATCAGTGGGGGGCTTCATCCTACCCTGATGGTTAACGAAACTTATCAGGGTGCTAGCTTCCGTTATCCCCCACTTTATCCTGCTTTCATTGTTCTAAGTCATGAAATGTGGGGCTTACGGACGATTGTTCACCGTGATAAATAATTTTATAGGGGAATGAACGGATGACGGAAAAGAATGAAAAATTCTATTTAGTACGCGAAGATTTTTTGCCAGAAGCAATGAAAAAAACATTAGAAGCCAAAAAGTTGCTAGAAGGAAATAAAGTGGAATCTATTCATGAAGCGGCAAAACAAGTTGGGGTTTCTAGAAGTGTTTTTTATAAATATCGAGATGCCGTTTTTCCTTTTCAACATATGGTGAAAGAACAGATGATTACACTGTTCTTTCACCTTGAAGATCAAACAGGGGCATTATCGCACCTTTTATCGGTAGTCGCAAACGCCGGATGTAATATTTTAACCATTCACCAAACGATACCGATTCAAGGAAAAGCAAATGTGACACTTTCATTAAATACAACAGGGATGAGATCTGATTTGGATCAGCTCATTTATGATTTAAAACAGATCACATTTGTCAACCAAGTGGAAATTTTAAGTTCAGGTGTTTCATAATATAGGGGGAGCAATTTATGACAGGAGCTATCGGGTTTTTAGGACCAAAGGGTACTTTTACAAAAATAGCAGTAGATTCTATGTTCAATGGAGATGTAAAAAAGAGCTATAAAACTATTCCAGAATGCATTGATGCAGTTGTCAACAAAGAGGTAAAGTATGCTGTATTGCCATTAGAAAACGCAATTGAAGGAACTGTAAATATTACATTAGACTATTTAATTGATTCGAATGATGTCAAAATTGTGAGTGAGGTGATTGTCCCAATTAGACAACACCTGATGGTTCATGCAGACAATGTGGATCAGTGGTCTAATGTTGAAACCATTTATTCCCATTCCCATGCCATTGCACAATGTCATTCCTATTTACGGCAAAACTTTTCTGGTGTTGATACACAATCAATGACCTCAACGGGAGCAGCGGCAGAATATATAAGTCAAAATCCAGATAAGAACATTGCAGCGATAGCAAATCACTTAGCAGCTAAAGAATATGGATTGTCTATTGTGCAAAAAGATATCCATGATTTTGACAATAACCATACAAGGTTTGTGGTGCTGCATAAGCAAGATGCCTTTTTAACATCGAATAAACTAGAGGAAAAAGGACATAAAACGACGGTCACGGTTTCTTTGCCTTCGGATCGCCCAGGTGCCCTTCACCAAGTACTATCCGCATTTGCATGGCGAAACTTGAATTTATCTAAAATTGAGTCGCGTCCAATGAAAACAGGATTAGGCAATTACTATTTCCTTATTGATATAGAACAAAAAATGGATGATGTATTAATCCCTAATGCGATTGCGGAAATGGAATCTTTAGGTTGTAAAGTAGAGGTTTTAGGCAGCTATCCGTATTATTTGCATAGTGGAAATGGTGTAACGCTTGCGGTTTAATCCGCAAGCGTTACTTTTTTAATAACAGAAAGCATAAAAATAATGCACAAAAGGCATAAACTGCAACATAACTTTGAAATGTTTTGCTTTTGTCCTTTAAGAAGGGTGCTCAGAATACCGCTCCGGAAATATACTTCGCTTTCCGCGGGGCGACGGTTCAGCCTCCTCGTGAGCAAAAAGCACTCACTGCGGGGTCTTCACACTGTCGCTGTTCCCGCAGGAGTCTGCGTATATTTCCTCCGCTAATGAAAGGGCAACTACGTCTCTAACTTCGCCAAAGGCTCGTCAACCGACGAGTTTTCTTTACAAAAAGAGAGGTAAATATTATTGCACAATAAATCCCCTGTCATGTAATGCTTGCTCTGCTTGTTCTAGTTTCCATTCTTCATCTGCTATAATAGTATGATTATGAATACCGTCCGTAAGCTCTAGCAAATAAGGAGCTTTTTTATCCTCAATTTTTTGTACAAATTGATCTACTTCTGCTCGATTACTCACCATTACCGATGCTTCTAAATCACCATAAATGGGGTGCTCAATACTTACATTTTTCACAGTGACACCATGGTCCACTATCAAGTATAATTCTTCTCTTGTTTCTTCTGCTTTATGTTGACAAGCAATCACCTTATAAAAAGGTTTTTTCTCTTGTTTTTGCTGTATATATAAATAGCCATTACTTGTAGCGATAATAGGGTGGTTCTGTGCTTTTAATAGAGAGATATCTTGGACGATGACTTGTCTGCTCACATTCGCCTTTTGCGCAATATTCGTCCCTGTCATTGGTTCATCGCTCTGTGTTAACCACTTTACAATCGCTTTTCTTCGATCGCTTCCTGAAAGCTTTTTACCCATGAATGGCTTGCCCCTCCTTTATTCTTTGAAAAATTTGCTTAGAGATATCGATTAATTGATGGATGTCTTCTTCTGTTGTTAAATGACTAAAAGAAAATCTAACGAATCGTTTCCCATCATTTGGGCGTAAAACGGAAATAGATCTTGGTATTTCATGATGACCAAGTGTACAGGCACTGCCTGTCGATATCCCGACCCCAAATCGATTGTATTCAAGCATCACATAATCCCCTTGTATATAATTGTTCGTACAGCCGACAATACTAGGACATTGATGATTAAATTCAAGCGGTTCAAGTGGTATATTTTCTTCCGCTAATCTTCTAATAAATAGGTTCTTGATATTCGTAAGATGTGAATAGTTAGACGATAACTTTTCTATTACTTCTGTCACAGCAGCTGCAAAGGCAGCAATTCCCGGTACATTCACTGTACCTGGTCTCATCCCAGACTCATGATTTGTTGTAACCGGATGAGGGGTTGTTGGTACATGGGAATTTATATACAATGCCCCTACCCCTTTAGGGCCATAAATTTTATGACTCGAAAAGGTCATACAATCAACTGGCAGCTGATCCAGCTTCATGTTTATTTTACCAAAAGATTGAACAGCATCGCTATGAAAATATATGTTTTTCTCTTGTAAGAGTTGGCCGATTTCTGCAACCGGCTGCATAATACCAGTTTCCCCATTGACGTGTTGAATCGACACGATACACGTATTTGGTTTTATAGCTTTTTTAAGTGTGTTGATGTCTATGACCCCTTCTCCATTTCCTCTAAGAAAGGTTACTTCTATATCTTCCTTTTGGTTAAGTGATTTCATATAGTGATAGATCGAGCTATGCTCCATTTCTGTCGTAATAAGGTGTTTTTTAGGCATTGGCTTAGAAGCACGAAGTAAGGTATCGATTGCCAATAGATTACTTTCTGTCCCGCCGCTGGTAAAAGTGATGCAAGAAGCATCTGTTTGTAAACATTCTGCTATTTTTTTTCTTGACTGCTCTAATACCTGTTTTGCTTCTCCTCCAATATCATGTAAGCTGCTTGGATTTCCAAAATAGTTGGCAGCTACTTCCGTATATATATTTAATGCATTTGTAGACATTGGTGTAGTGGCGGCATAATCAAAATACAACATATTATCCCCTGTCCTTTCTAAAAAAAATACTTGCCATATGGTTCATTATATGTAAATATATCTGTAAAGACAACTGTAAAGTGTGGTGATAAATTGGTACAGCCAAAAGTATTGATCATTGGTGCAGGGTTAGCAGCATTTGCTCTAGCCGATAGATTATATCAACAAGCAGACGTCACCATTATCACGAAAGAATCGATACATGATACGAATTCTAAGCGTGCTCAAGGTGGTATTGCAGCTGCGATATCTGATGATGACGATTGGCAATATCATTATCAAGATACAATACATGCTGGCAATGATTATAATGACACATATATGGTAGAAATGTTAACGAAAGAAGGGATAGAAGGGGTACAAGAATTGTTGCAATCAGGGTTTCCAGCAGATCGAGATGAAAAAGGAAGGCTTTGTCTTGGAATGGAAGGTGCCCATCAGAATAAAAGGATTATTCATGCTGGCGGTGATCAGACCGGTAAATTTTTGATGTTGCATTACCAGCAAAAAGTTCTGGATAAAATTAACGTTATCTCACATCAAATGGTAGTCGAATGTTTGGTGAAAGAAGACACGTGTTATGGTGTGATCACAATAGATAAAAACGATCAATTTCATTTGCATATTGCTGATAAAGTAGTACTGGCAACTGGAGGTTGTGGGGCTTTATATGAAACGTCCTCCAATGATCCAACTGTTACAGGGGATGGCTTTTCGATCGCTTATCGAGCAGGAGCAGTGATCAGGGATATGGAGTTTATCCAATTTCATCCTACTATGCTTGCATCTAGTATGGATGGTAATGCTCTCATCTCAGAAGCAGTAAGAGGGCAAGGAGCCAAACTAGTAAATCAATATAAGCGTCCTATTATGGAGAAGGTTCATCCTTTTCAAGACTTAGCCCCACGTGATGTGGTTGCAAGAGCTATTACGAATGAAGAGATGAATGGAAATCACGTCTTTTTAGATATCAGCAATATTACTGATTTTAATAAAACTTTTCCATCGATTACTGCAATTTGTGAAAATTCGAGCATAGATTGGCGATCTGGTTATATTCCCGTTACACCTGGTGCTCATTTTATTATGGGGGGGATTCAGACAAACGAAAATGGAGAAACCAATATTCATCAATTATTTGCCATTGGAGAGGCAGCATGTACTGGGGTTCACGGAGCAAATCGATTAGCTAGTAATTCTCTTTTAGAAGGATTAGTTTTTGCTGATCGGCTTGCAAAGCGAATACTAAGTGATCCGCATAGTGCCAGACACGTTCCATCTGTGGCATATCCAAAAAAACGTGATTCTAAAAAGATGTATTTGCCTGAAAAAAATTTATTGAAGAAATATATGAAGCGATATGCAGGCATAGAACGAAATGAAGAAGGGCTCTTGAAGATGTGTAATTGGTTAGAGTCATTTGATTTAGATTTTCAAGCTTCTGACCTAAGTAGAAACGGATCACGAGAAGATATGGAATGGCTGCATATGTTGACAACTGCATGGTTAATCACTACTTCTGCTTTGAAGCGAACAGAAAGCAGAGGAGCACATTATCGAACTGATTTCCCAACAAGTGATACAAAATGGCACAGAGTACCTATCGAACGATTCAAGACGGAAGTACTGTCCAATAAGAGATTATTAATCAACCATTAAGGAGAGAAGCTATGAATGAATTGTTATTGGAACAAAAGTTAAAAGATTTTATGCATGAAGATTTAGGGGAAGGAGATAAAACCAATGATATCTTGTTTCCTGATTCGGAAATAGCAACGGGAATTTTTGTAGCGAAAGAAGATGGGATCTTTTCTGGACAGTTGATTTTGGAAAAAGGCCTGTCTTTACTAGATCAGCAAGTGGATATAACGATGTGGAAGAAGGACGGAAATTGGGTGAAAAAAGGGGAGACCATAGCCAAAGTCACGGGCTCGAAAAAAGCTTTATTGTCTGGAGAACGCGTTGTGTTAAATCTTGTTCAACGGATGAGTGGTATTGCGACGGTGACAAATTTAGCCGTTAGCAGGTTAGAGAATCAAGAAGTGAAAATTTGTGACACAAGGAAAACTACTCCAGGCATACGAATGCTTGAGAAATATGCGGTTACTTGTGGAGGTGGTGTTAATCATCGTCACGGTTTATATGATGCGATCATGTTAAAAGAAAATCATATTGCTGCAGTTGGGTCAATTACGAAAGCGGTGGAACAAGTTAGAAAATCGATCGGCCATATGGTCAAGGTTGAAGTCGAGGTGGAAACAGAAGAAGAACTGAAAGAGGCAATTAAAACGGATGTGGATGTGATCATGCTTGATAATATGGAGCCAGATCAAATCAGATCTCTCCTTTCAATGATTCCTGATTCTATTAAAACGGAAGCCTCTGGTAACATCGGATTAGACCAAATAAAAATATATGCAGAGACAGGAGTAGACTTTATTTCATTGGGATTTATAACCCATTCGGCAAAATCTTTAGATATTAGTTTTCGATTATCACGGTGAATAACCGTCCGTAAAACCCCTGCTTCAAAAATTCAAGTAAAGCAGTTTAAGTGGGGGATAACGGACGCTAATACCATTATTGGATCAACTAACAACCGGTGGGGGAAGAAAGAACCCCAACTGATTGAGTTTCACTTTATAAATTAAATGATAACCAAGATTAAATCATAGGGAGAGGATAAGATGGATGTTCAAGCACTTCTAGGTGTACAGCATCAGACATTACCTGAAAAGTATAAGCAATTAACAGATCGAGAAATGGAACTTCGAATACAAGAAATAAAACAAGAGTTAGGCGAACAATTATTTATACCAGGACACCATTATCAAAAGGATGAAGTGATTCAATTTGCGGACACAAGTGGTGATTCGCTCCAGCTAGCGCGAATTTCAGCCAAACAACATGCATCCTATATTGTCTTTTGCGGGGTTCATTTTATGGCAGAAACTGCTGATATATTAAGCAGTGAACATCAGCAAGTAGTATTACCTGACATGCGAGCAGGCTGTTCCATGGCAGACATGGCGGATAAAAAGCAGACAGAAGAAGCTTGGGAGATACTAACCGATATGTTAGGAGATACGATTCTTCCTTTAACTTATGTTAATTCTACTGCTGATATTAAGGCGTTTGTAGGAAGAAACGGAGGAGCCACCGTTACATCATCTAATGCAAAAAAGATGGTAAAATGGGCATTGGATCAAAAACAGCGATTGCTGTTTTTACCTGATCAACATTTAGGAAGGAATACGGCGGTGGACCTAGGCATTCCATTAGAACAAATGGCAGTTTGGGACCCTATTCATAGAAAACTTGAATATGAGGGGGACCTTGATAAGTTGCGTGTTATTTTATGGAAAGGACATTGTTCCGTACATGAAAATTTCACCGAAAACAATATTTCTTATATTCGACAGCAATACCCGGAAATGAATATCATTGTTCACCCAGAATGTAAAAGAGAAGTGGTGGAACAGTCCGATTATGCTGGATCTACGAAATATATTATTGATACCATTAATCAAGCGCCAAGCAGAAGTGCATGGGCTATTGGGACAGAGATGAATTTAGTGAATCGGATCATAGACCAACATGATGATAAACATATTGTGTCCTTAAATCCTTATATGTGCCCATGTTTAACGATGAATCGCATTGATTTGCCCCATTTATTATGGTCTCTTGAAGGAATTCGAGAAGGAGAAATTCATAACCAAATTAAAGTGGATCAAAATGTAGCTAAAGAAGCTAAGTTAGCATTAGATCGAATGCTCAATCGTTCATAAAGTAATTAGTAAAGAAGGTACCTTTTCAATGAAGAGGGTACCTTTTTTACTTTAGAAAGGTATAAGAATCACATTAAATGTCAAACACCTATTTTTTTAATCAACATTTTAGGCAAGTTGCATATGTTGGTAAGGAAGATGATCTTGAACGATGTTGGTTATCACAAGATACTTATAGGAAGAAAGGAGTAAGTACTTTGAAAATTCATATTGTACAGTCAGGAGAAACACTGTGGACGATATCACAAAAGTATAATGTAGATCTGCAAGATTTGATAGCGGCTAACGGACAGATTTCAGATCCAGATATGTTAATGCCAGGTATGAAAATTACCATCCCTTCATCAGGCCATTCTCCGAAGCCGAGTGGTGATAAGAAAGATAAAAAAGATAAGAAAGAACAGAAACCAAGTGATCAAACTCCAGTACAACCACAAATTACAGAAGACGATGATAAAAAATGGGAGCCATTAAAAAAGGAAATGCCGTCATTACCATTTCAATTTAAGAAGCAGCCATTAGATAAAAAGCCACAAGGTAAGCCAGGTCAAAAGTGGGATTTTTCCGAAAAAGACAAAAAATGGCCACCGTTTCAAGATAAAGAAAATAAGTTGCAACCTATGATGCCTATGGATGATTTTGATAAGTTGGAAGGTGCACAACAAATGCCACAGCAACAAAAGCCGCAACAGCAGCCAACACAAATGGCACCGCAACAACAGATGCCGCAACAGATGCCGCAACAGATGCCGCAACAGATGCCGCAACAAATGCCACAGCAGCCAACACCATGTCCGCAGTATATGCCTCACCAGCATGGTCCAAGTCAATTACCGCAGCATGGTCAAATGCCAATGCAGCAAGCACCATGTTATTCAACAGAAGGGATTCCTTATGGTTACGGGCACATGGGACCATCTTATCAACCGCAAGCTATGGGGCCATCTCAAACGCCTCCGTCTTCAATGCCTAAAGATAAACAAAGCAAAAAGCAAATGGATGATCAAAATTGGATGTCACAACCATCGACACCACATTCTCAACCTATGTATCCAGGAATGCAGCAAATGGGTACTCCTTATGGACAACAGAATCCGCAGCAAATGCAGCCACAGTATGTTAATCCTTACCAAATGTCCCACCAACCACAGCAAATGCCATACCAGCCGATGAATCAACATCCAATGATGGGGCAGCAAGGAGTACCATACTCTCCTTATCAGCAGCAAATGTATCCGCAACAACAGCAACAAATGCATCCGCAGCAACAACAAATGTATCCACAGCAACAGCCTTATACTCCATATGCAAAGCCTAAAAAAGATTGTGGATGCGGACACAGAGAAGGCTAACAGAAAAAAGCGGTTCTTATCGAATCGCTTTTTCTTTATTGCCATTTACGAAAGCGATATATTTTCAATATCTTCTTTCTGTGATAAAGTAATGAATAGAATAAAAATTTCATTCTAATGGATTGTAAGATAGATGAAGAGGTGAAAGAAATGGCAGGACATTCAAAGTGGAAAAATATACAGCGAAGAAAAAATGCACAAGATGCAAAACGTGGTAAAATTTTCATGAAGCATGCAAAAGATATTTATATTGCAGCAAAGCAAGGCGGCGGTGATCCAGAGATGAACCCAAGCCTTCGCTTAGCGGTAGAAAAAGCCAAATCAGATAATATGCCAAATGATAATATTGATCGTGCTATCAAGAAAGCAACAGGTGATTTAGATGGAGCTAACTTCGAAGAATTAACGTATGAAGGCTATGGCCCAGGTGGTACGGCAGTAATGGTAGAGGTATTAACCGATAATAAAAACCGTACTGCTTCTGAATTACGTCACGCCTTTAGTAAAAATGGCGGTAATTTAGGGGAAAATGGATGTGTAGCATTCATGTTTGACCGTAGAGGTTATTTAGTCATTGACCAGAATCAAACAGATGCAGATGAGGATACAGTCATGCTTGAATCCATTGAAGCTGGAGCAGATGAAATGGAGACATTGGAAGGTGCCTATGAAATTTATACGGATCCAGAAGAATTTCAATCTGTGAAAACCCAGCTTGAAGAAAGTGGATTTGTTTTCGATACGGCTGAAATTACCATGATTCCACAGACTCCATCACAAGTGGATGAACCGGATGCTAACAAGTTGGTCAAGCTCGTTCACATGTTAGAGGATATGGAGGACGTTCAAGAAGTCTATCATAATTTAGAAGCAGATGAATCCATTATGGCGCAATTATAAGTAAACGATAATCGTATAAGGCTATATTATATGAGGAGTACTTTTTTGGTAGTGAAATGACCGAAAAAGTGCTTTTTTTGTTGGTTAAAATTCCTACAATTGGACATTCTAATAATAGCCAACCAAAGGAGGGTCGATATGGGTAAAGTGTGGTTACTATTACATGTTTTAGTTTTATGTTTAGTAGGTATTATGACCTTTACTTCTGTTACCGAGTCAGACGACCAAGCTGAAGAAGAAAATATGACCGTTATGGCACAGGAACCATTAGAAATGAAGGTAACCTTAGAAAAATCGTATATGGATGGTAAAATAGAGAAAGAAACGGTGACCGAAACTATTTCGTCTATGCCTGATTTTTGGTCCACATATGAGGGCTGGGAAGTAATGGAGCAAAAGGAAGGACATATTCGTTTTCGAAAAGAAATGGACGATATCTCTCCATTTATGAAAACTTACGGTTATTTCGGTATAAAAGATGGTGTACTTACAATTTTTGAGGGTGTGCCAATAAATGAGACGGTAATTCAATCATTTTATCATATCGACACAGAAGAACTAGAAAGTCATTTATATGAAAATCTAAAAGATGGCATTAAAATAAAGACGAAAGAAAATTATCAACAAGTGTTAGAAACGTTTCGATCTTATCAAAATACAGAAGCAGTAAATAGTTGAACGATTTATGATCGTTCAACTATTTCTAGATCTTTGCTTTTTTTATATTTAAGAAAAATTCCTATCATGGCTACAAAAGTGACAATTGCCATCATATGGTACATGATATCTGATCCATAGTTTTCTAATATGGAACCCCCAATACTGCCTCCTGCAGCCCCTCCTAAACCAAAGCAAGTAGAGGTTAAAATCGCTTGTCCAGTACTTCTTAAATGATTAGGTATAAAATGGACCGCTGTTTGAAGAGCTACTAACCAGAATAAGCCAAATGTAATGCTTTGTGATATTTGCAGAAACACAATCCATTCAGCGGATTCAATAAACCCATATAGCATCCAACGAATCGTATAAAAAAAAGCAACACAGCCTAACAAAAATAAATGATTAAATTGCATAATTTTTGCTGTTAAAAAGTAAAAGACAGGAACTTCACTAAAGGCGGCTAGAGCCCATGCCAAGCCTACCAGAAACGTTGTAGCACCTAAACCTTCCAAATGCAACACTAGCATCGTATCATTCATTCGATGTGGTACCATGACAAGAAAGCATAAAGATAAAAACAGCATAAAAGGTTTATTTTGAATAATGGTTTTTAATCCATTTAATGTAACTGGATCAGCGCTATGGTTATCATCTTTTAAAAATAACGCTAAAGAAATAAAGAGAAGGATAAGGATCCAAAATAAGAGATAAATCCTGCTAATACCAACCCAGTCTAAAATTGGCCCAGAGATAATAGCAGTGGTAGCAAAGCCAACAGAGCCCCATAACCTTATTTTTCCGTATTGACCACGGTTTCTCTTACCTAAACTTTTAATGGCCATACTGTCTAACAATGGCATAGTTGGTGACATGACAAAATGAAATAGAATAAAGGAGCAGAAAACAATGAAAAAGTCTCCAACAAAAAAGATGCTGAAACTGACGGCGATCACACAAAAATATAATAGAATCAACAATCCTTTTATCGTTTTATATTTATCACTAATAAATCCAAAAAATGGTTGAGCTACAATGCTAACCATTGGTGCAATACCTAAAATGAGTCCGATTTCAAAGGAAGAAAACCCTCGGTAATATAAAAATAGAGGGAAAAAAGGTAGAATAAGTCCTTTATTACTTGCGTTCAACATAGTTAACGCTTTCAAAAATCGAATTTGTTGTTTCCTAGACATGCATATCCATCCTTTATGATTGGTTGATTATATTAATGTATCACATTATGTTTATCGCTATCATCTAATTTGCTTTTGCATCGACTTGAATTGCTCTACATAATAAGCTATGATAAATACGAACATATGATTGATTAGCTAGATATATTGGTGAAGAAAAGGGAGTTCATGATATGATTGCATATATTAAGGGGATTGTTGCAGATATAACAGACCAATCGGTTATATTAGAAGCAAACGGTGTTGGATATGAAATCATTTGTCCAAATCCATATCGATTTCAGTCACATATTGGACAAGAAGATAAAGTCTTTACATATCATTATGTACGTGAGGATACACAAATGTTGTATGGATTCCAAAATACAGATGAAAAAGATTTATTTGCTAACATATTAAATGTTTCTGGTATAGGGCCAAAGGGGGCTCTTGCCGTATTAGCTACGACAACTGTTCAAGATTTTGTTGTAGCCATAGAACAAGAAAATGAAAAATTTCTTACTAGCTTTCCAGGGGTAGGAAAAAAAACAGCTAGGCAAATGATATTGGATTTAAAAGGAAAGCTTTCGGCTTCTCAAGATTTATTGACTTCACAAGAAAATCAGGGAGATGCGGAAGAAGAGAGTACAGCCTTACTTGAAGCAATAGAAGCTCTGAAAGCATTAGGGTATTCAAATAAAGAAGTAAACCAGATTAAACCACAACTCAGCGCAGAACATCTAGATGAAACGGATGTATACATAAGAAAAGGGTTGGCATTATTGATGAAATAAAGGAAAGGAGTTCATAAATGGAAGATCGAATTATTTCAGGTGAGGTCCAAGAAGGGGATATGTCTGAAGAATTAAGCTTACGCCCAAAGCTGTTAAAACAATATATAGGCCAGCATAAGGCCAAGGAAAACCTATCTATTTTTATAGAAGCTGCCAAAATGAGAAATGAACCATTGGATCATGTCTTACTTTATGGGCCGCCAGGATTGGGGAAGACGACCATGGCCCAAATTATAGCTAATGAAATGGCAGTACAATTTAAATCAACCTCAGGTCCTGCTATTGAACGGTCAGGCGATCTTGCAGCCATTTTATCCTCATTGGAAGTAGGGGATGTATTATTTATAGATGAGATTCACAGACTACCTAGAGCAGTAGAGGAAATATTATATCCGGCAATGGAAGATTTTTGTTTAGATATTGTGATAGGATCAGGACCTAGTGCGCGATCTGTCCAGTTAGATTTACCTCCTTTTACTTTAGTCGGGGCAACAACCCGAGCTGGTTTGTTATCTGCTCCATTGCGTGATCGATTTGGTGTGTTAAGTCGCCTGGAATTTTATGAAGTGGAAGATCTGCAATCCATAGTGGAAAGAACGGCAGATATTTTTGCAGTAGAAATTGAGCAGACGGCTGCAGTAGAAGTAGCTCGACGCTCACGTGGTACTCCTAGAATTGCAAATCGTTTGTTAAAAAGGGTAAGAGATATCTCACAAGTAAAAGGAGAATATTCTATTTCGATGGAAACAACCCAAAAAGCTTTACACATGTTGCAAGTCGATCAAGAAGGGTTAGACCATATTGATCATAAATTACTGCTAGCTATGATGGACCATTTTCAAGGAGGACCTGTTGGTTTGGATACCATTGCGGCTTCCATTGGCGAAGAATCACAAACAATCGAAGATGTATATGAGCCATTCTTGTTACAGCAAGGCTTTATCCAACGGACGCCGAGGGGAAGGTTAATTACACCTAAAGCTTATACCCATTTTAACCGGGAGGTGCCTCACACTTGACGGATGTAGGGAAAATCTTTATTGTAATAGGGGTTGTTTGTATTATCATCGGTTTATTGTGGGGGTTTATAGGAAAATTGCCAGGTGATATTAGCTTTAAAAAAGGCAATGTGTCCTTTCATTTCCCTATTATGACATCCATTATTGTTAGCATTGTTTTAACGCTTATATTTTATATTATCGGACGCTTTAAATAGAAGGAGTAACATCATGCAAATTGAGGATTTTGACTTTGAATTACCAGAAGAGCTGATTGCCCAAACACCTTTAAAGGAACGAGCAAGTTCACGGTTAATGGTGCTAAACCGAGCAGAACGAACGATTACACATCGTCATTTTTATGATGTTTTGGATTATTTAAGAAAGGGAGACTGTCTTGTTTTAAATGATACCAAAGTATTACCAGCAAGGTTATATGGTGTTAAGGCTGAAACTGGTGCTAAAGTAGAAGTTTTGTTATTATCGCAACTGCAAGAGGATGATTGGGAAGTATTAGTAAAGCCAGCTAAAAAGATTAAACCAGGCACCAAAATATACTTTGGTGAAGGAATGCTCACGGCCACTTGTATAGAAATGAAAGAACATGGCGGAAGAATTCTTCGTTTTGAATATGATGGTATTTTTTATGAAGTATTGGATCAATTAGGCGAAATGCCACTTCCTCCATATATTAAAGAGCAATTAGATGAAAAAGACCGTTATCAAACTGTCTATGCCAAAGAAAAAGGGTCAGCTGCAGCTCCTACAGCAGGGTTGCATTTTACGGAAGAGTTACTTGACCAAATAAAGGATAAAGGAATTGAAATTGCCTTTATTACATTACATGTTGGATTAGGTACATTTCGTCCGGTTAACGTGGAAGATATTACAGAGCATGAAATGCATGCAGAGTTTTACCAGATGACAGAAGAGACAGCAAATCGATTAAATAAAGTAAAACAACAAGGCGGACGGATTATATCAGTTGGTACTACCTCAACTAGAACATTGGAGACGATAGCGAGAGATACTAATGGTGCATTTGAGGCTCGTAATGGCTGGACGGATATCTTTATTTATCCATCATATCAGTTCCGTGCAATTGATGGATTAATAACAAATTTTCATTTGCCGAAATCGACGTTGATTATGCTGGTAAGTGCGTTAGCTGATCGAGATTTTATTTTAGAAGCTTATCAACAAGCGGTAGAGGAACGATATCGTTTCTTTAGTTTTGGGGACGCTATGCTTATCCTATAACAGAAAAGCTTAAATGAAAGGGTTGCAAAAATGACAGCTATAACCTACGAACATATTAAAACCTGTAAGCAAACAGGTGCAAGACTGGGAAAAGTTCACACACCGCATGGATCTTTTGATACCCCAGCTTTTATGCCTGTCGGAACATTAGCGACAGTTAAAACGATGAGTCCGGAAGAATTACAAGAGATGGGTGCAAATATGATATTATCCAATACTTATCACCTCTGGCTTCGTCCGGGATCAGACATTGTAAAGGAAGCTGGCGGCTTACATTCTTTCATGAACTGGAACGGTTCTATATTAACAGATTCAGGTGGTTTTCAAGTATTTAGTCTTAGTGATTTGCGCAATATTGTGGAAGAAGGGGTTCATTTTCGAAACCATTTAAGTGGAGAAAAGCTATTCTTATCTCCAGAAAAAGCGATGCATATTCAAAATGATCTTGGTGCAGATATTATGATGGCATTTGATGAATGTCCGCCATATCCAGCAGAGTACGATTATATGAAAAAATCAGTTGAGAGAACGAGCAGGTGGGCAGAACGTTGCCTCGAAGCACACCAACGTCCAGATGACCAAGGTTTATTTGGTATTGTGCAAGGCGGAGAGTATGAAGACTTGCGTCGTCAAAGTGCTAAAGATTTGATTTCGTTAGATTTCCCTGGTTATGCCATTGGCGGACTGTCTGTTGGGGAGCCTAAAGATGTGATGAATCGTGTTTTAGAATTCACAGCACCAGTACTACCAGAAGATAAGCCCCGTTATTTGATGGGAGTGGGCTCACCAGATTCTTTAATAGATGGAGCCATTCGAGGAATAGATATGTTTGATTGTGTATTGCCTACAAGAATTGCAAGAAATGGGACATGCATGACTTCACAAGGGAGATTAGTAGTACGTAATGCAAAATTTGCCCGTGACTTTTCGCCACTTGATCCTAATTGCGATTGCCATGTTTGTAAAAATTATTCCAGAGCATATTTAAGACATTTGGTTAAATGTAATGAAACATTCGGTTTTAGGCTTACTACTTATCATAATCTATATTTTCTGTTAAAATTAATGGAGCAAGTCCGCGAAGCAATTAAGCAAGACAGACTTGGTGATTTTAAAGAAGCATTCTTTGAACAATATGGTTTTAACCAACCGAATGCCAAAAACTTTTAAGTAAGAAAGGGGGAGTTTTGATGGAGGGAGCATTAGCGACTTTTGCACCATTGATCTTGATGGTCGTGATTTTTTACTTTTTGCTTATTAGACCTCAACAGAAAAAGCAAAAGCAGGTCCGTCAAATGCAATCAGATTTAAAAAAAGGGGACAAGGTCATCACAATTGGTGGTTTGCATGCTACAGTACATGCATTAGATGAAAATGAAATTGTATTACTTGCGAATGATGGGTCAAAACTTACATATGACCGTTCAGCAGTAAGAGAAGTTGTCGAACAAAGCTAATTAGAAGCCATGGCAGTACTATAGCTGTCATGGCTTTTTTACCTTATTAAGAATTTTCACGGTGAATAACCGTCCCGTAAAACCCCACTGATTGAGTTTCACTTTATATCTTGTTACAGATGAAGTGAATTCGACGTAGAGACCACGATTAGGAAGATAGATAAGTGCAACTACGGCTTTGCTATCGCCTAAAGGCTCGGAAATCGCCGAGTTTTCTTTAAATTAGTAGCTCTCCTTTTCTTGACTATCAGACATATTCACTCCGATGATGGCACCAATTATTGCTAATAATAGAAAAGCAGTGTGATGGACGATTTCTACAATAGTAAATGTAGCACCTAATCCAAGGTATTGGTAACAAAACACGAAGAAAGTGAATAATAGACTTGTCAATCCGCCCACTAACATTCCTTTATGCTTCGCTTTTATTCCTGCAATAAATCCACCTGTAAATAATGCTAAAAAACTAATAAGTAACGTGGCCCACTGAAGTGTGAAATCAGCAAGAGATGTAAAACGAAGCAGCAATCCTAAAACAATACTAGCAACAAACATAACGATCAGAATACCAATCCATCCAAATAGTACTCCAACTATTGTTTTCATTCTATTCCCTCCTCTTAAAACCCTTCTCTATATTTATGTATGCACGTCCCTAAAAAATAAGACGCTTTCCTTTTTGAATAGTTTGGACACTTGCGAATATAAATGATATTAAGCTTGTCATATTTTGCGTGAAAGACATAAAGAGAGACTTCCATCAGTGGGGGCTTCATCCCCTTCTTGATGAGTTAGCGATACTTATCAGGGTGCTAGCGTCCGTTACCCCACCACTTATCCTTCTTTCATTTTGGGGCTTACGAACGATTGTCCACCGTGTTAAATAGTGATTTCTATACTGCTCATTTATACAGGGAAGGGGAGCAAAGAATGGCTGTTACAATTGCGATTGCAGTATTTTTAGTAAGTTATATATTTATCATGACTGAAAAAATAAATCGAGCACTAGTGGCTTTATCGGGTGG
This sequence comes from Gracilibacillus sp. YIM 98692, assembly GCF_010993965.1. GTDB lineage: Bacteria > Bacillota > Bacilli > Bacillales > Amphibacillaceae > Gracilibacillus. The sequence goes on along the minus strand of NZ_WIXM01000007.1, from coordinate 86,830 downwards.
AATTTTACTTTTGTTAACTGGAGTCTACCAATGGGAAGATGCCGTGCAATCATATATCGATTGGAATACCGTAGCCTTATTGTTTGCTATGATGGTTCTTGTTGCGATTACAAAGAAGACAGGGGTATTTACTTATGTGGCGATATGGTTAGCCAAAACAGTGAAAGGGAAGCCCGTTCCATTGCTGGTGGGTATCGCTATCTTAACAGCTATTGGGTCAGCACTTCTGGATAATGTCACAACTGTGTTATTATTTGTTCCTGTAATCTTAACCTTAACTAATATCTTGAAACTTCCAAGCTTTCCTTATTTATTAACGATTATATTGGCAGCAAATATTGGCGGGACGGCTACCCTTATTGGAGATCCACCTAATATAATGATTGGTCAAGCTGTACCGCATTTAACGTTTGTTTCCTTTGTGCAGCATACAGCTCCGGTAGCCATTTTTTTGTTTATCATGACGATATCATTATTGGTGGTCTTATTTAAAAAACAGTTAAGAAAAGTGGATAAGAAAAACATCCATCGATTGATGGAAATGGAGGAAGAAAGTTATTTAAAGAAATCTCCATTATTATATCAATCTTTATCGATTTTAACCTTAACGATAGTTGGTTTTTTATTGCATCCTGTTTTTCATGTTGATCTAACGATTATCGCATTATGCGGTGCTATCCTTTTATTAATGATAAGTGAAAAAGAGGTTGAAACGGAGACGATTTTTCAACAAGTGGAATGGGTGACATTGTTTTTCTTCATTGGCTTATTTATGCTTGTAGGTGGACTAGAAGAAGTAGGGGTGATTGATGAATTAGCTCGAACCATCATGTGGGTAACGGAAGGAGACATTACCTCAACTTCCTTATTGCTTTTATGGACATCAGGTTTATTTTCGGGTATTGTGGACAATATTCCATTTGTAGCTGCTATGATTCCAGTAATAAAGGAGTTTGAAGCATACGGGATGGCAAATCTTGATCCGTTATGGTGGTCGCTTGCTTTAGGAGCATGTTTAGGAGGAAATGGCACATTAATTGGAGCTTCTGCTAATGTAGTAGTAGCAGGTTTAGCTGAGTCACAAAATAAACGAATCCCCTTTCTCAAATTTATGAAATACGGGATTCCAATAGTCATTCTTTCTTTAATTATTTCCACTATTTATGTTTACTTTCGATACTTATTGCCATTTCAACAGCCTTTTTAAGCATAGTTTCTAAAATGAAGGAAAAACTACTTCTAGTTTCTAACTAGAGGAAGTGAAGCAAGTGTCTTTAGAAGAAGCACTATTATTAGTTGTTCGGACACTTTTTTCCTATGTCATCGTAGTACTAATATTTCGAATGATGGGAAAAAGAGAAATTGGTGAACTCAGCCTGTTAGACATTGTTGTGTATATTATGATTGCAGAAATTGCTGTACTTACCATTGAAGATACGGAATTGTTTTTTGCTTATGGGGTGATCCCCATGGTAGTTCTCCTATTGATTCAACGTTTCACCGCATGGTTATCTTTAAAAAGTGCTTGGTTTCGTACTTGGTTTGAAGGGAAGCCTTCCATTATTATTTCCCAAGGGAAAATTGATGAATACGAAATGAAAAAAAATCGCTTTAACTTTGATGACTTATTACAACAACTTCGTGAAAATGGCACAGAAAGCATTAACGATGTGTCGTATGCGATTTTGGAGCCTTCTGGGAAATTATCGATCATTGAAAATAAGGAACAAAATATGCCGCATAATGATCAGATTAAGGGGCTTGTCTTGCCTTTAATAGTTGATGGGAAAATACAACCAAACGCCTTGAAATCTATTGAGCATGACGAAGATTGGCTGCGTCATGAATTAGACAATAGAGGGTTCCCAAGAGTGGAAGACATTTCCTTTTGTTCGATTGATGTCAATAATCAGTGGTATATTGATAGAAAAAATGAAAAGTAACACGTTATCTCAAGCGAGATAACGTGTTACTTTATTTTCTTTTTAGCTGTTGTAATTCTTCTTTACTTATAAATCGTAAGGAGAATAGGAAAATCATATAGCAAATAAGAAGGATAACCAAAATTAAGATGAAAGAATACATTTGCCCTTCGCTGAAAGAGAAAATCTTGATAAGTAAGATACCTGCCCAATAAGTAAAGCCTATAAGCGTAATCATTTTAAAAACCATTAGAAACGGAATGTAAAATCTTACTCTACGGTATAGCGTGACTAAGTGAAAAATTGTTCCGATCATGACACCAACACACATGGCAATAGCTGCACCATATATACCTATTTGCGGATTGGTGGTTAAACTAATTAAAATAGTAAATTTAATCATCGTCGCAATAATATTATTCCACATCGCTTGTTTGGCAAGGTCAAGTGCCTGAAGTGTAGCATTTAGCGGAAATTGGATATACATAAATAAGAAACATGGTGCCATTAATTTCAAGAAGAGACTTGCATTGTTTGTCCCATACATGGCTGTCAATATAGAATCAGCAAACAAGCTTAATATCACCGTTGCAATAGCTCCAGAAGCGAAAGATAACCGAATCGCTTGATGAATACGATAATGAATTAATTTTTTATGATTGTTCGCTTCTGCTTCGCTTATATTAGGTACCAATGCGACTGCTAAGGAATGGGTAATAAAAGTTGGAAGAAAAAGCAACGGTAATGCATACCCTGTTAAGGCTCCGTATTGTTTAGTAGCAACCGCTGTTTGCACACCGGCTATGGCTAAACTTTGTGAAACTAGTATTGGTTCTAAAAAATTGGAGATCGAACTTACCAACCGGCTTGCGGTACTTGGGATAGCGATAGAGAAGAGCTGGTGCAGTGTTTTTTTGCCTGATTGAATGTAATGAAAGAATTGACTTCTGAGCTTTATTCTCTTCTTTATTTGGAACATATGAAGCATAAATAACAGTGAAACAGCTTCTCCTATGATGACCGCAACCATTGCACCAGCTGCAGCGTATTCTATACCATAAGGTACTAGCCAGCTCACTAATAGTAGTATAAATAGAATGCGGACGATTTGCTCTATTACTTGGGCATAACTTTGCGGTTTCATGTTTTGCCGACCTTGAAAATATCCTCTAATGACCGCTGAGACAGCACTAATCGGAATAATAGGGATAATTGCCATTAAAGGATAATAGACACGCTGGTCTGTTAAAAGGTGGTTGGATATGAATGGTATCAGTAGAAACATGAGAACAGAAGAGATAATGCTAAGACTAATGGTTACTGTCAAGGAAATGACAAGTATTTGCTTTATTTTTTTATGATCATTTTTAGCATCTGCTTCTGCTACTCTTTTTGCGATAGCAATAGGTAGTCCAATTTGAGAGATGGTGTACATTAAGAACAGAGTGGGCAAAGCCATATTGTATAGTCCAATTCCTTCCTCTCCCATTAACCTTGCCACCACTATTCGATTAATAAACCCAAGAAACCTAGTGATCATACCTGCTATAATGAGAATGATAGTACCTTTTAAGAAATTTTGTTTGGTCACTTTTCTCGACCCGCCTTCTCAAATGGAAAATTTTCATATACAATGAAGTATATGCTTGGTGTTCGGACGAGCATGACAATTTTTTGGCTATTATCGGATATTAAAAAAAATGAGAAGGATAAATGCGTTAGGACTAGGATTCATTACATTGTAAAACGACGATAATGAGGGAGTGTGTGTGGTGAGCGTTTGTAAACCTGTTTCTAAGTGGAAGCAAGAAGTGGCAGGCATCTTGGAAAGTAAAGTAGAAGAATTGCAGCTTCTAGACTATTCAAAGGCTACTGTAGATGATGTGTGGAATTGTATAGTGGACAAGGTATGGAAAGGTAATCCAGAAAAAAGGCTCCATGAGGTGGTTCAGGACATATTCCACTTGCATCCTAATATCTATATTAGTTATTTAGCTCAACAATCCTGGCAGGATGATAATTTACAAGAGTCCATTGATGCTTTATTTGGAATGGAAGAAAATTCTCAAAAAAAGTGATGATGAATAAAGCAAAAGCTGTTGATTGAATATTTATCATTTTTTGTAGTAATATGGTTTTGGTGTGAAACTATTGGGGAGGCCTTACATATGGTGAAAAGAGGAAGACTCGTTGCTTTTTTTCTTATTGTATTAGTTTTAGGAGCAACGATTGGAACGACATACTCAGACGTAGCAAACAAAATAAAATTAGGTTTAGATCTACAAGGTGGATTTGAAGTTTTATATGATGTCGAGCCCATTGATGGAGATCAAGAAATAACAACAGATCAATTAGAGGCAACAGCACGTATTTTAGAAGAGCGTGTCAATGCGATTGGAATTAGTGAACCTAGTTTTAATATTGAAGAACCAAATCGAATTCGTGTTCAGCTTGCAGGAGTAGAAGACCAAGATGAAGCACGTGAAATGTTATCCACTACCGCACAGCTTTCTTTTCGAGATGTGAATGACAAAGAGTACCTAGATGGTTCAGATATAAAAGAAGGAAGTGCTAAACAAGACTTTGATCCAGATACGAATCAACCGATTGTTACGTTAAAGTTTAAAGATGCTGATCGTTTTGGTGATGCTACAAAGGAAATTTTTGAAAATCCAGATCTTCCTAATCGAATTGTGATCTGGATGGACTATGAAGAAGGAGATTCTTATCAAGAAGAAGCAGCCAAAACGGATCCAAAATTTATTTCTGCACCTGGTTTTGATCGAGTGTTAAGAACAACTGATATTATGATAGAAGGGCCGGATTTCACGATTGATTCTGCACAAAGGTTAGCAGATATCTTAAACGCTGGTTCTTTACCAGTAAACTTAGAGGAAGAATACTCTACTTCAGTTGGAGCTCAATTTGGACAGCAGGCTTTAGCAAAAACCGTCTTTGCTAGTGTAATTGGCGTTATCCTTATTTTCTTATATATGATTTTTTATTATCGATTCCCAGGGGTTATTGCAGCGATTACTTTAAGTATATACATATATTTAGTATTACTTGTATTCCAATTAATGAACGGTGTTTTAACATTGCCAGGCATAGCGGCATTAGTGCTTGGTGTAGGGATGGCAGTAGATGCCAATATTATTACGTATGAGCGGGTTAAAGAAGAGTTGAAAGAAGGAAAATCGACAAAAGCTTCCTTTAAAGCAGGGAATCAACATTCTTTATCTACCATTTTTGATGCAAACATTACAACAATGATCGCGGCGGCTGTCCTTTTTATCTTTGGTACAAGTTCTGTAAAAGGATTTGCGACATTATTAATGGTGAGCATTGTCTTGAGTTTTGTGACAGCAGTATTCGGTTCTCGACTGTTTTTAGGTTTTTGGGTAAAAAGTAATTTCTTAAATAAACGCCCTAGCTGGTTTGGTGTGAAAGAGGATCAAATCCAGGATATTAACAGTAAAGAAGAGGTCGAACCAACCTTTTTTGGTCGTCAGTTTGATTTTGTTCAACACCGAAAAAAGTTTTTCCGTTTATCGATTGCGTTGATTGCTTTAGGCATTATTTGTTTAGCTTTGTTCCGATTAAATGTCGGAATTGATTTCACAAGTGGATCTCGTGTGGAAGTGTTAGCTGATCAAAGCTTAACAGCAGAAGAAATAGAAGAAGCATATGAGCATTTGGAGCTGACGCCAAGCAGTCCCATTGTTTTATCTGGTGATAACCAAAACATTGCTGTCTCTCGCTTTGACAAAGAGTTATCACAAGAAAAAGTTGCAGAAGTTCGCAGCTATTTTGAAGAACAATATGGAAGTGCACCAACGATAAATACCGTTTCGCCGGTTGTTGGGAAAGAATTAGCAAAAAATGCGGTCATGGCCGTGCTATATGCATCTATTGGGATTATTATTTATGTCACGATTCGATTTGAATTTTATTCTGCACTTACAGCGATATTAGCTCTATTACATGATGCATTCTTTATCATTGCGTTATTTAGTATAACGAGGTTAGAGTTTGACATTACGATTATCGCAGCTATATTGACGATTGTCGGTTACTCGATTAATGATACCATTGTCACCTTTGACCGGATTAGGGAAAATTTGAAGAAGAAAAAACGAATCCGCTCCTTTACGGAACTTGCGGCTGTTATTAACAAAAGTTTAATGCAAACTTTAGCACGTAGTATTAATACGGTCTTAACCGTAATATTTGCGGCATTGATGCTTTTAATATTCGGCGCAACATCCATTACTAATTTTGCTTTTGCGTTAGTTGTCGGATTAATAGCTGGTACGTATTCTTCCCTCTTTATTGCAGCTCAAATTTGGCTTGTATGGAGAGGAAAAACGATCAACGAAAACCCAATCAACTACACAGAAAAGAAATATAACGATGGACCACAAGTCTAATCAAAGAAGCTGCGCATGAAAATGCCAGCTTCTTTAGTATTATCTAAAGTGCTTTCTAAAAAGTTATAATCAATCTCATGGCACAATAGAAAGATACTGCGTAGCAACTATGGGGAAGTTTCCCTGCTGCTCTGCTATAATGAGTCCTTAATCGACGCTGTGGAAACCGTAGTATCTTGGTGGAGCGTATCCCAGCACTTTTGCTCAATTGTGTCGTAAAACAACGAGGAATGAATGAAGATTTGTTTTTTGATAGATGATGCATGCATAGTGCGGTTAATTTAAGGGTAAAGGATTGAAAGACGTAAATTTTGTAAGTGATAAAAGGAGGGAGATATAGGTGAGAGGACAATCATATATTATTTTATCGGTGGTTTTTGCAGTGGTTATTGCGATTTTTGCAGTTATAAATGTCGATCCTGTTGAAGTGAACTATCTTTTTGGTAGTGGTGAAGCTCCACTAATTTTAGTGATATTATTCTCTGTGTTAATGGGGGCAGTAATAACAGCTACAGTTGGAGTATTTCGGCTGATTCAGCTGCAAAGAGAAATTCGTAGATTGAAACAAGAAAGCCAAACAAGAACAGAAATATATGAAGAACCGGATGTGTTGGTTGACAATAGGAGTGATCACTACAATTCGAACGAATTGTTAAAAAATGCCGAGGACAAAAAATAAATTCTGTTTGCTACCCTTGAAACACTTTTGTATAATAAGTGAGTCAGGGGTGAATTTATGTTATCAAGCCAATCTAATTGGACGTTTACATATAATGAAGAGAAAATAGAAGAACTAGCTATGTTGAAGGGTGTAGATCTGCCCGATACTTTAAAAAAATTATTATGGCAAAGAGGGATTCGAACAGAAGAGGAAGCAGAGCAATTTTTGTATCCAAGTTTGGATCAATTATGTGATCCTGCTTCTTTTTCTTCCATTGATCGTGCTATATCAAGAGTAAAGCAAGCAATCGAACAAGGTGAAAGTATCCTGGTTTATGGTGATTATGATGCGGATGGTGTTACCTCCACAGCCGTTATGGTGGAAGCCTTAAGAGAAAGTGGAGCTATGTGTGATTACTATATTCCAAATCGCTTTACAGAAGGGTATGGTCCTAATCAAGAGGCATTCGAAGAAGCTTACCGGCAAGGTTTTCAGCTAATTATAACAGTAGATAATGGCATTGCAGGGATTGACGAAGTTGAATTGGCGCAAAAGCGCGGAATGGATGTGATCATTACCGATCACCATGAAGTACAAGAACAATTACCAGAAGCCTATGCGATTATTCATCCAAAATGTTCGGATGCATACCCTTTTAAAGAACTAGCAGGGGTAGGAGTAGCATTTAAGTTTGCTACCCATTTATTAGGTTATTTTCCGAAACAATTTTTAGATTTAGTTGCAATTGGAACCGTAGCAGACTTAGTACCATTAGTAGATGAAAATAGAATTCTTGTGAAACATGGTCTAAAAACATTGACACAAACAAGCAGAGCAGGGGTTAAAGCTCTGAAAAAGCTTTGTTCTATTGAAGGAACCGTAAGTGAAGAAGATATAGGTTTTCGCATTGCACCTAGATTAAATGCGGTTGGAAGATTACAAGATGCTAACTTAGCAGTGGACCTTTTACTTACACAAGACCCTGAGGAAGCGGAAGAGCTTTCGAATTATGTACAAGATTTAAATACAGAGAGACAAAAAATTGTGGGAGAGATCACACAAGAAGCCATTCATATTTTAGAAGAAAATCAAAACTTAGAAGATCAACATGTATTAGTCGTTGCAAGAGAAGGTTGGAATCAGGGTGTACTAGGAATTGTCGCTTCCAAATTAGTACAAACCTATAGCCGTCCAGCTATCGTATTAACGATTAATCCGGAGACACTTCAAGCAAAAGGGTCAGCCAGAAGTATTGATGCCTTCGACTTGTTTCAAAATTGTATGAAAGTGAAAGAGCTTTTTACACATTTTGGCGGTCATGCCCAAGCTGCTGGTATGACCTTACCAGTTGACCATATAAAAGAACTTCAGCAACAGTTAGAGGATCTGGCTAAAAGTCAGTTAACTTCAGAGGATTTTAAGCCACAATTAAATATAGATTTGAGATTGAATATACAAGATATGGCGTTAGAGCTTGTGAAAAATCTGGAAAGCTTTGCTCCTTTTGGAATGGGGAATCCAAAGCCGCTGTTTCATTTAGAAGGTATACCGACTGAAATACGACAAATTGGTGCAACGAAAAGTCATTTGAAGTTAAAATTTACTTCAAAAGGAGTGCAATTAGACAGCATTGGTTTTGGCTTAGGTGATCAATATGAGCAACTTGCACAACAGACAACTATGGAGGTAGTTGGAGAACTTCAGGTAAACGAATGGAATGGTATTCAAAAGCCGCAACTGTTAATGAAAGATATGGCCGTCAATGACTGGCAATTGTTTGATTTTAGAGGGACTTCCAAGTGGAAAAAACAATTAGATCAACAAGTAAGGCGCAGCTATTATCTTAAATTCCAACAAGATACAGTAGTACCTGGAATAAACCAAATCTTGCAACCTTCAGAACTAATCGATATGAATGAATCTATAGATTCTTTGTATATTTTAGATTTACCACAACAATTAAATGAATTGACACGAGTTTTAGAAAAGATTCAAGTGAAAAGAATTTATGCGTGTTTTCAATTACAGCAAAGCAATTATTTTCAATCAATGCCGACAAGAGAAGAATTTAAGTGGTTATACCAGCTTATTTTAAAGCGAGGATATTTCAACTATAAAAAAGATGCACCGAAACTTTCTGAATTTAAAGGGTGGAAACTAGAAAAAATCAAGTTTATGTTTCAAGTTTTTCATGATTTGAACTTTGTAACAAAGGAATCAGCGAATATTATTCCAAAAAATAATCCTGAGAAGAAAGATTTAACAGAGTCTGCGCTTTATCAAGAAATGTCCGATAGAATGCAGGTAGAAGAAATTTTATATTATTCATCATATCATCAATTAAAAAAATGGATATCTGAGCAAATGGAGAAAACTCAGGTGCCGGAGGAGGAAATGGCTTATGGATTATAAAAAATATATTACGGTTGTAGAAGATTGGCCTAAAGAAGGAGTGCGCTTTAAGGATATAACGACATTAATGGATAATGGTCCTGCATACAAATCAGCAGTAAATGAAATTGTAAAATATGCTGAGGAAAAGCAAATTGATATAGTGGTGGGCCCTGAGGCACGTGGTTTTATTGTTGGTTGCCCTGTATCATATGCACTTGAAGTAGGATTTGCGCCAGTACGTAAGGAAGGAAAGTTACCAAGAGAAGTCATTAAAGTGGACTATGGATTAGAGTATGGTAAAAATGTCTTAACCCTTCATAAGGATGCTATAAAACCAGGGCAGCGTGTTTTAATTACAGATGATTTATTAGCTACAGGTGGAACTATTGAAGCAACGATCAAGTTAGTGGAAGAACTTGGCGGTATTGTGGTAGGTTGTGCTTTCTTAATTGAATTAACTTATTTGAACGGTCGTGACAAGTTGCAAGGTTATGATGTTCTTACATTGATGGACTACTAAGATTGGAAAGAGTACTCTTCGTGTTGAGTGCTCTTTCTTTTACTATGCCCTTGCATTAAGGGTAAGGTCAGACAAGGTATTACAATGACAGCGCTTTATTAAATAAAATGTCGATAAATGATACTGAATATAAGGAAAAATCCATTCATATTTGTTATGATATATAAAACACATTTCTTTCAACTGAAGTGGATAGTCTAATAGTAAAAGGTGATAACATGGCAAAAGATAAAATTTTGGCACCTGAAGAGGTTTTTGAACAAGCGAAAAGTTATTTGAATGACGAGGATATACGTTTCATTAAACGCGCATATGATTTCGCAGAGAAGGCGCATAGCAGACAATTCCGTAAGTCTGGAGAACCGTATATCATCCACCCTGTTCAGGTTGCCGGGATACTAATGGAGTTAAACCTAGATCCCGAAACAATCGCTGGGGGCTTTCTTCATGATGTGGTAGAAGATACATCTGTAACCGTTGATGATCTTTCTGCCTATTTTAATGAAGAAGTTGCGATGCTTGTGGATGGTGTAACAAAACTAGGGAAAATAAAATATATGTCGAAAGAAGAACAGCAAGCAGAAAATCACCGAAAAATGTTTATTGCAATGGCAAAAGACATACGGGTTATTTTAATTAAGCTGGCAGACCGACTTCATAATATGCGAACATTGAAACATTTACCTTCAGAAAAACAAAGGCGAATTTCAAATGAAACATTAGAAATTTTTGCGCCATTAGCACATCGTCTTGGAATATCAGCTATTAAGTGGGAATTAGAAGATACGGCACTTCGTTATTTAAACCCGCAACAATACTACCGCATTGTCCATCTTATGAAGCAGAAACGTGAAGAACGAGAACAATATATTGATGAAGTGATGAATGAGGTCAAAAAACAGCTTGATGATGTGAATATACAAGCAGAGTTTTCTGGCAGACCAAAGCATTTATATAGTATTTATCGGAAAATGATGATCCAGAAAAAACAATTTAACGAAATTTACGACCTTCTTGCTGTCAGAATCATTGTCTCCAGTATTAAGGATTGCTATGCTGTATTAGGCATTATCCATACATGTTGGAAGCCGATGCCTGGTCGTTTTAAAGATTATATTGCAATGCCAAAACCTAACTTATACCAGTCTTTGCACACAACCGTTATAGGGCCTAAAGGAGCCCCGTTAGAAGTACAAATCAGAACAAAAGAAATGCATGAAATCGCCGAATACGGGATTGCAGCACATTGGGCGTATAAGGAAGGTAAAACGGTTCAACCCAATCAGCAATCCAACGAGGATAAGTTAGCATGGTTTAGAGAAATATTGGAATGGCAAAACGATGCACATGATGCAGAAGAGTTTATGGAATCATTAAAAGTCGATTTATTTTCTGACATGGTCTATGTTTTTACACCAAAAGGCGATGTCATAGAATTACCTAGAGGTTCCGTACCAATTGATTTTGCTTATAAAATTCATACAGAAGTTGGGAATCAAACGATAGGTGCTAAAATTAATGGGAAAATGGAGCCATTAGATTATCCATTAAAAAATGGTGATATTGTTGAAGTAATGACTTCTAAGCATTCTTATGGACCGTCACAAGACTGGTTGAAAATGACCCAGACATCTCAAGCTAAAAATAAAATTAAACAATTTTTCAAAAAGCAACGTCGAGAAGAAAATGTCGCAAAAGGTAAAGAGTTAGTTGAGTACGAGATCAAAGCAAATGGATTTGAGCCTCGAGAAATATTATTAAGTGATAATATTCAACTGGCAATGAACAAATTTAATTTTTCAACAGAGGAAGATATGTTTGCCGCTGTTGGCTATCATGGTATTACAGCTTCTCAAATTGTCACAAGGCTGACAGAAAGGATTCGCCAGCAGCAAGAAAAAGATAAAGATATGGAAGAAACCATTGAAGAAGTGAATGCAACACAAACAAAGAAAAAGCGTTCTAAAAGAGACTCTGGTGTTCAAGTAGAAGGCGTCGACAATATGCTTATACGCTTATCAAAATGTTGTAACCCTGTTCCAGGTGATAAAATTGTAGGTTATATCACGAAAGGTCGAGGAGTTTCTGTACATCGAATGGATTGCCCTAATGTAGATACAGATGGTGCTAAGAGTCGTTTGATACATGTGGAATGGGAGAATGAAAAGTCGGAGACGAAACAATACCATGTGGACCTTGAAATATCAGGGTATGACCGAAGAGGTTTATTAAATGACGTATTACAAGTGATCAATGAGATGAAAACAAACATTATTGCAGTAAATGGTCGGTCAGACCGAAATAAAATTGCCATAATAAATGTGACAATTCTCATTCATAATATTAGTCATTTAAGACGAATTGTTGAACGTCTTAAGCAAATCCAAGATGTCTATACAGTAGAACGTACCATTCAATAAAGAAATTGTGAGGTAAGAATAGCAAATGAAGGTAGTATTACAACGAGCAAAAAATGCATCTGTAAAGGTCAATGATCAAATAATCGGCAAGATTAATCATGGATATGTTGCATTAATTGGTGTAACTCATACAGATACAGAAGAAGATATAGAATATATTGTAAACAAAATGATTCATTTACGGGTTTTTGAGGATAATCAAGGAAAAATGAACCTGTCTTTAAAAGATATTGAAGGGAGTATTCTATCTATATCCCAGTTCACGCTGTATGCAGATACACGTAAAGGGAGAAGACCTAATTTCATGCAAGCAGCTAAGCCAGATATAGCAGAAGAATATTATGAAACAGTAAACAGACGTTTAAAGGAAGAAGGAGTTGACGTAGAAACCGGTTCTTTTGGAGAAATGATGGACGTCACTTTTAGCAACGTAGGACCTGTGACAATGATTATCGATTCAGAGGATCGTAAGAAATAAATGAGAAAAGCTTAAATTCATATTAAGTATAAAAGACATCTTGTCGTAAGGTGTCTTTTTTTATAAAATTCATTCGTAATATCCATAAACTGTGCAGTAACTTTGGGGAAGTTTTTCCTCCACTTGTCTCGATGAGCGCGTAATCGGCGCTGCGGAAAAACACTCGCTTTCCGGGGGCAGCACCTCAGCCAGGGGGCTACTTGAAATAACAGCTTTGCTCCCTTGCACCGAGGAAGCTGAAGCGTTGCCCGCGGAAAGCGAAGTATATTTCTGGAGCGGTATTTATGCACTCACCCCATACTATTGCGCAGTTTTGTTCTACTACGAAATTTAGCATGTCAGAAAAATCATGAAGGACTAGGCGGGTTTTGCCTTGTTTTTCTTGACTTTTTTACTTTATCAGAATTCATATCGTGTTACAGATGAAGTGAATTCGACGTAGATACTACGATCAGGAAGATAGATAAGGGCAATTACGTCTCTAACTTAGCGAAAGGTTCGTTAATCGACGAGTTTTCTTTAGTCAGCTCCTCATTCTTTATATAAAAAATATTGGGCTAGCCCGTTTGTGATTCCATTACTTATTTGGTTTAAAAATTCCTCTGTTTGTATTACTTTTTCTTCTTCTTCGTTGGAAATAAACCCAAGCTCTAATAAAAGAGAAGGTTGGTTATTTGTTCTTAAAACTTGTAAATTCTCTTGGTGAATCCGGCGATCATTCAAGTCTGTATGTAATAAGAGTTGAGTTTGTATAAACTCTGCTAGTTTTTGATCACGGTTATGATAAAAATAAGTGCTGATACCAGCAGCCTCTGGAGCTTGACTGGTACTATTATAATGGATGCTTAAAAAGGCATCTGCATCTAACAAGTTAGATATTTCAGAACGTTCGGTTAATAACAAATCTTCATCTTGCTCTCTTGTTAATATTACCTCTGCTCCTCGTAATTCTAAATGGTCTTTTATGTATTCTGCTGTATGCAATGTATAATAGCTTTCATATCCACCACTTACTCCGATAGCCCCTACATCTCGTCCACCATGACCTGGATCAAGTACGATCAGCTTACCAGTAAAATCATATTCCTTATGAAGGCGATGGTCATCCTTTTGTTGTGTATAAATCATAAGCATTAGGGACAATATAAGAAAAACGGATAATGCTACGGTTACAGAACGATTACTTGTACGCAATTAGACAACCCCTTATTTCTAAGGTATAAATTGATGATAACGAACGAATTCGAAAAAATAAAGAAAAAAGGATGAAACCATGCGAAAGGCAAGTAAATCTTTACAACATGAGAAAATGAACTTTAGTCAAACAGTAAATATACACTGCTTTTCTGAGTTGCAATTACAAGAGGAAAAAACGGAGTTAACGCATCCATTTCATATTTCCTTCCCATCAACACAAAAATACAAGAAAAACCTCAAACAAACTTGACAAATGGTGAAAGCAAAGATTATGATAAAAGCAATTCAACTTTACAACATTCATGAATGAAAAGCTAATGAAGGAAAAAGTAGTTGATGTTATCAGTGGGCAAGAGAGAGAATTCCATAGGCTGTAAGAATTCTTCCTATCTGACTCAATGAAAGACATTCTGGAAGCTTTATACTGAAATGAGTAAGTATAAACGTATGCAGGCGTTAACTGTTTAAGTGGAAGTAGTTGTTGTGGAAAGCACTGCTTCAACCAGGGTGGCAACACGGGTAATCTCTCGTCCCTTTTTAGGGGTGGGAGTTTTTTTATGTCACTAAATGAATGTTAGTTTTCATACATAATGAAAAGGGGGATTTTCTAATGAAAGCGCCCAGAGGGACACAAGATTTATTACCAGGCGTAACAGAAAAATGGCAATATGTTGAAGAAAAATTAAAAGACCTGAGCAGACGATATCATTATAAAGAAATCCGGACGCCTATTTTTGAACATACTGAGCTTTTTCAACGAGGTGTTGGGGATACAACGGATATTGTACAGAAGGAAATGTACACCTTTCAAGATAAAGGGGATCGCAGTATTACTTTGCGTCCAGAAGGTACAGCATCGGTTGTTCGTTCATTTGTCCAACATAAACTATATGGTTCTCCCAATCAACCAACTAAGTTATTTTATATTGGTCCAATGTTTCGTTATGAGAGACCACAACAGGGGAGAATGCGACAATTTGTGCAGTTTGGTATTGAGGCTTTAGGAAGTGCTGATCCAGCAATAGATGCAGAAGTAATTGCACTAGCGATGAATGCCTATCGCGATCTAGGTCTTCAATCATTAAAATTAGTCATTAACAGCTTAGGAGATCAAGAAAGCCGTGAAAATCACCGCCAAGCACTGATTGATCATTTCTCACCTGTAAAGGATGAACTTTGTACGGATTGTCAAACAAGATTAGAGCAAAATCCGTTAAGAGTTTTAGACTGTAAAAAAGATCATGATCATCAAGCAATGGCGACAGCTCCATCTATTTTGAATTATTTAAATGAATCATCAAACGAATATTTTGAAAAAGTAAAAGCGTATTTAGAAGCCATGAATATACCTTATGTTGTTGATGAAAATCTAGTGCGTGGTTTAGATTATTATAATCATACAGCTTTTGAAATAATGAGCGATGCAGAAGGATTTGGAGCTATCACTACATTATCTGGAGGTGGAAGATATAATGGTCTTGTCCAAGAGTTAGGCGGACCGGAAACTCCAGGTATAGGTTTTGCATTAAGTATTGAACGTTTACTAATGGCATTAGAAGCAGAAGGAATAGAATTGCCAATTGATGAACGTTTAGACTGTTATGTCGTGGCACTCGGGGATGAGGCGAACTTGAAGGCTTCTGCTATAGTCCATGAATTGCGTGGAGCTGGCATTCAAGTAGATAGAGATTATCAAGGCAAAAAGATGAAAGCTCAATTTAAAGCAGCAGACCGATTGCAAGCTCGTTTGGTCCTTGTATTGGGAGAAGATGAACTAGCAAACAATCAAATTTCAGTAAAGAATATGGAAACTGGTGATCAAGAAACCATGTCACTTGATGATATTACATCTTATATAAAAGAAAAAGTTTAAGGGGGATATATGATAATGAGTAATCGTACAATGTCTGGAACTTTAAGAAGCCAGCATGTGGAACAAGAGGTATTATTAAAAGGCTGGGTGCAGAAACGACGAGATCTGGGAGAAATTATTTTTATAGATTTACGAGATCGAACAGGAGTCGTTCAAGTTGTTTTTAATGCTGAATTATCTAAGAAAGCACTAGAAATAGCTGATAGTGTACGTAGTGAGTATGTAATTGAAGTGAAGGGGAAAGTGGTGAAACGTGACGAAAGCACGGTTAATCCGAAAATTGATACAGGGGACATTGAGGTAATGGCAGAAGATATCACTGTCCTTAATGAAGCGAAAAACCCACCTTTCTCTTTGACAGATGATATTGATATCTCAGAAGATGTTCGATTAAAATATCGCTATTTGGATTTGCGTCGGGAAGCGATGCAAAAAACATTTAAAATTCGTCATCAAACAACTCAAGTGATTCGTCAATTTTTAAATGACGAAGCGTTTTTAGAAATGGAAACACCTATGTTAACAAAAAGTACGCCTGAGGGTGCAAGGGACTATTTAGTACCGAGCCGTGTTCACGAAGGATATTTCTATGCATTGCCTCAATCCCCACAGTTATTTAAGCAATTACTTATGGTTTCAGGTTTTGAGAAGTATTACCAATTTGCTCGCTGCTTCCGTGACGAAGATTTACGTGCAGACCGTCAACCAGAGTTTACACAAATAGATATTGAAACATCGTTTATGACGATGGATGATATTTTATCCATGACAGAACGAATGATGAAAAAAGTTATGACAGAGGTAAAAGGTATAGATATTGCTGTACCATTTAAACGTATGCCTTATGATGAAGCAATGGAACGCTTTGGTTCCGATAAACCAGATGTGCGCTTCGGTATGGAGCTTGTGAACTTATCAGAAACGGTGAAAGACTCTGGTTTTAAAGTGTTTAGACAGGCAATAGAATCTGGCGGGAAAGTAAGTGCTATTAATCTTGTAGGAAAAGCAGATCAGTATTCTCGTAAGGACCTGGATGGGATGACTGACTTTGCTAAGATTTATGGGGCTAAAGGACTTGCTTGGTTAAAAGTAGAGGAAGATTCTTTAACTGGACCAATTGCGAAATTCTTTTCAGAAGAAGAACAATCGCAATTTAGGAAGTTGCTAGATGCAAAAGCAGGGGATATTTTATTCTTCGTAGCCGATAAAAAACAAGTGGTTTATGATACATTAGGTGCATTACGCTTAAAATTAGCGAAAGATCATCAGTTAATTGATGAAAGCAAATTTGAGTTTTTATGGATAACGGATTGGCCGTTGTTAGAGTATGATGAAGAAGAAGGCCGCTATCATGCTGCACACCATCCTTTCACCATGCCTTTTGAATCAGACATCGATAAATTGGATGCCAACCCAGGTGAAGTGCGTGCACAAGCTTATGACCTTGTTTTAAATGGATATGAATTAGGTGGCGGTTCCTTACGTATTTATCAAAAAGAAATGCAAAATCAAATGTTTGAGAAACTAGGTTTTACGAAGGAAGAAGCAGAAGAACAATTTGGTTTCTTACTTGAAGCATTAGAATATGGAGCACCACCACATGGTGGTATTGCATTTGGATTTGATCGTTTTATCATGTTACTAGCAGGACATACGAACTTACGTGATACAATACTGTTCCCTAAGACCGCATCAGCGTCAGATCCGATGACAGATGCTCCTAGTGCAGTTGACCCTAAGCAATTGCAGGAGCTTCATTTAAAGTTAAAATAATGTAAAGAGATTGTAAAATGAATATAAAGATATTCGCTTGAAATCTTTGATACGATATGCTATTATTTAAGTACAATAAATGAAGGCACAATAATCCAATCCTGATGTGTACGTCGGATTACTAATGTTTTGACCGAACACCAATTACATCGGGAGCCTGGAGTTCCTGTGCGGTGTGCATGCCACTTACTTACTTTAGAATGTGGAAGCATGAAGTATGGGACAGGGCACCCACCTGCCAAGAGCGGGATCAAAACTAATCAAATCGACGGCACAATTGGGATTGGATTTTTCTAATTCTACATATGTGATACTTTAACTCCACGGATTTTCACCGTGGAGTTTTATTTGTAAATGTAATAGATTAAAACAACAGGTAGACTATTTAGCTACTTGCTCTAAATTACCGTTTTTATCCATACGGAATCTAGGAGTTGGTCTTGGTTGTTCTTCATCGAATACCACCATTTTCCTTGCTCTCTCGACGATTTGCATGAATGCTTGATAGTCTTCCTTCATCATGGATAGCTCCTGTTCAAGCTCTTTCACTTTCTTCTGTTGTTGATCAAGCGCTTGTTGTAGTTCTTTGTTCTCAGCAACTAGTCTTTCCTGATTATGCATCGAATGTTGCGCTTGAACCTGCTCTTCTTTCATAGACTGTAAACATTGAATAACTTGATCGAGATTATCCATTTCTGGAGAAGCTTCTTGTGGAATGGGCTTCGTTTCCTTTTGACGATTAAAGATCGGGAATGATTCTTGTTCATCAATGATCTCTTCTACTGGAGACTCAGGAGTTGATTGACTCTCTAAAGTCGATAGTAGGTTAGCAGAAGATTTTTCTTGTCTTTGATGTGCTATTGCACGCTTTCTATCTTTGCGTTGTTTTTTCGCTAGTTGCACAGCTTGCTCGTAACTTTGGCGCACCTCTGCATTCCAGCGAAAGCCACATGCAGCAGAAGTTCGGTTTAATTTGTCTCCAACTTCATCAAATGCTTTTAGTTGTGTGCTACCTTCTCTAATATGTCGTAAAACGGTTTCTGCTAATAAAAGGTCATCTTCATGTGACCAAGCATCTTGGCGTACTTTTGCCATGGCTTTTCACTCCTTGTGATTCTGGTATATTTTTCATTTTTTCTAGAAGATATTTATCACTATTGTTTAATAGATTGGTAAAAAATGCGTGAGTCTAGTTTCTATTGTGACCAGAATCGAGTGATTTAAACCTTATTTGTTCATATTTTCATGAATTTGTTTAAGCCCCTTTTCAAATTTACCTGTTTCTTTTGGATAATAGTATTGCTTATGTTTTAATTTATCAGGCAAATACTGCTGTTTCACCCAACCGCTCTCATAAGCATGAGGATATTTATAATCTATACCTCTTCCTAACTTTTCTGCCCCTTTATAATGTGCATCCTTTAAATGAATAGGGATGTCACCAGTATCTCCACTTCGTATATCGTTTAATGCTGCGTCTAGTGCTGTATAAGCACTGTTTGATTTTGGTGATAGACATAATTCTACAATTGTTACAGCTAGTGGAATTCTTGCTTCAGGTAAGCCAACTCGCTCTGCAGTTTCTACTGCGGCGAGCGCTCGAGGGCCTGCTTGTGGATTTGCTAATCCAATGTCCTCATAAGCACATACTAGCATTCTTCTCGTAATGCTATCGAGATCACCAGCTTCAATTAGTCTAGCTAAATAGTGCAAAGCTGCATCAACATCGCTTCCACGAATAGATTTTTGAAAAGCGGATAAAACATCATAATGCGCATCTCCATCCTTATCGTGGGAAAAGCTTTTCTTTTGCATACAAGCTTCTGCTTGATGTAAGTCAATCAAGATGATTCCATCATCTTGTTTAGGTGTGGAGTACGCAGCGAGCTCTATACCATTAAGGGCAGCTCTTAGGTCACCATTTGCTGCATTAGCGAAATGCTCCTTTGCTTTAGGGTCAATCATCAGATCTAATTCTCCCAATCCATTTTCCTTATCACCTGTTGCTCTGTCTATTGCTTCAAGTATATCTTGCTTTTCTAAACGATGAAGTTCAAAAATATGTGTACGACTGCGGATAGCTGGATTGATCGAATGATATGGATTACTAGTTGTGCATCCAATTAAAGTAATAAGATTTGATTCTACATGAGGGAGTAAGTAATCTTGTTTAGCCTTGTCTAATCGATGCACTTCATCTAATATAACGACAAGTTCACCAGTCATTTTTGCTTCTTCCACAGCAATTTCCATGTCTTTTTTCTTATCAATGGCAGCATTTAGCAGCTTATATCGGATGCCAAGACTGTTCGCAATACCGATAGCCATGGAGGTTTTCCCTGTTCCAGGTGGACCATATAATACCATGGAATGTAAACGTTCTGCTTCTACCATCCTTCTAATCATTTTTCCTTGACCAACTAAATGGGTTTGGCCAATGACATCATCTATATGTTTTGGTCTCATTCGAAATGCAAGTGGTTGATTTGCCATATAGGACATCCTTTCTTCTTTCTATGTAAAACAATCAACTTGACAATTTTTCTTCCCTTTTTTAATATAGGCAAGTATGTTAGAGAAACTTATCAAGGTGACAGCGTCTGTTATCCCTCTTAATTTTTCATTAATGAAGTGGTGAGGGTTACGGACGATTGTTCACCGTGAAAAACAGCTTATGCTGTATCATGTTATTAGTATACCATTCATGCTATAATAGCAAATAATACAATACTTCGTCATTCGAATATAGATATATTTGTTGGGGAAAATGAGGTGGAACAATGAAAATTTCAACCAAAGGTAGATATGGATTAACCATCATGATTGCTCTTGCTAAAAATGCTGGTAATGGTCCAGTATCATTAAAGACAATAGCAAAGGAAAATGATTTATCTGAGCATTATTTAGAGCAGTTAGTAGCTCCATTGAGAAATGCGAGCTTAGTGAAAAGTGTGCGAGGAGCTTATGGAGGCTATGTCTTATCTAAAAAGTCAACTGAAATAACAGCAGGTGATATC
Organism: Gracilibacillus sp. YIM 98692; assembly: GCF_010993965.1. Taxonomy (GTDB): domain Bacteria; phylum Bacillota; class Bacilli; order Bacillales; family Amphibacillaceae; genus Gracilibacillus. Next base: position 66,145 of record NZ_WIXM01000007.1, on the reverse strand, counting down.
ATCCGTATTTTAGAAGGTCCGATTACACCTGTTGAAGGAATTGAGGATGAAGAGCCAGCCAAGCAAGAGCTTTGGATACGAATCCGAGATGCTGTTAAAGATGTACTGGATACAACGACATTAGAAGATTTATCCAATTATGGTGAAAAAGGTACACAAGATCCTTACATGTTTTATATTTAATAGAAGGGTTGAACATTCATGGAAGCAATTTATTTAGATCATGCTGCAACAACACCTGTACATCCAGAAGTCATTCATGAAATGACAGAACAATTGCAAGAAAACTTTGGGAATCCATCTAGCATTCATTCTTACGGGCGAAAAGCAAGACAAGTGTTAGATCAAGCTAGAAGGATAGCAGCTAAGTCGATTAATGCTACCGAAAAAGAAATTGTATTTACAAGTGGCGGTACAGAAGCAGACAATTTAGCCTTAATAGGTACAGCATATGCGAATAAAGAGAATGGTAATCATATTATTACGACGAAAATAGAGCATCATGCAACGATACACACGGCAGAATATTTAGAAAAACAAGGATTTAACGTCACTTATTTAGATGTGGATAAAAATGGTGTTGTTGATTTAGATGAATTAAAACAAGCATTAACAGATCAAACGATTCTTGTCTCGATTATGATGGTAAATAACGAAACAGGAGTGATTCAGCCAATAGCTGAAATTGGTAAAATATTGGCGGATCATCAAGCATATTTGCATACAGATGCTGTACAAGCATACGGAATGAATCCGATAGATGTGAAAGATATGCAAATAGATTTGTTAACTGTATCTTCTCATAAAATTAATGGACCTAAAGGGTTAGGTTTTTTGTATGTTGGAAAAGATGTAACTTTACATGCACTGCAACATGGTGGAGAGCAAGAACGAAAAAGAAGGCCAGGAACGGAAAATGTAGCCTCTATAGCAGGGTTTCGTAAGGCAATTGAAATAGCTCAGTCGAAACGAGAGGAACACTTCAAAACCTATGAGGATTATCAATCTCATTTTTTAAAAACATTAGAGGAAGAAGCTGTTTCCTTTTCTATTAATGGAGCAGAAAGTGACAGAGTTCCAACGATTGTTAATATTAGTTTTCCTGGAACAAATGTCGAATCCTTATTAATGAACTTTGATCTTAGCGGTGTTGCAGCTTCAAGCGGCAGTGCATGCACAGCAGGTTCTGTGGAGCCTTCACATGTTTTAAGTGCTATGCATAGTGAAGAAAACCCTTGTACAACAAATTCTATCCGTTTTAGTTTTGGATATGCAAATAACAAAGATAATGTCATAGAGGCAGCCAAAAAGGTAGCGGCAATCGTGAAGAGATTAACAACATTATAGAAGGTGGTGACAACCATGAAAAGAAAAGAAGACACACGTGTTATTGTTGGAATGAGTGGTGGCGTAGACTCTTCTGTCACGGCTTTACTGCTCAAACAACAAGGTTATGATGTTGTCGGTATATTTATGAAAAACTGGGATGATACAGATGAAAATGGAGTGTGTACAGCAACAGAAGATTACGACGATGTAGTGCGTGTATGCAACCAACTTGATATTCCTTACTATGCAGTAAATTTTGAAAAACAATATTGGGACAAAGTATTTACTTATTTCTTAGAAGAATATCAAGCAGGGAGAACTCCTAATCCCGATGTCATGTGTAATAAAGAAATTAAATTTAAAGCCTTTCTAGACCATGCGTTAACCCTTGGTGCAGATTATGTCGCTACAGGTCATTATGCACAAGTAAGACGTGAGGGAGATCGTGTTAAAATGGTGAGAGGGATAGATGATAACAAAGATCAAACTTATTTCTTAAATCAATTATCTGAAGAAGTATTAGAAAAAGTGATGTTTCCGTTAGGTCATCTGCCAAAAAAAGAAGTGCGCCGTATTGCCAAAGAGCATGAACTGGCAACCGCGACTAAAAAAGATAGTACTGGAATATGCTTTATTGGTGAACGAAACTTTAAAGACTTTTTAAGTGAGTATTTGCCAGCACAACCGGGTAAAATGACAACATTAAATGGAGAAGTAAAAGGCGAACATGATGGATTAATGTACTATACCATTGGGCAACGTCAAGGGCTAGGCATCGGCGGTCCAGGAGGCCCATGGTTTGTTGTTGGAAAAAATGTCAAAGATAATATCCTGTATGTGGGGGAAGATTATCATAATGATGCGCTTTATTCGGACGGTTTAGTAGCTTCTGAAGTCAATTGGATTAATGAAACTCCAACAGATTCCTTTTCATGTACAGCTAAATTCCGTTATCGCCAAAAAGATAGTGGTGTTACTGTATATCCAAACAATGAAGGCACAGTAAAAGTAGTTTTTGATCAGCCAGAGCGAGCTGTCACACCAGGACAAGCGGTCGTCTTTTATGATGGGGATGTTTGCCTTGGCGGTGGAACCATTGATGAAATCATAAAGAATGATCAAGCATTAGATTATGTTGGGTAAGGGAAAGTAGGGACAGCACTTTGTCAAAAGGCTGTCCCATCTTTGTTTTTTTATAAAAATCAAGTAAAATATGAAGTGTGGAGGTTGTTAAACATGGACCAAGGAATTCAATATATGAAAGAAGGAAAAATAGAAGAAGCGGTAAAATATTTTACAGAAGCGATTGAAAACAATCCAAAAGATCCCGTTCACTATATTAATTTCGGAAACTTGTTACTACATATGAAAGATTATGAGCGAGCTATTCGATTCTATCAGCGCGCTACCGAGCTAGATGAAAGTGCAGCAACAGCTTTTTATGGTTTAGGGAACGCCTATTTTGAACAAGATGTGTATGATAAAGCAAAAGAATATTATCAAAAAGCTATCTCATTAGGCTTAGAAGAAGCAGATGTTTATTTAATGCTTGGCATGACGTTTTTATATGATGAACAGTTTAAACTAGCACTTCCGTACTTGCAGCGAGCGACAGAGTTAAATGAAGAAGATGAAGCTACTTTGTTCCAATATGGTCTAGCATTAGCGCAGACAGAACAGTTAGAAGCTGCTAAAGATACTTTTGAAAAAGTGCTGGAATTAGAAGAAAACCATAGTGACGCCCATTATAATTTAGGTGTTATTAGTTTATACCACGAAAAGGTACAGGATGCTTTACAACATTTTGAAAAAGCAATCGAGATTCAGCCAGATCACATGTTAGCTGCAAATGGCAAAAGTCAAATTGAGAAAATGTTAGAGGAAAATGATTCATAAAGGGGTCTATTAGCGATGGAAATGCAACAAGTCGTAGATCAAAAAAATTTTATAAAGGGAGAAATGATCTATACGATTTTTGAAAACAAACAGGAGCATTTCTCCATTGCTAAAATTAAAGTCATCGAAACAAACCAAGCGATTGAAGAAAAAGAAATAGTCGTGAAAGGGTACTTACGCAGACTGGACCCTGGAGAAACATATGAATTCTATGGAAAGCTGGTAGAACATAAAAAGTTCGGACGTCAATTTCAGGTAGACAGCTATCAACGGTTTTTACCAGAATCAAAAGAAGGAGTTATCGCCTACTTATCTAGTGATTTATTTCCGGGAATCGGTAAAAAAACAGCAGAACGAATTGTGGATACATTAGGAGAAACTGCTCTGTCAACCATACTGCATGATAAGGCAGCTTTGGAGCAAGTAAAAGGGATACCAAAAGAGAAAAGAGAAAAAATCTATCAAGTCTTGCAGGAAAATCAGGGATTTGAGCATATTGTGGTGGAATTATCTAAATATGGTTTTGGGTTAAAGTTAGCTCAAAAAATGTATAGTGCTCATAAAGAGCTGACTTTAGAACAGCTGCAAGAAAATCCTTATGCCTTTGTGTTCGAGGTGGAAGGCTTTGGATTTCTAAGAGCAGACCAAATTGCACAACAGAACGGATTATCTTTAGATCACCCAACCAGAATACAGGCAGCTTGTATTTATATATTGCAAAATAGTATCCAAAATGGACATGTTTTTCTTCCGTTAGACGTTCTATTAACAGAGATGGATCAACTTTTAGAAGGTGAATTAAACGAAATAGCGGTTGATAAAATGACTGAGCAGATAGTTGAATTAAACAAAGAAAAGCAGATTATTGTGTCCGAACAAAAGGCTTATTTGCCTTCGCTATACTATTCAGAGACTGGATTTTGTGCTCAAATAAAGCGAATTACAGATAAAAAAATAACGAGATCTTTTACCGATGCCGACTTATTAAAAATAGTTGGAGATTTAGAAGAGGAAGAGTCTTTAAGCTATGGAAAGGAACAATACCAAGCGATTGAGACCGCCTTAAGCGAAAAAATGATGATTTTAACAGGTGGTCCTGGAACAGGGAAAACAACGGTCATAAAAGGGATTATTAATGCGTATGCTGACATTCACGAATTGTCTATAGATAAAGATGATTACGATGATCAAGAAGATTATCCTTTTATTTTAACTGCACCAACAGGTCGTGCAGCTAAACGAATGCATGAATCAACAGGCATCGATAGTGTAACGATCCATCGATTATTAGGATGGGACGGGCAAGAAACATTTGATAAAGACGAAAATAACCAGTTATCAGGAAAAATATTAGTTATTGATGAGTTCTCTATGGTGGATACATGGCTTGCTTATCAGTTATTTCGAGCGATTCCTAGTGATATGCAAGTTCTGATAGTAGGAGATGAGGACCAATTACCGTCTGTTGGACCTGGGCAAGTTTTAGCTGATTTATTAAGCAGCGGTGTCATTCGTTCGATTCAATTACGAGAGGTTTATAGACAAAAAGAAGGATCCAAAATTATCCAATTAGCACATGACATTAAAAATGGACAAATCAAGCAAGAGGAATTACAAAAGGCAATTGACTTTAATTTTTTCAGTTGTGGTGAACATCAAGTCGTCGAAATAGTAAGGCGAATTGTTCAAAAAGCAAAGGATAAAGGGGTCGATTTACGCCAGATGCAAGTGTTAGCACCGATGTATCGTTCTAAAGCAGGGATTCATCGCTTGAATGAATCATTACAGCAAATGTTAAATCCATCTCAGCCTGGAAGAAGAGAAATGCGATTCGGTGAGGTTGTTTATCGAAAAGGTGATAAAGTGATTCAGTTAGTGAATCAACCAGAAGATGGTGTGTTTAATGGAGATATTGGCGAAGTTGTTGCCATTTTTGAAAAGGATGAAAACAAAGAACAAGAAGAGCAATTAGTTGTATCCTTTGACGAACGAGAAGTCGCTTATGCTAAGACTGATTTAATGAACTTGATGCATGCCTACTGCACTTCTATTCATAAATCACAGGGAAGTGAGTTTTCGATTGTGATCTTGCCAATTATTCCAGGTTATCATCGAATGCTTAGAAAAAATCTTATTTATACAGCTATTACTAGAGCGAAAGAATCATTAATCGTTTGTGGAGATAAACAAGCATTTTTAACAGGTGTGGAAACGGAAGATAAAAATAGAAGGTATACATCGTTAGTAGAGCATTTGCATGAATTGTTTGGTGTAAAGGAAGAACAAGAGGAGAAGGAAAACGAAGAAAAGGAAGTAAAATCCGCTGATGAACAATTGCTAGAAGTAGAAATAGAACAAGAAGATTTCTCGCCATATGATTTTATGGAAGAGTCAAACAAGTAGCATGCCTCTGGTGAAAAATTAAGGCATGCTTTTTTTTGTTCAAATAGAGGAAATCTCTCCATATAGCGTTATATAAGCTGTCACAAGGATAAAAGTTAGTGACTACCAAAATTGTTTCATGAAGTTCATTTTCGTATTCTTTGTAGTTTTATGCCGCAGTAAATATTGTACAACTTGGTTTATTTTTTAAATAAAATTTTTTTACTTTACTTATTTCAAATAATTGGTATAAAAAAACAATAATGGGGCAAGGATGGTAGCAAAAAGGAAAAGTGAGGGAAGAACTGTGCTATGTCCTAACTGTCAAAGCAAAGATATTGGCATTATCGGTCCAGAACAGTACTATTGTTGGAATTGCTTTATTGAACTTACTGTTCAGAATAACATGCTGCATCTTCATGAGGTAGAAATGGATGGGTCGTTAAGCTCTTTAGACGACTTATTTACAGATGAAGAACGCAGAATAGAAAGGTAACCATATGGCAAACCAATCTAAAAGAATTAGAATTGCATTACAGTTAGTTATTCTTTGTTTATTTGTCCTATTCATTTATTTATTATATGTACTGTTTCCATTTTATAAGCAATTCGTGCTCATGCTTTTACACGTGTTATTTCCTTTTCTAATGGCAGGGTTAATTGCATATTTGCTCCATCCTGTTGTGGAAAAAATACACCATTACCACATACCTAGACCAGTTGCCATATTAATTATTTATTTCTTATTTTTTGCGGGAACTGGCTTAGGTATCTACTATTCATTGCCAGTGTTCATCCATCAATTGAGAGAATTACAGAGTAACATTCCACAGTTTATGGATGCTTATCGTTCGTTTGTATACAATATTTATAGTCAGACATCCTTTTTACCAGAGGAATTTCATGACCGCTTAGATGTGTTGTTTCATGATGCAGAGGATACGTTAGGAGACCGCGTTACAGGGTTTGTAAAAAACATCCCCATGTTATTCGATATATTTGTTATGCTTGCAGTTATTCCGATTCTTGCCTTTTATTTTTTAAAGGATTATCAGATATTAGGAAGAGGTATTCTGAGAGTCATTCCATCTAAATTTCAAGATTTCACGAAAACATTAGCAAAAAAAATAGAAGATAGTCTAGGTCAGTATTTGCGAGGACAAATATTGGTTTGCTTTTTAGTCGGCTTTGTCAGCTTTCTATTATTGAAATGGATTGGCATGAACTACGCACTCATTTTAGGGATTATCATTGGACTCACCAATTTTATTCCCTACTTTGGTCCTATTTTAGGAGCGATACCGACAGTGTTAATCGCTTTAACCATTTCTACTAAAATGGTGATTTATGTTATTGGAGTCGTGTTAGTAGTTCAAATATTAGAAGGTAATTTATTATCGCCATTTATTGTAGGGAAAAGTATTCACATTCACCCTGTTTACCTTATTTTTGCCTTGTTTTTAGCGGCAAAAGTAGCCGGTATTATTGGAATGCTGTTAGCTATACCTCTGCTTGCCATTGGTCGAGTCTCTATTCCTTTCATTATGAAGCAAGTTAAACAAATTGACAGATAAGCAAAACTTTTCTATAATATGCTAGCGAAAGTAAATATTATGAATACGTTGAAGAACCCGAGTACATGACTACTCATTTGTATACATAATGTACGAAGAGAGGAATTTCCCTAGGCTGAAAGAAATTCTAAATGCAATGGTCATGGAAGCTAGTTCTAAGTGCAGCTAATCCCTGCCGGTACCATCACCGTTATCCGAGATAAAGTAGATAGTCTTAAATAGATAAGACTATAATTAGGGTGGTACCGCGGAATCATACTCTCGTCCCTGCAATATGCAGGGTCGAGAGTTTTTTAATACGGACTGTCTCATAAGTTCAGTTCATAGAAGGTAAGGATTACAGTAGCTGGAATATATGAGACTCCTGTGGGATAGAGAGCCTAAGAACCCCACAGTGAGGGGTATTACTCACGAGGCTTGTGGGGAGCCAAAGGAAAGCGAGTTATGTTCCAGTTGAGTGTACAGTGAGTTGACTTTTAGGACAGCTCCAGTTTTTAATAGATCAAAACTTATTGGAGGCGAAATCATATGAAACATTTAACATCAGCTCAAGTCCGACAAATGTTCCTAGATTTTTTTAAAGAGAAAAATCACCAAATAGAGCCAAGTGCATCATTAGTGCCGAAGGATGACCCAACTTTACTTTGGATTAACAGTGGTGTCGCTACATTAAAGAAATACTTTGACGGTCGAGTGGTTCCGGATAATCCAAGAATAACAAATGCCCAAAAATCAATTCGAACAAATGATATTACCAATGTTGGCTATACAGCTAGACATCACACTTTTTTTGAAATGCTCGGTAATTTCTCTATTGGAGATTATTTTAAAGAAGAAGCGATAGAATGGGCATGGGAATTCTTAACTAGTGACAAATGGATTGGATTTGATCCAAATAAATTATCGGTAACCGTTCATCCAGAAGATGAAGAAGCCTATGAAATATGGCGTGACAAAGTTCAGCTGCCAGAAGAACGTATTATTCGCATAGAAGAAAATTTCTGGGACATTGGAGAGGGGCCTAGTGGTCCAAATACCGAAATCTTCTATGATCGCGGTCAAGCATATGGGAATAACCCTAATGACCCCGAGTTATACCCAGGCGGTGAAAATGAACGCTACTTAGAAATTTGGAATTTAGTGTTTTCTCAGTTCAATCATAATCCAGATGATACTTACACACCTTTACCGAAGAAAAACATTGATACTGGTATGGGGCTAGAACGATTAGTTAGTGTCATTCAAGATACGAAAACTAATTTTGAAACAGATTTATTTTTGCCCATTATTCAAGCTACGGAACAATTAGCTAATGTAAAATATGGGGAGAAAGATGAAACAGATGTAGCATTCAAAGTGATTGCAGACCATATTCGTACAGTAACCTTTGCTGTTAGTGATGGTGCGTTACCGTCTAACGAAGGCAGAGGGTATGTATTACGTCGTTTATTAAGACGGGCAGTTCGTTATGCTAAGCAAATCGGAATTGAGAAGCCCTTTATGTATCACTTAGTCGCAACAGTTGGCGAAATCATGGAAGCTTTTTATCCGGATGTGAAAAAGAAAGAAGATTTTGTTAAGAATGTTATTAAAACAGAAGAAGATAGATTCCATGAAACATTACAAGAAGGTTTGCAAATTTTAAACACAATCTTGAACAAAGAATCAAAAAAAGGCAGTACCGTATTCCCAGGAGAAGAAGTATTCCGTTTATATGATACGTATGGTTTTCCAAAAGAATTGACAGAAGAATATGTTGCAGAAGCTGGTTTCACGATTGATGAAGAAGGCTTTGATAAAGAGATGTCCAAACAACGTGAGAGAGCTCGTAATGCACGTCAAAAGGTAGATTCTATGCAAATACAAGATGGTGTACTAGGTGATGTGGAAACAGCTAGTATTTTCGTTGGGTATGACAGATTAGAAGTGGAAACAAACGTGGTTGAAATTGTTGCTGATAATGAGCTTGTTTACAATGCAGCAGAAGGGCAAGAAGCTTATATTATTTTAGATGAAACACCTTTTTATGCAGAAAGTGGTGGTCAAATTGCGGATAATGGGATTATTGCATTTGACCAAGGAAAAGCACGTGTTCAAGACGTTCAGAAAGCACCGCAAGGACAAAATCTGCATCGCATTACAATAGAAGAAGGTACGCTAACAAAGGGGCAAGCTGTAAAAGCAAAGGTAGATAAAACTTCCAGACAGTTTATCATCAAAAATCATACTGCGACACACTTATTACACCAAGCGTTAAAGGATGTACTTGGCGATCATGTGAATCAAGCTGGTTCTCTTGTTGCTAGCGATCGTTTGCGTTTTGACTTTTCTCATTTTGGTGCAATAACAAAAGAGGAAATTGCAGAAATTGAAGAAAAAGTAAATGAGAAGATTTGGGATTCTATTTCTGTTGAAATCAGCAATAAATCATTAGAGGAAGCCAAAGAGATGGGAGCAATGGCTCTCTTCGGTGAAAAATATGGTGACGTTGTTCGTGTTGTAGAAATAGGTGAATACAGCATTGAGCTATGCGGTGGATGCCATGTTCGAAATTCAGCAGAGATTGGTTTATTTAAAATTGTTTCAGAATCTGGTATAGGTGCTGGAACAAGACGTATAGAGGCTGTAACAGCAAAAGCTGCTTATCAGTATGTGAATAGTAAACACCAAACTTTACAACAAGCGGCTAATTTATTAAAAACTAAAGAAGATCAAGTCTTAGATCGAATTGACCACCTTTTCAAAGACATGAAAGAACATGAGCGTGAGATGGATTCACTAAGAAGTAAAATTTCACAAATGGAGGCTTCTTCCATTTTAGATGATGTACAAGATATTGATGGTATTCAAGTGTTGGCAAAACAAGTAGATGTGTCTGATATGAATCAATTACGTCAAATGGTGGATGAAATGAAGCAAAAATTAAAGTCAGGTATTATATTGCTTGCGACAGTAAATAATGAAAAGGTACAATTGGCTTCCGGTGTTACGAAAGATTTGGTAGATGATGGATATCATGCAGGAAACTTAATCAAAGAAGCTGCTCAGATATGTGGCGGCGGTGGTGGAGGCCGCCCAGATATGGCACAAGCTGGTGGAAAAGATGCAAGCAAAATTCAAGATGCTCTTCAGTTTGTAGAAAAATATGCCCAAAATAACAGTTAATTTTGGTAATTTGAAGAATTAAACGATATAATAGACAGACAACAGGACATGAAATCGCAATAATATTTTGGGGGTGCTTCCATGGATGGAATGGATAAAACAATGAAATTTAACTTTTCAGAAGAGTCCATAGAAAAGGACGTAGGTGAAGTGCTTCTTCTTGTACATGAAGCACTTGAAGAAAAAGGGTATCATCCTATCAACCAAATTGTCGGTTATTTATTGTCTGGGGATCCTGCCTATATTCCACGTCATAAGGATGCACGTAACTTAATGAGGAGAGTAGAGCGCGATGAGATAATTGAAGAACTTGTCAAATACTATATTCGTGCTCATCATCAAGATGAATAAAGTCTTAGGTTTAGATGTTGGGTCTAAAACTATTGGAGTTGCGATTAGTGATGCATTAGGATGGACGGCACAAGGTTTAACAACAATTCACTGGCAAGAACCTGAGTACGATACGGTGAAAGATACGTTTAAACAACTTATAGAAGAGCATACTATAGAGAAAGTAGTCATTGGCTTCCCTAAAAACATGAACGGTACAATTGGACCTAGAGGTGAAGCATCACAAGAATTTGGGAAGTTTGTTGAAGAAAACTTTTCTCTAGATGTTGTATTATGGGATGAACGCTTAACAACAATGGCTGCAGAGAAAGTGTTGTTAGAAGCAGACATGAGCCGCAAAAAGCGGAAAAAAGTAATCGATAAGATGGCTGCTGTAATGATATTGCAAGGTTATTTAGACAGCCAATAGAAGGAGTTGAATATTGTGTCGTTAGAAGAAAAGGAACGTATCATTATTCCTGATGAAAACGGAGAAGAACATTTATTTGAAGTATTGTTTACATTTGATGTGGACGAGTCTGGTCAATCATATGTTGCTGTTGTTCCTGCTGAACAGAAAGAAGACGAAGAGGTAGAAGTATTTGCATTTCGGTATGAAGAGAAGCAAAAAGACGATGATTTGGCTCTATATCACATCGAATCAGACGATGAATGGGATATGGTGGAAGAAGTGTTAAACACCATCGCAGATAACGACGATTTAGCAGAATAAAGTAAAGCAAGCTGGCTAAAAAAAACCTTTTAGCCAGCTTTTTTTATCCGTTATCTTAAATAAACTGCCGCTTTTGCCACAATAGCTATATACTACGACGTAACTAAGCAAGTTAAGTGTTAAAAATTCGCTTAGGGATTGGTGGTTTTTCATTTTAGTTTACTTTGTAATTAATCTTGTATAAGGGAAATATTAACAAGTATAAAGTATGGTTTGTTGTTTAAGTGAAAAATTTAATAATTGTGAAAGTTTTACTTCATTTAAAATTGTAGTATAATAAATCGGGTGAGAGGAGGATGTCAAATGGGGAAGGAAAATGGAGAAACATCCAAACCAAAGTCCAAAAAACTTACACACACAGAAATTGCACAAATGAGAGGAAAAGAAGCAAGTATTGCACGTAAAATTGTAATCATTATATTAATCGCAATGGTAGCGGCTCTAATAATTGGCGGTTATAGTATATATAAATATATTCAGGAAGGAATCTCACCGGTCGATCCTGATAGTGAGGAGCAAATAGAGGTTACCATTCCATTAGGATCAAGTAGTTCTGACATTGCAAACATTTTAGAAGAAGCAGGGATTATTTCTAACAACTTAATGTATCGGTTTTATGTGAAATTTAATAATGCTGCTGATTTTCAAGCTGGTGACTATACGTTATCACCTTCTATGTCACTTGCCGAGATAACAGACGAGTTAGAAACCGGAAGTATTCAAAGGGAACCTGTTCTTAGAGTGACAGTACCAGAAGGAAGAAATTTAGAGGAAATTGCTGATATTTATGAAAGTAAAGCAAACATTGATGCAGAGACTTTTTTAGAAAAAGTAAATGATTCAGATTATATTTCCACATTAATGGACAGATATCCTACATTATTGTCTGATGAAATTCTAGATGATGATATACGCTATACACTTGAAGGATATCTTTTCCCCGCAACTTATGAGTTTTTTGAAGAGGAACCTTCTGTCGAAACGGTTGTCCAGAATATGCTTGACAAATCACGTAATGTTATTTTAAGTTATTATGAACAAATAAGAAAATCGGAAGAGTTTTCTGTGCATGATGTGGTTACTTTTGCTTCATTAGTAGAAGAGGAAGCTCCTTCATCAGATGATCGCCGTTTGATTGCAAGTGTTTTTTATAATCGTATGAATGATGACATGATGTTACAAACGGATCCTACAGTCATCTATGCGCATGGTGAACATATTTCTCGACTGAATTATGATCACTATGAAATAGATTCACCGTACAATACGTATCAAGTTAGCGGCTTACCTGTTGGACCGATTGCGAATTTTGGTGAAAGTTCACTGCAAGCTGTTATAGAACCAGAGTCGACTAACTATTATTATTTCCTTGCAGATGTTGATGGGCATGTCCATTATTCGAGAACATATGAGGAACATCAAAGGAAAGAAGCTCAATACATTCACAATAATTAAATGAGGAGCAGGGGAGCGATAGTATCCCTGCTCTTCCCATATAAGAAAGGAGTTCTCTAGTGATAGATCCGAACATTCTAGCGTATCTAAATGACTTACAGCCATCTGAAAACGATTTGGTTGGTCAAATGAAAGAGGAAGCAAAACGGGACCATGTACCGATAATGGAACAGCAGGGAATATCTTTTCTTCAACAACTTATTCGTATAAAGCAACCTGACAAAATTTTAGAGATTGGTACTGCAATTGGGTATTCATCCTTAATGATGTTAGAAGCAAAGGAAGACATGCTGATTACAACCGTTGAACGGAATAAGGAAATGATTGAGCGTGCTAAGTATTATATACAAGCACAAGAGAAAACAAGTCATATTGAAATAATTGAAAAGGATGCATTAGAGGCAGAAGTAGAAATAAAGGATAGGAGCCCATTTGATATTATATTTATTGATGCAGCAAAAGGTCAGTATCAACGTTTCTTTCAATTATACGAACCATATCTAAAAGATGACGGCATGATTATAACAGATAATGTCCTATTTAAGGGACTTGTCGCAACTAAAGACAATGAAAACAAGAGATTACAAAAAATAGCGAATAAAATAAATCAATACAACCAATGGCTAATAGAGCATCCAATGTATCATACAACGGTATTACCCATTGGAGATGGAGTAGCCATCAGTGTTAAGAATAAGCAAAGGTGTGACATAGATGACAAATAAGAAACCTGTCATTATAGGGGTTGCGGGTGGATCTGGTTCTGGCAAGACATCAGTTACTAAAGCGATTCAGAACCGTTTTACTAATCAATCTGTTCTGGTTTTAGAGCAGGATTTCTACTATAAAGATCAATCTGATATGCCAATGGAAGAAAGGCTTAAAACGAATTATGACCATCCATTAGCCTTTGATAATGACTTGCTTATTGAGCATGTCGAAAAACTACGAAATCAACAGTCTATTGAAAAACCAGTGTATGATTATACGATTCATACACGTTCCGAGGAAGTTATTCCTGTAGATCCAAAGGACGTAATTATTGTAGAGGGCATTCTTATACTGGATAATACTCGGCTAATGGATTTAATGGATATTAAAGTTTTTGTGGATACTGATGCAGATTTACGTATTATTCGACGTTTGTTACGTGATATTAATGAACGAGGTCGCTCTATTGATTCAGTTATTAACCAATATATACAAATGGTTCGACCGGCGCATTTGCAATTTATAGAGCCAACAAAGCGATATGCAGATGTTATCATCCCCGAAGGTGGACAGAACGAGGTGGCCATAGACTTATTGGCAACTAAAATAGAAAAAATTTTGGAGAAAAGCTAAGGGTTAAAACTATTGAAAAATTTAAAAAAATCTGCCATAGTAGTGATTAGTATTATTCATTATAACGTTATCACGCTTGTTAGAACTAATCTTATCGAAACGAGAGTGATAAAATTCAGATGAATTCATACAAATGAGGAAATCGATTTATTATCAATGTACTTATGCAGATTATAGGAATGGATAGAAGGAGTGTAGGACCATGGCAGAAGAAAAAAGCTTTTATATGACAGAAGAAGGTAAAAAGAAATTAGAAGAAGAATTAGAGTATCTAAAAACAGAGCGTCGTCAAGAAGTTGTCGAGCGTATTAAAATTGCTAGAGGGTTTGGAGATTTATCAGAAAACTCTGAATATGATGCAGCAAAGGATGAGCAAGCATTTGTAGAATCACGAATTGTACAAGTGGAAAATATGATCCGAAATGCTGTTATCATTGAAAATGATACGGATAATCCTGATGTGGTATCTTTAGGAAAAACCGTTACTTTTCAAGAGTTACCTGATGGAGATGAAGAAAGTTACACTATTGTTGGTAGTGCAGAAGCAGATCCGTTTGAAGGAAAGATTTCCAACGATTCCCCAATTGCCAAGAGTCTATTAGGGCATTCTATTGGTGAAGAGGTTGTTGTACCAACACCTGGTGGAGATCTGAACGTCAAAATTATAAATGTAGAATAAAGATAATGGGTGTCCAATTCAGACACCCATTTTTATATGAAAAATTAACTAATATCATCATATACATAATGTTGCATTAATATTTTTTCAATAAAGCTATCTTTATCTTGTTCCACCAAAAATTGGAAGATAATATTTTCTGATATGTTGTGAAACTTTATCGTTTTGTCATTAAAAAAATGAACAAACAATAACTTTTTGTTTTTATCATAGCTAATGGATTCAAATGAATTCAATTCCCATAACTTTCTATTAAATGTAACGGTTTTCAATAAACCACTCCTTACATATCTATCTTTTATATATATTCCATACTTATGTGAAAACTCCTTCATATATGACAAAAAAAGAAGAAAATCGAGGTTCATTTTATTTGTTTTTATACTATAGTTAAGCATAAAATTATAAGAAAAACTAAGGCTTTAGCCATAAGGCTTGGCTAAGCCCAAGTTTTCTGTATAGTTAAATGAATATTTTTTGCTGATTCTTATTTATTTTTAGTATAATAAATATTGGGAGGGTGGATAAATGAGTAATGATTTTCAACAGATAACAAGGAAAGATCGCTATGAAAAACAAAGAAAAAGTACAAAGGCGATCACGTGGTTAAGTGTTGCTGGAGGAGTATTCATTATCATTATAATAGCGATGGTGGTATTTGGAGGCACTGAGGATACTCCTGTAGCGGTGGGGGACGAAGAGGAAAACAAAATGCAAGAAGAAAATGGTGAAGAAGAATCCAATAACGAATCTTCCGAAAAGGAGGAATCAGACACGACTTTACCTGAAGATAGAGAATCTAATGATGAAAATGAATCTGTCGGACTTAATGATGAAGAGGCCGGCCAATCTGAAGAGCAAGAAGAGAATGATACTACGAATAATCAATCAACAGAAGAAGCGCAAACTTATCAGGTAGAATCCGATGATGAGAATGTAAGTAATGCTTATGAAGGTAACTGGGAACCAGTAGGTACTGAGCAAACAGGTCCACATACTATACAATTTGATAAAGAATCTGTGGATTGGGAAGAAATGTTACAAGCAGTAGAGGTTGCAACTGGCATACCTACAGAGGAACAGATTGTTTGGTGGATCGGAAGATCGGGAAAACAAGCTGTAGAAGCAACTATTTCGCCAAGTAATAACCAGAATGAGACTTTTCGGGTTCATTTATCATGGATTAATGAAAAAGGGTGGCAGCCGACGCTTGTGGAAGAATTAATAGAAAATGATGTAAAAGAGAATAGTAGTGATAGTGAAGAAACGAATGATACAGAGGAAGAGCAAGAAGAATAATAGGGGGATTTTTTGTGATTGGCATTATCGGTGCAATGGATGAAGAAGTAGAACTTTTAAAATCGAAAATGGAAGTAAAGGAACATTTACAGGTCGCGAATGGTGATTTTTATGTTGGTGGTTTAGAAGGGAAAGAGGTTGTATTATTAAAGTCAGGAATTGGGAAGGTGAATGCAGCATTAGCGACGACCATTCTGCATGAGAGATTTCAACCTGAATATGTCATTAATACAGGTTCTGCAGGTGGTTTCCACCATGATTTAGAAGTTGGAGATATTGTCATTTCATCGGAAGTAGTACATCATGATGTGGATGTGACTGCATTTGACTATGATTATGGACAAGTTCCAGGTCTACCGGCTACTTTTTTAGCTCAGCCCACATTGGTTGAAAAAGCAATGCTAGCTGCTAAACAGCTTGATAATGGTATTCAAGCGATGAAAGGACAAATATCAACTGGTGATTCTTTTATGCAAGACATAGAAAGAGTTAATTTTGTTAGGAGTAAATTTCCTGATATGATAGCAACTGAAATGGAAGCAGCAGCTATTGCTCAAGTATGTCATCAATACGACACGCCATTTGTTGTCATCCGTGCACTCTCAGATATAGCTGGAAAGGATTCCTCTATTTCATTTGAGTCATTTTTGGCAAAAGCAGCTAACAATGCTGCACAATTAATTATATCCATTATCAACGAATAAAAAGGCTGTCAATCGACAGCCTTTTTATTTTTTAATTCGTTACGGTAATATTCATGAAACACTTTCATTAGGGCGCGTTTTTCGATTCGAGATACATAACTGCGCGATATATTTAATTTTTTGGCGATCTCACGTTGCGTTAATTCATCCTTATTACCTAAACCAAATCTTGCAATAATAACATCTTTTTCTCGTTCATCTAATACACGTAAATATTTTTGTATCTTCTTTAATTCCATGTGCAATTGAATAGCTTCGGTAATATCATCGTTTTCCGCTTCTAAAATATCCATTAAACTAATTTCATTTCCTTCTTTATCTTGCCCGATGGGGTCTTGTAAGGAAACGTCTTTTTTGGTCTTTTTAATAGCACGTAAATGCATGAGAATCTCATTTTCAATACAACGTGCTGCATAAGTAGCTAGCTTCGTCCCCTTACCAATAGAGAAGCTCTCAATACCTTTTATTAACCCTATTGTACCAATAGATATTAAATCTTCTACATCTTCACCTGTATTTTCAAATTTCTTGACGATATGTGCAACGAGTCTGAGGTTATGTTCGATCAATTTGTTACGCGCTTCTTCATCTCCATTTTGCATTCGTTTAATCATTTCAGACTCTTCATCTGGGGATAAGGGGTGAGGGAAAGTATGATTCTTAATGTAGGCTACAAAGAACAAAGCCTCTTTTAAAAGTGCAACAATTCCAAAAAGGATCGACAAGATGACACCTCCCAAAGTAGGTATTTGCCCATATTTAATCTTATGCCGATCGTTTGTCTATTGTGCGAAATGTCCAAGCCAAAATTCTATTAAGATAAAAAACTCGTTGATTGACGAGCCATTGGTGAAGTAAAAGGCGTAGTTGCGCTTATCTATCTTCCTAATCGTGGTATCTACGTCAAATTTACTCCATCGGAAACATGATATAAATGCTGATAAAAAAAGCATTGCCATCTAAAAGATGACAATGCTTGGATTTTATCATGGTGAACAACCATCCGTAAGCCCCTCCTGATGGAAGTCTCTCTTTATTTTCGCTTCTTAGATTCTGCAAAGGCATCTTTAACTTCCGACCCTGTTTTTGTCCAAGGCATAACTCCTAATTGATGAGCAGCACGACCAAGCATATGAGCAGAAACAGGTGCCGTAAGCAGCACAAAGATAATACCTAAAATAAGTTTTCCGCTAATCATGTTGAGCTCTGTATATAGAAAGATAAAAGCTCCGATCATAATTCCAGCGATACCTAGTGTCGCAGCTTTGGTAGAAGCATGTAGTCTAGTATAAACGTCTGGAAATCGGATTACCCCAATTGTTGCAGATAAAATAAAAAACGTTCCAAATAGGAGTAATACAATAATAAGGATATCCAATATGACTTCAGTCGTGGTCCCTGTCAATGATAACACCCTTTTCTAAGTATTTTGCTAATGCAATTGTACCGATAAATAGTAAAATACCGATTAATAATATAACGTCATTTAACCTTGTGGTTGGAAGTAAAATGGCGACAAGACCCGCTGCTGCCATCAAATTAATCCCTATTGCATCAAGTGCAACTGCACGATCTGGATTGGTTGGTCCTTTGACTACTCGATACAACAGTAAAGTTATGGAAATGGTGATAACGAGTATGCATATGATTGTCACTATATTTAATACATCATTCATCGTGTAACCTCCATAATGGCTTTTTCAAAAGTATCCTTAATGGCACTTATGGCAATTTCGCTATCCTCAATGTCCATCGCATGGACGTAAATCTTTTGATTATCATCAGACACAGCTACTGATAGAGTACCTGGAGTTAAAGAAATTAATGATGTGAGTATTGTAATTTCCCAGTTGCTTCTTAAATCGGTTGGCAATTCAAAAATACCAGGGCGATAATTTTTACCTGGGCGATACACCCACTTTACGATGTCGATATTGGATAGAAGTAATTCCTTTATAAATAAGAAAACAAGACATAACATTTTCCAACCCCGATGCAAATAAAAAGCATCTGGAATAAATCTTCTTAGTACAAAAAGCAATAGCGCACCAATTAAGAATCCACTAAAGAAAGAGACAAATGTATAGGATTCACTTAAAAACATCCACATTATGGCAATAATTAAATTTATAATAAGTTGAAGTGGCATTTTATAATTACTCCTTTAGTACAGATTCAATATATATTGCAGGATTCATTAAATCATTACCAATTGATTCAATACCTGGAATGAACCATTCAGCTCCCACACCGAGAACTATGGAAAAGATTAACAGAAACGCAATCGGCATAACGAACTTTTTCGCAGCAGCTTTATTTGCAACAACCTTCTCATCTTTTTCACCCCAGAACCCTCGGATAAAGATACGCATCATCGATAACAATATAAGCAAACTTACCGCCAATCCGATAATAGCAATCATTATCTCATCAGCCTCCACAGCACCTTGCAGTAATAACAATTTACCAATAAACCCGCTGAAAGGAGGGATACCAGCTAACACGAACGCTGAGATAAACAAGAGCCAGCCTAAAAGTGGATAATGATGAATAAGGCCTTGCATTTTTCTTAGATCACTTGTACCGGCAAGGTATGTAATAGCACCAACTATGAAAAATAATGCTGCTTTAATAATCATATCGTGAATTAAGTAATATACCGTTCCACTCATTCCTGTACTATTATAGACACCAATACCAACTAGCATAAAGCCAACTGCAGGAATAATATTATAAGCCACAACAAGCTTTATATTATTGGTAGAAAGTGCACCGATTGCCCCGAAAATTAACGTGAAACCAGCTATCCATATAAATAACTGATGGGTAATATCTGTTTCATATACAAAAATGAGTGAAAATACACGAACAATAGAATAGATTCCTACTTTAGTCAGTAGTGCTCCAAAAAGGGCAGAGACAACGGGATTTGGAACAATATAAGGTTTTGGCAGCCAATAATAAAGTGGAAACAATGCTGCTTTTGTACCAAAAACAAAGAAAAGCAATATCCCGATCGTGGTTAGAATACCTGTTTGTTCCTCTTCCCCTACACGCTGTGCTATTTGTGCCATATTAACCGTTCCGACTACTGAGTATATAAAAGCTACGGTTGTTACAAATAACATCGAAGAAAATAGATTAATTAACACATACTTTATGGATTCTCGAAGCTGAACTTTTCCTCCACCTAAAATAATCATCGCATAAGACGCCATTAATAAAACTTCGAAAAACACAAAAAGGTTAAATAGATCCCCTGTAATGAAAGCTCCGGATACACCAGACACTAATAGGAAGTAAAAGGTATAGAAATAAAATTCTTCTTGTTTCTGGTTGAGTGAATGTGGTGCAAAAAAGACAGATGCTAAAGCCACAATATTTGTTGTTAATACCAGAGACATAGAAAGCATGTCCCCAACTAGCACGATCCCAAAAGGCGCCATCCAGTCACCAGATTCTAGAATGACAGTGCCATTTTGGTGAATATACCAGAGAATATAAGCAACCATCACCGTATTCAAAACAGTGATGATCTGTGAAAAGATACGAACAACTGACAATTTTTTATGAAACAATGTTGCAAGTATACCAGCAATAAGTGGTATAACAATTGGTAATACAGCTAAATTACTAATCATTTTCGTTACCCCTCAACTTTTCCATATTGTCTGTTCCGTTTTCTTTAGAAGCTCTATAAGCTAGTACCAGTAACAGACTTGTGACTCCGAAACTAATGACAATAGAAGTCAAAATTAGAGCCTGTGGTAATGGATCTGCATAATCTTTAATGTCGTAATCCAATATAGGCGGCGCACCGCGTTTTAACTTAGACATTGTTAAGATAAATAGGTGGGCACCGTGTGAAATCAATGCTGTTCCGATCACAATTCGCAAAAGTTGTTTTTGTAATAAATTATAAACACCTGTTGTAAAAAGCACGCCGGCAAGAATTGACATGATAATTTCCATTTATTCTGCCCCCTTCTTGTCGCGCAATTTGATCAGTCCATATATTCCGAGTGCAGCAATGCCAAGAACGACAATTTCAAATAGAGTATCTATGCCTCGCATATCTACTAGTATCACGTTCACGACGTTATCACCGCCACCGATATCGTGTGAAGTTTCTAAGAAATAACCAGATATCGTGTCAAAAAGTTTTGTGCTGTGTGAAGATATCGCAACAACTGTCATTAGTAGACCGAACCCAATGGAAATAACAGCATTTGTTAATTTTTGAGATGTAAGCTCTGTACGTTCTCTTAAGTTTGGTAAATGGTAAAAGCATAACAAAAATAACGCAACAGTTATCGTTTCAACAACTAACTGAGTTAAGGCTAGATCTGGTGCACGATATAATACGAATAATAAAGCTAGTCCATATCCGACCACCCCAAGAATAAGAATTGCCGCGATCTTATTTTTAGTAAAAATAGTGCTAATAGCTGCGATAGCCATCGCTAAAGCTATTAATACTTCATGTAGGGTAATCGGAGCTAAGTCACTCGTATCCCAAGCAAATCCATTTGTCAGGAAAATAACAGTAAAGGTACACACCATGATAGCAGACAATATAAGTATCATATATCGTCTTAAGGATCCGTTCATATAACTATTGGTAATTTTTCTTGACGTTTTTTCTGATTGATCTAATAGGTAATCATAGACTTTGTTAAAGCTTAACTTGCCAGGTATAAAGCTATATATTCCACTCCATGACTTTCTAATAATCGCTAAGATTGCACCAACAACTACTACCACGACCGACATATAAAATGCAGGAATTAGACCATGCCAGAAATGAATATCAGTTACTACTGGTTCCCCATAAATGGCCTCCGCTGTATGTGCTAGAAACGAGTTATTAAATAAGTTTGGGAATAAACCAATTATCACAACACCAAGCACTAAAACAATTGGTGAAATAAGCATCCCAATAGGTGCTTCATGTGGTTTAACAGGTAATTGATCTAATTTTTTTTCTCCTGTAAAAGTACCAAATACCAGGTACATGGAATATACAAACGTAAAAATACTACCAAATACAGCCAAATAAGGAATCGCTTGTGCTAAGACTTCGGAAATCCAAAGGTTTGCGTTTGCGACATCTATATGTAAAGAAGCATCAAAGAATTTCTCTTTACTATAAAACCCATTTAAGAATGGAAGGGGAACACCTGCCATCGAAAAAGTCCCGAAAAAGGCAAGAGTGGCGGAGATTGGCATTAGTGTCGCTAATCCACCAAGTTTCCGAATATCTCTTGAGCCTGTTTCATGATCGACAATCCCTGCAACCATGAATAAGCTTCCTTTAAAAGTAGCATGATTTAAAATGTGAAATACTGCAGCATAAATGGCAGCTTTTGTTCCAAAACCTAACATTGCCATAATCATACCTAATTGACTAATAGTTGAGAAAGCTAGAATACCTTTTAAGTCTGTTTGTCTGACTGCTACGTAAGATGCCCAGCATAGCGTTAATATACCTATTCCACTAACAATGATAAAAAACCATTCGCTTCCAGAAAATATAGGGGTAAAACGAGCAACTAAAAAGATTCCTGCTTTTACCATGGTGGCTGAGTGAAGGTAAGCACTAACCGGAGTTGGTGCTTCCATTGCATCTGGAAGCCAGATATGGAAAGGAAATTGCGCTGATTTTGTAAAGGCTCCTATGATAATTAATGTAAAAATCAACCCAAAGTAGTTACTAGATAATATAACATCTGCTTGGGCTATCATCTCTTGAATACTTGTTGTATTCGTCTCAACCGTGAGTAAGATTAAACCACCCAGCATGCTTAAACCACCAAAAACAGTAATTAGCATTGATTTTAGGGCACCATATCTCGATCTTTCTTTAAAATTCCAATAACCAATTAGTAAAAAGGATGAAATGGAGGTTAACTCCCAGAAAGAATATAAAACGAAAACATTGTCCGATAAAACAACACCGAACATTGCTGTCATAAATAAAAGTAGATAAACATAGAATTCATGTAATCTCTCAGATCCATGCAAATAGTAAGCAGAATAAAGTGCAACTAGTGTGCCAATTCCACTAATTAGTAATACAAATAATAAACTTAAACCATCTAAATAAAAGTCAAAGCTAATATCAAGAGATGGTATCCAATTGTAGCTTTGTGTAACTGGCTCAAAATCAGTGCCAATAAAAGAGACAAAATAAATAAAGATAGCTAGAGGTGCCAGCATAACAAAAAAGCCTGTATGTATTTTGTCTTTCCATTTACTAAGCAATGGAATAAACAATGCCAATAAGACTGGCAAGAATACCGCAAATAACATCTAATGATGATCCTCCTTATGTAAAATGATTTTTTCTAGTTTTATATTCATTTATGACATCATACTATTATATTCTAATCTAAAATTAAGGGTTAATACAAGAGTGATGTACTTATATGGCAGGCATCTATAAAGGTTTTGACGAGAAATTTCCTATTTAAGTACAAGAAGAAAAAAAATCATAAAAAAAACACTTAGATATAAATATTCTAAGTGTACAGCTTTAATCTTTAATTTGCATAGGAGAGGTAGTCTGTCAATGATCTTCTTTTAAGTTCTTCTTCCATTAGTTGTATAAATTCATAGCTTAATTGTAGTTCGTTTGCTTTTTTGTATGATTCAATTAGTAACTCATCTGATAAATTTTCCAATGCTTGTCCCTCCAATAGATAGGAAGTAATATCACTGATTTATAATGTAGCATGAATTACTTGAACGAACAAGCACACAGTTATCTACAATAAGTTGTAGATAACTTGTGTATAACGAGGGTGTTTTTAACGAAAGATACTATCGTTACGGTGTGGATAATGTGCACAAGGTTATCCACACTCTTTTTATTTGTAGAAATTTGTCGAACGATTTTACGAATAAAGCCGATTTTTTGCAAATATACTATAGCTTTTGTCAGAAATAGTAGAAATTAAATAAAATTTCACTTGTATGCGTTTTCTTAAGAGAATGCTTTGAACTATCTAATAAAATTGTTTATCATAAGAAAAGGTTATTCGTAATACATGTAGTTTTTTGAAATAGAGGTGGGCTTTCCTTGTTAAAGAAATTTTTGCCTAATGAGCATGTAAAAAGCATATTGGATATTACACCTTCCCGATTAAAAGAAATGGGGATCAAAGGTGTCATTACGGATTTAGATAATACGTTAGTAGCTTGGGATGTGAAAGATGCTACTCCGGAAGTAATAAAATGGTTTCAAGAACTGAAGGATAATGATATAAAAGTAACGATCATTTCGAATAATGACGAAGAGAGAGTTAGTGTTTTTTCAGAGCCTTTAGAGGCACCTTATGTGTATAGTGCAAGAAAACCACTTGTACATGCCTTTAAAAAAGCAACCAAACAAATGAAAGTAAATAAACATGAGGTAGTCGTAATCGGCGATCAAATTATGACGGATGTCTTAGGTGGTAATTTAGGTGGTTTCCATACAATACTTGTCGTGCCTATTGTGAAAACAGATGGAAAATTTACACGTATTAATCGAATGATGGAACGACGTATCTTAAATTGGATGCGAAAAAAAGGAATGATTACATGGGAGGATTGAAAATGGAAGCCGTATATTGTGAAGGCTGTGGTGCTCTATTACAATCTACTGATGAATCAAAAGCTGGATTCATACCAAAAAGTGCCATAGAAAATGAAAATAGGATATGTAAACGATGCTTTCGCTTAAAACATTACAATGAAGTACAAGATGTAGAGTATACGGATGACGACTACTTGCGGATGATTCAAACAATTAGTGAAACGGATAGTCTTGTAGTAAAAATAGTTGATATCTTCGATTTTGATGGTAGTTTTCTATCAAGTTTACAACGATTAACAGGCAATAATCCTATTCTGTTAATTGGAAATAAAGCAGATCTTTTACCGAACTCAACGAAGAAAAATAAACTTATTCATTGGATGAAGAAAACGGCGAGTGATTACGGTCTCAAAGTGCAGGATGCCTTTTTAGTATCTGCGTCAAAAGGATATGGGTTTAAAGAGGTAGAAAGAGCTATAAACGATATGAGAGAAGGAAAAGACGTATATGTTGTAGGCTGTACAAATGTAGGCAAATCAACGTTTATTAATCAATTAATTCATCGTACAAGTGGAGTAAATGATGCGATTACGACTTCTTATTTCCCAGGAACGACATTAGGTTTTATTCAAATACCATTAGATGAAAAAACATATTTATATGATACTCCAGGTGTAGTAAATCGAACACAATTGGTTCACTATGTAACAGATAAAGATTTGAAAATGATTACACCGAAGAAAGAAATTAAACCTAAAATATTTCAACTTGAAGATGGTCAGACTTTGTTTTTTGGCGGTTTTGCTCGGTTTGATTTCGAAAAAGGAATGAAACAGTCATTTGTTTGTTATTTTTCGAATCAATTAATGATACATCGGACAAAATTAGAACAAGCGGACCAATTTTATGAAAAGCATGTAGGAGAACTGCTGCAGCCTCCAAGTAAAAAAACATTAGACATATTACCTTCATTAGAACAACAGACAGTTAAAATTGGTCACGAAAAAACAGATGTAGTGATCCCTGGTTTAGGGTGGATTACGATTCCAGATGGCGGTATTACTATTACCGTTCATGTCCCAAAAGGGGTCCGGATGACACTGCGTAATGCATTAATTTAGATATAGAAAGGGAAGGGGAAATAGCATGTCATTATCTTTAGGATTAATCGGCCATCCAATTGGTCATTCTTTATCACCATGGATTCATGATCACTTTATTCAATTAGCGGGTTTAGATGGGGAATATAAGCTTTATGAAGGGGACCATGAGCAGTTGCCTTCTGTCTTAAAAAAGCTCAGAGAAGAGCAAATAGATGGATTTAATGTAACAGTACCTTATAAACAAGTTATTGTTGACTACTTGGACGAAATCGACCAGGACGCAGAGACCTTAGGTGCTGTAAATACTGTAGTAAATGAGAATGGGAAATGGAAAGGGTATAGTACCGATGGGGAAGGCTATGTTCGTTCCATTAAGGAGCCATATCCAGACCTTTTTCATTCTCAAACTTCTGTGTTAATATTGGGTGCTGGAGGTGCAGCTCGAGGGATATATCGGGCGTTGATGCAGCAAAAAGTCAAAAATATAGATATCGCCAATCGTACACAGGAAAAAGCGAAGGATTTATTAACTTTACAGAAAGACGACAAAAATTCGGATGTATTAAGCTTCGAACAAGCAGAGGCACAGCTTTCGAAATATGATTTAATTGTTCAGACTACATCTGTTGGAATGAAACCTAACACAGATAAACAAATTATCCAATTAAATAATGTGAAGCAAGGAGCTGTTGTAAGTGATATTGTTTATCAGCCAATTACCACAAAGCTTTTGGCTGATGCAAAATCTCGTGGTGCTCATATACATCATGGGCATGCAATGCTTTTATATCAAGGACAACTAGCATTCGAAAAATGGACTGGAAAAAATCTAGATGTAGGTCACTTAGTGCATAAATTAGAAAATAAATTAAGAGGTGAATAGTTTGACATTAACAGGTAAACAAAAGCGCTTTTTACGTGCTGAAGCACATCATTTAAACCCTATATTTCAAGTAGGAAAAGATGGTGTGAACGAAAATATGATAAAGCAAGTTGGTGAAGCATTAGAGCGAAGAGAGCTCATTAAAGTGTCAATATTACAAAATTGCTTGGAAGATAAAAATGTGGTAGCAGAAGAATTAGCAGAAGGAACAAATGCATATGTAGTCCAAATTATAGGTAATACAATTGTTTTATATAAAGAATCAGAAGAAAATAAGCAAATTACATTACCTTAAAGATAGAGAAAAAAAGAAGGTGTCAGCAATGAAGCGAATTGGATTGTTTGGGGGTACTTTTGATCCACCTCATTATGGACATTTGTTAATGGCAGAACAAGCTTTTCAAACATTAAGTCTGGAAGAAGTATGGTTTATTCCATCTTATCAACCGCCTCACAAGGATGATGCCAAAACGAAAGCAAGTTACCGTATTGAAATGACGAGGCGAGCAGTGTCAGATAACCCTCACTTTTATGTCGATACAATGGAAGTGGAACGAAAGGGTAAATCATACACCTTGAATACGATAAAAGAGATAAAAGAGAAACATCCCAATGATGAATTTTATTTTATTATTGGGGGGGATATGGTAGAGTTTTTACCTAAATGGCATCGAATTGAAGAATTGATGGAATTGATTACATTTGTGGGAGTAAAAAGGCCGGGATACTCCATGCAAACTCCATATCCTGTCAAGGAGGTAGAAATGCCGCTTGTGGAGATATCGTCAACAGATATTCGTCGTAGAGTGTCCAACAAGCAGTCTATTCGCTACTTAACACCCCCGGAAGTTATCGAAATTATTGAACGTAAAAGGTTATATTCGAAATAGCTTTTATCATATTATTATAAATAACCGGGCCTGGAGTTAGGAGTGACCGAAGTAGAATGGAAAGAGAAGTTGCACTTAATATTGTAAAAAAGCAGTTGAAAACGGCTCGATATGAGCATACGAAACGAGTGATGGAAACCGCATTAAAGCTCGCAGATCACTACAATGCAGATCAAAAAAAGGTAGAACTTTCGGCTATTTTTCATGATTATGCCAAATACCGAAATCATGATGAAATGAAGCGGTGGATTATTGCAGAAAAGCTGCCGCAGGACTTATTAGAGTATCACCCTGAACTTTGGCATGGCCCTGTTGGTTCCAAAATGATAGAGCGTGAAGTCGGACTTAAGGATCTAGAAGTCTCTAGTGCCATATATTGGCATACTACAGGTAAGCGAAATATGTCACTGATGGATCAAATTATTTTTATTGCCGATTACATTGAACCAGGGCGGGATTTCCCGGGAGTCGATGATGTACGAGCTGTAGTCTATGATGATATTGATAAAGCTTGTTGGATGGCAGCAAAAAATACGATTCAATTTTTATTATCCAAAAATGCATCCATCTATCCTGATACGTTTCAATTGTACAATGAAAGAATTGTGAAAGAACAAGAGTCTAAAAACTAGGGAGGAAATGGAATGGACAGTAAAGAATTAGTGGACCTTGTCGCAAAAGCATGTGACGATAAACGTGCTGAAGATATCGTAATTCTTGATATGAATAATGTTTCCCTAATCGCGGATTATTTTTTAATTTGTGAAGGGTCCAATGAGCGTCAAGTACAAGCTATTGCAAGAGAGGTAAAAGATATTGCTGACGAACACTCCATTCAAGTAAAACGGATGGAAGGGTTTGACCAAGCGAGATGGGTATTAGTCGATCTCGGGTATATTGTATGCCATATTTTCCATCGTGATGAACGGAATTACTATAATTTAGAAAAATTATGGGGAGATGCTCCTCAATTAGAAGTGAGACTTTAACCAGAACGAGGCGATTATATGGCTTATGCCAAATTAGCATATATATATGATTTATTAATGGAAGATGCCCCTTATAACGACTGGCAAGCATTTGTCAGCCATTTTATTCACCAACACCAGCCAAATGCTAAGACAATGTTAGACCTTGGCTGCGGTACTGGAGAAATGAGTATTCGATTTAACCAGACTGGATTTGAGGTAACAGGAATAGATTATTCATCGGATATGCTAGCCTATGCACATTCCAGATCTGTTGAACAACAATCTAATGTAACCTATATCAAACAGGATATTCGTCAATTAGGTGATGTAGGAACTTTTGATGTTATTATAAGCCTCTGTGATGTATTAAATTACATCACAGAGGAGCGAGATGTTTTAGCGGTGATACAGCATGTAGCAAACTGCTTGGAAGAAGGCGGGTTGTTTATTTTTGATGTTCACAGCCTGCAGCACTTTCAAAATAATATGATCGGAGAAACTTTTGCAGAAATTTATGATGATATATCTTATGTGTGGTTTTGTGAACCAAGTGGACGAACAGGAGAAGTCATCCATGATCTTACTTTTTTTGTTTTAGATGAGGATAGCGGGCTTTATGAAAGGTTCGATGAAAAACATCAACAACGTACTTTCTCCGTTGACTTTTACCGTGAATTGTTAAAGGAGGCAGGGCTGCAATTAAGAAGTATACATACCGATTTTTCCATTAACCACCATAATGAACCAGAATCTGGAGAACGAATATTTTTTGTTTGCAGTAAATAAAATGTCTAAAAAGCAGGCGTTTTATTGTGAAAGTGTAGCTTGGAGGTCTAAATGCTTCAAGTATCAAGATGGTGGTAGCTATTTAGTGGTATCCGATTTTGTATGGCATGTAATGACTCATGAAAAAATGGAATATACGTTCGTTATATGCATCGTATTATGTTATAATACAAGAGGATAATGTTCTTTTAGGGTAAGGTCGGCTAATCCCCATTAGAAAGGGGGGATGCCTATGAGTATGTATGAGATTTTTATGGTGTTATTTTCTTTCGGCACTATGCTCATTGCATTGCTCGCCTTGATCATCTCCATGATCAATAGAAAATAGACCTCCCTATTCGCCCAAAAAACTAACTAGGTGAGGTCTATTCCGATTGAATGGCCGAACCCTCTGGGGGAACCGCTTATCCATAAGCCACAGTTACCGCTGTGGCTTATTTATACTATCAGAAAATATAAAGTATTATGGTTGATAGTAGAAGTAAAACTGAGGCTTTTGTCATTAAGACTTGGCGATAAGCCAAGTTTTTTCTTTATTATTTCCTATTCATATTATAGCATATGCAGATCAATAAGAGAAGATACTCTAATCATTCAAAAGGAATAACTGCCATATAATTTCTCCAAACAATGCCCTATGATTCCAAAAAACACAAAGAGAAGAGCAGGTCTGGTTTTTATCTATATTATAGGCAAAATTAATTTTTCTATCCTCCAAAAAACAAGTCGATAATATTAGATGCTTTTGAGGCATTTTTATTATAAAATTCCGAATAACCACAATCCTCACAATATACAACGACAAACTGATTATGTTGTAAATCAAACATTTTTGAAAGTCCAGTGCCTGTCATCGCTACTTCTTTTTGTGCTGCATTGGTACTTCCGCATTTAACACATCCATTATCTGACATATGGCCCCTCCTAACAGGATTCTATAATTAAAAATCAATGTCTGTGTATTAATCGTACCAAAATAAGAATATGAAGGAAAATATTTTAGCGGTATGGAATGAAACAACAAAGGGGTTTTTTACTTTTTTTATTAAATCATTCTAGATATAATAACAGTAAGCGATATCATTATATTTTACATAATAAAGAAAGGGAGAGGAGACAGAGATATGTCACAAGTAGAGAAAATAGTGGAGAGGTTACAACAGCGTGATCCATTGCCATCGTTAAGTCCCACTGAAATATGGGATAAGCAATTAAATAAAGAAATTCAAAGTCTTTCGCCTGAAGAGTTGACCGGAAGGGCAAATGCTTCTGAATTAGCAGCCCAAGCAACTAAATCTGGATTATTATTATGGAATGATGATTTATATGGTTCCCATACATTATCCCAAGGAATATCAGAACCTGTAGGCAGTTATTGGCACGGAATCATGCATAGAGAAGAAGGTGATTATGGCAATGCAAAATATTGGTTCTCGAATGTAGGAGAGCATGACATTTTCCCGGATTTATATAATGATGCAACTGATATATTGCCAGAAATAAAGGATTGGGGGAAATGGAACCCCAGTAACTTTATTGATTTAGTGGCAGAAATAACGTCAAATGGTATGGAAGATAGTCCAAAAGCTGAAAAGCTGCGTAGAATTCAAGCGATTGAATTTTCTTTGCTTTTATCTTATTCTCGAACATTGTAACCCCTAACAAGTTTTTTAAAAGAAATTATTGAGAAATGATTAAGAAAAACTCCTCCATCTAAGAGCATCTCTTAGATGGAGGAGTTTTACAAATTAAGCAGATTTCTTTGATGGAACTTGAGTAGGACTTCGCCTCTTACCAAAGCTATTGACAAGGATTACACCAGCAAGGGCTATGCCCCCACCAATTATGGACAACATGCTAGGTAATTCGTTTAACCAAATCCAAGCAACGAACACAGCAATAGCTGGAATTAAGTACATCATACTAGTTACAGCACTTGCTTTCCCTAAAGAAAGTGCTGTAGACCACGTTACATAGGCAATTGCGGTCGGAAATATTGCTGTGAATATTGTTGATATATGTGCTTCTAAGGTGCCTTGTTGAAGAGATTCTGTAATACCTGGTGCGTATAAAAAAAACGGAATGGTACCTGACCAAGTAAAGAATGCTGTTAATTCTACTGGTTTATATCGTCTTAAAAAGGGTTTTTGAAAAACGAAAAAAATAGATGTCGCAATGGCAGATAACAACAAGAGAATAGCACCACTCGCAAGTGAAAAAGAATCAGCTGTTCCCAAAGTAATGAGAATGACACCAATAAATCCAATTCCCAACCCACTCCAACCGTATATTCCTAATCGCTCTTTTAGCACGAACATAGCTATAATGGAAGAAAAAATGGGGGATGATCCTATGATCAGACCAGCTGTACCCGCTGTAATGGTTTGTTCACCAAAAGTAACACCTGTATGATAAAAGCTAATTCCAATCAAAGCTAAAATGGTTAATGGGAGTAGATCTTTTTTATCGGGAAGTCGAAAATTCACACTCGGCCATAAAGCATATATAGCCAATAAAATGGATGCCATGAAGTAACGTGAAAAAACAAGATGTCCAGGCTCATATCCTCCGTGCAGACTAGCTCGAATAGCGGCATAGGTAGATCCCCATATGATAATGGTGATGATCCCGTATATAAATGCTTTTATGTTCAAAAAATCACTCCTAAAAACAAATAGACCCCACCACAGGGGTCAAGCAGGATACACTATAAAACTCACAAATAAGTATAACATAATTGTAAACAAATACCATCCTAAATACTTCAAGTACCTTCGGCAGTACCCCTAATATTTGTTAACTATTTTCAGTAAGATTAGTATGATGAAGTGTTGCGATGTAAAAATAAACGATGCCGATAAGACAAAGGATGCCCATGGCAGCAAAAATGGTACTGTAACCATAGAAGTCTGCGAATATGCCACCGAATACTCCTCCGATTATATGTCCTAATCCAGTTAAAATAATTGCATTCATCATTTGACCACTGACTTTTAATTCTTTTGAGATATGTCTATGAACATATTCTGCGAGACAAAGGTATAAAAGCATAAACGAGCCCCCGTGTAAAATCCACAATAATAAAACGGTATAACTATTAAGTGCAAATGCATACAGTATCCATCTTAATGCATTCACAAATCCTGCAAAAAGGATGATCTTTCTGATGCCGAATTTCTGGTAGAATTTTGGGAAATACAACATGAAAGGAAATTGGCTGAACGAACCGATCATAATACCGATTCCTAATAAGCTAACTGAAATGTTTTGCTCCACACTATATAAAGCATGAAAAGAAATAAAAAAACCAAATGTAGAACTAATAATTAACACATAAATATAAATTTTCCGAAGCGAAGGACTTTGTAATACCTGCATAAAGCGGACAGTGGAGTGTTTTTGCTGATGACCTTTAATCTTCGGTAATTTTAAAAATATAAGAGAAGCTAATATAATTAAAATGGAGTATATAAAAAAGATGGAAAAAATATGGATATCTACTAACATTCCTGCTACCATAGACATGATGGCATATCCTAGGGATCCAGCAGTTCGAACTTTAGAAAATTGAAAATCGTAGCTAGACGCTAATTCTAACGATATAGCATCACTAAGAGGGTTGACCGCTGTTTTAAAAAAAGAAAAAATACATGTTGCAGCAAGTAACAACAAAAAACTATTCCCAAATAAAGGGAGCAACCATACAGAAAGAGTCGCTAAGAAAAGACAGGATAAAAGTACATGGTTTTTGCTAGTTGCACGATCTCCTCGTATTCCCCAAAACGGGTTAGCTATAATCCCCATAACCGCTCCAGCAGAGGTTAATATACCAATTTGTGTGTCGGTACTATTCATTTCACCATAAAACAAAGATATGTAAGAGGTTAAACCTGAAGACGCCATAAATATCAATGAATAATAAAAGCATGTCACCACAAAAGGTTTATTCACGTTGAAAACCTCACTTTTAAGAAAAATGTAACCGTTTATCTCATTATATATGTTCTATATCCTTATAACAACGTTTGAAAAAATTAAGGTTTTTATTTTAGTTCACTATTAAAAATATCTGACACAATATAAACGTTGCAAAGCAGTAGTTAATCAAGTAGTTGTGACAGTTATGCATATTGTCTTCAAAATTGTAGCAAGATAGATGTGAGATCTAGTAAAGACTATAGATATTAAGGTCTTTACATATATAGAAAAGGAGTGATCAAAGTGAATGCAGAAAGAGCACAGGAAATAGTGGAGTCACCTAATATGCTTAATGTCACATACAATGGAGATAAAGTCTACATTGAACATGTGGATCAGGGTACTGGTCATGCTACTGTTCATCCATTAAACAATCCAAATCAAAAAGTAATGGTGTCCATTGATGAATTAAATGAGCAATAAAATTAAGTTACTCAGAGTCATGGGGTTCTTGAAATGAAATAATGGAAAAGCCACTCCTAAGAATAGCCGGGTGGCTTTTTCATTGGATCACAAGATATATGTAGCAATTAATTTATCTAATTTTCGAATATCTACTTTTTTGTTTAAGTTTAATTTAAAATGTCCTGATCGAGTCCAGAGTTCTATTTCAGCATTTAAGTCTAATCTCCCGCCATTTTCAGAAGAATACATATCAATGGATTTAAAGGGGATAGTGTAAATCTCTACTTTTTTCCCTGTAATACCCTGTTTATCAGCGATTATAAAACGTTTATTCGTTACAACTGCTACATCTCGAACTGTTTTATATGCTGTTTCTGTTACTTCTCCTTCGATTAATAAATCTTGAATGTCTTCTGGGACAGGCACTTCTTCATAAAAAGTCCATTCCATTAATTGTGAAACATCTGCCATTTCCTATTCCTCCTATTTATTTCATCATAATTTGTAGTCTATCTTATCATATGTATTACGTATCAAAATAAAACCCCTACCATTAAGTGTAGGGGAGAGATTATTAATTAGCTTGCGCGGCTTTTCTAGATGGCTGACGGGAAGTAGAAGAGGCCGTCGATTCTAATCGAAGTGTAATTGTTGCGACAAAGCAAACCAATAAGGTTAGAGAAATGGCGATAAAAAAGAAACTAGGGAAAAAGATGTTTAAAACAGCTAAAAAACATAATGATCCTATATTTCCATATGCTCCGACCATACCAGCAATTTGTCCAGTTCTGCTTTTTTTAACAAGCGATACCATAGAAAAAACTGAACCAGAAGCCGCTTGACTCACTAATGAACAACAGATAGTTAATAGAAGGGCTAAAAAAATTGGCCAACTGCTTGATAAAAAGGCCATTCCAATATAAAAGATGGATAGCACTAGTAAAAGTGACATTAACACTTTTTTACTGCCAAAACGGTCACTTAACCAACCACCAGCAGGTCTGGCTATTAAGTTCGTAAAGGCAAACCCGCTTGCTACTGCTCCAGCTGCAACAGCCCCAATGGTGAATGTTTCTTGGAAAAACATCGGAAGCATGGAAATGATAGCTAATTCAGAACCGAATGTTGCAAAATAAGAGAAACTTAATATTCCTACTTCTTTCATCGAAAATTTCTCAGAATCCGGAACTTTAGTTTGAAGGTAAGCTTTATTTTCTTTCCAAACTTTCACCATATTATTTAAATATAATAATGCAATAGCTATATAGATAAATGTAGATAAGCTATCACTTATAATTCCAGTATTTTGTAAAGACCACACTAAAACAGCCATTCCGCCATAAATAGGAAACAATATAGCTAATAGTAACCATAAATCACGTATACTAGTCGCTTCCATCATTTTTGTTGATTTAGCTCGTTGGAAAGTTTTCCATTCCGGTGCATCCTTGGCTTTTAAATAAAATACAACACCATATATTAATGACAGAACACCGGTTAGAAGCATGGCATATCTCCATCCATTTTCTCCGCCAAATAAGAGAGCTAGTGTAGGGAGGGTAAGGGCAGCAAAAGATGACCCAAAATTTCCCCATCCTGCATAGATCCCTTGTGATAGTCCTGACTGGTTTGGTGGAAACCATTCTGAAACCATTCGAATACCAATAACAAAACTAGCTCCAATCGTACCAAGAATTAAACGAGATATTAGTAGTTGCAGGTAAGACGTACCTAAAGCAAATACGAAACATGGAATACTCATGATTAGAAGTAGTATGGAAAAAACATTTCTTGGTCCGAATCTATCTACCAACCTGCCCATCAAGATTCTTCCAGGAATAGCAAGGGCTAGGTTCACAATCATCAAAGCCCCAATTTCATTTTCTGTTAATGCCAATTGTTCCATAATGGTAGATTGGAAAGGAGCCATGTTAAACCAAACCATTACACTAATAAAAAATGCAAGTGTCGCTAATGTTAGCATTTGTTTCTGTCCATGATAGGATTGTTTCTGATTCATTGTTTGATCCCCCAACATTTTATCGTTCGATAACTTTTCTTATACATTATTTACCGGACGTATATTAACAGCACTGATTTTAAAACTAGGCATTCGGCAATATGGATCCAATTGATCGCCGACTAAACGGTTTACGTTTTGGTTTTCATCCCAGTGAAAAGGAACAAAAATAGTATCTTTCCTAATTGTCTTAGAACACTTACTCCGTACAATAATCCATCCTTTTTCAGAATTAATTTTAACTAAAGTATTTTCTTTGATCCCAAAATTTTCAGCAGTATCTGGATGAATTTCCATATATGCTTCAATGTTCCTAGCTGCAAGAGACGGACTTTTTCTAGTCTGTTCTCCTGTTAAGTAATGGGACATAACACGTCCAGTGGTTAAAAGCAAAGGGTATTGCTTATTTGCTTTAGGTTTTAATGACTGAGATTGCTTCGTTACGACAGCCATTTTAGCTTTTCCGTCTTGGTGCGCAAAAGAGTTTTCAAATAAGCGAGTCGTGCTCGGTTCGTCTGGTGACGGACAAGGCCAAAGAACTCCTTGTTCTTTTTTTATTCGATCATAAGTGATTCCATAGTAATCTGCTTTGCCTCCACGACTAGCGATTCTTAATTCCTCAAAAATCTCTTCAGCTGACTGAAATGGAAAATAAGCTTCTTTCCCTAATTTGTGTGCAATTTCACAAAGTATTTTCCAGTCATGTTTAGCATCACCTTGGATAGGGAAACTTGCTTCTCGTAACAAAACTCTGCCTTCAACATTCGTTAACGTCCCTTCATCCTCTAAATAAGAAGTGGTAGGGAGGACTAGGTCTGCCAATTGCGCAGTTTCTGATAAAAATAGATCTACAACTACTAAAAACTTTAATTTCTTTAAAGCTCTTTTGACGAAATTAGCATTAGGATTGGAAATGACTGGATTGGAACACATAATCATCATGCTCGTAATCGCATCTTCATTTATTTTCTCAAACATTTCATAAGCAGATACACCTTTACCAGGCAAGCAGCTTTCATCTATTCCCCATACATCAGCTATATATTTACGGTGTTCTGAGTTTTCAATTAATCTGTACCCAGGTAATTGATCTGCTTTTTGTCCATGCTCTCTAGCTCCTTGGCCATTCCCTTGACCGGTGACAGCCCCATATCCAGAGTACGGCTTTCCGATTTTACCTGTAGCAAGAAGAATATTTAAGAAAGCTCGAACTGTATCTGTACCATTAATTTGTTGTTCTATCCCGCGAGCGGTAAAGATCATACCAGATGCTTCGCGGCCAAACACCGTAGCTGCTTGTTCCATGTCACTAATAGAAATACCTGTAGCATCAGCAATATCCTCTAGATGAAGGTTGGATAGGTAATCTTTGACTTCATCAAAATGATCAGTTCTTTCTTGAATGAATGCTTCATCAATCAAGTCATTTTCAATAATGATTTTTAGCAACCCGTTCGCCAATTCAATATCCGTACCAGGTTTATTTTTTAGGTGTAAGTCTGCTAATTTTGTTGTCGATGTTTCCCTTGGATCTATTGCGATAATATAAGCACCATTCTCTTTTGCTTTTTCGAAATATGGCATAATGGTAGGCTGACATTCCGCAATATTCGTACCTGCTAGTATCATACATCGAGTATGCGGAATTTCTTGTATAGAATTGGTAAAACCACGATCCATACCGAAAGTTTGGTTTGCTCCTGTTGCAGCCGATGCCATACAGAGTCTTCCGTTATAGTCAATGTGCTTAGTTTGAAGTGCAACTCGAGCAAACTTACCCAGTAGGTATGCTTCTTCATTGGTAATAGAAGCACTACCATAAACGGATAATGCATCCTTTCCATCTTCTTGTTGTATCTGTGTAAACTTTTCTTTAATGGTTTCTAAAGCAACCTCCCAAGATACAGGAACGAATTTACCATTTACTTTCAATAAAGGTTGTTTTAATCGATCATGGTGAAGGGCGTGTTGGTGTGCGTTCATCCCCTTTACACATAATCTTCCTTCTGATGTTACATTATCCTGACCGATTGTTTTATATTTTTTTCGAGATACAACCTTTTGTTCGATTAATTGCATTTTGCATTGCATACTGCAATAGGGGCATTGCGTATTATATACCTTTTCCGTTTGAACTTTTTGTTGTTTATCTCGAAAATATTTCAACATAAGCTCTGTCATCTATCTTTCATCCTTTCAAGGCTGTTCAATTTTTTAGTAAAATTTGTTTTCGCTGCATTTGGTCTTTTTTTAGTTTATCTGTTAGTAGATTTAATAAGTCTTTATCAAATAGTACTTCACGTATATGAACGATACTAGCTCGATCAATCCATTGCCATGTTCTTTCGGCGAAGTTAGCAGATTGTCGATAGTATTGAATGAATGCCAGGATGATTTCAATCGTTTCTTTTTCGGATTGTGCAACATATAATAATTCACCAGATCGTACATGACGACCACTGCTTCCGCCAACATAAATCTCCCAAGTATCATTATTCATATGAATCACACCGATATCTTTTGAAGTAGCGCCAGCACTGTTATGATTACATGCTGAAACTCCAATACGAATTCGATAAGGTGTTTTAATAAATTCAATTTGTTTTTCTATTTGGGCAGAAATTTGTATTGCAGGTTGCTTGTCGCAGTGGCATAGATGGTCCGAATTACTAGTTTTTACACTTTGTATCGCATTCGCTGTAACGGAATGTAATGGCATGTTTAAGTCGGCCCAAACAGCTGTTAAATCTTCTTTTTTAATACCATTTAGGACCATTCTTTGACCACTTGTAAGAGCGATAGGT
This sequence comes from Gracilibacillus sp. YIM 98692, assembly GCF_010993965.1. GTDB lineage: Bacteria > Bacillota > Bacilli > Bacillales > Amphibacillaceae > Gracilibacillus. Next base: position 27,836 of record NZ_WIXM01000007.1, on the reverse strand, counting down.
GATAACTGATATTTCTCAACTACTTGATAAATTTTCTCTAACTGTTCCAAGTCAACTAAACCGCTATATAGTTGTGGAATAATGGAATACGTATTATCTTGTTTTATTAATGCATTCATTTTTTCATTGATATAAACAGTATCTTGATTTTGTTCATACTCTGGGTAAATCATTTCTAAATAATACTCCAAAGCAGGTTTGCAAGTAGAGCAACCCTCCGTGTTTTTCCAATTCAGTTCTCGCATGATGGAGGCTATATCGGATAATCCACGTGTCTGTATTTCCGTAACAATTTCATCCTCTGTCAAATCAGTACAAGAGCAAAAACGATTATCTTCCATTTTTTCATCAAAATGATCACTGTAAATATAAGTTAAAAGTTCATGGACAACTGGTTTACAACCTCCACATGAACTAGATGCCTGGGTACATTTTTTTACCTCGTTCACTGTCTTTAATTCATTCTTTAGTACATTATCGATAATTTCGCCTTTAGAAACACTATTGCAAGTACATACAAATTCTTTCTTATCAAGTGTTGCACCATAAGAGTTACTTGGATCAACAGGTTGAAGCAAGTCTTGCTTTTGATGATCTGGTATATATTTTTGTTTCACGATAGTATCTAACAGCTTAGGGCTTGCTGATGTATCTCCAAATAATACTGCCCCAACAGCTTTATCTTCTTCAAAAATAATTTTTTTGTATGTGTCTGTAATTTCATCATGGAAGTAGATCGCTTTTCTTTCAGGTGTCTCATGAAATTCTCCAACCGAAAATACATCAACTCCTGATATTTTCAATTGTGTGGAAATAGTAGATCCTTGATATCCTGCTGTATCCTTTTGACAAATATGTTGAGCAAGAATTGCTCCTTGTTCGTAAAGAGGTTTCACAAGGCCGTATACCATCCCGTTATGTTCTGCACATTCTCCCACCGCATAGATTGATGGATCCTCTGTCTGTAAATTGTCATTTACGATAATCCCTTTATTGATTGTTAAGCCTGCTTTATCAGCGAGGGATATGTTGGGTTTTACCCCAACCGCCATAACAACTAAATCAGAGTCAATACTAGATCCATCTTTGAACCTAATGCCCTGTGCTCTATCATCACCAAATATTTCTGCTGTTTCTTTTTCTAAAATAAAACGCATGCCTTGCTGCTCTAATTCTCTTTGAAGCATTTTGGCTGCTTTTTGATCAAGTTGATTGTTCATGAGGCAGTCAGATAGATGAATCACATCAACCTCCATACCGAGATGAAGTAACCCGCGCGCTGCTTCCAGCCCTAAAAGCCCACCACCAATTACGGCTGCTTTTTTATAAACTCGCGAAGCTTTCATCATCTTTTTACAATCTTCAATGGTTCGAAAGGCCATGACACCTTCTTTATCATTTCCTGGAATAGGCAGTATAAAAGGGTTAGATCCTGTAGCAATAATTAAGCGGTCATAATGCATTTCTCTGCCTTTATCCGTTTGAATAGTTTTCTCTTCTTTATGAATGTCCGTTACCGTTTCATTTGTATATAGTTTAATTTGATTTCTTTCATACCAATCCCAATTATGAATCGTGATGTCATCTAAAGTCGTATCACCTTGTAGTACGGACGAAAGCATAATTCTGCTGTAGTTCGTATAAGGTTCACTTCCAAAAATAGTAATCTCATAAAGGGAGCTGTTTTCTTCCAAAATATGTTCTATTGTCCTTAAACCAGCCATCCCATTTCCAATTAAAATCAATCTTTTCTTTCTCATCTGATAAAACCTCCACTAATCCGTAAATCATATATATATGAACAGTTGCAGCTGGTATTTGCGTGATCCTTTCATAGTTTCTTATTTGCAGATTAGCATGATTTCCAAGATTTTGTCTTAGCTTTCGTAAGGAAATATGACGGAGTTTTTTTAAAAGGCAGGTAATATACATTCAAAAAAAGAAATGGATCGGTAATCTGTCAATAGGTGAGAAGGATCGTCGTTTTTTGCGGTTTCCCGGGTAATAACTGCCTTTTAATTAAACAAAAGGCCTTTTTAAAGAAATTGTGGCTATTTAAAACAAGCCACAATTTCCATATAATACGCAATAAACTTAAAAAGTTTTCCTCTCACTCTGTTCACAATGAGTGCTTAATCGACGCTGCGGAAAAACACTCGCTTTCACCCAAGGGCACAAGTGCGACATCTACTCAAGCTCCCTTTTGGTCGCTTTCGCAGTGTCTTCTTTGCCGTGGGGAACGCTTCAGCCTCCTCACTCACCAAAACCGTTCGCCTGAGGGGTCTTCAGACTGTTCCTTTCCTACTGGAGTCTTGTATTTTTCCGCAGCTTCGTAAGCTTTTCTATTGATGGAAGGAGGAATTCTCGAAATGTTGATTTCATGAGCTTCCTCTTTTTCATCATCAGGTAATTACTATTAGCGTAGGCAGAATACGGAGACTACACCGAGACAACTTTTCACTATTGCGCAGTTTTGTTAAACTTTGCAGGTAACACAAAGGATGGAAAAGGGCACAAAAAAACTTGGCTATAGAAGCCAAGTTAGGGTGAAAAAACTTTCCATATTTTCCAATCTAGTATATAATAGGGTTATCCTTATTGAACTTTAACTTCTTTGTAAATTTCTTTTTTGTCCTCACTGAATTTATGGTGTGTACTATGAATTAATTGCTTGAATAGTTCATCTGAACGACCTTCTAAAGCTTCGATTCCCACTCCTGTGATACCGCCTTTTACACATACTTTTTCAATTAATTCATTTAACGAATAATGTTTTTCTGCTAACAACTTACCAAAACCAACAAACATTTTCTCCATTAACGTACTTGCCTCATCTGTTGTTATAGCTGTTTGACTATCTGCTTCTTGTATATATTTCTTGGCCAAAAAGGCAAAGAAAGCTGGTCCACAAGATACCATATCGGAAGCAATTCTAATTTGTTTTTCTTCAATTTCAATTGGCTCTGAAAACCTTTTACATCTTTTGTAAAATAATTCTCTTCTTTGAGGATCTACTCTTTCTCCAAAAGTAATCAAGGAAACGCCAGATAAAGCTCTGTTGGTTATGCTCGGCACCATCCTTGCCACTTGACAATTTACAATGGATTCTATTTGATTAACGGATATGCCGCTTGTTATGGAAACAAGTAGTTGGTCTTTACTTATAACATGCTTTATTTCTTGTAAAAGTTTCACCATTTCAAGAGGCTTAACACAAAGGAAAATAGTATCCACTTCTTCAATAAGGTCAAATACATTATCCGTAATTTGCACATTTGGGAACTCTTCTTTTAAAGTATAAGCTTTTTCCATCGTTCGTGTTGTTAAATATAAATCATGTTGATTCAGCAATTGCGACTGGAGAAAAGCGTGTGTTAGCACTTGCCCCATGTTTCCCGTACCAATAATTCCCCATTTCATTCAATTCCCCTCCTAGAAGTCATCTTTATTGGTATTTTATGTTTAACCTTTTTATTCTATGATAAAGGATTGATATACATGTATTGGTTTAAAAAGTATTGGTATTTTATTTTTATTGTTGCCGTCATTTTCATTTGGTTTTGGATAGACACATCTAGTGAACCATCGAAACAAAATAATTCATTTGTAATAGATGAGATGGAGGAGGAAACTGATGATTCTACGGAGAAACAACAAGATGTAGTATTAATGGTTGATATTAAAGGTGAAGTAAGGCAACCGGGAGTGTTTGAGGTGCAACAGGATTATCGAGTGAAGGATGTGGTTGAAAAAGCGGGAGGCTTTACAGAGAAGGCAGATGTATCAAGCATCAACTTAGCTGAGCGAGTTTTTGATGAAATGGTCATTATGATCCCTTCAGCAGAAGGAAATGAAGTGGAATCAATCATGAGTACTCATGATGGGAAAGTGCGAATAAATAATGCAACATTGGAGGAAATAACTGAAATCCCAGGAATAGGAAATGTTAAAGGGAACGCTATTGTGGAGTATCGGGACACACATGGAAAATTTCAATCGATGAGCGATTTGCAAAATGTGTCAGGGATTGGCGAAAAAACAGCGGAAATGTTAGAAGAACATGTACAAATTCCATAATGTATATTGACGCTTTTTAAGGGTATTAGTAAACTCTAAATAGTGTAAAAAAGATGATAAAGAGAAGGATGATAAGTGTGGAAAGAATTTCTTGGCATCAATACTTTATGGCTCAGAGTCATTTGCTAGCATTGAGAAGTACATGTCAGCGATTGATGGTTGGAGCTACCATTGTTCGAGATAAACGAATTATAGCTGGCGGATATAATGGCAGTGTTTCAGGAGGTGTGCATTGTATAGATGATGGTTGCTATGTCATTGATGGACACTGTGTACGAACAATTCATGCGGAGATGAATGCTATCCTTCAGTGTGCGAAATTTGGTGCATCGACGGAAGGGGCAGAAATTTATGTCACTCATTTTCCTTGTTTAAATTGTTGTAAAGCCATTATCCAAAGTGGAATTAAAACAGTTTATTATGCAACTGATTATAAAAATCATCCTTACGCAGTAGATTTATTTAAAGAATCAGGAGTTCATGTTGAAAAAGTGGCATTAGAAAGAGATTTTATTCAGCTAAAACAAAATTAATCGTCAAAAGGAGGGTTAACAGTGTGGGTATATTCTTACATTGGTATGTGATTGTTCTTGTCATTGTTATTATGATACCATCTGCATATCATGTGTTGGCATTCCTCCTTCTTTTATTCCTTCTAGTTTATGGTCGCTGGAGGTGGAATGTTTCGGCTTTTTTTATATGCAGTATCATGGTTTGCTTTGTTATTAGTTCAAACGCCTTTTCCAATATAAATCGATTCAATGAATCTTCCGACCTAACCGAAAAGACAGTCTTACATGGAAAGATTGCTTCAGAAGTTACATATGAATCCAATTTGATTACTTTTCATTTTTTAGAGACATCAACGAAACAAAAATTGTCTATTATTTCTTTCTATGATGATAAAAAAGATATGGAAGAATGGAGGCAATCATTTAAAACTGGAAGTACTTGTCGCCTCTCAGGTGCCTTTCAACCAATATCCTCTCAACGTAACCCTGGTCAATTTAATTTCCAACAATACTTAGCCGATCAAGGAATCAGTAAGCAGTTTGAGTTATCGCAAGACAAAGAACAATATTGTCAAGGTTCTTCTATGGAACAGTTTATATATGATTTGCGAAATAGTTTAAAATCTCAAGTAAAAGAAAAGGTAGATCCATTAACCTTTGCTTGGTTTAATGCTTTAATGCTTGGAGATAGAGAGGCTTTGTCAGATGATACGGTCAGATTATTCCAGAAATGGAATTTGTCTCACTTACTTGCTATTTCCGGATTACATGTTGGATTAATCATCACTTATTTTTATCTGATGTTTGTATATATTTTCCGTCTTACCATAGATAAAGTGACTGTGTGGTTATGTTTTTTTCTGCCTATATATCCCCTTCTTGCTGGATCTGCTCCATCTGTTTGGCGAGCGAGTATTCTTGCTTTCATTATTCTACTTTTACAGAGGTTTCGTATCCAAATTCCTTTCATTCAAACATTAAGTATCGTGTTTCTTCTTTTAGTTTGTATGGATCCGTATATAGTATATTCCTTAGCGTTTCAGTTTAGTTTCATTGTTACATACGCTATAGTGCTATCCAAAAAGATTCTCATAGCAAAAGAACATACATTTTGGGGAATGTTAGATATTAGCTTGATAAGCCTCTTGGTGATATTGCCTATTCAGCTACAACAATTTTATGAGTTTCAGCCTTTATCCATTTTAGTTAATGTTTTAGTCATTCCTTATTTCACTTTTTTTGTGCTTCCATTTTTTCTATTTCTATTGTTTGTACTAGCCTTACCTTTTCTAGTCCCATTGTTAGATCGATTATTTGTTTTTGTGCATACCGAAATGTTAAATGTATTAATTTATATAGATCAGTTCTTTGGAGATTCGTGGGTGATTGGTTATATTTCTTTTGTATCCCTTTTGTTATATTACTTTTTATGTATTTTGTTTATGATTTTTTTCGAAAAGAATGATAAGCGTAAAGCATTTATTATAGGGGGCATCTTAGTCTGTTTTCTTATTTGCATGAAGCTATCTCCATACATAAATCCTTACGGCAGCATCACCATGCTTGATATTGGACAAGGAGATGCCATCATTATAGAACTTCCATATAGAAAAGGTGTTTATATGATTGATGCCGGAGGTACTATGACAAATGATTACTCAGAAAGCAGTGACAGAAACTTTAAACAAATTATAGAGCCGTATCTAAAATATAGAGGTATTGATCAGCTGGATGCTCTGGTTCTTACACATGCAGATCATGATCATGTTGGCAGTGTACCATATTTATTAACACATATTCCTGTAAATTATTTGATTACTAGTCCTTATTTTAATAAGGAGCTTGTGAATAGATATAAAGAAATATCTCCGCATTTAATTCATCAAAAAGTTCAAGCAAAAGAATATATGGAGCTAGGAGGTCACCCATTTTTAATTTTACATCCTGACAAGAAAGAAGAAAATGCAAATGAAAATTCATTAGTATTACATAGTGAATTTGGCGGGCTTAGTTTTCTATTTACAGGTGATCTTGGGGCAGAGAATGAAGAAGGTTTAGAGTATCTGTTTTCAGACAGTAAGGTCGATATTTTAAAAGTAGCTCATCATGGTAGTAACACCTCCACTTCAGACATTTTTTTAGATAAGATTAATCCACAATTTGCTTTTATATCAGTGGGGAAGGATAATCGCTATGGGCACCCGCACCATGAAGTGATTAGCCGTCTAGAGGATAGAAATGTATATATATTTCGAACAGATCAACACGGTGCCATAACTTATAAATTCACCAAACGAAGTGGAACCATTTCAACATTCTTACCATATGATAAAGTAAACTAAATATTATTTAACGCACCAAGATTAGTACAAAAAATAAAAAAACGAGACTAAAGTCAGCCTCGTTTAAGATCCTATTGCATCAAAAAATATTCCAATAAAAAAGATAATCATAAAAAATAAAAATGAGAATACAAAGCCGAACCCAGCATCAAATAAATCGTGGCGCTTTGATTGAACATCCTTTTCAAATTCATTCATTCTTAAAAACCCCCTTAACAAGCAAATTATGTCATTTCATCATCGTATGATTCCCTTACTTAGCAAGAGTTTACACCTATATATTTGTGCAAAACGGTCAATCTATATGTAAAGGAAAATATCGTAGCATATATAGTTACCCGGGGCTAAATATGCTGCGTTGATATAGATTGGAGAAGGGAGTGTAGTGTCATACGCTCCCTTCTTTGCTTTCGAACATATGCTCACGTTATGCAAGTTTGTTATGTAAATTGTACAAGGAAATAAACTCTTAAAGCAAATGGGTTTCTTTTCATAAAATAAATCTTATTATACAATAAAACATATCCTCATTTTTTTCAAGCTATTCCTTTGATGAAATGAAGAAACATTGTATACATAATGGAGATGAGTGTATGAATTATTTAGAATGTATAGAATCAATCAAAAAAGGACAACTCTCTTATACTTATTATTTTTATGGAACGGAAGCGTACATGATAGAAGCTTTAAAACAAGCTTTATTTACACATAGTATGGAAGAAGAGGAACGAGAAACAAATGTGTCTATTTATGATTTAGAAGAAACATCTATACAAGAAGTGGTAGCAGATGCAGAAACTTTTCCGTTTCTGGGGGATCGTAAGCTTATTTTTGCAACTAATCCCACATTTTTGAAAGCAAAAAATACCAATGTAGAAGTAGATCATCAACCTGAAATGTTAGTAGAATATTTAGAAAATCCCGCTCCTTATACGATTTTTGTGTTATTAGCACCATATGAAAAATTAGATGAAAGAAAAAAACTGGTTAAGAGGTTGAAGAAAAAAGCGACTACTGTTTCTTGTCAGCCATTAAAAGAGTGGGATATGGATAATGTGATAGAACGAATGACTAATGAAAAAGGTGTTTCCATCGAGAAAGAAGCAGTACGATATATCATTTATGAATTAGGTACAGATTTAATGGTGCTGAATTCGGAATTAGACAAACTTTCTTTATATGTTGGGGAAGGGAACCAAGTAAGGTTACACGATGCAGAGTTACTTGTCTCTCATCAAGAAAATAGTTCAGCCTTTAAACTAATGGATGCGATTATGGCCAACGACTTAGCTAAAGCAATTGATATTTTAAAGGATTTAGAAAAAATGAATGAAGAGCCGATTGCATTATTAGCCTTAATCGCTTCTCAGTTTCGAACTTTATTACAGGTGAAACTGTTGAAGCAAAAAGGATATAACCAAAAACAGATGGCTCAACAGTTGAAAATCCACCCTTATGTGGCGAAACTTTCTGTTTCAAGGCAGGAGAAATTTTCATTAAAAGAATTAAAAGATGCCATTGCTTTACTTGCAGAAGCAGATATGAAAATGAAGACAGGACAAACCGATAAGTCTCTAGCTTTTGAATTATTGTTGTATCAACTAGTCACAAAAAGAAAAACGAAAGTAAATCATTGAAAAAAACCACAACACCTTTAAAAAGGGTTGTGGTTTTTTTCATGTTAAGCACTAATTAAGCACTAAGTTCATTAACAAGTTTAGATAAGCGAGATTTTTGACGGTTACCTTTGTTTTGATGTACTAAACCTTTTTGTACTGCTTTATCAATCTTCTGTACTGCAGTGTTTAATGCTTGTTTTGCGTTATCCGCATCTTTATTCGCTACTAATGATTCAACTTTTTTAATATGTGAACGCATATCCGTTTTAATGGATTGGTTATGCTCACGTGCATCTGCATTTAAGCGTACACGTTTAATCGCTGATTTAATGTTAGCCATTCTATTCACCTCCATCATACTTCGTACCATATCAACATTAGGTCAAATGACATTTTACCAAAGCTTTAAAGACATTTCAATATAAATTGTTGTTTTAACCTGTGTATCAATTTGAAGAAGACGGAAAAGCTAGGAAAAAAATAGAGGAGTGAAGTGAGTTGCAACAAAAAGATATGGACGTTCGTACAGATCTGGCCGTGGAAGCGAAGGATATGTATGTAGAAAAAGATGAAAAACAGGAACAAAAGATAAAAGGGGTCGATATTCGGGAGGAACAGCGCGGAAATATTAAAATAACTCACGTTAATGTAGATGAAGATGGTGCAGAACAAATTGGGAAAAGTCCTGGTTCTTATCAAACCGTATATTCGGAAGCTATTAAGAAACAAGATACAGCACTACAGGAAGAGACGGCTCAGGTGGTTGCTGGTCAATTACTCGAATTATTTCATAAAAATAATGTAACGAAAGAAGCATCTGGTTTAGTGGTAGGATTGGGAAACCGAAATGTAACTCCTGATGCATTAGGTCCAATAGCGATTGAAAAGGTATTGGTGACCAATCATTTATTTGAGCATGAACCACAATATGTACAAGACGGTTATCGTAGGGTTGCGACTATTAATCCAGGAGTAATGGGTGTTACAGGTATCGAAACCAGCGATATTATTAAGGGAGTAGTGGAAAAGCTTAAACCTGATTTTGTGATAGCTATTGATGCATTAGCATCTCGTTCGATTGAGCGTGTCAATGCAACCATACAATTATCTGATTCTGGTATACATCCAGGCTCAGGTGTAGGAAATAAACGTAAAGAATTAAGCTTAGAAACATTAGGTGTTCCTGTATTTGCAATTGGAGTACCAACAGTGGTAGATGCTGTGACGATTACTAGTGATGCCATTGACTATGTTTTTAAACATATCGGGAAAGAATGGAAGGAAAAAGATAAGCCATCTAAATCTCTAACACCCGCAGGAATGAGTTTTGGTGATCGTTCATTATCGGAAGATGATATGCCGTCGATAGAGAAACGAGAGAAGATCTTTGGAATGATTGGATCATTAGATGATCAAGAAAAGAGGGCGCTGATGAGAGAAGTTTTAACACCATTAGGACATAACTTAATGGTAACCCCTAAGGAAGTAGATGGGTATATAAAAGATATGGCACATTTGGTAGCAGAGGCCATTAATGCAGCATTGCATAAAAAGATTGATGTTGAAAATTTTGCGAAATATACAAGATAGTTATTAGAAATAAAAATATGAAAAGGACGGTTCTACTTTCTATTGAATCTACATACATTCTAGTACAGGTGATAGAGGAGATAGAAAGGGGACCGTCATGAAACGAAATAGAAATCGAAGAAAACGTATTATTTTACTATCTAAAAACAAGCTGTTCGCTACAATATCTATATTTATAACCTCATTTTTTGCCATATTTATTTTAGTAGGTGTGATTACAAGTTTAAATCCTGATTATCGCGTGTCCTCTAATACTGTTAAAAAATGGACGACCAACGTAGATGAAGTACATTATTTATCTTTATTTATGTTAGAAAATAGAGTGTTCAAAGAAGCATTGCCCGAAGATAAACCTCCGATAGACGTTTGGAAAGTGGCGTTTGAATTAGGGACCAATATTAGGGTGCATGATGTAAGAAGTTTGTTAGGCAGAGAGCTGCCTGGGTTTGAAATGTATGATCGTCAAATATTAATTGCAGGCGAAGGTACAGACTACACGAATTTAACAGTGGAGTCTACTCCTCCATTAGACACAGTGTTGGAAGAAAGAGAAGCAACTATACCGGAAGAAAAAGATCCTACATTAGAGCCGGAAATTGAAGAATCTACTGGAGATAAAAAAGTTGTATTTATTTATAATACACACAACCGTGAATCGTTTTTGCCGTACCTTCCAAAGACAGATAACCCCAATGATGCCTTTCACCAAGAAGTAAACATTACTAAAGTAAGTGAGCGTTTAGCACAAGACTTAGAGCGAAATGGGATTGGATCTCAAGTGGATAATACAGACATTGGTTCCATATTAGTAGAAAATGACTGGGATTATTCTAGTCATTCTTATAGAGCATCAAAAGATGTAGTCGAAGCAGCGATGGCAGATAATCAAGATATAAACTATGTGTTTGATTTGCATCGTGACAGTATGCGTAAAGATATTACAACGAAGGAAATAAATGGTAAAAGTTATGCTAAATTAATGTTTGTTATTGGTGGAAATAATCCAAACTATGAAAAGAATTACCAATTAGCAGCAAAGCTTCATGAAAAGATAGAAGAAAAATACCCTGGTCTTAGCAGAGGGGTCGAAATGTATGATGGACCAGGTAGAAATGGTATTTATAATCAGGACGTTTCAGACAATGCTTTAACTGTTGAGTTTGGCGGTGTAGATAATACGATGGAAGAACTTTTTAACACCTCAGAGGCTTTTGCTGAAATTTTTAGTGAACTATATTGGGATGCTGAAAAAGTAGATGCAGAATAATTGAAAAGGTGTGAAAAGTAATGAAATTTCTCTTTTATTTATTAATATTGTCATTAATCTTCTCACTCGGATTATACATTGGATCAGATCGAAGCAGTACTAGCTTGGAAGTTAGTTCTTTAACGGAACAGAAAGAAGAGATAAAGCAAGTCAGTGAAACGGGACAAGATAGGTTAATGGATCGTGGGCAAATCATGGAAGAAATCAATCAATCTGTATCACATCAACAATCTTTAGAACCTACAGTATTGTATCAAATAGCCAATACAGGTCAGCACATTGTTCAAAAATTATGCGATAGTGTCCTGCAAACCTTTTATTTCGTTATTAATGAAATGATTTAATCTCCTGATACTCATAGTTTCTGTTGAACATCCATCTATTCACTGCTATAATCAATCCTAGTATTGTGCTCGAAATAGGAGTTGAATAATAGTGACGAACGCAAGAAATCAAGGAAATGTACGTAATTTTTCAATTATTGCACATATTGATCATGGAAAATCAACTTTAGCTGATCGTATATTAGAAAAAACGAAGGCGCTCACGAGTCGTGAAATGAAGGAACAATTTTTAGATGCTATGGATCTAGAACGTGAACGTGGTATTACCATAAAGTTAAATGCGGTTCAGCTAAAGTACCAACAAGAGGATGGCGATGAGTATTTATTTCATCTGATTGATACTCCAGGTCATGTCGACTTTACATATGAAGTGTCAAGAAGCTTGGCAGCATGTGAAGGCGCCATTTTAGTAGTGGATGCAGCACAAGGGATTGAAGCGCAAACTTTAGCCAATGTGTACTTGGCGTTAGACAATGATTTAGAAATTATTCCAGTTATTAACAAAGTTGATTTACCAAGTGCTGACCCTGAAAGAGTAAAGCAGGAAATTGAAGATGTGATCGGTATTGATGGCGATGAAGCGATTCTGGCAAGTGCTAAATCTGGTATCGGAATAGAAGAAATATTAGAACAAATTGTGGAAAAGATACCGGCTCCGCAAGGAAATGCTGAAGAACCGTTAAAAGCATTGATATTTGATTCCTTATATGACCCTTATAGAGGGGTTGTTGCCTATATTTGTATTAAGGAAGGCTCGGTAAAAGTAGGCGATAAAATCAAAATGATGGCTACAGGTAAAGAATTTGAAGTGAACGAAGTAGGGGTTTTTAATCCGAAGCCTATTCAGCAAGATGAATTAACAGTAGGAGATGTAGGATATCTAACTGCTTCTATAAAAAATGTTGGTGATACGCGAGTAGGGGATACAATTACACTTGCAAACCGCCCTGCTGAAGAACCACTACCTGGCTATAAACGATTAAATCCTATGGTGTTCTGTGGACTTTATCCGGTAGATTCAAATAATTATAATGATTTAAGAGAAGCATTGGAGCGATTAGAGTTAAATGACTCTTCACTACAATATGAAGCAGAAACATCGCAAGCACTTGGCTTTGGCTTCCGTTGTGGTTTTCTTGGATTACTTCATATGGAAATCATTCAGGAACGTATTGAACGAGAGTTTGGCATTGATCTCATTACAACCGCTCCAAGTGTTATTTATAAAGTACTGAAAACAGATGGAGAAGAGGTAAATATTGATAATCCATCTTTCATGCCGGACAATCAATCCATCGAAGAAGTGCAAGAACCATATGTCAGTGCAACGGTTATGGTGCCAAATGACTTTGTAGGGCCGGTAATGGAAATTTGCCAAAAGAAACGTGGAGATTTCCAAGACATGGAGTATTTGGACGATAATCGTGTCAACATTGTGTATGAAATTCCGCTGTCAGAAATTGTGTATGACTTTTTTGATCAGTTGAAATCTCAAACTAAAGGCTATGCCTCGTTTGATTATGAAATGATGGGTTATAAAGCATCTAATTTAGTGAAAATGGATATTTTACTAAATGGAGATTCAATTGATGCATTGTCATTTATTGTGCATCGTGACTTTGCATTCGAGCGTGGCAAACAAATTGCAGATAAATTAAAAGATTTAATACCAAGGCAGCAATTTGAAGTGCCTGTTCAAGCGGCAATTGGCAACAAAATTATTGCACGAACTACTATTAAAGCAATGCGTAAGAACGTATTAAGTAAATGTTATGGCGGGGATATTTCCAGAAAACGTAAATTGCTAGAAAAACAAAAAGAAGGTAAAAAACGTATGAAGATGGTAGGTTCTGTGGAAGTTCCGCAAGAAGCATTTATGTCGGTATTAAAAATGAACGACGAATAATGAAAGGATCAACCCTTGTCGCATGGCAAGGGTTTTGCCGTACAATAAGGAGGACCAAAAATGGTTTCATCTGTCTATATACACATTCCTTTTTGTGAGAAGATATGCCATTATTGTGATTTTACAAAGTTTTTTTATGATGAAAAAATGGCAGATGAGTATTTGATTGCATTAGAAAATGAGATAAAAACCGAGATAAAAGAACCTCGAAAAAAAGTGAAGACCATATTTGTTGGAGGTGGTACTCCAACAGCATTAAATGAAAAGCAGCTGCAAATATTGGTTAATATGATTCAACATTATTTTGAAGTTTCTGGTGTGGAGGAGTACACTTTTGAGGCGAATCCTGGTGATTTAAATAAAGAAAAAATGTATATATTAAAATCAAGCGGGGTAAACCGAATTTCGATGGGGGTTCAAGACTTTAATGATAGGATGCTTGAACAACTAGGAAGGTTACACCGAGCAAAAGATGTATATGAAAATGTCAATGATCTCGTCAAGATCGGTTTAACCAATATTAGTATTGATTTAATGTATAGTTTGCCAAATCAAACTTTTTCACAGTTTTCTGATACGTTGAAAGAGGCTTTACAATTTAACTTGCCACATTATTCAGCCTATTCCTTGCAAATAGAACCCAAAACCATTTTCTATCAACGGTATAAAAAAGGAACATTAACAAAGCCTCCAGAAGAAATAGAAGCAGATATGTATGAACATTTAAGAGAAGAGATGAATGCAAAAGGAATTTTTCAGTATGAAATAAGTAATTTTGCTAAGCCAGGGTTCGAAAGTATGCATAACTTAACATATTGGAATAATGATTATTATTATGGTTTCGGAGCAGGTTCTCACGGTTATCTGCCTGGGGAAAGAATAATAAATATTCGACCATTCCCTGCTTATGTAGAAGAGGCAAATAAATCTGGAAAACCGATTTTACACATTGAGAAAATTGGTTTAAAAGAACGAATTGAAGAAGAAGTATTTCTTGGTTTGCGAAAAAATCAAGGAGTATCATTAGATAGGTTTGAGCAAAAATATCAAAGAAGCTTGTCATCTATTTATCAAAAAGAATTGGACAAATTAACTCATCTAGGATGGCTAGAAGAGAGAAATGGTCATATACGCTTAACAGAAAAAGGAAAACCGTTTGGTAATGAGGTATTTCAAGAATTCTTATTAGAGTGTGATATACCGGAGCTTCATAATTGACAAGTTAAAGTGGATTTGATAATTTATAAATAGATTTAGCACTCATGTAAAAAGAGTGCTAACAGAGGTGATCATCATGCTTACAGAGAGGCAATTACAGGTTTTACAGGTTATTATTGATGAGTTCATCCATACGGCACAGCCGATTGGGTCAAGGGCGATAGCGAAAAAAGAGGATATTTCTTTTAGTCCTGCTACCATTCGGAATGAAATGGCCGATTTAGAAGACCTCGGATTTATTGAAAAAACTCATACATCTTCAGGTCGTATCCCGTCTGAAAAGGGATATCGCTTTTATGTAGACCATCTCTTGTCTCCATCCCGTTTATCCCGTCAAGAGATGACGGTCATAGCAGATACGTTTCAGCGAGAGATGATTGAGTTTGAAAAGGTGGTGCAAAAGTCAGCGAGGGTATTGTCTGATTTAACAAACTACACTTCGATTATTTTGGGGCCACGGGTTTTTGAAACAACATTAAAGCAAATTCAAATTATCAGTTTATCTGATCAAGCTGCTGTTGCTATATTAGTGACAAGTACTGGACATGTGGAAAATCGGTACTTTAATGTACCTGCTTCCATGAATGCAAGTGATTTGGAGAAGTTGGTCAATATTTTAAATGAACGATTGACTGGTGTTCCTATTATACAATTACAAGAAAAGCTTTATGGTGAAGTGGCAGAGCTATTATTAAAACACAGCAGTGATTTTGAAGCCACTTATAACTATTTAAAAGCAGCGTTACTTGAAGAGCAGCCTGTAAAACTATATATGGATGGAAAAACAAATATATTATTGCAACCTGAGTTTAATGATGTTCATAAAATCCAAGCCTTGTATTCGGTTATGGAACAAGAAGAGGAAATGGCGAATATTTTACGAACATCTGGGGAAGGAATTAAAGTATCCATTGGTCAAGAAAACCAATTAGATGAAATGCAAGATTGCAGTTTGATCACGGCTACTTATTCCCTGGGAGAAAAGCAAATGGGTACCATTGCACTATTAGGTCCAACCAGAATGGAGTATTCAAGAGTCATTTCTTTATTAAATGTTTTATCTAAACGATTGACAAATACCTTTCATTCTTGGTATTAATAAATTTGCAAAAAGGGTATGGTTGATCCCGTACTCTTTTCTCATGTGTTTCTATTTGCTATTTAATAATTTTTATGTTTAGCTATACAATGGTTCAACTTAGGAGGTGACAATCATGGAAAATAATAGTGTCAATCAAGAAGACAACAATGTGGAAGAAGAAGTAATAGATAATGTTGATCAAGAGCTTGTAACAGAGGAGTCCTCTAATGATGAAGGATCAGAAGTCAATCAAGAACAGATAAAGCAATTACAAGCAGAAAAAGATGAACTTCAAGATCGTCTCCTCAGAGTTCAAGCTGAATATGACAACTTTAGAAAGCGAACAAAAAAAGAAAAAGAAGCTGATTTAAAATATAAATCTCAGTCGATTGTAACTGAAATTCTACCTGTATTAGATAATTTTGAAAGAGCACTTCAAGTACAGATAGAAGATGAAGCGGCTAAAAGTGTAGTAGAAGGCCTTGAAATGGTTTATCGACAATTAAAAACTGTATTAGAAAATGAAGGTGTCAAAGAGATTGAAACAGAAAATCAAACATTTGATCCACATCTTCATCAAGCAGTTATGCAAGTTGAAAAAGAAGGTTATGAATCTAACCAAATTGTTGAAACTTTACAAAAAGGCTACCAATTAAAAGATAAAGTTATTCGACCAGCAATGGTGAAAGTTAATCAGTAATTACATATGTTGTGAAGGAGGATGTTAGAATGGGTAAAATCATTGGTATTGACTTAGGTACAACGAATTCATGTATTGCAGTTATGGAAGGTGGAGAATCAAAGGTAATTCCAAATCCAGAAGGAAATCGTACAACACCGTCTGTTGTTTCTTTTAAAAACGGAGAGCGTCAAGTTGGGGAAGTAGCAAAGCGTCAAGCAATTACGAACCCAAATACTATTCAATCAATTAAGCGTCATATGGGTACAGATTATAAAGTTGAGATTGAAGGAAAAGAATATACGCCTCAAGAAATTTCAGCGATTATTCTTCAACACCTTAAATCATATGCAGAAGATTATTTAGGAGATACAGTGGAAAAAGCTGTTATTACCGTTCCGGCTTATTTCAACGACGCAGAGCGTCAAGCAACTAAAGATGCAGGTAAAATCGCTGGTTTAGAAGTAGAGCGTATTATCAATGAACCTACAGCAGCAGCACTTGCTTATGGTATTGATAAAGCAGAAGAAGATCAAACGGTTCTTGTTTATGACCTTGGTGGAGGTACGTTTGACGTATCCATCTTAGATATTGGCGACGGTACTTTCGAAGTAGTTTCTACTGCTGGTGACAATCGACTAGGTGGGGACGACTTTGACCAAGTATTAATCGACCACATGGTAGCAGAATTCAAAAAAGAAAATGGTATTGATTTATCTCAAGATAAAATGGCATTACAACGTCTGAAAGATGCAGCAGAAAAAGCGAAAAAAGATCTTTCTGGTGTTGCACAAACGCAAGTTTCTTTACCGTTTATCACAGCAGGAGATGCTGGTCCATTACACTTGGAGATGAATATTACAAGGGCTAAATTTGATGAACTATCTTCTGGTTTAGTAGAACGTACTATGGGACCTACTCGTCAAGCATTAAAAGATGCAGACCTTTCAGCTAGTGATGTAGATAAGGTGTTGCTAGTTGGTGGTTCTACACGTATTCCAGCTGTTCAAGAGTCGATTAAGAAAGAAGTTGGGAAAGAGCCTTCTAAAGGAGTAAATCCTGATGAAGTTGTGGCTTTAGGTGCAGCTATTCAAGGTGGAGTGTTACAAGGTGATGTCAAAGATGTTGTCTTGTTAGACGTAACACCACTTTCTTTAGGTATTGAAACAATGGGTGGCGTAACTACAAAACTAATTGAACGTAATACAACCATCCCAACTAGCCATTCACAAGTGTTCTCAACAGCCGCAGATAACCAAACGGCAGTAGACATTCACGTATTGCAAGGTGAACGTGAAATGGCTCAAGATAATAAAACACTTGGACGTTTCCAATTAACGGATATTCCACCAGCGCCACGTGGAGTTCCGCAAATTGAAGTATCTTTTGACATTGATGCAAATGGTATTGTTAATGTTCGAGCTAAAGATATGGGGACAAATAAAGAACAATCTATTACCATCAAGTCTTCTTCAGGTCTTTCTGACGAAGAAGTTGAACAAATGGTAAAAGATGCAGAAGAAAATGCGGAAGCTGATAAAAAACGTCGCGAAGAAATTGAATTACGTAATGAAGCAGATCAGCTTGTATTTCAAACAGATAAAACTATTAAGGATCTTGGAGATAAAGTAACAGACGAAGAAAAACAAAAAGCAGAATCTGCAAAAGAAGAGCTGCAAAAAGCATTAGAAGAGAATGACCAAGAGCAAATTAAAGCGAAAAAAGAAGCGCTAGAAGAACAAGTGCAAGCTTTAACAGTAAAAATGTATGAGCAAGCACAACAAGAAGCTCAAGCAAGCGGTGCAGCAGGTGCAGAAGGTCAACAGCAAGATGATGATGTAGTAGATGCAGATTATGAAGAAGTAGACGATGAAGACAAGAAATAAACAATAATGCAATACTTTGTTTGCACTTGAATGATTGAAGTGCTGCAAATAACGAAGGATGATTCGTTAATTTTCTGGAAAAGTCAAAGTCAGTGTAAACATGGCTTTGGCTTTTTCCATGTTTAATATTGGTTTTTATAAATATTTGCTAATGTTTTATGAAAAATGTTATGATTAAGTTTATGCAATAAACGACCGGGAGCGTGATCAGCCAGTGAGTAAAAGAGATTATTATGAAGTGCTAGGTGTATCGAAAGATGCATCTAAAAACGATATAAAGAAAGCATATAGAAAGCTTGCTCGACAATACCACCCAGATGTTAGTCAAGAAGAGGGTGCTGCTGATAAATTCAAAGAAGTAAAAGAAGCTTATGAAGTGTTAGGGGATGAACAGAAGCGAGCACAATATGATCAATTTGGTCATGAAGGGCCACAAAGCCAAGGATTTGGTGGCTTTGGAGGTGCAGAAGATTTTGGTGGCTTTGGAGATATTTTTGATATGTTCTTTGGCGGTGGACGAAGAAGAGATCCAAACGCACCAAGACAAGGAAATGATTTACAATACACCATGACTTTAGAATTTGAAGAAGCTATTTTTGGTAAAGAAACTGATATTCATATTCCAAAAGAAGAGCAATGTGAAACGTGTGAAGGATCAGGAGCCAAGCCAGGAACTACACCAAAAACATGTTCGCACTGTGGTGGAAGCGGACAGTTAAACGTAGAACAAAACACACCGTTCGGAAGAGTTGTCAATAGACGTGTATGCCATCACTGTCAAGGATCTGGAAAAGAGATAACAGATAAATGTAACACGTGTGGAGGGGCTGGGACAGTAAATAAACGTAAGCAGATTCATATTAGCATCCCAGCAGGAATTGATGATGGTCAGCAAATTCGCATTGCAGGTCAAGGTGAACCAGGTGCGAACGGAGGACCTGCAGGGGACCTGTATGTTGTTGTCCAAGTAAGACCACATGAATTTTACCAACGTGAAGGCGATCATATTTTCTGCGAGATGCCAATTACATTTACTCAAGCAGCATTAGGCGATGAAATTGAAGTTCCAACCTTACACGGAAAAGTCAAATTAAAAGTACCAGCGGGTACACAAACAGGAAAAACGTTCCGACTCAAAGGAAAAGGAGCACCAAATGTAAGAGGGTATGGACATGGTGATCAACATATCAAAATCCGTGTGATTACACCTACAAACTTAAGCGACCGCCAAAAAGAGCTTTTAAGAGAATTTAATGAAATCAGTGGAAACCAGCCTACAGATGAACATGAAAATTCGTTTTTCCAACGTGTAAAACGTGCCTTTAAGGGAGAATAATTATTCAAATTCTATGTAAAGTGAGTTGATCTGTTTGAAGTGGACAGAGCTATGTATTTATACAACAAATGAAGCGATAGAGCCTATTTCCAACATAATTCATGAAGCTGGGGCTAGTGGTGTGGTGATAGAAGATAAACTTGATTTAGAAGCGGATTGGGATGATTCTTTTGGTGAAATATATGAACTTAACCCAGATGATTACCCAGAAGAAGGAGTTAGACTTAAAGCATATCTACCGGTTAATAGTTTTTTAGGAGAGACGGTCTCTGAAATAAAGCAAGCTATCAATAATTTATTATTATTTGATATTGATATTGGACCTAATAAAATAACTTTAAGTGAAGTAAATGAGGAAGAGTGGGCAACAGCTTGGAAAAAGTATTATAAGCCTGCAAAAATTTCAGAGAGAGTGACCATTACCCCCACCTGGGAAGATTATCAGCCTGTCTCAACAGATGAACTTATTATTGAACTGGACCCTGGAATGGCTTTTGGAACGGGTACACATCCTACGACTGTTTTAAGTATTCAAGGATTAGAACAGTATGTTAATGATGGAGATATCGTAATGGATGTAGGCTGTGGCTCCGGAGTATTGAGCATTGCATCTGTACTGTTAGGTGCAAAAAGGGTTTTTGCTTGTGATTTAGATGAAGTCGCTGTTCAAAGTGCTAAGTTGAATGTAAAAGTAAATAAAGTAGGTAGCCAAGTGCAAGTCAGGCAAAACAATTTGCTTAATAACGTAAACGAACAAGCAGATATTATTGTCGCTAATATTTTAGCTGAGGTTATTTTGCGCTTTGAACAGGATGCATTTCGGATAATGAAGCCAGGTGGAGTTTTTATTACATCAGGTATTATTCAAGCAAAAAAACAGCAAGTGAAAGATGGTTTAGAAAACGCAGGTTTTGATATAGTAGAAATAAATCAAATGGAAGATTGGATATCCATTATTGCGAAAAAGCCAGAAGAAAGCAGGTGAGGCTTTGCAACGTTATTTTCTCCCTGAAGAGAATTGGCACGGATCGATCGTATATATTAGCGGTGACGATTTTCATCATATTGTTCATGTAATGCGCATGGTAGAGGGGGATGAAGTGATTTGTAATCACCCTAACGGAAAGGCGGCCATTGCTAGAATAAATAAGGTCGGCACGGATGACGTGGAAGCTGATATCAAAGAATGGTTAGAAGAAAGTAAAGAATTACCGATAGATGTATGTGTCGTGCAAGGTTTACCAAAAGGCGATAAATGGGAGTTTATCTTACAGAAAGGAACAGAGCTAGGTGCCAGCAGCTTTGTACCATATCAAGCTGAACGTTCGATTGTGAAGTGGGATGCGAAGAAAGTGAAGAAGAAACACAGTAGATGGGGAAAGATTGTAAAGGAAGCAAGCGAACAATCACATCGAAATAAAATACCTCATGTAGCGTATGTGCATACATTCCAACAAATTTTAGAGCTATCAGAAAAGTTTGATTGGAAGTTCATAGCATATGAGGAAGAAGTGAGAGATCGCCAAAACATAAAGTTGCATGATTATTTCTCTCAAATTCAAGAAGGTCAGTCTGTTATGATTTGTATTGGTCCGGAAGGTGGGTTTTCAACAGAAGAAGTAGATCAATGGAAACAAGCTTCCTTTCAAACCATTAGATTAGGCCGAAGAATTCTTAGAACAGAAACAGCACCTCTTTATGCATTGAGTAGCTTATCTTATTATTTTGAAGAAATGAGGTGATGAAATGCCGACAGTGGCTTTTCATACATTAGGTTGTAAAGTAAACCATTATGAAACAGAGGGTATATGGCAAAAGTTTAAAATTGAAGGTTATGAGCGAGTAGAGTTTGACCATCATGCTGATGTGTATGTCATTAATACTTGTACTGTTACGAATACTGGTGATAAAAAAAGCAGACAAGTTATTCGCCGTGCTGTTCGTAAAAATCCTGAAGCGGTAGTCTGTGTGACGGGGTGTTATGCACAGACATCACCTGGTGAGATTATGGAAATCCCTGGTGTCGATGTAGTGGTAGGAACGCAAGATCGTGGCAAAATGATACAATACATTGAAGAACATCAAGAGCACCGTATACCGATTAATGGAGTCTCTAATATAATGAAAAATCGAGTATTTGAAGAAATGGATGTTCCAACTTTTTCTGATCGAACAAGAGCCTCATTGAAAATCCAGGAAGGATGTAACAATTTTTGTACATTTTGCATTATTCCATGGTCTAGAGGATTATTACGTTCTAGAAAACCGGAAAATGTATTAAAGCAAGCTCGTCAATTGGTAGATGCAGGATACAAAGAAGTGGTCTTAACTGGAATTCATACTGCCGGATATGGCGAAGATATGAAGGATTATAATTTCGCTCAACTTTTACGTGATTTGGAATCAGTTGAAGGGTTGAAACGTATTCGTATTTCTTCCATTGAAGCGAGTCAAATTACCGATGAGGTTATTGAAGTGTTGGATCAATCAAAGAAGGTTGTACCACATTTACACATCCCGCTTCAATCTGGATCAGATACGGTATTAGAGCGTATGCGACGTAAATATACGACAGACTTTTACCGTAAAAGAGTAGAAAGAATTCAAAAAGCTCTACCGCACTTAGCTGTTACATCTGATGTAATTGTTGGTTTCCCTGGTGAAACAGAAGAAGAGTTTCAAGAAACGAAGCATTTTGTGAAAGAAATTGGTTATTCCGAATTGCACGTTTTCCCGTTTTCCAAACGTACAGGTACTCCTGCTGCAAGAATGGATAATCAAGTCGACGATAAAGTAAAACATGCAAGAGTTCAGCAGTTAATTGAATTGTCCAATCAGCAGGCTTTGGAATACGCGAAACGATATGAAAATGAGGTTGTAGAGGTTATTCCAGAAGAAACGGTGGATGAAGAACAACCTAATATGTTGGTAGGGTATTCAGATAACTATTTGAAAGTCAAATTTGAAGGAACAAAAGATATGATAGGAGAAATTGTAAGAGTAAAAATTACGAAAGCAGGGTATCCATATAATGATGGAACTTTCGTTAGAGTTATGGATGATGAAGTATTAAACATTTCTTCCTAATCGAAACGAAAGCCACAGTCTAATACGCTGTGGTTTTTTGTATGGTGACATGGTATTCTAAATGAAGGAAAGGGGGAAGGGGTCGTGAATAAAAAAGAAATAGCAAAAATGATTGATCATACGATGCTGAAGCCAGAAACGACAGAAGCAACAATCAATCAATTGATAGAAGAGGCAAAAGATTATCAATTTGCTTCTGTATGTATTAATCCAGTATGGGTAAAGCATTGTGCAAGTGCTCTTAAGGGAACTGGTGTGGAAGTATGTACTGTAATTGGCTTTCCTCTAGGAGCTACATCGACTGAGGCAAAGGTGTTTGAAGCAAAACAAGCTATAGCGAATGGTGCTACTGAAGTAGACATGGTGATTCAAATTGGTGTGTTAAAATCAAATAACTCTGCACTTGTCGAAGAAGATATTAAAGCGGTAGTAGATGCTGCACATCCAGATGCTATCGTCAAAGTTATTATCGAAACGTCACTTTTAACAGACGAAGAGAAAAGAAAAGCATGTCAATTGGCGAAAAAAGCTGGTGCAGATTTTGTTAAGACTTCTACTGGTTTTGCTGGAGGCGGAGCAACTGTCAAGGATGTAGAATTGATGTACCAAGAGGTCGGTGATCAATTAGAGGTTAAGGCTTCCGGTGGTGTGCGTAACCTTGAAGCAACGCAAAAAATGATAGATGCTGGTGCCACAAGAATTGGCGCAAGTGCAGGTGTTGCTATTTTAAATGGAGTGGAAGCGGAAACGGAATATTAGTACTTATGGAAAAAATGGTTGACCTATCCTATTTACTGTATTATAATTTCAAGAGACATATGTACCCTTACATATGTTAGATTAATTTTTTTGAATGCTTCGGAGGGAGGGAAATTTGCATGTCTAACACAACTCGCGTTCGTAAAAACGAGTCACTTGAAGATGCTCTTCGTCGCTTTAAACGTAGTGTATCAAAATCTGGTACATTATCTGAATATCGTAAGCGTGAATTTTATGAGAAACCTAGTGTGCGCCGCAAGAAAAAATCTGAGGCAGCTAGAAAGCGTAAATTTTAAAGAGGGTGTAGCATAAATGGCAATCGTTGAACTTTTGAACCAGGATATGAAACAGGCGATGAAGGATAAAGATAAAGTAAAACTTAGTGTTATTCGAATGGTCAAAGCATCGATTCAAAATGAAGCCATTAACTTAAAGAAGGATGCATTGTCTGAAAAAGAAGAAATCACCGTTTTAGCGAGAGAGCTAAAGCAAAGAAATGATTCCCTCCAAGAATTTAAAGAAGCTGGACGTGAAGATCTTGTAGGCAAACTAGAAGAAGAAATTCGTATTCTAAAAGAATATATGCCAGAACAGCTATCCGAAGAAGAATTAGAGGAATTAGTTGTTCAAACGATCAAAGAAGTTCAAGCTCAATCAAAAAAAGATATGGGAAAAGTGATGAGTGCTTTAATGCCTAAAGTAAAAGGAAAGGCAGAAGGCTCAAAGGTGAATCAGTTAGTTCAAAAACATTTATAATTATACGAACATCTATAGATTCATTATATATAAAAATCCTTAGCTCCGTAATGCTAAGGATTTTTATTTGTCCTTTATAGTAGACATTATTACTTTATAAAACGCTCTCAATTGTGATAGAATTAGGACAATCAATTTAATGCAAGAATTTCTTGTTACTTTGAAACCATTTATATAATAATTACGTATGACTTTATGGGAATATTATTGGGTGAAAGGGAGGGTGTAATCTTCAAATGAAAAAGGTAATATGGATGTTGCTCGCTTTTGGTGTTTTATTTCTTTTGCCTGTTAGCCATCCATTCTCTCCCGTAACGGACGCAGATGAAAATGGTGAAGGAAAAAAAGTATATTTTATTCCTATTGAAAATGAGGTGGAAAGAGGGTTAGAAGCTTTTATTCGCCGTACTACGAATGAAGCGGAAGAAGCTAATGCAGATCATGTTATTTTCGAAATTAATACCCCTGGCGGTCGTGTGGATGCTGCTAAAAATATTGGTGCGATCCTGCAAGACCTAGAGATGGAATCTACTTCCTTTATTACAATTGAAGCCTTATCCGCTGGTTCATACATAGCATTAAATACTGATAATATCTATATGACATCTACAGCTGCGATGGGGGCGAGCGGGGTCATTAATAGTGACGGTACTGCTGCAGATAAAAAGGCACAGTCAGCATGGATTACAGCTATGAAAAGTGCTGCTAGTTCAAAAGGTCGTGATGAACTATACGCTGAAGCAATGGCTGATGCAGAGATTGATTTGCCAGAATATGGAGCCCCTAAAGGGGAATATCTCACATTGGGCCCGCAATCAGCGGTTGAAGTAGGATATGCAACTGGAATAGTGAATCATCGGACTTCCTTACTGAATAATTTATCTTTAGCTAATGCAGAAATTATAGAAAATTCACCTACATTAGCAGAAGAAATTGCTCGCTTTTTAACCAACCCAGTAGTTGTTCCCATATTATTATCACTGGCGAGTATCGGACTAGTTGTTGAACTATATTCACCTGGATTCGGTATCCCTGGTTCCATTGGCCTAGCTTCTTTAGTCCTGTTTTTTTATGGGCATATTGTGGCAGGATTGGCCGGTTATGAAGCAGTTATTTTGCTTATTCTAGGGATCGTATTACTTATTGTTGAAGTATTTGTTCCTGGCGGCATTCTCGGTCTGATAGGTGTAGGTGCTATGGTTGGGTCATTATTTATGTCGACAGATAATGTAGGCCATATGACACTTAGTATAGGAATTGCCTTAGTAGCAGCTATTGTAGTTTCTGTTATACTCTTTAAAACTATGGGGTTGAACAAAGGAATGCTTAGGCATATTATACTTCAAGATGCCACCACAACAGAACAGGGGTATGTATCTTCTGTTTCACGAACAGATCTAGTTGGATTAGAAGGAGTTGCCATTACTCCGTTGAGGCCATCAGGTACTGCTGTATTTGATCAAGAACGGCTAGATGTTGTAAGTGAGGGAGGTTTTATTAAGGTGAACCAACCTGTGCAAATAGTAAAAGTGGAAGGTTCACGAATAGTGGTTAGACAAAACAATGAAATAAACTAGGAGGAAAAGAAATGGAATTTGAAACATTAATACCAATCATATTTGTTGGTCTGATTGTCATTGCAGTAGCTATTTTATTTACTTTCATTCCAGTAATGCTCTGGATTAGTGCCTTAGCAGCTGGTGTAAAGGTGAGTATCTTTACGTTGATTGGGATGCGTTTAAGACGAGTTATCCCATCGCGTGTTATTAACCCATTAATTAAAGCGCATAAAGCAGGGTTAGATGTAAATACAAATCAATTGGAGAGTCACTACTTAGCAGGCGGTAACGTGGACCGAGTGGTAAATGCATTAATTGCAGCACAACGAGCTAATATTGAATTAAGCTTTGAAAGATGTGCGGCAATTGATTTAGCAGGTCGTGATGTTTTAGAAGCTGTTCAGATGAGCGTTAATCCAAAAGTAATTGAAACACCTTTTATTGCCGGTATTGCAATGGATGGTATTGAAGTAAAGGCAAAAGCCCGTATTACAGTTCGTGCAAATATTGACCGCCTTGTAGGTGGTGCAGGTGAAGACACTGTTATTGCTCGTGTAGGAGAAGGGGTAGTAAGCACAATTGGTAGTTCAGAAGCACATACCGCAGTACTTGAAAACCCTGATTCTATATCGCATAACGTGTTAAACCGTGGTTTGGACGCAGGAACCGCATTTGAAATTCTATCAATCGATATTGCTGATGTAGATATTGGTAAAAACATTGGTGCGATCTTACAAACTGATCAAGCTGAAGCAGATAAAAATATTGCCCAGGCGAAAGCAGAAGAACGTCGTGCAATGGCAGTTGCCCAAGAACAAGAAATGGTTGCAAAAGTACAAGAAATGCGTGCAAAAGTGGTGGAAGCAGAAGCGGAAGTACCACAAGCGTTGGCAGAAGCTTTACGTTCTGGAAATATGGGTGTTATGGATTATATGAATTACAAGAATATCGATGCAGATACCGATATGCGTGATTCTATAGGTAAGTTGACAGATACAGAAAATGATGAGAACGATTCGAACTAATTGGACAGTAAAGTAGTGAGAAAGGAAGGTGAATATGGGGGAAATATTAAATCTTATTATTCCAGTAATAGCTTTTGCTATTTGGTTGTTTAGTTTATCTAATAAATCTAACCAAGAAGAGGAAAATAAGCCCAATAGACCAATTGAAAAAGCCCCGCCTTCCCAAAAACAAAAGAAGGCTGAACCAGCAAGTGCCGAACAAGTAAAAGAAGATCAAAACACGGAAACTTCTTTACATGATACGTTGAGTAGTTATCAAGATCAGGCCAATGAGCAAATGAATGAATGGCAGGAGAAGCTTGAAAAAGCGAAGAATATACAAAATAATCAAAAAAATAAGCATGATGCCATTTTAAAAGAAACTACTCCTACAGCTTATCAAAAGAAACGAGACCAAAAAGTTTCTTTATCTGTTACAGGTCAATTGACGAAAAAAGGAGTTGCACAAGGTATTATCATGTCAGAAGTACTTGGTAAACCACGTGCTCTTCAAAAGAGACAAAAAAGAAGACGATATTAATAAAAAAGACTGTCTATAGCTTGATTAAGCTAATAGGCAGTCTTTTTTTATGTCAGCCTCTTTTTTTGCATAGTTTGTTGTTTTATTACACAGTTGAACAAAACTGCGCAATACTGTAGGGTGAGAGTTTAAATGACGCTTCGGAAATATACTTCGCTTTCCGCGGGCAACGCTTCAGCTTCCTCGGAGCAAAATACACTTCCTGTGGGATCTTCAGCCGTTGCTTTTCCCGCAGGAGTCTACGTATATTTCCTACGCTGTCAGGATGGTGAA
>NZ_WIXM01000068.1 GCF_010993965.1 Gracilibacillus sp. YIM 98692 | reverse complement strand
CCACAAAAATATTGTAAAGGAGAGAATTGATCATGACCCAATTACAGTTTAGCCTAAATATGGAGAAATTAAAAGATTCTGTGATGAATTCCAACATTGATGCGGTAGTAAAGTCCACTATTGTGCTGATACTGAATGAGTATATGGAAAAGGAGCGTGATGAGTACTTACAAGCAGGTGCATATGAGCGATCCGAAATCCGCCAAGATTATCGTAATGGCTACTACGATCGCGACTATATGATGAGTATTGGAAAGATGAAACTACGCGTGCCCCGTACAAGAAGTGGTGAGTTTTCACCAAGTGTTTTTGAGAAATATAAAAGAGTGGATCAAGCCTTTACCCTAGGTATGTTAGAGATGGTGGTAAATGGTGTGTCAACTAGGAAAGTAAAGAATATTGTACAGGAACTATGTGGAGAAGAAGTATCGAAATCATTTGTATCTTCGTTAACCGCAAAATTAGATCCTATCGTAAGAGAATGGGCTGAACGACCATTAAACACCATATATTGTCCTTATGTCTTTGTGGATGCGATGTATATTAAAGTACGTGAACATCACAAAGTGGTATCAAAAGCTGTCTATATTGCGACCGCCATTAATGAAGAAAATAAAAGAGAAGTATTAGGATTAAAAGTAGATCATCAAGAAAGCTTTGAGGCATGGGCAAGTTTTCTGAAGTCGATGATAGATCGAGGATTACAATCCCCAAAACTCGTCATTTCCGATGCACATGAAGGACTCAAAAAGGCGATCCAAAAGACGTTTATAGGTACTGCTTGGCAAAGATGTACCGTCCACTTCAAACGTAATTTAGTAGATAAAATGCCCAAAAAAGGCATGAAAGAAATGGTAGTAGATATCCGACGTATTTTTGAAGCAGTGACAGTGGAAGATGCCCGTAAATTCAAGGAAGCATTCCTGTCCAAATACGAAAACAACACTAAATTAGACAAGGTTAGAGAGAGATTGGATGAAGGGTTTGAAGACTCGATCCAGTATTTAAATGAGCCTACCAAGTATCACCCTTTTATCCATAGTACGAATCATTTAGAACGATTAAATGAAGAGATGAGAAGACGAGAAAGAGTGATTCGAATCTTTCCAAATAACCAATCAGCCTTCCGTCTCTTGGGAGCTCATTTAATGGAATACGCAGAATCAAAGCAACAACAAAAAGCACTTTTGAAAAAATAAGCATAGCCATTGCAGCATGCGCATTTTTCATTGGGGGAAGGGGGATCCCCCTTCCCCCAATGAAAAA
>NZ_WIXM01000067.1 GCF_010993965.1 Gracilibacillus sp. YIM 98692 | reverse complement strand
AATAAATAGGAGGGGTTCCATGGGTGAATATCGGCAAAGATACAGTGAGCAATTTAAACAAGAAACCGTTAAATTTGCACAAGAGCAACAGCAAAAGAAAACAATGACCGAGATTGCGGAAGATTTAAAGATTCCACTCAGTTGTCTACATGAATGGATGGCGAAATATCGTGAATTTGGGAACGAACCAGTTGCAGTAGAAGAGCGTGTACAAAAGTTAGAACAGGAGTTAAGAGAAAAGGAACTAGAACTGAAAGCGAAGGATCGCGAAATCAAGAGTACAGAAGAAGAACTAGCTATTGTAAAAAAGGCGGTGCACATCTTCAGCAGACCAAAGCCATGAGGTTTCAATTCATTGAGAATCATAGCCGGGAGTTCTCAGTGGTGAAGATGTGCCAATTGTTACATGTATCCCCGAGCGGTTATTTCAAGTGGAAAAAGCACAAACCAAGCCAACAAGAATGGCGTAGGAGAAAGATGAAAAAGCGTATTGTCGAACTCTATAAAGACTCAGGAAATATATATGGAAGTCCAAAGATTACACGGCTGCTGGAGAAGGAGGGATACACTATCACGGAACGTACGGTAAGCATATACATGCAGCAGCTAGGCTTGAGTTCATGCGTTTCTAGACAGTTCAAAGTAGTCACTACGGACTCTAACCATGAATATCCTGTTGTTCCTAATAAGTTGAATCAGAATTTCACTGCCCCAGCTCCCAATAAGGTATGGGTCGCTGATATCACCTATATTCCCTGTCGAGAAGGGCGTTTATATTTGGCTAGTATTCTTGATTTATGTACACGTGAAATTGTTGGATGGCGCCTTTATAATCGGATGGAAACGAAATTGGTTATGGATGCTTTGAACGATGCTTATCAAGCGAGAAAACCGAAAAAAGGATTGATCCACCACTCCGATAGAGGGACACAGTATGCTTCTTATGATTACCAGAAAAAACTGCGAGAGTACGGTATGGAAGCAAGCATGAGTCGTACTGGAAACTGTTATGATAATGCTTGTGCAGAGTCTTTTTTCAGTCTTCTTAAAAAGGAATTGATGCGTGGTCGTAAGTTCCAAACAAAAGAACAAGCATATACCGAAATCTATCGATATATTGAGTTCTTCTATAATCGCAAAAGAATACATGGATCGATCGGATATGTGTCACCAGTTCAATATGCGCAACAGTTTTATTTGAATCAGACAGCATAAATGGTGCTAAGCGCCAATCAAGAGGCAGTATGGTGGCTTTTCTTAACTTGCCGACAAAACAGATGATAGAGTGGATGGGTCAAGCGGGCTGGGCTTGACGCTTCCACGGCATCATCTATGATCTTAAAAAGTTAAGAAAAGCCTA
>NZ_WIXM01000066.1 GCF_010993965.1 Gracilibacillus sp. YIM 98692 | reverse complement strand
CTATAGCTAATGGAGGGTCAAGCGTTCTCCTTGACGTTCCATTAGCTATAGGAGATACTCACACAAAGCTAATTAGAAGGAATGTTCCTCCTCTCATGTAAGCTTTCCAGGAGACAAACACACGGCATGAAGGCAAAAATCTCGACTCCGATGAGCATACTGATATCCGTGGGTTCTCACATTTTATCTTTCCGTCTAAGGACCTGTCACGAACTCCTGGCGTGCGTTCACCAATGCATGGCTAGCACAAGTCTCCGTCGTGCGTTATCCTTTACGGTTTTTATCTTTGCCTTCACGCCCTATGTTTCTTTCCTTTTTTATCATCTTTGTTCTCGATTACCCTGTGCCTTTTGATGTGTCCTATGCCAACTCCATTTCACCATCCGGCTCATTTGCTATAGCCCAGATGAAACCTGCTAATTCTCTTGCGACAGCCGTAATGGCTTTTCCACTTTCTTTCCCGCGTCCCATCAATCGGTAATATTTTTTGTGTAATCGATGTTGAGCTTTCCATGAAATGCTTAAAATATTGGTCGGTTGTCCTTTTTGCCTTCTCTTCAAATCTCGACCAACGGCAGGCTTATGCCGATAACTCCATGCAGCCTCTATTAACAACTTCCGAATATGTCGGTTTCCCGTTTTAGTGATAGCTCCTAATCTTCGCGCATCACCGCTGGAACTCTCACTTGGTACGAGACCAGTGTACGACATAAAACCACTTGGTTGAGAGAATCGCTGAAAGGAACCAACCTCTGCAGCCAAGCTAGTAGCTGTTATGATGGCTATGCCTCTTAATGTCATGAGCTTTTGAATCAACGGTGCGTGAACGCCACTTTCAGCTTGTGCTTTTATCTCTTGTTCTAATATCGTTAATCGTTGTTGATATTCTATTAGTTGTTGTACATATTCCTGAAAAACCACCCTGGATGATGATCGTGGGAGCCTCAATTGGCGCAGCCATTCCCAATACTTCACGGTCCATTTTTTGGTACCTTTAGGCTGTCTGATTTCATTCCTTAGAAGAAATTTAGTGAGACGATGCTTCGCCCTTAATTCATCTTCTTTCACATCCTCACGTGCTCGAACTAAATCACGTAAGGCTTCATCATCTTCTGTCGGGACATAGATCGGTGTTAATTCTCCCGCACGATATAGTGTTGCGAGGTTGATCGCATCACGTTTATCTGTTTTGACACGACTACCTGGTTTCTGTGGTATTAAGGATGGTGCGATCACCTCACACTTGATATCCATGCTTTTCAACAGACGATAGAGCCCATAACCAGTCGGACCTGCCTCATAACACATTTGTAGTTGTTCAGGTTCTCCTAGCCTTTTTATTAATTTTCTAATAGCTTCTACCGTATAATTTATCATCCCTATATACCTTGGTTTGGAACGCCCTTCATCCGCAACGGCCACTGCAATTTTTTCCTTTGATACGTCTAATCCTACGTATTTTGTGTTATAATTCATGTGACTAGCTCCTTTCGTATTATAGCTCTGATTTGGGATTTTGTTTCT
>NZ_WIXM01000065.1 GCF_010993965.1 Gracilibacillus sp. YIM 98692 | reverse complement strand
CTATTGGATATAACATGTATGTTTCCTCCTATTCTCTATGTGCTTACCGTTATTATAAAAGAAAACGCTCTCTTTTGTTCGTATTATTTTTTCTGTATTAGTATTATTATTGCTTTTCTGCACATTTTCTCATACATTTAAAGGAGAGATAGAAAGGGGAAAACATATGAACAATGCTGATGTTGAAAAAATCTGTCAAATGACCCACACCATCACAAAACTAGATACCCGTTTTTTTGATTTGGAAGGAAAGACACATGTTCAATTCGTTAACCATGTAATCCCGGTCGTGTTAGACCCTCCCGAATCGGAATATGTACCGTTGATGGAGAGCTTGCAACAGCAGCCTTCTGATCATTTTTATCACCATACCAATAACTTTGGCCTAGAGTATATTTCAGTTGGTGTGTGGGAAAAACAAACCTTTCAAGGTTGTCTTCTAATCGGCCCGTTTGTTTCTAATATTTCAATTTTTGATTTGATTAAAGATAAGATTTCTGAAAATAGAATACCAATCAGTGAACGAAAACAATTAGA
This sequence comes from Gracilibacillus sp. YIM 98692, assembly GCF_010993965.1. Lineage (GTDB taxonomy): Bacteria > Bacillota > Bacilli > Bacillales > Amphibacillaceae > Gracilibacillus. The sequence continues at coordinate 991 of NZ_WIXM01000065.1, read as the reverse complement.
ACAGTTCTACCAAGCCTTGCTCGTTCTGAGTGATACAGAGTGCGAAAGTATCGGCACAATGGTGATCAATCTATGTGAACATAGGTTGGTCCATACAAAACAAGCCGTATCACCACTACCAAAACCAACCATAAAAGACCCATTGTCAACCATGAGTATCGAAGAAAATGTAGAGATCATTGAACAACGGTATCAACAACAAAACCAGTTGATGCACGCCATTTCGAAAGGGGATAAAGAAGCGGTAAATCACTTGGTAAATTATAATTCGCCTATCTTAGCCTTTTCGGACCGTATACCTGGTAGTCCAATTCGGTCCTCAAAGAATATTTCTTTTACTACCAATACGTTATTTCGCTTGGCTGCAGAGCGAAGTGGTGTACACCCTGTTTATCTTCATAACATATCAGAACGGTTTGCCATTTTAATCGAACGAACAACAACGATCCCTAAATTACAAAAACTGAACGTATTAATGGCGAATGAATACTGTGACTTAGTTATCACCCATGCAACAGGGCACTACAGTCAAATTGTCAAAAAGGCAGTTGATTACATTCAATTACACTTAGGGGAATACTTAACCTTAAAACACATTGCCGAACAAATACATGTGAATCCTTCCCACCTATCTCGAAAATTTAAAGAAGAAACCAAAATGACCGTCACCGATTTCATCAATCAAAAGCGCGTAGAAGAAGCAAAGCTGTATTTACGAAGAGGCTCTATATCTATTACAGATATAGCCTTCATGATAGGTTATAATGACCTAAATTACTTTAGTAAAGTATTTAAAAAATGGACATCCCTCACCCCATCCCAATATACGAAAGGCGAACATGGGGAGGACGGCTAATATTTAGTGCCAGTCACCACCCGAAAAATCTTGTTTCTCAAGATGTTTCACAAACCTTTAAAAAAGGATTCAGCCTCCTAATGTACAAATGTCCACTTGGAGGCTGAATCCTATTACTGCATTTAGCGTCTAATT
>NZ_WIXM01000064.1 GCF_010993965.1 Gracilibacillus sp. YIM 98692 | reverse complement strand
ATATTTTCACCCTTTATCGTTTTAATTTGTTACCCTGGATAAAAGCAAGCCAGGCTCAAATAGTTGGCTAATAGACCTCTTCTGATTTTCTTAACAATTTGACCTACATCATTCGCCATGCTTGGTAATCGGTGTGAAAGAAGAAGCACGAGAACCGTCCTCGTGCTATTTTTTTGTTTATTTCTTATATCCTACATGTGGGATGCTATTCCAGCGTTCACTTAAATAACGTGCAACCATTTTTGGTTCTCTTGCTCTAGTGAATACACCTTTTTTATTCCCTTGAACACGCATAATACCAAATTTCGTCTGGAAATCAGCGAAGTTCCATAATTGTTCGCCAACAAAATTCGGAATTTCATCAAATACTTTGTGATTCATGCGATAGTAATCTTCTTGGAACTCTTCACTAAATGGCTCACCATAAGCACTGTGGAATCCAGCTACCGTATCAGCACCATATTCGGTGTACATGATTGGCTTTTCAGGATATTTTTCTTGCCACTCTAATAACTCTTGACGTGTCTGTTCTTCTGCTGTTTCTAGATCGCCATTTTTTACATACCAGCCGAAATAACGGTTCAATGCTAAAACATCATATAAATCGGTACACTTATCTGTCTTAGGCGTCGCCATCATAATCAATACATTGGTCAACGGGCGTTTTTGTGGATCCAATTGACGGGCAAGATTGAATAATGGTTCAAAATATTCACGAGCACCTGCTGAATATGTTGCAGCCTCATTGGCAATCGACCACATCACAACAGATGGGTGGTTTTTATCACGAGCGATCAATTCGCTAATTACTTGTTCATGTGCTTCAGCTGTTTTCATTTCATCCCACGTATCATCTTTAAAATCGTCTTTTTCTAAAATGGATACATCAAAGTTAAAGGATGCCATTAGACCAACTGCAGGTGTTTCATCAATTACCACAATCCCTTCACGGTCACATAAACGCATCATTTCTTCAGAATATGGATAATGAGAAGTACGGAACGAGTTTGCTCCCATATTCTTCATCAAGTTAAGATCATGTACGTTATACGCTTCGTCTAGTCCACGTCCACGGATAAAGGTATCTTCATGCTTACCGAAACCTTTGAAGTAGAAGGCTTCACCGTTGATTAAAAATTTTCCATCTTTCACTTCTACTTTACGCACACCAAACGGTTCTTCATATACATCCTCTACTTCGCCATTTTTCAAGCCTTCGATTTTTGCCGTATAAAGGTATGCATCAAGTGGTTGCCATAATGTCACATCATTAATCGTTACGTTTGTTTCCGATCCTGTAGCTTGAGCTACTTCCTGCCCATCTTCATCTACAACGGTCACACGTACTTCATCGAACGAACCACCTGTTTTAACAAAAACTTGTACCTCTGCTTGCCCTTTTTGCAAATCAACATCTGGTACAATGACGACATCGTCAATATAGGTTTTAGGTGTAGAGTAAATCTTAACCGGTCGTTGTAGGCCAGCGTAATTAAAGAAGTCAAAGTTTTCATCTACATGACGGACGATTTTTCCATCCTTATCTTTTGTTTCACTATAGTTACCAACTGGTAACGTTGTATGATCTAATATATTACTCAAACGAACTGTCAAC
>NZ_WIXM01000063.1:366-2028 GCF_010993965.1 Gracilibacillus sp. YIM 98692 | reverse complement strand
TTAGGAATATTGCTGCCTCTTACTTCTCTAAAGACAAAACATCTGACACAAGTTATTTTTGTATCCGTTGCCATAAGTTTAATTATTGAAGTCATTCAATATCTGACTAAGTTAGGTGTATTTGATATTGATAAACTAATACTAAACATATTAGGTTCCACACTAGGATTTTATGTGTATAAAGTGGTTTACAATCTAACTAAGAAAACTAATAGCTAGTTCAATATATTTAATCAATAACAGGTGTATCTTGCATAAAAGCTCCCGTTAGTTGAATTGTGTCTACTCGATAAATTCAATTTTTGATGCTATTGCCTGCATAGGATTACTATCAAGAGGTTCGCTATCATACCAAGTTTTCACCACATCACCAACTAACAACTCACCATTCTTTTTCCCTATAAACACAGTGTCACTCGTATGCTTCAAATTCACTCTGTGGTCTTCATTTTTAATTAGAAGAGAGTTATCCTTAACGGCTACAATCTCACCCTTAATTCCATCGAGACTTATATCGTTTTCTTCAGTTGAACATCCGATAATAAATAGTAAACTAAAAGCTGATAAAACACCTAATAATAACCGCATAACCCTCTCCTCCCAGTTAAAAACTTTGTTCAATATTGCCTCCCGTTAATGGAACAAGAAACCTATATTAAACCTTGTTGTTTTAATTCGTGTTCATATCGTATCTTCACAGCATCATGTCCAAAAATCCCATAGGGTTGCGCCTCTTTTATCCTATCTTGTGTAACTTCATAGGAATTTTCTTCTTCTGTTTCTTCGAAGGCATGTTCACCTTTTACTAATATAATTCTACTAGCATTAAAGGCATCTCTTTTCCAAAAGTCTGGCATCTTCACTTCACTTTTTAATGATATGTTACCTATAATCGACCATATCCCTTTTGTAATCCCATGTTTAGAACACCAAATTGATAAAATGCTTTCGCTGTTAACAATAGTTTCTAAAGTTTGTTCGTGTTCAGGAGAAACTTTATATAATTCAATAAAAAGACTCGGTTCATTTATTTTTAAAATTCTACCGTATCCTTTCAAGCCATTGCTTAAATCAATAACAAATACATCTCCTACACTATACTGAGTACGATTAGACAAGGTAACACCTCAATCTGAATTTGTTTATAACTTTATTTTACACAATAGTAGTTGCCACATCGACAGCTCGTTGTTCCACTCTTGCCCCCTATAGTTCAAGTGCAAAACTTCACAATACATCCCTATACTTCATAAAATATGGTGTTAGCAATGAACCGATTATAAGTATGGATATCCCTATACTAAGAGTCACAATGAAATTATCGAAAGGGGAAAGGAAGTTAGTAAAAATCAACGTTGGTACAATCGTCAAAAATACAAATGTGAACCTTCCAGAGATGGTTAATCTGTGTTCTGTGCCACATTTATCACACTCAATCGGTTTGTATGTCCACACAAAAGATTTATAGATTTTACTCCAACTAAATTGCCTATTGCACTTTTTACATTTTTGCAGAACAAACACCTCCTTTTTTATTTAAATCAACATTTGCTGCCCTTTAGTTGAAGATAAGGTTTAAATAATCTCCATGTCCTCGAATAAGTTCAACTTCATTTTCAGAAGAAATCCAAAAGTAATGGAAAGTTAGACCTTCTTCTTCGC
>NZ_WIXM01000063.1:0-315 GCF_010993965.1 Gracilibacillus sp. YIM 98692 | reverse complement strand
ACTTATAAAAAAATCGATTATGTATCTTACCATCATCGTTCTCCCAAAAGTCTTCAGCAATTAAATGATCAACAGAAAAATTTCTCAATCCAGTTTCTTCTTTAATCTCCCTAATAACTGCATTAAATGTATCTTCTCCATTTTTTACTGTACCTTTAGGTATTTGGATTCCAGCTTCAGCTATTGGATGTTGAAAAACCAACACTTGCTTTTTGCCATTTTTATTTCTTGTGACATAACCATATGCTTTTTTAATGGAATTCAAACCAACCCTCCTCTTACTATTGTTTGGTTTTGTTTCACTATTCGGCTATT
>NZ_WIXM01000062.1 GCF_010993965.1 Gracilibacillus sp. YIM 98692 | reverse complement strand
GGAATCATCTTCTCAATGTAGCATAGTCTTTTTTTTAAAATGTCCTTTACAAAGGGTACACTTTAATAATGGAGGTCTCTTTTTATAATAGGTAGAGTTTTTTGAAAAAAAAGAGCCGATGAATGTTCATCGGCGAAAAAGAAAAAGGGGCTATCATTTTGTGAGAAAGCAATCTTTGCAATCTTGCAGCATTGCTTAATTTGGAACAATTCAAATATACCAAATAAATGAAAAGTAGGTGTTAAATCTAGGTAAAGATAATGTAAAGTTTCTCCATTGTCGTCAAAATTTTCGCTATAATGGCTCTATAATAAACGAAAAGGAGTGCAAGGCATCGTGAAATCTATTTCTATTTGTGTTACTAGTGATGTTCATGGCTATCTTTTTCCTACTAACTACCGAGATCAAAAAGAAGCTTCACTAGGGTTAGCAAAGGTTGCTTCTATTTTCAATGAATTAAAGAAAGATAAGCAAGTGTTATTAATCAATAATGGGGACTATATTCAAGGTAGCCCCTTCACTTATTATTTTGCCAAATATCAACAAAATGAAGGTAACCCCATGATACAAGCGGCTAATGAAATGGATTATGATTTAGCTGTTTTAGGCAATCATGAATTCAATTATGGACTGAACTATTTACAACAGGTTATTGCACAATCTAAATTTCCTTGGCTTGCAGCTAATATTTTAGATAAATATTCAGGTGAACCTTTCTTTGGAAAGCCTTATGTCATAAGAGAGATAAATGGGATGAAAATAGCTTGTATTGGAATTACTACACATTACATACCATATTGGGAAGATTCATCAAATATTAAAAATCTAGTTTTTGAAGATGCCTGTAAATCTGCAACAAAGTGGGTGGCAAAAGTAAGAGATATAGAAACTCCTGATTTTGTTATTTTGAGTTACCATGGTGGTTTAGAGTGTGATCCAGAAACGGGGGAAAAGACGGAAAAGCATACTGGAGAAAATCAAGGCTACCAAATATGCGAGGAAGTAGACGGCATTGATTTACTTATAACTGGTCACCAACATCGTTTTATAACATCTGAAATCAATGGAATTCCTGTCATTCAACCTGGTGATAATGGACAAGCTCTTGGGGAAATTATTATAAACTTTAAAACAGAAAATAATAATGTATTGATAAAGTCGGTTACGCCAACATTACATTATGTAGACGATAGAACAGAGCCTGATGACAACCTGATCAAATTTATGATGACCAATGAAAAAGAAGTCCAAGAATGGTTGGATCAACCGATGGCAGTAGTAGTAGGTGATATGAAAATAGATGATCCATTTATCGCCCGTTTAAAAGGGCATCCATTTATTACATATATTAATCAGTTACAAATGCAGGTGGCTGATGTTGATATTTCCTGTACAGCTTTATTTCATAACCAGTCGCCTGGCTTTCCAGAAAAGGTAACCATGCGAGATATAGTTTCTAATTATATTTATCCTAATACATTAAAAGTTTTAAAGCTAAAGGGAAAAGACATAAAAGAAGCCCTAGAGTATACGGCGAGTTATTTTATACTGGACTCGGAGAAAAATATCATCGTAAACCCGTCTTTTATCGATCCAAAACCACAGCATTATAATTATGATATGTGGGCAGGGATTCACTATGAAATCAATCTAGCAAAACCAGTCGGTGATAGAATTACAAAGTTATATTATAGAGATCATCCTCTTGAATTAGAGACTAGTTATCATGTAGTGATGAATAATTACCGAGCAAGTGGCGGTGGCGATTACACCATGTTTCAGGGGAAGGAAGTCGTTAAGGATATCCCGACAGACATGACAGAGTTGATTGCCAATGATTTATTGGAAAGAAAAAAGATAGAAGCAACATATGACCCCAGTTTCCGTATAGTAAAAAGTTAAAAAATCCAAATCCATTTAAAAAAGAAGCTGTTTCTAAAAAATAAATTTCATTGCACAGTATCCATAAATTGCGACGTAACTTTTGAAAACTCGTTTCACGATGAGAGCTTAATCCCACGCTGTGAAAAAATACTCGCTTTCCGGGGGCAGCACCTCAGCCTCCTCGCTCACCAAACCCGTTCACTGTGGGGTCTTCGGAAGCTGCTCTTCGAGGCCACTGAAAAACTGTGCTGTTTTGAGTGAAAAAGAA
>NZ_WIXM01000061.1 GCF_010993965.1 Gracilibacillus sp. YIM 98692 | reverse complement strand
TTAGGCACGCCGCCAGCGTTCGTCCTGAGCCAAGATCAAACTCTCCAAAAAAGTTTGTTTCTTAACTACTCTTTAACGTTTGCTCGCTTTTGTAAGCTAGCATGTACTTAACATACTGGTTGTTTTGTTCAGTTTTCAAAGATCAAAAATAGTCATAAATATTATCTCAACGACAAAATTTATTATACAAGTTCCTAGTGTAAAAGTCAATATTTTTTCACATTTCTTATTTAATTCTATTTTGAAACCAAATCAGTATTAAATGGAATCAATCTATTTCTAGTGCTTTATTAACCCAACTTTTGTGGTAGGTATATAATATAGCATGGATGATTAACTAATTCAACACTATTTCACTAACCATTTGCTACCATTTTCTTTATGATTATTTATTTTATAGAAAAAGTTTGATGGCTGGGCTAGCTGGATTCGAACCAGCGCATGACGGTACCAAAAACCGTTGCCTTACCGCTTGGCTATAGCCCAATAAATGGCGGAGAAGGAGGGATTTGAACCCTCGCGCCGCTTACACGACCTACACCCTTAGCAGGGGCGCCTCTTCAGCCACTTGAGTACTTCTCCATGGCTCCACAGGTAGGATTCGAACCTACGACCGATCGGTTAACAGCCGATTGCTCTACCACTGAGCTACTGTGGAACAATCATTCTACACACACACACGCCCTAGAGGATTCGAACCTCTGACCCACAGCTTAGAAGGCTGTTGCTCTATCCTGCTGAGCTAAGGGCGCATATTAGAAAAGTTATATTATATGATTAAATTTAGTGGTGGGCCTGAGTGGACTTGAACCACCGACCTCACGCTTATCAGGCGTGCGCTCTAACCAGCTGAGCTACAGGCCCATTCTATAATGGAGCGGGTGAAGGGAATCGAACCCTCGACATCAGCTTGGAAGGCTGAGGTTTTACCACTAAACTACACCCGCGTGTTACTAATATAATTTTATAAGGGGCACATATGATTCTTCTAGCTTGGGGCGGTTGATGGGAATCGAACCCACGAATGCCGGAACCACAATCCGGTGCGTTAACCACTTCGCCACAACCGCCATTGGATTAAAGTAATTTAACTTAACATGATTGGTGGAGGGAGTAGGACTCGAACCTACGAACCCGATGGGAGCGGATTTACAGTCCGCCGCGTTTGGCCAACTTCGCTATCCCTCCACTATAAAAAGTGGTGGCTCGGGACGGAATCGAACCGCCGACACACGGATTTTCAGTCCGTTGCTCTACCGACTGAGCTACCGAGCCAAGTTACAATGGTAAATTATTTATTAACTCGCATATAGACTGGTTTCGAAGTGATTTCAAAGATGTCCTGTACTCGTCACGTTGCACGTTCTTCGGTGAAGCATACGCTCCTCGCAAAACCTACATCGATGTAAATTCTAGATGTTTTACGGTTTCTCTACCGACTGAGCTACCGAGCCAAGTTCATATATTGCTATATGATAGGTATGATGTATGGCGGAGGAGGAGGGATTCGAACCCCCGCGGGCCGTGAAGCCCCTGGCGGTTTTCAAGACCGCTCCCTTCAGCCAGACTTGGGTACTCCTCCAAACAATATAATCAGAAAGTGGAGCCTAGCGGGATCGAACCGCTGACCTCCTGCGTGCAAAGCAGGCGCTCTCCCAGCTGAGCTAAGGCCCCTTATTGTCAATGGTCGGGAAGACAGGATTCGAACCTACGACCCCTTGGTCCCAAACCAAGTGCTCTACCAAGCTGAGCTACTTCCCGAAATGGCGCGCCCGAGAGGAGTCGAACCCCTAACCTTTTGATCCGTAGTCAAACGCTCTATCCAATTGAGCTACGGGCGCTAGTGGTACCGAGGGCCGGACTCGAACCGGCACGGTGGAAACCCACCGCAGGATTTTAAGTCCTGTGCGTCTGCCAATTCCGCCACCCCGGCATGGGTTGTATTACTTCTTCATCATCTGGCAAACAAAAGGATGAAGTTGTCATGGAGCGGAAGACGGGATTCGAACCCGCGACCCCCACCTTGGCAAGGTGGTGTTCTACCGCTGAACTACTTCCGCGCTTGGACATATTTTAAATAAATGCGGGTGGAGGGACTTGAACCCCCACGTCGAGAGACACTAGATCCTAAATCTAGCGCGTCTGCCAATTCCGCCACACCCGCATAAGATGGTGAGCCATGGAGGATTCCGACGCCACAGGCTAGTCCTTTCTTCCTATATCCTTCAAAATGAAGAAAGGGGAACCGTAGGTGAGAATCCGAACCATAACTTCCTTGATGAGCCATGGAGGATTCGAACCTCCGACCCTCTGATTAAAAGTCAGATGCTCTACCAACTGAGCTAATGGCTCTAACGTGGTGCCGGCCAGAGGACTTGAACCCCCAACCTACTGATTACAAGTCAGTTGCTCTACCAGTTGAGCTAGACCGGCAACATGGCGGTCCGGACGGGACTCGAACCCGCGACCTCCTGCGTGACAGGCAGGCATTCTAACCAACTGAACTACCGGACCAATTATTTTGGTTGCACCCTTAGGGCACTACGATTATTTTCTAGCACTGAAGACTATTCGACGTAGTGAGAAAATTTTGGTTGCACTCTTCCGAGTACCACTTATATTCACTATCAAGGATGTTTTATCGACGTAGTTAGTGAATTATTTTGGTTGCGGGGGCAAGATTTGAACTTGCGACCTTCGGGTTATGAGCCCGACGAGCTACCAGACTGCTCCACCCCGCGACAATAAAAAATACAAAATGATAATAAATAACACGCTTTACGTCATGTGTAAAATCCTGACCTCTGCATCTGCTAGCTTATTCTTTGAAGTTCAATGCTTCGAGGTTACTCGCTGTAAAATCGGTGGATGTAACGCTCGTTGCTCCACCCCGCGACGATAATAAGTTTAATATTGTAAATGGTGGAGGATGCAGGGCTCGAACCTGCGACCCCTTGCTTGTAAGGCAAGTGCTCTCCCAGCTGAGCTAATCCTCCGAAGCACAAGACGTTGCGATTGTAACATGCCTTCCTGTTAAAAGAATATAGTGGTGACCCGTACGGGATTCGAACCCGTGTTACCGCCGTGAAAGGGCGGTGTCTTAACCACTTGACCAACGGGCCAATCATTTTTCACAAATAAATGCTCCACAGGTAGATTTGAAATCTACGAAAGATCGAAAAAAGTCGATTGCTCTACCGTTAAGGTACTGTGGAGCGTTTTATTCATTTGCCTAGCGGCGTCCTACTCTTGCGGGGGCAAAGCCCCAACTACCATGGGCGCTGGAGAACTTAACTACTGTGTTCGGCATGGGAACAGGTGTGACCTCTCCGCTATCGCTACTAGGCTTTCAGGATGCAGGTTAATCGACGTTGTCACATGGATGTGACTCTTAGTCGATCATCCTACTTCATTTTTAAAACTATGTATCTTCAAAACTAGATAAGAAAAAGGTAGACATCAAAACCAAACGGTTTAAAGCGTTCATCAGTATAGTTAAGTCCTCGATCGATTAGTATTC
>NZ_WIXM01000060.1 GCF_010993965.1 Gracilibacillus sp. YIM 98692 | reverse complement strand
ATAGAAAACACTACGAAAGCGATCTTTGCTTGAGTAGATGTTGCACTTGTGCCCTTGGGTGAAAGCGGAGTATTCTGCCGGAGCGAATGATAGCACACATCTCAAATTAGAATGGATGGAATCTACATCGAGACAAATTTTCACTATTGCGCAGTTTGGTTCAACTGAGTAGTAAAGTAACAAACTTTATAAAAAAGTTTCACGTGGAACAATTTCTTTTTTTCTGTTATCATCCATGTCATAAAAAAGGTTTTTCTTTATAAGAAAATCAGAAAAACAAGGAGCTTAACTCCTTGCTTTTTCATTTTTGATAACTTGTCAAGTGGATGAAGTATCACTATAATTGAAATGACTGAAACGTTCATATGGACGGTATCCTTAAGGAGTGAAAGTTTACCATGGCATTAACAGCAGGAATCGTTGGTTTGCCTAACGTGGGGAAATCAACGTTATTTAACGCAATAACACAAGCTGGTGCAGAATCAGCTAACTATCCGTTTTGTACGATTGATCCAAACGTAGGGATTGTAGAAGTTCCTGATCATCGTTTGCAAAAGTTAACAGAACTAGTTAACCCGAAAAAGACAATTCCAACAGCTTTTGAATTCACTGATATTGCTGGAATTGTAAAAGGGGCAAGTAAAGGCGAAGGTTTAGGGAATCAATTCCTTTCTCATATTCGTCAGGTTGACGCCATTTGTCATGTTGTTCGTTGTTTTCAAGACGACAATATTACACATGTCTCCGGTCAGGTTGATCCCATCTCTGATATTGAAACGATCAATTTAGAGCTTATATTAGCAGATCTGGAAACAGTTACGAAAAGATTGCAACGAGTAGAAAAGATGGCGAAGCAAAAAGATAAAGAAGCTTTAGCAGAGTATGAAGTATTAACAAAGCTTAAAGATGCCTTTGAGGAAGAAAAACCAGCTAGAGCGGTATCTTTTACAGAAGAACAAGAAAAGTTAGTAAAAGGATTCCATCTATTAACAAGCAAATCTGCTTTATATGTTGCGAATGTCGGAGAAGACGAGCTTTTAGATGCAGACAGCAATGAACATGTACAAAGAGTAAAGGAATTTGCTGAGAAAGATGAAGCAGAAGTTATTGTTGTCAGTGCCAAAGTAGAATCCGAAATTGCGGAATTAGATGGAGAAGAGAAAGAGCTTTTCCTAGAAGAATTAGGCATTGAAGAGTCTGGACTAGATCAGCTAATTAAAGCTACCTATCAATTGCTAGGGTTAGCGACTTATTTCACAGCAGGTGAACAGGAAGTTCGGGCTTGGACCTTTAGAAAAGGAATTAAAGCCCCTCAAGCAGCTGGAATTATTCATAGTGATTTTGAAAAAGGGTTTATTCGAGCAGAGACGGTATCTTATGATGACTTAGCGGAAGCTGGCTCTATGCAAGCAGCAAAAGAAAAAGGGCAAGTGAGATTAGAAGGAAAAGAGTACTTGGTGAAAGATGGAGATGTAATACATTTCCGTTTTAACGTATAGTTTGGATCACCTGTTAGACATAGTTCCAAAATATTTCATATATGTTTGCAATCAATATAAATTATTGATATAATATCGTATTGTGAGTAATAAAAACTATTACTCCTTGCTCTATGTGCAAATAGAGCCGTGAAGACCAAAAGGAGGTGTAACGGATGAATAAATATGAAATCATGTACATCATCCGCCCAAATATCGAAGAGGAAGCACAAACAGCATTAGTTGAACGTTTTAACGGTTTCCTTACAGATAACGGTGCGGAAATTGAAAAAGTTGAAGAAGTAGGTAAGAAACGTCTTGCTTATGAAATCAACGATCATCGTGATGGATACTATGTAATCATTAACTTTAAAGGTGACGAAACAGCAATTAATGAATTTAATCGTCAAGCGAAGTTCTCTGATGACATCTTACGTCACATGGCAATTCGCGAAGACGATCAATAAATAAGGAGTGGTTCTGATGTTAAATCGTGTCGTGCTTGTCGGCAGGTTAACGAAAGATCCAGACTTACGCTATACACCAAGTGGCGTAGCAGTAGCAAACTTTACCTTGGCGGTTAATCGACCTTTTTCTAATCAACAAGGGCAAAGAGACGCTGATTTTATTAATTGTGTCGTTTGGAGAAGACCAGCTGAGAACCTTGCGAATTACATGAAGAAAGGGAGCTTAGTTGGGGTAGATGGACGACTCCAATCTCGTAGCTATGATGATCAAGATGGAAAAAGAGTCTTCGTAACAGAAGTAGTCGCTGATTCTGTTCAGTTCTTAGAAACTAGAGGCACTTCATCTGGAGGGCAATCTGGACCACAAGGATCTTCAGGCTTTAATCAAAATCAGAACCAATCAAGTCAACCACAAGCCAATCCAGGTAATCAAGGAAATAATAATAATGATAATCCTTTCCAAGACAGTGGAGAGCCTATTGATATTTCCGATGATGATTTACCATTTTAAAAATACGGAATCAAATATGTTAAAGGAGGTTTTCAACAATGGCAGCTCGTCGTGGTCGCGCAAAGCGTCGTAAGGTGTGTTATTTCACAGCAAATGGAATTACGCACATCGACTATAAAGATGTAGAATTGTTAAGACGTTTCGTTTCTGAGCGTGGAAAAATCCTTCCTCGTCGTGTAACTGGAACTTCTGCAAAATATCAGCGTAAATTGACAAAAGCAATTAAACGTGCTCGTCAAATGGCGCTTTTACCATATGTTAATGATTAATAAATAATAAAAAAGACACTGTAGGGCGAGATACCTTATAGTGTCTTTTTTTTATACGTTAGCGTACAATGTCAAATACTTTTTTTAAGTTTTTGGGTAACTCTAATACACCTACCATAATTTCAATTTTTTACAAGTAGCATTTAACCAAGTTTATTATGAAACAGACTCCATTTTCTTGATTAAGAAAGGGATTTTCACTCGATTCTTTGATCTGCATTGATGCAATCTGGCATAGAGTACAAAATAGGTAAATAACGTACTAATTCGCATTTACAGCTCGAGTGGGATAAGGCTAACGATCGAGGTCAGGGCCTCAGGAAAATAGATCCGATCTCCACTAGAACCAAAAGAATAGAGCCTGTTTGTTTTTTGATTTCATATTACGCAATTAACGGCAAAGTTAGTTTTTTAAACACTTCATGTTTGTAATTGTATTCTGGGTTATCCCATTTAAAAGGTTCTCCTTTAGTAAGCATGGCAAACGCAATTTTTAAGAGCTTGTTTCCCATTGCAATGTATACGGAGCCAGTTTTTTTACCTTTTCCCTTTAGTCGCGTAGCGAAAGGTTTTAGAGCCTCATTGTGAACAGAAAGGCTTCGCCCAGCATTATATATAGCTCTTCTTAGATTAGCATTACCTTGTTTTGAGATATGGCCTTTGTATCCTGCTCCAGGTCCAGATTGTTTAATAACAGGATCGGTCCCGGCTTTTTTTATAAGCTGACCTGCATTTGTAAAATAAGATAGGTCGCCCAATTCACAAAAGATTTCAGCAGCTGTCACAAGTCCAATACCAGGAATGGTAAGAAGAAGTATTCCATTGGTTTCAATGAATAATCGCTCTATTTCTTCCTCGTAGGTTTCGATGTTTCTTGTGCGATACTCATAATCTTTTATTTTTTGTTTTAAAATAAACAGTTCACTAGAGAGTTCTTCCAAAGGCTT
>NZ_WIXM01000006.1:4528-196229 GCF_010993965.1 Gracilibacillus sp. YIM 98692 | reverse complement strand
CCCTGAAACCCGAAGACAAGAAGGCACTATTTAATTCCTGTTTTCTACTCTACCCCGGAAAGGGAGCGCTTTTTCGCAGCGCAGGACTAGCACTCATCTTTGAACGAAATAAAAAAGGCGTGCTGATGAGAATATTCACTATGTCGCAGTTAAGTTCAACTGTGTAGTAAAACAATAAAGGATTTCACTAATACATAATAAAAACGCTCTGTCTAATACAGAGCGTTTTTATTAATGGCCAAAACCAGGAACAAGAATGAAGTTGGTATAAAAAGTAAATCCTATGAAAAATACAGTACAATAAGCGGCAAATAAATACATATACATTCTTTCTGATAACTTTAAAAATCCAACGCCTAAGAAAAAGATCGTTTGGGCTAAAAATAAATATGCCATTGTTTCCATGTGCCCTACGTGAAACATCACCGTGAAAATGCCTGTCCAAAAAGCAAGCATACGAAAAACACGATCCATTGTTCCCCCTCCTTTACAGTAACGTTACTATGTATCAAACCATATTATAAACGACTCGACACTAAATGTAAATTATATTCAATGATTCTTTCTAATGTATTATTTATCTTTCCCCAAACAAGCTTCTTATACACCGCTTAGTCTTCATTTGAAGGGAGTTCAAAGCTTCTTTGTTGGGTAGCCCCTTCCATGATTTTTACTTTCATAATATAATAATCATTCGCTGCGTATGTTGTGGAATAAGAAATTTCTACTGTCCCTGAAGGGAATTGATAATGGTAAGGATCTTTCTTATCTGTTTCATGAATAAAGGTTTGTAATCCCATTTGAAACAAAGTATGAATTTTATATTGCTGCAAATCTTTTTGAGTGTTTTCCAGAGTGGTTTGATACATAGAAACTTGAAAAAAAGTAAGCAAAAAAAGAATGTGGACGATAAAAATGGTAATGGGGGATACAAATCCTTTGTCAGATTGGATAAACGTCATAAATGGTCTTTTCATACGTCTCCTTACTTTCTGTTATTATCGTAATAGTAATACTATTTCTATTATTAGAAAGGGATAAAAGGAAGCTTTCTACGTTCTGAAGCATAATTTCGTGTCCTGCATTGTTCACTTGTCTTCTTATATTGGTTTGGTATTGATCCATGGATACAATATCTCCATTGTGGTAGTGCCATTGCAGACTTGACTCGTCAATTGTAATAGATATGGCATTCATGGATTCTTGTTCAATAAAGTGAAAAAACTGACGCACTTCCATATCATTTTGACGAGGTTGTTTGAAGAAGGCCCCCATTACTTGACTTATCCAAAATAATAGCATTGTCATCATCATAAGAGCTACAATCGTGGAAACAAGTGTAAAACCACGTTCAGGGTTTAGGGACGCCATAGAAGCAAATGGATTGTTTGATTTTTCGTTCATTTGTCCAATCTGCACATCCTTCCAATAAATCATCATTTTGTTGTTGTATGGAAATCGTAACTGGTTTGTTAATAAGGTGTTCAATGGTATAAGAATTTGTCGGAGAAGAAGTGGCAATGGTTTCTTGTAGTTTTTCAAATGTATATTGAGAAATTATCCTCTGATTTTCTAACCTTTGTTGTTCTAATCTCACTTGCGCTAATATTGGCAGCAAAGTGATACATATACTAAAAAAAATTAGTATGGAGATCAAGACATCATAAAATAAATAGCCGCACTCATGATGTAGAAACTTTTTCAGAATAACACCTCCCTTTTCCAAAAGGGCAAGTAATATAATAGTTACTTGATCTTGTCGTAATTTTCAATGTCCCTGGATTTTTTATGTTTCCTTTAGGCGAAAAATGGATAGGTAATTGAAGTGTATTGGAATCAATCTGCCATTGTTCAGGGTATACATACTCTTTAACGACATAACCGAAACCAGATTGTCGAACAGAATATTTATTTTGATCAAAATTAAAGGTCATATAATAACTCTCTGTATGTGTGATATTAAATTGTTGGATGTAAAGCAAATCTTGATTAAATTGTTGTATAAAAGTACGATATTCCATTTGATCTAATGTTTTGTACATAAAACTGCCGCCTATTAAAAGGACAATACTCACTGTGAAAAGTACTAGCAAACTTTCTAAAAGAGTAAAGCCATTTTTTTTATGATACAGAGTCAACATTGTCAGTCGTGTCAAAAATTTCTTCATTAGGATCATATTCTAATATTTGAGTGTCATTATGACATGTGATGGTCTTTAAATAATTATTGTCCTCTAACTCATCTGCACTTTGTAAAGGCTGCTGTTGCTCTATCTCATATACAATCCGTTGGCTGTCTGCGAGCTGGATTAAGGCGTCACAACCTGTTTCTTGGATCGTATCACTTTGGTTAGATAAGTTTGGGATAAATAAAATGAGCAAAACACTGATGACGGCAAGAACAATTAACATTTCAATTAATGTGAACCCTTTTTGGTTTTTTAACATACAAACTTCTCCTCTCACTATATATTTTGAATATAATCGAATAAAGGTAACATTAAAGATAGATAAACGAAGATAATAAGAAAAGCTAATATACTGAGGATAAGTGGTTGAGTAATACTAATCACTTTCTTCATGAAAGTTTCCATTGCATAGATAAGGTGATCAGAATATAATTTTAAATCTTTTGCCATTCGTTCATTATTGACATCATTTTGCATAATGTGTTGTAATTCTGGCTCAAATAATCGGCAGGAAGGCAGGATAGAACTGAATAAATATCCCTGTGATAAATGTTTATCAATTAATGTTGAGTAATAGGGAATAAACGAATCTGAGGTTTGTTCTTTTAATATGGAGAGAGAATCTTTTATGTTCATTCCAGCATGCAATAAAGATTGCAAATGAGTGACAAATAAGAAGGTGGTTTGCATTTTAGCATATCTTTTATACACAGGGATGATTAAGCAACATTTTATCTTAGTTTCAATGGATATCAGCTGATACAATCTGGGTACTAGAAGAAAGATTAAAATAACGAAACTAAAACACGCAATACTTCCATAAAAAATTCCGTTCATCACAGTTTGAGCTAGTAAAAATATGCTATTCTCATTTGATTGAACACCCATTAATTTTACGAAAGAAGGAAAAATAGATATCTTCATAAAAATGATAATAATGAAAAAGAATGTAGCTAAAAGTATAGGGTATCGTGACATTTGCTTCATTTTTGCAACAAATTCCATTCGTTGTTTAAGCATATAACAACTATAGGAAAGCCCCTCTTTAAAATGGCCATGTTGTATAGAAATTTTCATAAATGAAATAATGCTTTGTTGGAAATGACATTGTTTTAGGGCTTCTGTAAAAGAATGACCTTGATAAAGCATCTGTGTTATTTTGTTAGAAGTCGATTGCAATTTGTGATCCCATAAAAGAACATTAAGCGCTTCGTACAAGGAATACCCATAGTTAAAAAGTTGGTGTAATCGATACAATATTTGATATTGTTCTTTCAAAGATAATGGTTTCTTCTTAAAGTTGATCCGTGGTAATGAAACCATAAGCGTAGGCTTTCCTCCTTAAACATTTAAAGCTAGCATATTGGGGAGTGTTTGAAGGTGTTGGATCTTGTATTACTTTTTGAAGGGTTTCTCGTTCTAACAGTTCAAAGATTGCTGCTCTTTGTTGATTAGATTTAGGTGAATTTAGTGTGACCAGCTGAACAGAAGCAATAGCGATTAAACTCTGATGTAAATCAATCGATTTGATCCCCATATCTAATAATCGGTTAATCGTACTTGGTCCATTATTAGCATGTAATGTTGATAACACTAAGTGACCAGTGTTAGATGCTCTAAAAGCAAACTTCGCGGTTTGTTGGTCTCGAATTTCTCCTACCATAATAATATCTGGATCATGTCGTAAAGCTGCTTTCAGCCCAGCATCATAAGTCATCCCTGCATGTTCATTTACTTGGACTTGTAAAATATGATCGATTCTCTTTTCAACTGGATCTTCTAACGTTACCGTTTGAAAAGGAGTTTGATCCATGAAGGCTTGAAGGATAGCATATAATGTAGTTGTTTTCCCAGATCCGGTGGGTCCGGTGAATAAAATAATACCTGATCGATGATTTAGCCATTGCAGTATCGTTTTATATTGATTTGGAAAAAGGGAAATTTGATCGAGTGTATGAATCTCATCTTGAGGTAAAATTCTAATGGCGAGGCTTTCAGAAGCATTTGCTGGAAGGGTAGACAATCTTAAAGAAAAGGCCTGACTTTGAAAGTTAGTTGAAATGGTTCCTTGCTGAGGTTTCCGCATTTCACCAATATCCATTTTAGCAGTAAATTTGTAATAGGTGAGAATGAAGGAGTACTGCTCATAAGTGATAGAATAATGAAAACATCTCCTTCCGTTAATTCTAAAATAAATGTCTACTTTAGTTTCTTGGGGGCTAAAATGAATATCTGATGCTCCTGCTTTAATGGCCTCTTGAATAATTCGGTTCGAGAGTGCAGAAGCTTTGTTCAATTTCTATTTCACCTCCTATTTTATCATGGTACAATATTAATATTCGTCAGCCATTGAGAAATTCCTGCATGAAAAAGAAAAAATATGGAAACAAATCGGAGGTAGTTATGAAAAGTATTTATTTAGTTGGATTTATGGGCAGTGGAAAAACTAGTATAGCTTCTGCATTAAAGGAATCATTACATATGGAAGTGCAAGATACGGATGATTTGGTCGAAAAAACATATAAACAAACTATACCAGAAATATTTGCAAAAAAAGGGGAGAAAACCTTTAGGGAATATGAAACTGAAGTGCTAAAATCGACGAATAAAACAAATGCCATCATAGCGACAGGTGGAGGCATTATAGAAAAAGAAGAAAATCGTAAATGGTTAGAGCAACACGGGACCGTTATTTTTTTGCAAACTTCTTGGGAAGAAATAAAAAGACGTTTGATAAATGATGGATCAAGGCCGATTTGGAATAATCAAGACCGTGATAAAAAAGAACTTTTAATTCAGAGAACCCCAAAATATTTAGAAGTGGCAGATGTGACCATTGATACTGATGGCAAAACTGTGGAACAATTAAAAAACGAGATCATTGGATATTTATAATGACTTTATGAAGAACATGTATATTACTGCAGCTATTGTACAAAACTAGTAGCAAAAACAAAGGTGTGATGAACTTGCCAAGTGAGGAATATGTCAAGTATATGACACAGAAAATTGTTAAATATATGGATACACCAAAAGATGAACGCAAAAAGTTGAAGAAGGATGAAAAAGAAGAACCGATCGCGTATTCAAACAAATGGTTTGGAGTACTGCCATTTGCATTTCGTTTATTGCTACAGAAAAAGAAATGATTAAATGGCGCTGTCTCATTAGTTCAGTTTACAGTTTGGCAACTGGAATATTGCTAGATACCTATACTGAGGCCATGTAGTAAAAGGAACTATATTCCAGTTGCGTGTACAATGGAGCTGGCTTTTGAGTCAGCTTCTTTTTTTGTTTACTGAAGAGTTTGGATAAGTTTTTGTACCGTTTGTGCAGAAAGATAAAAGAGACCAGCATTGATAATGGAGATTTCGATTTTAGGTTCTAATCGTTCTGTTAAATGTCTCTCTTCATTTTCATAAAACTCTTGTACATCCTTATTATGTTGAAAGAAATAATCTAATAACTCCTTTTCTTCCTGTAATGTTTTTAATGAGGCTATTGCCCAGCTATTGTCGTGGGTTGATATTTCATTCTCAATATATTGAAAAATTCTATAAAATCCGCTTGGTGGTTTTATAATAGGAGATAATGTGTAACTATAATCACTCATAACTCTCTGGAAAGGTATGTTTTCAAGCTTTTTCATCATATTATTCAACATTATTCCATTAATTAAATGTAATCCAATAGAAAAGATCTCTTCTTTTTTTTGTTTGCCAAGGTAACTGACTTTTATGTTACCAACAAGCCATGGATATAAAGCGGTTTTAGTAACGCCA
Organism: Gracilibacillus sp. YIM 98692; assembly: GCF_010993965.1. Taxonomy (GTDB): domain Bacteria; phylum Bacillota; class Bacilli; order Bacillales; family Amphibacillaceae; genus Gracilibacillus. Next base: position 190,258 of record NZ_WIXM01000006.1, on the reverse strand, counting down.
TCTGATTTTTCATAAAGTAATGTGTACATGGCTTGTTGTTGGATATAAGAAAATATTTGTTGTAAGCGTGGACTGCCAAAATGTATCCATTCAAAACCCTTTTCTTCCGATTCAGGGTCTGTATTAAGTTTTAGAGTCATAGGAGCCCCTTGCTGCCCCAGTTTATCCATGTAGTGCCAATAAAAAGGGCGGTTCATTAAGGCCTCGTCTAGTTCTCTATTTAATTGAATGCTAAAAAGATTTTTTTCGGGCCGGTCTATTGGACAGTCGTATAGAGAAAAAAAGCTTTCGAGAAAATGATTTATATTTTCTAATTCCATCATGCTTCACCTACTTTTTCTTCATCATTTATAGAGTGAATAACAGAAGCTAAATTATCTAATTTAATTTTGGTTTCTCCAATGGATTTCGATTCAGTAAATATTTTTTCAACCTCATCGTCAAGATCATTTAATTCCAATTTAGTCAGAATTTGGTCTAATTGACCAATGACGTTTTCAAATAAATTAATCTTATGATGCAATAATTCTATTACATGTTCATCAATGGTGTTTCTAATAGCAAAATTATAAATTTGTACATCATTCTCTTGACCAAATCGGTGAATCCGGCCAATTCTTTGTTCAAGGCGCATTGGATTCCATGGTAAGTCGTAATTAATTAAGTGATGACAAAATTGTAAGTTAATACCTTCTCCGGCAGCTTCAGTTGCAATCATTACTTGAGCATAATTTTGGAATAAATGTCTCATCCAGTCCTTTTTCCCTTTTTTGAATCCACCTCGATACAGAACGGACTTGATATTTTCTTGCTGCAGCATCCATTGTAAATATATTTGTGTAGCTCGATATTCAGTAAAAATAATAAACTTTTCATTCGATTGCTTAACTAAATCGACTAGTTTTTTTGCTTTAGCATGATGTGGTAAATGTTCTATTTGTTTTACCATTTCTAACAATGGAGTGTTCTCCGCTTTCTCATTGAGATTTATCCATTTTTTTAGGGATAGATAACAAGCTTCACGAGAGGAGCAAAATTCTCTTTTATATGTAACACCAGAAACATGACTGCTAGATTGAAAAAATTGTTCCAAAGTGTTGTAAAATTGTTGTTCCTCTTCTGAAAAGTCTACCCATATTGTATCAATGTGCCGGTTTGTCCATTGCACACCAGTATCTTTTCTACGGTTACGAATCATCACCTTATTAACGAGTTGTTTTAAATAAGGGTCATCGTCTATTTTCTTTTGTTGATGGCGATATGTTTTCACAAATTCTTCATATGTTCCTAAGTAGCCTGGTTTGATTAAGCTAATTAAATTAAAAATATCCGTTAATTTATTCTGAACGGGGGTAGCAGTTAATAATAACAAATATTTTTTTTTCAAAGCTTGAACAAATGCAAAGTTCTTAGTTTGGTGGTTTTTTAATTTATGAGCCTCGTCTACGATTACAAAGTCATAGCTTTGATTCAGTATTTCTTCTTGATGCTTTCCTTTTTTTGCTGTATCTAGTGTTGTGATGATGATATTGGCTTCTTTCCAGTTAACTCGTTTTCGAGCTGTAACTGCAGGAATATAAAATTTCTGGCTTAATTCCAATGCCCATTGATTAACAAGAGACGCGGGAACAAGGATTAGAACTTTTTTTGCCATCCCTCTCATCAAATACTCTTTTAATATAAGTCCTGCTTCAATCGTTTTACCCAGTCCGACTTCATCAGCTAACAAGGCTCTTCCATTCATTTCTTGTATGACTCTTTCCGCACATTCTATTTGATGTGGTAAAAAATCCATTTTTGGTAAAAACGAAGGACTCACAAGTTGATTAAAATCCGAAACTTTCATTGTTTCAGCGATTTGATAAGATTTCTGAAAAAGTTCCCAGCTACAAAGTTTAGCAGGGCTTTCTGTAACTTCTGTGAAACTTGAAATATATTCTTTATCCATTGTTTTTGGTATTTGCATTGACATCCATCCTATTCGTATATCTAACGATATAAGGGTGTTTTTTTCTATTTTGCACGGATACCAAGTTGTTTATACAAAAGGGATGAAATCAAATAAAAGAATAGAAAAGAACTAGGGGAAGCACCCTAGTTCTTAAATTAATAATCTAATTTTTTTGTTATCTTTATCTTGCCTGTCCACTTCTTATAACCACCTTGCAAGTGGTATAATTTGTGATATCCTTTTTTATGAAGCACTAATCCTGCTCTTCCGGAACGGGCACCACTTTGGCAATACAAATAAACAGGCTGATCTTTACGCAGTTCCGTTAAGCGTTGTTTTAGCTGAGTAAGAGGTATATTACGAGCACCTAGAATGTGCCCACCATCAAACTCTTTAGGTTCACGTACGTCAATTAATTGGGCTTTTCTGTAACCCTGTCTAAACTCTTCTTCCGTTAATGTTGTTAAAACTTTTTTTTGCTTAAAGTATTTGTATACGGAAAATAATATAAATGCTACTAAAATGGCAAGCAAGATATATAATTCTGTCATGTTTTTATCCCCCAATATTTTGTTAAAAATTCTCCTAAAAAAGATTATATCATTTCTTTTACTGAAATAAAGAATAATTTGCAAACATTGTTCGATTTTTGTGGAATTCAATCATTAAGATAACAAATAGGATAAGGAATATGTTAAAATAATAGCTTGTTTGGAATTCTTGTCTGATTGTTTATTCTATTGTATGCTTTTATTTACATGAATGATTGATGAACGAATGGAGGAGAAAAATGCCAACCCCAACTATGGAAGATTATATAGAACAAATCTATTTATTGATTGAAACGAAAGGATATGCTCGTGTTTCTGCGATTGCCGAAGCATTGCAAGTACAGCCATCATCGGTAACCAAAATGGTACAGAAATTAGATCGTGATGATTATTTGAATTATGAAAAATATCAAGGTCTTATCTTAACTCCAAAAGGAAAAAAAATCGGAAAAAGGTTGGTGTACCGACACGAATTATTGGAGCAATTTTTACGGTTAATTGGTGTAGATGAGGAAAATATTTATACAGATGTGGAAGGGATAGAGCACCATTTGAGCTGGAATTCCATTGATCGTATTGGAGACCTTGTACAATACCTCGAGGAAGACCCAACGCGAGTAGAGAGTTTGAAAAAGATACATAAACAGTCAGAATTAAAAGACGATTAATGTTCATGTTATTTCGTTCTATTGGTTTAACACGAAGAATATATATATACAAGTGTTAAAATCGATAGGGTGATGGGATGAAAATTGATGGAGTGTTTTCAGGTGGTGGAGTGAAGGCCTTTGTCTTTATTGGCGCACTACAAGCACTGGAGGAAAAGAATATTACTATTGGTAAGGTAGCTGGTACCTCAGCAGGTGCTTTATTTGCAACACTTGTTGCTGCTGGTTATCAATCAAAAGAATTAAAGGAAATATTTTTAAATGTAAACATCGATCAATTTTTAGATCAATCCCAAATTAGTTCAGCTATCCCGTTTCTAAAGTGGTTAACTTTATATAAAACAATGGGCTTATATCGAGGGAAATACTTTGAGAACTGGCTGCAATCATGCTTAGAAAAAAAAGGTGTGAAGTATTTCTCTGACATGAACGCTGATCAACTGAAAATTGTTGCTGCAGACATAACATTTAATAGAGTTGTAGTATTTCCAGATGATTTAATGCGGTTTTACCATATTGATGCTTCCTATTTCCCTATAGCAAAAGCTGTTCGAAGCAGTATTTCTATCCCTTATTTTTTTCGGCCATGCCAAATCACTAACCCATTTTCCGGTCAAAAAAGCTTAATAGTGGATGGAATGATTCTAAGCAGTTTTCCGTTGTGGTTATTCGAAGAAAGATCAGACGCTGATTATCGCCCAGTATTAGGTATGCAGTTAACAGATCCTAATCAATATTATTATAATAAAAAAATTAAAAATGCCATTGATTTGCTTAAAGCAACTATTGGTACTATGAGAAAAGCACATGATACGCGGTATATTTCTAAACAGACTGCTGAGCAAATATTATTTTTCCCAGTTGAGGAAATTAGCTCAACGGATTTTAGTATTAATCGAAAAGAAAAGGAATCTCTTATTATATATGGATATCAGCGTACGAAACATTTTCTGGGAGAATGGAAATATATTTAGAAAAAAGAACAGAGCCTCGTTATAACGAAGCTCTGTTCTTTTTCTTTTCTTTTTCTTTGTTTCCTTCTATTACTCGTAAGTGAGGAACATTTCTCCGTGATGATTTTAAAGCACTTGATTTTTTATACATGTTTGGTTTAAAGGTCTGTTTTCCATTTTGTTTATGCGAGAGATGTTTGTATTTCTGTTTTGATTGTTTCACTGCTTTGCGGTATTTCTTCAGTTCATTTGTTGATCTTGGTCGCATCAAAAAGAAATAGAATAGACCAAAGATAACCGCACCAATACATGCAGTTATAAATAAATTCATTAATAATCCTAAAGTATCTGTTAATAAGTTACCCACAAACCCTACGACAGCTAAACCAATTAAAATATAAATAAGCCAAGATATATATTTTCTCAAATATATAGCCTCCTTTCGGTAAAGAAACGCATCTTTATTAATATATATACCCCATTTCTTTACCATTATATACAAAAATTTTAAAAAATTTTATACGCTTATTTAAAGTGTATGCTTATATCATAGCAATGTAAGCCCTTTATTTAAAATGTTTTATAAAAAGTTTAAATTAGCGGATGTATTTTATTTATATCTCTATTGTATAAAATTATGAAAAAAATAACTAGGGGAACACTTCAATTGGATGAAATGATTAACAATGGGATACCCTATAAAATGAGGTGATCATATATGCGATATCAAAGAAGAAATCAAAGACAATCAGTAAATCAATCAACGCAAACAATGGTTTCAAAGATAATAAGTATTGGTTTTTTTGGGGGGCTGATTTGGAGTGTTATTCATTCCATTGCCGGCTTTTTCAACTTTACAAAGATTACACCGAAAAGTTTTGTGTTGCGATCATGGCTGCAAACAGCATGGACCGATCAATGGTTAGGGCAAATGATTTCAGTTTTGATTATAAGCATCTTATCCATAATAGTTGCTTTTATCTATTATGTGCTATGTAAGAAGTTTGAAAGTATTTGGCCAGGACTTGTGTATGGGATTGCCTTATGGTTTTTATTATTCTGGCTATTAGAACCCATATTTCCTAATATACCGGCTTTCTATGATTTAGATAGCAATACCATTGTTACGACTATTTGTATATTTATTTTATACGGTGTTTTTGTTGGATACTCTATTTCCTTCACTTATCACTTACAAAAAACTGAAAATAGTTAGGTTTATATGTTATGATGAAGGGGATCAGTGTAGGAGGAAGGTGTAAAAATGGGGAAGCTTCTCATGTTAAATGGTCCTAACTTAAATCGGTTAGGTCAGAGAGAACCAGATGTTTATGGAAAAGAGACATTAGCAGATATTGAAGCCGATCTTCAATCACTGCTATCATCGCACTCATATCAAATAGAAGCAAAACAATCTAATCATGAAGGGGAGCTTATTGACATTCTTCATGAAGCAGAAAGCCAATTTGATGGTATTATTTTTAATCCGGGTGCATACACACATACAAGTATTGCATTAAGAGATGCGATTAGCTCTATATCCGCACCTGTAATAGAAGTACATATTTCAAATGTGCATAAAAGGGAATCCTTTAGACACCATTCTATGTTAGCACCAGTTTGTGAAGGACAAATTGTCGGGTTAGGAACGAAAGGTTATCAACTAGCTGCTATGTACTTCATAGGTGAAAAGTAATATAACATATCAACGGGAGGGAGATTGATGGAGGAACGTTTACAAAAATTGCGAGATTTGCTTCAAAAAGAAAAGGTGGATGCACTGTTAGTGACAAGTGCTATAAACCGTAGATATATCACCGGCTTTACCGGAACATCTGGGGTTGCAGTTATTACGAAAAATCAAGCCTATTTTATTACTGATTTTCGATATACGGAACAAGCAAAAGAGCAAGTGAAAGGGTTTACTATAAGAGAACATAAAGTACCTATTCATGAGGAAGTCAAAAATGTAGCAGATGAATTGAACATTGAAACACTGGGATTTGAGAAAAATGATATAACATATGCTTCGTTTGAGCAATATAAAAAACAATTATCGTGTGAGTTTATTCCAACACAAGGAATTATTGAAAAAATCCGCTTGATTAAAACAGAAGATGAGATTAAGATAATAAAGGATGCATGTAAAATTGCGGATGATGCCTATAGTCATATTCTTAATTTTATTAAGCCAGGTGTTAAGGAACTTGATATTGCAACAGAATTAGAATTTTATATGAGAAAAAAGGGAGCGCAATCTTCAAGCTTTGATATTATAGTAGCTTCCGGTTATCGGTCTGCTTTGCCCCATGGGGTAGCTTCTACTAAGGAAATAGCGTCTGGTGAATTAGTTACATTAGATTTTGGTGCTTTATATAACGGTTATAGCTCGGATATTACAAGGACTGTTGCTGTTGGGGATATCAGCGAAGAATTACATACCATTTATCAGACGGTGTTAGAAGCACAAAAATTAGGAGTTGAGGGGTTAAAAGCAGGCATCACAGCAAAAGAAGCTGATTTACTTACCAGAGATTATATAACAGAAAAAGGATATGGACAGTATTTTGGGCACTCTACAGGTCATGGATTAGGTCTTGATGTACATGAAATGCCAGGATTATCATATCGTTCAAAAGAAACGTTACAAGCTGGCATGGTCGTAACTGTGGAGCCAGGAATTTATGTTCCTAATATTGGTGGCTGTCGTATAGAGGATGATCTATTAATTACAGAAGAAGGCAGTCAACGATTAACACATGCACCTAAGGAATTTACAAAACTACCTAGTTAATAAAGATTAGATCAGAGGAGGCAGCTGAATGATTTCAGTAAACGATTTTAAAACAGGGCTAACTATTGAAGTAGATAATGAAATTTGGCAAGTAATCGATTTTCAACATGTGAAGCCAGGCAAAGGAGCTGCATTTGTTCGCTCTAAATTACGTAACTTGCGAAATGGCAATATTCAAGAAAAAACTTTTCGAGGCGGAGAAAAAGTAAACCGCGCTCATATTGAAAATAGAAAAATGCAGTATTTGTATGGATCTGGTAATGTTCACACTTTCATGGATACAAATACATTTGATCAAATAGAGTTACAAGAAGATCAAATTGAGAGGGAATTACAATTCATTAAAGAGAATATGGAAGTAAACATTCTTACATACGAAGGGGAAACGATCGGTGTTGACCTGCCAAATAATGTAGAATTAACTGTAACGGAAACAGAGCCTGGAATAAAAGGTGACACAGCAAGTGGGGGTACAAAACCTGCGACTTTAGAAACTGGTTTGACCGTTCAAGTTCCATTTTTCGTAAATGAAGGAGAAGTCTTAGTGATAAGTACCAATGATGGGAAATATGTATCAAGAGCTTAATAAAGTTTTAGAAGGAGCTGTCTTATATGGCGGCTCTTTTTTTATTCTCATACTTTTGCGTCTTATAGTAATATCCCATATTAGGATGCATAGAATGGTTTTAGATAATAAAAGTAAAAGCGGGGCTAGCTCATGGAAAATATTTTAAATTTACTTCCAGAAACAATATCCAGTGAGATTAGACAAGCTATGAAAAACAAACGATTTCAGCCTCAAGAAATAAGGCTAAGAATGAATCAACCAGTTGAGTTGAATGACGGGACAAACATCATTTGGCTTTTTAAAACAAGATTAACACAATCAGAAGCCCTCCTATTTTTAAATAGAATAAGCGAATACTCTATGTATCGTTTAGAAGAGGAATTGAGACAAGGTTATATTACGATTTCAGGAGGCCACAGAATTGGTATATCTGGTGAAGTGATTGTGGAAAATGGTTCTGTCAAAGCCATTAAACATGTATCATCATTTAATATTCGACTTGCAACAGATATGGTAGGTTTTACAAAACCTTATCTTTCTTATATCTATGATTCATCGTTAAAAAATAGTTTAATCATTGGTCCCCCGCAATCGGGTAAAACTACATTTCTTCGAGATATTGCTCGTTATTTATCTGGTGGTGGAGTATTCAAAAGAACGTTTAAAACGGCTATCGTAGATGAACGCTCGGAGATATGTGCTTCTGTAAATGGGGTACCACAGCATCACTTTCATTCAAGGGTTGACGTAATGGATAAATGTCCAAAGTCAGAAGGAATGATGATGTTAGTGCGTTCTATGTCACCAGAGGTGATTATAGTTGATGAGATTGGAAGTGAAAAAGATGTACAAGCTTTAATGGAAACGATCCATGCAGGAGTTTGTATCATATGCACCGTTCACGGAAGAGATCTAGAAGAGGTAAAGCAAAGACCGGCTTTATTACCACTGTTTCGAGCTAATGTGTTTGATCGATTTTTTGTTCTATCCAATCAAAAAAAAGCTGGTGATGTAACTGATATATTAGACCAACATGGTCGCACTATTTTAAAACAGAGAGTGAATAGTCTATGAAATGGTTTGGAGCTTTACTTATCGTATTTACTTTAACCTGGTTAGGATATGAATGGTCCAAAAAATTAGAGCAGCGGCCACAGCTTATTAGAGTGTTAAAAAGTTCATTGCAAATTTTAGAGGCTGAAATTGTCTATAGTCAGGCTTCTATAATGGAGGCTTGTCATAATATTTCTCAGCAAATTCCTTCTCCTGTTTCTGGTTTTTTTAGACAAGTCGCACAGCAATTAAAACATGAGCCTATCAGTCTCTATGATATTTGGGATAAAGAAACCGATCGTTTTTGCCATTCTGTGTTTTTATCTTCAGAGGAAAAAGAAATTATGAAGCAATTTGGCAGAACTTTAGGTCAACATGATATTGTTCAGCAACAAAAATATATTCAGCTTGCTCTAACCCACTTAGATCGAAAGTTAAAAGAGGCAGAAGATATGAATTATCGCTATGGGAAAATGGTGAAGAGTCTTGGTTTATTAGCAGGATTATTTCTAGCCATACTCTTGCTTTAGAGAGGAGTAATCACATGATAGGGGATACGAGTATATTGTTCCAGATAGCAGGTATCGGAATCATAGTAGCTATGATTCATACTATTTTAAAGCAGATGGGCAAAGAGGAATATGCTCAATTTGTAAGTTTAGTCGGTTTTATCATTGTACTATTGTTTGTGCTTAATAGCATATCTGACTTATTCCAAGAGATCAGATCAGTGTTTTTTTATAAAGGGTAATGAGTATGGAAATATTTGAAGTAGTAAGTATCGGTGTTATTGCTTCTGTACTTGTTTTATTGTTAAAAGACAAACAACCAGCTATTGCTTATCTTCTTATTGTATTAACTGTATTATATTTTTTCCTTTTCGTTATTCAATACGTGAAAGAAGTATTACAGTTAGTTGTCTTTCTAGGAGAAAAAGCCAATATTCACTCAGCCTATATCCAAACCATTCTGCAAATTATCGGAATATCTTATGTAGCTGAAATTGGTGCTAATATAGTGAAAGATGCTGGTTTAGATTCCATTGCTGTAAAGATAGAATTAATTGGTAAAGTATTTATCTTGATACTTGCTATACCAATATTCAAGTCTCTTATTGAAACGATTATTAACATTTTTCCAATTACGTAATAGTGGGAAGGATTTTACTATGAAGCATCTCGTTCATGTAGTGATTGGGCTAATTATTTTATTCAATCTAATGCCAACAAACATTTATGCAGCTTCCGTTGAAAATAGTGGCTCCAATTTTGATGGTTACCAATCTTTAATCGAAGGAAGTCAATTAGAAGCTTATTGGGACGAGCTTGGGAATCAATATCAAGATGTATTGCCAGAAATAGAAAAAAGATCATTATGGGATATGGTACGGAATCAAAGTGAAGTAACGTTAGAAACTTGGATAAAAGGCTTTCTTCGTTATTTTTTTTATGAAATTTTGGAAAATGGAAAGTTGTTAGCTACTTTAATGCTTTTAACCCTTTTTTGTTTACTATTACAAACCATTCAGAATGCATTTGAACGACAAGTAGTAAGTAAAGTAGCTTATGCTATTGTTTACATCATGTTAATTATGATTGCTTTACAAAGTTTCCAGTTAGCCACTCGTTATGTAATAGAAACCATTGATATGGCAAAAAGCTTTCTTATAGCATTACTACCCCTCTTATTAGGTATATTAGCTTCATTGGGACACCTGTTAACCATATCTTTTTTTCATCCGATTATTATTTTTCTTATTAATACAAGCGTGTTAATTATATCAAAAATCGTCATTCCATTATTTCTAATTTCAGCCATTCTCCAGATTGTTAGTACAATTAGTCCACAGTATAAAGCCAATAAATTAGCCAATTTAATCAAAAATGTCGGCATTAGTTTAATGGGGATATTATTAACGGTATTTTTAGGAGTTATTTCTGTTCAAGGTGCAGCCAGTGCTATACAGGATGGAATTACCATGAAAACTGCTAAATTTGTAACAGGTAATTTCATCCCCGTTATTGGAAGGATATTTACAGACGCAACGGATACAGTTCTTAGTGCTACTATATTAATCAAAAACGGTATTGGAATGGTAGGAGTGGTGATTTTAATAGCTATTGTCATGTTTCCAGCCATTAAAATATTCGCGATTTGTTTAATGTATAAGATAACAACTGCTGTCTTACAACCAATTGGAGATGGTCCTGTTATCGAATGTCTAGATATTATTGGGAAACATATTTTATATCTATTTGCAGCTTTACTCTTAGTGTCTTTTATGTTCTTTTTTACGATAGTAATTTTAATTGTGTCCAGCAACTTAACTATGATGGTGAGATAGGAGGTGAGCTGAAATCGAATTTTTATCTAGCTGGATTTTGCAAATTATCATTTATATGATTTTGGCTCTGTTGGTTGATTTGATCCTGCCTAGCTCTAAAATGAAACAATACGTTAAGTTAGTCATAGGATTGTTATTAATTTTAATCATTTTGCAACCATTATTGTCTGTTTTTAAAGTGGATGTCGAGCAATTTTTTCAACAATTATTTGATTCTACATCTCGGACTATGACAGAAGAAAATATAGAAAATGAAATGAATGAGAAGAAAAGTGAAATAGAATCGGTTAGTCGTGCATATGTATTAGAAGAGATGGTTGTCCAGATGGAAAACTTAGTGAAGGAGGAATTGCTAGAAGACTATGAAATGGAAGTAGAAAAGCTGGAGGTATATTGGGAAGATCAAGAAACAACGGATGTGGAAGGGATCGAACGAATTTATGTCCAGTTAACAGAAGCTAACAAGAATGATCGAACAGTAACACCTGTTCATATACAAATTGGAGAACCAGAACCAAAAACAAATGAGCATGAAGAAGAAAAACAAGAAATAGTCCATTTTTTAGCTGAAAAATGGCAAGTAGATCAAGATGTAATAGTGATGGAATGGAAGGAGGAAGAGGGTGTTTGAATGGCTGTCAAAAATAAAAGCTAATGTAACTAATTCGAATAAGAAACTAACAAAGTTTCAGTATATGGCTTTAATTGGTTTGGTGGGGGTCTTCATTCTTTTAGTAAGTAATTTATTTGGTGTAAATCAAACAGAGAGTACCTTACCTGATTCGTCCTTATCAGTAGAAGATGATAGAGAAGAAGAGGAGGAGGCATGGAAACAGAATGAAACGAAGAATGTAACAGATAAAATAAAGGAAATAGAGGATTCTTATGAAAAGGATTTAATCCCGTTGCTTGAAAATATTGTAGGAGTTTCCAATGTTGAAATTATGATAAATTTGGAAGCGACAACGGAACAAGTGTATCAGAAAGATTTAGTTATAGGTTCTCAGATTACAAATGAAACAGACCAAAATGGAGGCACTAGGAAAATTGATGATGAAACGAGAGAACAAAGCGTTGTTATTATTCGTCAAGGTGAACAAGAAGTACCTCTATTAGTACAAACAAAGAAACCTGATGTTAGAGGGGTCTTAGTTGTTGCGGAAGGTGCAGATAACCTAGAAGTGAAAAAATGGATAATGGACTCTGTTTCAAAAGTATTAGATGTAGGTGCACATCGAATTTCTGTTATGCCAAAAAATTAATAAATATATTATTAACGGAGGGATGAATGATGTTTAAAAAGCAAACTGTATGGCTTCTAACTATGCTAAGCTTGATGATTGTATTAAGTGTCTATTATTTGAACGCACCAAGTGAAGGGGATTTAGCGTATATTGATTCAGATCCAAATGGACAAGATCAAATGACTTCACAGTCTGTTGATGAAATGTCAGGTGAGTTATCAGAAGAACTAGAAGAAGGTGAAGTTATTTCTGGCGAAGATTCTGAGCAAAGTGATCAAATGGATACATCTTCTATCAATTCTGATGAATATTTTGCTGCAGTTAGAATGGAAATTACTAATCAGAGAAGTTTAGAAAAGGAAAGACTGGAATCGATTGTTGGGTCAAGCGATGCTTCATCAGATGAAAAGACAGAGGCTTATGAAGCGATGAAAGCAATCGAAGAAGTTGAGCATAAAGAGAATATTTTAGAAAGTACCATAAAGAGTATGAGTGACTATGATCAAGTATTAGTTCGAAATGTTTCTGAAGATAATATTGTTGTCACCGTACAGGCAGACTCCTTAACTAAAAAAGAAGCGAATGAAATTATTCAACATACAAAAGATGAATTTGGGGAAGTAAATATTGAAGTAGTTTATCAACCAAGCTAGAATAGAATAATGATGAAAGCATTGACAGTTTGCTTAAAGCAACTGTCAATTTTTGTGTTAGAAAGAACACTTGATTTAAGAAAGGAATAAATGAAAACATTTAATCAAGAATAATTTTAAGGTTGCAGTTTCCTTTTGGATTGCGTAAAATGTTATAAGGAGTTATTAGTACCTGTTGTTAAATGTAAAAAAGATGAAAGGGTGCAAGCAATATATGTTATCTATAGAAGATATTCATTCTTTAATTGAAAAATTAGACCAATCATCTATTGATGAGTTTTCTTATGAAGCAAATGGAGCAAAAATTGAATTGAGAAAAAATAAAGCAAATGTTCAGGAAGTTGTCCCTGCTGCTAACCAAGCTCCTGTTCAGGTAGTTGAAAAGCAAGCAGCTGAATCAACAGCACAACCATCTAAAGATTCAAATGAAAAAGCTGATACAATGGAAGCGGACAAGGAAGAAAAAGCTGATTATGACCATGAGATTGTATCACCAATGGTAGGTACATTCTATAGTTCGCCATCTCCTGATAAACCTGTTTATGTTCAAGTAGGAGATAAAGTGCAGGAAGATAGCACTGTTTGTATTGTAGAAGCAATGAAACTATTTAACGAAATTGAAGCAGAAACAAATGGAACGATTACGGAAATATTAGTTGAAAATGGAGAACTAGTAGAATACGGGCAACCGTTATTTCGAATAAAGACGGCATAAGGGGTTGAAAATGTGATTAAGAAGCTCTTAATTGCGAATCGCGGAGAAATAGCAGTAAGAATCATTCGAACATGTAAAGAGATGGGTATAGAAACAGTGGCTGTATATTCTGAAGCCGATTCGGAAGCTTTACATGTACAGTTAGCAGATGAAGCATATTGTATCGGACCGAAGCTAAGTAAGGATAGTTATTTAGATTTCACGAATATTATGAGTGTTGCCACTTTAACAGATTCAGATGCTATACATCCTGGTTACGGTTTTTTATCAGAAAATGCAGACTTTGCAGAGATTTGCCAAGCGTGTAATGTTACTTTTGTTGGACCGAGTGCATACGCTATCCAAAAGATGGGAACAAAAGACGTTGCAAGAGAAACAATGAAAGAGGCAGGTGTACCAGTAGTACCCGGATCTAACGGAATCATTGAAGATGAGGAAGAAGGATTAAAGGTAGCACGAGAAATTGGATTTCCAGTCATCATTAAGGCCACAGCTGGAGGTGGCGGTAAAGGGATCCGTGTGGCACGTGATGAAGCAGATTTACAAAAAGGTATTCGTGTAACACAGAATGAAGCTGAAAAAGCATTTGGTAATCCAGGTGTTTACTTAGAGAAGTTTATAGAGGATTTCCGTCATGTTGAAATACAAGTTCTTGCCGACAATCATGGCAATGCGATTCATTTAGGTGAACGTGATTGTACAGTTCAGAGGCGCTTACAGAAGTTGATCGAGGAAACTCCTTCACCTGCTATTGATGATAAAATAAGACAAGAAATGGGTAATGCTGCAGTTAGAGCAGCAAAAGCAGTAAATTACTCTGGAGCAGGAACGATTGAATTTATTTTTGATAAGAAGGAAAATAAATTTTATTTCATGGAAATGAATACTCGAATTCAAGTAGAACATCCTGTCACAGAAATGGTCACAGGTGTTGATCTTATAAAAGAACAAATTAAAATTGCTAATAGTGAGACACTATCTTATAAGCAAGAAGATATCCAGTTTGAAGGTTGGGCGATGGAATGCCGTATCAATGCTGAAAATCCTAAGCAAGACTTTATGCCATCAGCAGGTCTAATAAATTTTTATTTACCGCCTGGTGGTTTAGGAGTAAGAGTGGATTCCGCAGCGTATCCTGGCTATCGAATACCTCCATATTATGACTCCATGATTGCTAAATTGATTACATATGGAAATACTAGAGAAGAAGCAGTCAATCGAATGAAACGTGCGTTAGATGAATTTGTTGTTGAAGGTGTCCATACAACGATACCATTTCATAGACGTATGATGGTTCATCCGGTATTTGTAGATGGAGATTTTAATACAAGATTCTTAGAAAAATACAGTATAATGGATGATGAGTAATAAGAATTTATGTTGAATGAAGGAGGAAGAAGATGGCTGAAAATCACTTGTTAAGGGTTAGTGATCCATCTCATTTAGGGAAAGTAGAAATTTCTCCGGATGTTTTGGAAGTTATCGCAGGTATTGCTGCTACTGAAATTCCAGGTGTTTCCAGTATGAGAGGTAATATTGCTTCCGGGGTTGTAGAACGGTTAGGAAAAAAGGCACATGGGAAAGGAATCAAAGTAGAACTAACGGAAGATAGTGTGTTGATAGATGTTTTTATAGTCATCGATTATGGCTATTCCATTCCGAAAATAGCTGAAAAGATTCAACATAATATTCGTCATGCGATTACTAATATGACTGCCATTGATATAAAAGAGATTAACATTCATGTTGTGGGTGTTCATTTAGAACAAAATGTTGAAGAGAATAAATCACACGATTAAAAGTTATGGTCCAGCAGATTTATATCTGTGTGGACCTTTTTACACTATTTCTTCATCATTTATTGGTAATGCTGCTTTTAAAGTGTTATGATTTGTAGGAGAATAAAGCGAACATAACTTAGATAAGGAGTTATAAAAGGATAATGAAAAGAAGAACAGCACGCGAAAAAGCACTACAAATATTATTCCCTTTAGATGGAAGTGATTTTGACTTAGAAACATCGATGGAATATATTATAGAAAATAAGGAGAAAAATGAATTCCTCTTAAATTTGGTTAGTGGTGTCGTAGAGAATAAGGATGAAATTGATGGCAAAATATCCAAACACTTGGAAAAATGGTCTCTTTCTCGATTAGCAACTGTAGAAAGAACACTTCTAAGAATGGCAACATATGAATTGTATTATGGAGTAGACACACCAGAAAGTGTTGTTATAAATGAAGCGATTGAAATTGCGCATAAATATGGTGATGATAAATCTGGCAAATTTATAAATGGCGTTTTGTCTAAAATGATTAAATAGGGGAGGAAGAAATAATGACAGCCGAAGTTATCTATGGTAGTGAATTAGCGCAGTCTATGCGAGATCAAATGAAGGATGAAGTTAGCAAATTAAGAGAAAAAGGAGTAGTTCCTGGCCTTACGGTTATTTTGATTGGAGAGGACCCTGCATCGAAATCTTACGTATTAGGAAAACAAAAGGCATCTAATTATGTGGGAGTAGATTCTGATTTAATCTCATTGCCTGAATCGACACCGGAGAAAGAATTATTAGATCTTATTGATCAGTTGAACCAAAAAGAATCTGTACATGGTATTCTTGTTCAATTACCTCTTCCAGATCATATTGACGAACAAAAAGTAATTGAGGCTATATCAGCAGAAAAAGATGTCGATGGTTTTCATCCAATTAATATTGGTCGGATGATGACAGGGAAAGATACGTTCTTCCCTTGTACCCCTTATGGAATTATTCAAATGATGAAATCGAAGGAGATTTCCTTAGAAGGAAAACATGCTGTTATAATTGGTAGAAGTAATATTGTAGGTAAGCCTGTAGGTCAACTTCTTTTAAATGAAAATGCTACGGTTACATATTGTCATTCAAGAACGAAGGATATGGAGAAATTTATTCAAGAAGCGGATATTTTAATCGTTGCTGTCGGGAAAACACATTTTGTTAATGGCGACCATATTAAAGAAGGAGCTGTTGTCATTGATGTAGGTGTGAACCGAGTAGAGGATGGTTCCTTAACGGGCGATGTGGATTTTGAATCAGCTAAGCAAAAAGCAAGCTATATAACTCCAGTTCCAAAAGGTGTAGGCCCCATGACAATTACGATGTTATTACACAATACGATCAAGTCTGCTAAAAAAGCCAATGATATTCAGAATGTATAAAGAAAAACTTCCATCAGTGGGGCATAAGTACGATAGTTCAACGTGATAAAACATTATTGTGTAAAAAAGGAGTTGTCTTGAAAAGCAAGTTTGCAGATGAGTTAGATATTTTAGACACTGGAATATGCTTGACTTAAGTGAGTATATTCCGGTTATGTGTACAGTGAGCTGGCTTTTAGTACAGCTCCTTTTTGCTAAGTGTAAATAAAAAGAAGGTGGTTACATTGGATCCAAAGTTTTTGACAGTGACAGCGCTAACCAAATATATTAAAAAAAAGTTTGATGTAGACAAGCATTTGAGCAATATTTGGTTAAAAGGGGAATTGTCTAACTTCAAACACCATAGCAGAGGTCATATGTATATGACGATAAAAGATGATCGTGCTAGCATTCGTGCCGTAATGTTTCATAGTCAAAATAGAAGGATTAAATTCACTCCAGAAAACGGAATGAAAGTATTACTGCAGGGCTATGTGAGTGTGTTCGAATCTCAAGGACAGTATCAGCTGTACATTCAAGACATGCAGCCTGATGGTGTAGGAGCTCTGCATCTAGCTTATGAACAGTTAAAAAATAAATTAAATCATGAGGGATTGTTTGAAGACTCTCGAAAAAAAACATTACCAACCTATCCCAAAAGGTTAGCGGTCCTAACATCTCCCACAGGAGCTGCCATTAAAGATATTTTAATCACCTTGCAAAGACGATATCCGATTGTTGATGTGTTAATTGTACCTATTTTAGTTCAAGGGGATCAATCTGCACGATCTATTGTTGACGCCATCCAGTATGTGAATCAATTGGAACATATGGATGTCATGATTTTAGGTCGTGGTGGTGGATCGATAGAAGAGCTGTGGAGTTTTAATGAAGAGATAGTGGCTCGAGCCATTGCCAAATCGGATATTCCTATCATATCAGCAATAGGCCATGAAACAGATTTTACAATAAGTGATTTCGTAGCTGATCTAAGAGCACCTACGCCAACCGGTGCAGCAGAAATAGCGGTACCATCACAAAAAGATTTACTAGAGCATATTAGTCATTTGAAGCAGAGACTAACTTATTCCTATGATCAAAACAAAAAATCAAAAAGTCAAAAATTGAAAGCTATTCAAGACTCATATGTTTTTCGATTTCCTCTACGTTTAGTAGAAGAAAAAGAGCAGCTATTGGACCGCTTGTTAGATCAGTCAGATAAACAGATCCGGAGGATCCAAAAAGAAAAGCTGAATCAATTTTCTTATCTAGAGAAACGTTTAAAGCAAGTTACTCCGCATCACAAGATTGATCAGCTTCATTCTGAAGTTAAATTGATGGCCGAAAGACTTGATAGAAGCATCAAACAAATTAGTCATGATAAGCATCAACAATTCGAAAATATGCTTACACAATTAGACCTGTTAAACCCTATTAGAATCATGAAACGAGGGTACTCGATTGTCTATTCTCAACATGGTGAAATAATAAAGCAAATGGAACAAGTAAAAAAAAGTGATGAAATCTCAATACAATTAACAAATGGTGAATTGCGGTGTGAAGTGAAAGAAATGAACAGGAGTGAATCAAATGAGTGAAAAGGAAAAAGGTTTATCTTTTGAAGCAGCCTTAAAGCAATTAGAAGAAATCGTAACCAAAATGGAAGAAGGAGATGTTCCCTTAGAAAAAGCTATGGAATATTATGCAGAAGGTTCTAAGCTTTCAAAAATTTGCCATGAAAAGCTAAAAGAAGCGGACAAGCAATTACAAGAAATTGTGAATGAAAAAGGGGAATTAAGTACCTTCGAAGTGCAGGAGGATTAATAATAGTGAATGATTGGTTAAAAAGCTATATAAAAGAAGAGCAAACATTGGTAAATGATTGTATACATTCTTATTTGTCAGATTTACATATTCCGAAACGCCTAAAAGAATCTGTCTTATACTCTGTTGATGCAGGTGGTAAACGATTACGCCCTATCCTAATGAAGTTAACCTGTGAAGGGTTTCATGGCAATGCAGAAAAAATATATCCCGCTGCTATAGCTTTGGAAATGATTCACACATATTCGCTCATACATGATGATTTACCTGCAATGGATGATGACGACTACCGTAGAGGACGATTAACAAATCATAAACAATTTGATGAAGCAACTGCCATTTTGGCAGGAGATGCTTTATTAACAAATAGCTTTCACGTTATTTCTTCCAACCCTTTTTATACAGCAGAAGAAAAAGTTCATCTAGTTCAAAAACTGTCTAAAGCTAGTGGGATGGAAGGTATGGTAGCTGGTCAGTTTTTGGATATCGAATCAGAAACGAAAAATATAAGTATATCAGAAATGGAACATATTCATCATTTGAAAACAGGTAGATTGTTATCTTATGCAGTTGAAATAGGTAGTTATTTAGCGGGAGAATCGGAAGAGGTGATTGAAAAGATCAAAGAGTTTGGCGACTGCATTGGACTAATATTTCAAATTCAAGACGATATATTAGACGTGATTGGTGATGAAACGATAATGGGGAAGCCAGCTGGAAGTGATGTAACAAATGATAAAAATACATACACGTCATTGTTAGGACTAGAAGGAGCTATATCTCGTAAAAACTATTATGTGCAAAAGGCAAAGCAATATTTACATGAAGTAGGACTTATTGGCTCAAAGCTGGAGTGTCTGACTGATTATTTAAGTGATAGAGACTTGTAATATTGAGAAAAATTAAAACATATGTTATATTTAAAGTAACGAGATGGGATGGTGCAGTATTCTAGTCAATCCTCCATTTCTGAAGGCGGGCCTAAAAATCCGCCAAAGGGCATATCGATGAAGTTCCTTGTGTTGGCTTGAGGCGCCCAGCCTTGGGTCGATGCTGGGAGTTAAGGTTGGAGGGCGATCCACAAAGGCATGTGGGCGAAGACCCTTCTTCCGCGGAGGCCCATATCTGTTTTTTTTCCTTAGCCAAGGAAAAAGAATGGAATGGGGTATGAACCTACGTAATAGGATATGAAATTCTTATGCGTAGCGTAGCCTGCCTTGAGTGGTACGAAGGGGATTACAGCTCTTAGCTTTACTTAATAGATGGCCACTATTAAGTACAAGTTTTTCTGTATGAAATTCGTACTGCAAAAGAGGCTAGGAAATGGTCAAAGATTGTTGAGGAAATCTCCTAGACTGTTCCAAATGGACATTTAAAAGGGATTATAGTGCGGACTAAGTGGCAATCCAGTCTAGCTGTTGGTGACAACGCTAAGGTAGGTTTAAAGGGGAACCGCCAGAGTGGCAACACTCGGTACCTACTTGGGAAAACCTACTGGACCTAAGCCGCAGTTTTTACCTTTTGAATGACCATTCCATGTACATAATTTTATTAATTAAATGATGAGGTAAGCATATGAATAAATCACAATTAAAAAGGTCTATAAAATTCAGTATAAGTATTGCCGTTATCACATTTGTGTTAGCGGCTATTTTTTCAGTTGTATCTTCTTCTGTCTTAAGCGGTATTATGTCGATTATTGGCTTGTTGATTGTTTTTGTTATTGTATTTACCGGAGTTTTTTTTGATATGCTGGGAATTGCTGCGGCTGCAGCAGATGAAGTACCATTTCATGCAATGGCAGCAGAGAAGGTAAGCGGTTCCAAGCAAGCGATTTTAATTGTACGGAATGCAGATCGATTTGCAACTTTTTGTAATGACGTAATTGGAGATATTTCTGGTATAATAAGTGGTACAGCATCTGCTATAGTCGTGTTACAAATATCCAACAATTTTGGTTATGCAGATGGCACTTCCTTTCATCTTACTATATCTGTTGTGTTAACAAGCTTAGTTGCTGCATTAACAGTGGGCGGTAAAGCGTTAGGGAAATTTTTTGCCATAAATGCATCAACAAATATTATATTTCTTGTTGGGAAAATAATTGCATTTATTGAAGAAAAATTTAAAATAAAAGTATTGTCAAATAATTAAGTACAAAATATTGAATTAGAATAGGGAGGATTCCATGATGGATCTAACCAAAATTAACCATCCTCATTTTTTAAAAAAATTAACAACAGAAGAAATGGAAGTGTTAGCAGAAAGCATACGCCAGTTTTTAATTGAAAAATTATCGGTGACTGGCGGACATTTAGGGGCTAATTTAGGAGTTGTAGAGTTAACTTTAGCTTTACATAAACATTTTAATAGTCCAACTGATAAGCTAATTTTTGATGTTGGTCATCAGTCTTACATTCACAAAATTTTGACAGGAAGAACAAACCAGTTTGATACATTGAGACAGTATAAGGGGCTCTGTGGTTTTCCGAAAATGCGAGAAAGTAAACATGATGTTTGGGAAACAGGTCATAGTTCAACATCCTTGTCAGCAGCAATGGGAATGGCTGTTTCCAGAGATTTAAAGGGAGATAATCATGCTGTAGTGCCAATTATAGGTGATGGAGCTTTAACTGGTGGAATGGCATTAGAAGCGTTAAATCATATTGGACATGAGAAAAAGAATATGACCGTTATATTAAATGATAACGAAATGTCTATTGCAGGTAACGTAGGTGCATTGCATAAGGCATTAGGTAGAATGAGAAGTGCAGGGAAATATAATAAGGTAAAAGACGAATTAGAGGTGTTAATGAAACGCATTCCAGCTGTTGGTGGTAAAATTGCACAAACTGCTGAGCGTATGAAAGACAGCATGAAATATTTTATGGTCCCAGGCATGCTGTTTGAAGAGTTTGGCTTTACTTATTTTGGACCTGTTGATGGTCATGATTTTAAAGATTTAGAAGAAAATTTGGAATACGCATCTAAAACGGAAGGTCCCGTAATTGTACATGTCATTACGAAAAAAGGAAAAGGCTACATTCCTGCAGAAACGGATCAAAAAGATAAATGGCATGGTGTTGGTCCTTATAAAATTGAATCAGGGGAGAAAATAAAACCTGTCGATGCTCCGCCAGCTTGGAGTCAAGTAGTGAGCGACACATTGGAAAAAATAGCAGCAAATGATGATCGGTTAGCAGTGATCACTCCAGCGATGATTTTAGGATCAAAGCTGGATAAATTTCAGAAGAAATATCCTGATAAATTATTTGATGTAGGTATTGCTGAACAACATGCTACAACAATGGCAGCAGGACTTGCAACTCAAAAGATGAAACCATTTTTAGCTATTTATTCTACTTTTTTACAGAGGGCTTATGATCAGCTTGTACACGATGTATGTCGTCAAAATCTAAATGTTGCATTTGGAATTGACCGAGCAGGTTTAGTAGGTGCCGATGGTGAAACTCATCAAGGAGTATTTGACATAGCATATTTAAGACATCTGCCAAACATGGTTTTAATGATGCCAAAAGATGAAAATGAATGTCAACATATGGTGCATACTGCATTAGAATATAATAATGGACCAATAGCTGTACGTTTTCCTAGAGGAAATGGTTTAGGAGTGGAAATGGACTCCGATTTATCATCTATTCCTATTGGAACTTGGGAAGTGTTGAAGGAAGGAAAAGATGCAGTTATTTTAACCTTTGGAACCTCAATTGGTATGGCATTAGCAGCAAGTGAATATTTTCATAAAAACGGTTTTAATATAGAGGTAGTAAATGCACGATTTATGAAGCCATTAGATGAAAAAATGTTGTTGCAAATCTTTGAGAGAAATATACCTATTTTGACCATTGAAGAAGCTATCTTACAGGGTGGCTTTGGAAGTGCCGTGTTAGAGTTTGCTGAAAATCACCAAGCACATCCTCAAATTAAACGGATGGGAATACCAGATCAATACATTGAGCATGGAGATGTCGGTAAACTGTTAGATGAGATTGGGTTAAATGAGGAAAACATTATTATAGAGATGAAACGTTTATTAAGCGAAACCGAGACAAAGCAAAAAAGGGCTTGATATAATTATGGTGAAAAAAGTTCGATTGGATCAATTAATAGTGGACAAGGGCTTAATCTCATCTAGAGAGAAAGCAAAGAGGACAATAATGGCTGGTTTGGTCTTTTCACAAGGACAACGACTGGATAAACCTGGTACCAAAGTTGAAGAAGATATTGAAATTGATATTAAAGGTAAAGATATTCCTTATGTCGGCCGAGGCGGTTTAAAGTTAGAAAAAGCTTTACAGTTTTTCTCAATCGATGTAAAGAATCGTGTCATGATTGACGTCGGATCTTCTACGGGTGGATTTACCGACTGCGGTTTACAGAATGGTATCAAATTAAGCTATGCGGTTGACGTTGGCTATAACCAGCTTGATTGGAAATTAAGAAACGATTCAAGAGTGGTGGTTATGGAACGTACTAATTTTCGACATGTAACACCAGACATGTTGATATATGACACTCCAAACTTTGCAACTGTTGATGTTTCCTTTATATCTTTAAAATTAATCTTACCACCTTTGTATACAGTGCTTGCTATGGAAAGCGATGTGGTGGCATTAATAAAGCCGCAATTTGAAGCAGGAAGAGAACAAGTAGGTAAGAAAGGGATTGTTCGGAATAAATCCATTCATCGTCAAGTATTAACAGAAATTTTATTCTATGCAAAAGAAACAGGCTTTTCCGTACAGGCTTTGACCTATTCACCTATTACTGGAGGAGATGGAAATATTGAATTTTTAGCGTGGTTAAGAAAGACGGAAACTCATGCAGATAACGATGGATTTATTATGAACCTTGTAGAAGATGTGACAGAACAAGCACATCAAGAGTTGAATTAGAAGCATGATTGGACTACCCTGTGTAGTCCAATTTCCTATGTTTACAATAATATGATGGTGGAGGAAGTTTCATGAATAAAGCACAACGACATATAAAAATAAGGGAGTTAATTACAGACCAAGAGATTGAAACTCAAGATGAATTAGTCGAAACATTACGTAATCAAGGTTATGCGATTACCCAAGCGACAATTTCTAGAGATATTAAGGAATTACATTTGGTGAAAGTGCCTACTACAGATGGTAGATATAAGTACAGTTTACCTGCGGACCAAAAGTTTAACCCATTAAATAAATTGAAGCGTTCTATTATGGATGCTTTTATTAGCATAGATACTGCTACTCATTTTATTGTGATGAAAACCTTACCCGGCAATGCCAATGCAATAGGAGCATTAATTGATAACTTAGGATGGGATGAAATCATTGGCACTATTTGCGGTGACGATACAATTTTAATTATTTGTAAAACAACCGCAGAAGCTGAACAATTGAAGGACAAGTTTCTGGATATGCTCTAAAAAGAAGGGGATTATAAAAATGCTGACAGAACTATCGATTAAGAATTTTGCAATTATTGAAGAAGTTTCGATAACTTTTCAAAAAGGCTTGACAGTTTTAACTGGTGAAACCGGTGCAGGTAAATCGATTATCATTGATGCACTTGGTCTATTAGTTGGTGGACGCGGTTCTGCAGAATTTGTGCGACATGGTGAAAAAAAAGCTGAACTTGAAGGTCTGTTTATTATAGAAGATAATAGTCATCCTATTTATGAAATCACAAAAGAGTTAGGTATTGATATAAAAGAGGATCAAATGCTTGTGTTGCATCGAACTATTTCACATACAGGCAAAAGTATCTGTCGAGTAAATGGAAAATTAACAACATTAGCCATCTTAAAAGAAATTGGACAAACGTTGCTAGATATACATAGCCAACATGAAACACAGGCTTTATTAAATCAAGAAAAACACATAGATCTTTTAGATTTCTATTACGAAACAAAAAAACCAAAATTTAAATCAGATTATGTTAGGTTGTATACTCAGTATCAAGAGCTGAAAAGTAAATATGAAGAAAAAAATAAAAATGAACAAGAAATGGCTCAACGATTAGATTTATTATCATTTCAACTAAATGAAATTCAACAAGCAGATTTGCAACCAAATGAGGATGAAGAACTGGAGAACGAACGCAACGAATTACAACATTTTGAACAAATATTTCAAAATTTAAATGATGCATACAATGCATTACATGGCGAGCAAAAAGCGATTGATTGGCTGTCACATACTGCGATTCATCTTGAAGAAGCTGGAGAGCATAGTGAGGAAATGAAGAAAGTTCATGAGGAATATATTAATCACTATTTTATAATTGAAGAATTGTCTTACCAAATAAGGCAGTATTTAGAAGGAATGGAATATGAACCTAAGCGATTGCAAATTATTGAATCCAGATTAAATGAAATTGATCAGCTAAAAAGAAAATATGGGACATCTGTAGAAGAAATCATTGAATATAGTGCTAAAATTGAGGAAGAACTGGATGAGATAAAAAATCGGGATCAACATTTGATGCAATTAGCTGAAACAATGGACGAAGTATCCAAAGATCTCATATTAGAGGCGAAAGAAATACATCAGCAACGAAATAAAGTAGCATATGAGTTAGAAATGGCTGTTATGAAAGAATTAAAAGAATTATACCTAGAAAAATCGAATTTCAAAGTTGGTGTAGATTATCACAAAACAGGAAGAGAAGGGTTAGAACTTAATGGATTACAAGTAAAACCAAACAGGAACGGTATAGATCAGGTTCGATTTTACATTTCAACCAATCCCGGAGAGCCTTTGAAAGAACTGCATAAAGTAGTATCAGGTGGAGAAATGTCTCGAATTATGCTGGCATTAAAAAATATCTTTTCCAAACATCAAGGTATTACAAGTGTGATTTTCGATGAAGTAGATACAGGAGTTAGCGGGAGAGTAGCACAAGCTATGGCGGAAAAAATGTACAATATTTCTATCGGTTCCCAAGTGTTATGTATATCGCACTTGCCACAGGTGGCTTCGATTGCAGATCATCATCTAAAAATTGAAAAAACTGTCCAAAAAAATAGAACGCATACGGTTGTAAATGAATTAACAATGGACGAAAGAGTGGCTGAAATTGGAAAAATGATGACAGGAACTTCCTTAACTAATGCTTCCAAAACACATGCAAAAGAATTAATTAAAATGAATGAAACCTTTAAGCAAGGTTAGTATTAAATTCTTTATTTTATAAGTGGAAATCATCACCCTAATTTGTTATGTTTAACGGGTTTAAAAACTTCTTGTAAGGGTCAAATTAATCATACAGATTAAAATTCTGTAATAACAAGGAGGGTGATGTAATGACAAAAGATTGGTTAAGAAAAATTGTAGGATTAATACTCCTTGTCTCTTTTATCGCATTACCATGGTATTCACCATTTCAAATATATCTTTCCATACCCAACCATATTCAAACCTTTTCGGAAGCAGATGAAATAGACATTCCTGTATTTGGTGATTCTGTTTCGGTTTATTCTAATGAAGAGGAAAAAGCAGCTCATGCTACAGATCTTGTCAAAATTCCGCTAAATCAAAGCGGGAACCATGAGTTAACTTACTCAGTGGCAAATTTCCCTGTAAAAAAAGTAGATGTATCTGTATATGAGGATTTTCGAGTTATCCCTGGCGGTCAATCCATTGGTATTAATTTACAAACGAATGGTGTACTAGTTGTAGGACATCATTTAGTTCAAACAAATGATGGAGAAGTATCACCTGGTGAACAAGCTGAAATTAATGTTGGAGATAGTATATTAAGTATCAATGGTCAACCTGTTAAAAAAATGGAGCAAGTAGCACCTTTAGTGGAAGAAGCTGGTGAAAAGGAAGAATCATTAGATGTAGAAGTAAAACGAGGAAAAGAAACTTTTCAAACTAACTTAAAGCCAGTATATGATGTAGAACAAAAAGATTATCGTATTGGTTTATATATACGTGATTCTGCAGCAGGCATTGGTACGATGACTTTTTATGATCCAAAGAGTAAAAAATATGGTGCATTAGGACATATTATTTCAGATATGGACACTAGAAAACCTGTTGACATAAAAGACGGGTCTATTGTCCGCTCTCAAATTAAAGAAATAAAAAAAGGAGAACATGGTATACCAGGAGAGAAAAAAGCGGAATTTTTATTTAACGATGTAAAATTAGGCAATATCACAAAAAACTCTCCTTTTGGTATTTTTGGGACTTTAAGTAAGCCATTTAATGATAATAAATGGAACAAGCCGATGCCAATTGCATTACCTCATCAAGTAAAAGAAGGAAAGGCGCAAATATTAACAGTCATTGATGATGAAAAAGTCGAAGCTTTTGATGTAAAGATTGTCAATAGCATTGAACAAGACGCGCCTGCAACTAAAGGATTGATTATTGAAATAACTGATGAGCGATTGTTAGAAGCAACTGGGGGCATAGTACAAGGAATGAGTGGCAGTCCAATCATACAAGATGATAAAATTATCGGAGCAGTGACTCATGTTTTTGTCAATGACCCAACATCTGGTTATGGTGTTCATATTGAATGGATGTTAAATGAAGCTGGGATCGATATTTATAAACAAGAAGAGAATAAAGCAAGCTAATAAACAAAGGCTATCGCTAGGCGGTAGTCTTTATTTTTTTTAAAAATATTCCAATGTACTTGTATTAAATAGAAAAAATTGTTAGTATTAATACAAAGATTTTTCGACAAACAAAACTAAGTCTGTACATAAATTTATCGAAAAAAGTAGATATTTAAAGGAAACTTGAGATATTCAAAAAAAATCAATGTTTTTTAGGGGAAAAGCAGGATATATTTAACTTTTGTCGAACATATAGTTATAGAAAATTATAGAAAAATGTTTATTTACTTGAAGGAGGAAGTATTGTGGAGAAATCGAAGGTGTTACTTGTTGATGACAACCGTGAATTAGTTCAATTAATGGATGAATATTTAATGGATTTAGATGATATTGAAGTAGTAGGTAAAGCTTATAATGGTAAAGAATGTTTAGATTTGATCGAAGATGTCAACCCCGATGTTGTGGTTTTGGATATCATTATGCCACATATAGATGGGTTGGCCGTTTTGTCTAAAATTAAGAAACAGAGCAGTACCAAACATATTAATGTCATTATGTTAACGGCATTTGGACAAGAAGAAGTGACGAAAAAAGCTGTTAACCTTGGAGCTTCCTACTTCATTTTGAAGCCATTTGATTTAGAGCATCTCGCTGAACAGGTTCGTCAAGTTCAAGGGGCTCAAATAAGCTTACAGCAAAATTCTTCTGCTGCACAAGTAAGTCCAAATAAAAAGTTTGATTTGGAAGCGAATATTACACACATTATTCATGAAATCGGTGTTCCAGCACATATTAAAGGGTATATGTATTTACGTGAAGCCATTACAATGGTATACAATGACATTGAATTATTGGGTTCCATTACTAAAGTACTACTTTACCCAGATATTGCTACAAAATATAATACGACAGCTTCTCGTGTAGAGAGAGCGATCAGACACGCTATCGAAGTGGCTTGGAGTAGAGGAAATATGGACTCCATTTCTTCACTGTTTGGTTATACGGTCAGCGTATCAAAAGCAAAGCCAACGAATTCAGAATTCATTGCAATGGTGGCAGACCGTTTAAGGTTAGAACATCGGGCAAGCTAATCAGATAGTAAAGCACTTAAATTCCAACAGGAGTTTAAGTGCTTTTTGTATATTAAATAAAAAAAATGGAAGGATAAAGAGGAAAATAATTGATTTGGAGGTTTTAAAAATGAAAAAAATTATTTTTCTCTTTGCATTAGCGTCACTATTTCTATTACCGAATAATGCGCTTGCTGTGGAAACCTACACCGTACAACCTGGTGATAGCTTGTGGAAAATATCTGTAAAATATCGTATAGGTTTATCAGAAATTATCGAGGCAAATAATCATATTGAAAACCCTGATTTGATTTATCCTGGTCAAAAAGTAACAATTCCTTCCATTGATGAGATCAAACGTATAGAGCATAAAGTGATCGATTTAACGAATCAGCAACGAGAAAGATATGGGTTAAAGCCTTTACGTCCTGATTGGGAATTATCAAGAGTAGCGAGATATAAATCAGAAGATATGAGAACTAAGCAGTATTTCAGTCATCAAAGTCCGACTTATGGTTCTCCGTTTAATATGATGCAAGATTTTGGTATATCTTACAGGGCAGCTGCTGAGAATATTGCAAGAGGTCAATCTACCCCAAATAAAGTCGTGAATGCATGGATGAATTCAAGCGGTCATAGACAAAATATTTTAAACGAACAATATACCCATATTGGAGTAGGGTATGTAAAAGACGGAAATTATTGGACACAAATGTTTATATCAAAATAAAAATAGTGCTCTCGTACAGTATATAGGCATTTGACACAATATTTTAACAATTCACAACTCTCATAGAAATACACTTTTAAATTCTTCCGTATTGTTGAAAATAAAGGCTACTTTTATTTAACAAAATCTGTGGAAGTGTGATAATATTTTTATTGGTATAAAAATAATTATTGGAGAGATTAATCATGAAAGTAGCTAAATTTGGAGGAAGTTCAGTAGCGAATGCTGAACAATTACGAAAAGTATCAAATATTATTCAAGATGACAGCGATCGAAAAGTTGTTATTGTATCTGCACCAGGCAAGCGTTTCTCGGAAGATACAAAGGTAACGGATTTATTAATTGGTGTTGCAGAAGCTTACTTAAATAATCAACCTCATGACGAGAAGTTACAATTAGTACTGGATCGTTTCCATGAGATTACGAAAGAATTAAACATATCAGACCATATTATTGCAGAAATTAAAGATGGTATTGAATCTATCCTTGGTTCTTCTGATAGTGATGAACTAAAGCTTGATGCTATCAAGGCAACAGGGGAAGATTCTTTAGCAAAAGTACTTAGTGCCTACCTACAATCAATTGGAGTGAAAGCAAGCTATTTAAATCCTAAAGAAGCAGGAATTTTAGTGAGCGATACTCCTGGAAGTGCACAAATTTTAGATCAAAGCTATGACATCTTATATAAGTTAAGAGATCGTGAAGAAATTGTCGTTATTCCAGGTTTTTTCGGATATTCTAAGGATGGGAAGCTAATTACTTTCTCGCGTGGCGGTTCAGATATTACTGGTTCCATTGTAGCAGCAGGTGTGAAAGCAGATCTTTATGAAAACTTTACAGACGTTGACTCGGTATATTGTGTTAATCCAACCATTGTAGATAATCCAAAAGAAATTACAGCATTAACTTATAAAGAAATGCGAGAATTATCTTATGCAGGATTTTCTGTCTTTCATGACGAAGCATTGATTCCAGCTTTTAAAGCAGATATTCCAGTTTGTATTAAAAATACCAATAATCCTACGGGAATTGGAACCATTATCGTATCGAAAAAAGAACCACAACCAAACCCAGTGGTAGGAATTGCGAGTGATACAGGCTTTATTAGTATCTATGTGAGCAAGTACTTAATGAACCGCGAGTTAGGTTTCGGTCGAAAGTTATTAACCATATTAGAGGATGAGGATATCTCATTTGAACATACACCATCTGGTATTGATGATATCTCTATCATTATTCGCGACTCACAATTAACAACAGAGAAAGAAGAACGAATTATTGCACGAATTAAGGAAGAATTAGATCCAGATACAGTTGATGTAGAGCGCGATTTAGCCTTAATTATGGTGGTTGGTGAAGGTATGGATAGTACAGTTGGTTTAGCGGATAAAGCCACCCATGCTTTTACAAAGGCAGATGTTAATATCGAAATGATGAATCAAGGTTCTTCAGAAGTTTCGATGATGTTTGGTATTAAGGCTTCTAAAGTAGATGAATCGGTTCGAGCATTATACGAAACATTTTTTGAATAGAAGATTCTTTGGAAAGTATTAATTTAGGCTGTTGAGAAATTTTCTCAACAGCCTTTCCTATGATTCATATCTGTTATGTTCTTCTCCTTTAACCAGTTTTCTTTTTCGGTCTCTGTGTAGAATAAATCCTCCAATAAAGCATAGTCCGCCAATAAATAGAATCAGTCCAACAATAAACTGGATGATGACATGGAAAAATATAAAAGTAAGTTCCCCAAAAAAAGCATCTCGCATTAATTTGATTCCATAAGTAGCAAAGATTGCTGGTAATACTAGTATAATGAATGCGATAATTCGCATATTGGTTCCTCCACTCTGTTTTATTTTGTCACAGTATAGCATAATCTTTTCTTTAAGAGCAAAACACAAGAAACTTGCTAAGGATTGCAGAAAAGCGTATGATAGTAGTATGCAAAAAGATGCAGGGTGTGGTGTGTATGAGAACAAATACAAACTTTAATCATATAGATATTATAAATCATCTTCCGTTTGCAATCATTTTGATTGATACAAATGAATGTATCATCAATGTAAATCAGCTAGGAGACCATTTGCTTTCTGAACTGCATCCAAGTATCACCGGACAACCTATACATCGTTTTTTAGACACATCATATGTGACCACTGTTTTACAATCTAGACAATCTTTAACTAAAGTCACATATTTAAATAAAACAAATAAAAAAATGTTGGTACATTATATACCGTTCTTAGACGAGCAAAAAAAACTGATTGGTGTACTTTTAATGATGCAACCTTACGATCAATTTTATCACAAGGTGATAACTCACACAGATTACTCGTTATATCAAGAAGTGTTGAAAGTGTTGGCAACTCATTCGCAACAGGCGATTCGGTTTCTCTTTCCCAATCAAGAAGAATGGTTCGTTAATGATCAATGGCATCATTTCATTCATATGCAAAAAGCTTCAGACGAGTTATGTGCAACAATTGTGAAGAATATCGATCAATCCATGCAGTATAGACGCGAAAAGAAATCCTATTTTACCGTAAAACGACATGGCAAAAAGGCCATATATATAATAAATGCAAAGCCTGTATTTATTAAAGGCCGGTTAATAGGTTTTGTTCAAACAATGGAACAAAAACTTGAAAACACTCAGAATAATGAGTTGGAGATAGCTAGGCAAGTAATACGTCACCTTGAAAAAAATTATCAATTGGACGACATGATTGGGCAATCTCTTGAATTAAACGTTGTAAAAGAACAAGCTAAGTTGTATAAAAATTTAACGGAGCCTATATTTATCGAAGGGGAGATAGGGACAGGCAAGTTTATGTTAGCAAAAGCAATGCATTCAGAAGGGGTGCGAAGGATTTATCCTTTTTACCATTTAAATGTAAAAGAGGTTCCTTTAAACTCTCTTGAAAGTGTATTATTCGGTCATAAAACAGATTCTGGTTTATTACATAAGGTTAAGAATGGAACATTATATGTGGAGGAAATCAATTTTCTTTCTAAAGAAACACAAGAAAAATTATTCGATTTTATACAAGGTGAGAATGAAAAATCTTTTAATATACAATTTATTTTTAGTTCTGCAACTCCTGTTACGAACAAGCATTTAACAGATAAGTTTCAAGATCTTATCAATCGTTACAAATTAAAAATTCCACCATTGAGGGAAAGGAAATCAGATTTAAAAATGATTGCCTTTCATAAACTGAAATGTTTAAATATAAGGTATCATTTAGCTATAGAGAATATAGATGAAGAGGTTATGAGAAGATTTACTGATTATGATTGGCCTAAAAATATAGCAGAGTTAGAATGGATATTAGAACAAGCTGTGAAAGGCATTGGGATGAATGTTAGAATATTAACATTGGATCATTTCCCGCATTTTCAACAAGTCAATAAACATACTCAGACCATCTTTAAACCAAAAACATTACAACAAGCAATGGATTATTTTGAAAGAAATTATTTGTTAGAGATTTTGAAAAAAAATAATTATCATAAAACAAAATCAGCTAAAGAGTTAGGAATATCAATAAGGAACCTTTATTATAAAATGGATAAGTTTCACATAGATAGGGGGAGTAAGTCATAGACAAGGACTACCGTATCTTAGTTGTAAATCCTTTGGTTCATGCCACTAAAATGGCAATCTTTCAAGGAGAGCAAAACCTATTTGAAATGGAATTGCCTTTGGCTGAAGATGAAAATTATCTCGATCTAATGGAACAAGAAACAGTTCGAGTAAAAGCTATCCTAAATCAAATACAATTAATCGGATTGAACTTAACTTCTCTAGACGCAGTTTGTGGAAGAGGCGGCTTGTTAAAACCAATTAGTGGTGGTACTTATAAAATAACAAAAGCGATGCTGCATGATTTATATAAAGGTGAGAATGGCATGCATGTATCCAATTTAGGTGCAATAATTGCCTTTAGAATTGCTTCCAATCTAAATATTCCGTCTTTTATAGTGGATCCTGTTGTAGTGGATGAGATGCAGCCGGTGGCTAAGATGACTGGATTACCTAATATTCAAAGAAAAAGTATCTTTCATGCGTTAAATCAAAAATCAGTTGCACGAGAGATTGCAAAGCAGTTAAATAAATCTTATGAGAATACGAGCATGGTCGTAGCCCACATGGGCGGAGGAGTAACAGTAGGTGCTCATTATCTCGGAAAAGTGATTGATGTAAATAATGGATTTGATGGAGATGGTCCGTTTTCATTAGAAAGGGCTGGAACTATTCCCAATAATGAATTAATTGAATTGTGCTTTATGAACTCTTTTACGAAAGAAGAAATACAAAATAAAATCACCTTTTTTGGAGGGCTAAAAGCATATACCGAAGCAAATAAAGTGGATGATGTACTTGAATTGCTAGATCGTAACAAAGAAGAAGTTGCTCCTATTATAAACGCACTTGCTTATCAAATAGCGAAAGAAATAGGTGCCATGGGTACGGTTTTAATGGGGAAAGTGGATGCTGTTGTATTAACAGGAGATCTTGCTAAAATTCCATTGTTAAATGAAAAGATAATGGAGCGAATTCATTGGATTGCAGATGTATATGTAATTCCAGGTGAAAATGTAATGCTCGCACTTGCCAAAGGTACATTACGTGCCATGAAAGGAAAAGAGCAGATCAAAAATTATTAAAAGATTTTAAATAAATGAGGTGTCATTATGGCAGTAGAATATGATGTAGTTATATTAGGAGGTGGAACAGGAGGTTATGTAACTGCTGTTCGAGCGGCACAATTAGGGTTGAAAACAGCTATTGTAGAAAAAGACAGCCTCGGTGGGACATGCCTTCACAAGGGATGTATTCCGACAAAAGCTCTTTTAAAAAGTGCCTCCGTTTATCAGGAAGTGAAAAACGCCCATCAATACGGCGTAAACGTTGAAAAAACTGGCTTTGATATAACGAAAGCTATGGAACGAAAAAATAATATTATTGATTCATTACATAATGGAGTATCTTCTTTAATAAAAAGAGAAAAAATTGATGTTTATAATGGCTATGGAAGGATTTTAGGACCTTCTATTTTTTCACCAATGTCTGGTTCCATTTCTGTAGAATATAAGGGAGAGGCAGAGAATGATATATTGGTTCCTAAAAATGTGATCATTGCAACAGGGTCTTCTCCTCGTGCTATCCCAGGTTTCGAAGCTGATGGGGATCAAATTATAACTTCGGATCATGCTTTGCAATTAGAAACATTGCCTTCTTCTATTGTTATAGTTGGTGCAGGAGTAATTGGGATTGAGTGGGCAACATTTTTTCATGATGTAGGCGTGCAAGTTACTCTTATAGAGGCTGGAAGCCAAATCCTTCCTTCTGTTGATAAGGAAGTAGCAGAGGAAATGAAGCGGTTGTTGAAGAGAAAGGGTATTCATATTTATAACAATGCCACAGTAGATCCATCTCAAGTTGTGAAAAACAAGGATGAAGTCAACTTAACGGTTCAACAACAAGAAGGTTCGATTACTTTAACTGCCGAAAAAATCTTAGTTGCGGTTGGTCGAAATGCTAATACGAAAAATATTGGTTTAGAAAATACAGATATAAAGACAAATGACCATGGCTTTATTGAGGTAAATGGTTTCTACCAAACAAAAGAGTCTCATATATATGCTATTGGAGATGTGAATGGTGGAAAACAGTTAGCCCATGCTGCTACATACGAAGGTAGTGTCGCCGTTGAGCATCTTCACGGAAAACAACCCGTGACTTTATCTCATAAAGATATTCCAACATGCATTTATGGAAGTCCACAGATTGCTGCGATTGGTTTGACTGAAGAAGAAGCATCAGAACTAGGCTATGAAGTGCAAGTAAATAAAACATCTTTTCAATCGATTGGAAAAGCTCATGTAAATGGAGAGGTAAATGGATTTGCTAAGATTATCTTAGACAAGGAGTCGGATGATTTACTAGGAATTCATATGGTAGGAGAGCATGTCACAGAATTAATTGGACAAGCAAGTATGGCCAAATACTTTGATGGTTCTGGACTTGAGATTTCAGAAGTGATATATCCTCATCCGACATTAAGTGAAATATTAGGGGAAGTTGCCTTAGCGGCAGAAGGGAGGAAAATTCATGGTTAAGTCAACCTTAAATTTTGACAAGGATCAAGAAACATTATTAAGTATGTATAAAGAAATTTTATTAGCTAGAAGAATTGATGAGAGAATGTGGTTATTAAATCGTGCAGGAACTATCCCATTTGTTGTGTCCTGTCAAGGACAAGAAGTGCAGCAAGTCGCAGCCTCCTTTGCACTAAATAAGGAGGAAGATTATGTATTGCCATATTATCGAGACATTGGAGTAGTGCTTCACTTTGGTATGACGACAAGGGAATTATTTCTTCAGGCATTTGCTAAGGCAGAAGATCCGAACTCCGGTGGAAGACAGATGCCTAGTCACTTTGGTAAAAAAGCTAGTCGCATTGTAACTGGTTCTTCTCCTGTTACGACTCAAGTGCCACATGCAGTAGGATTTGCGTTATCTGCTAAAATGGAACAAAAGTCATTTGCAACATTTGTCACAATGGGAGAAGGTTCTGCCAACCAGGGAGATTTCCATGAAGGATTAAATTTTGCAGCTGTACATAAGCTGCCGGTTATTTTTATGGTAGAGAACAATCAGTATGCGATCTCTGTTCCTTTATCCAAACAGGTGGCATGTGAAAAATTGTCAGATCGTGCTAACGGATATGGGATGCCAGGTATAACCGTTGATGGTAACGATCCGTTCGCTGTTTATGAAGCTGTTAAAGAAGCGCGTGAAAGAGCTTTAAAAGGTGAGGGGCCAACTTTAATTGAAGCTGTTTCTTATCGCTTAACACCACATTCAAGTGATGATGATGACTCTGGTTACCGTACAAAAGAAGAGGTAGACGCAGCAAAAGAAAAAGACGGGCTATACACATTCTACAATCAGTTAAAAGAGAAAAATATTTTGACTGCTGAAATCGAAAGTGAAATAGAAGAGATGATTAAAAAAGAGATAAATGAAGCAACAGAGTATGCAGAGAATGCAGCATATGCAGACGCTTCAACGATTACTGAGCATGTATATGGGGTTAGGAGGTAAACGATGCCTGTTTTAAATTATATTCAAGCTGTTAAAGAAGCATTGAAAGAGGAAATGGAACGTGACGAAAAAGTATATGTTTTGGGAGAAGATGTAGGTGTACGAGGCGGGGTTTTTCGTGCAACTGAAGGATTGTACGAGCAATTTGGTGAACTGCGTGTATTAGATACCCCATTAGCAGAATCTGCTATTGCAGGTGTTGGTATAGGATCAGCTATGTATGGGATGAGGCCAGTTGCAGAAATGCAATTTGCTGATTTTATTATGCCAGCTGTGAACCAAATCATCTCAGAAGCGGCTAAAATTCGTTATCGATCTAATAATGATTGGCATTGTCCTATAACGATTCGTGCACCATATGGTGGAGGTGTTCATGGGGCATTATACCATTCACAATCGATTGAAGCAGTATTCGCAAATCAACCTGGATTAAAGATTGTCATGCCTTCCTCCCCTTATGATGTTAAAGGATTATTAAAGGCAGCAATACGAGATGACGATCCGGTCTTATTCTTGGAGCATAAACGGGCCTATCGTTTATTAAAAGAAGAAGTACCTGAAGGTGAATATACTTTACCGATTGGCAAAGCTGATGTGAAGAGAACAGGCAGTGATGTAACAGTTATCACTTATGGATTATGTGTACATTTTGCTAAAGAAGCTGCCGAAAAATTAGAACAACAAGGTATTAGCACGGAAATATTAGATTTACGTACCGTTTACCCACTTGACAAGGAAGCAATCATACACTCGGCATCTAAAACAGGAAAAGTTTTATTAGTAACGGAAGATAATAAAGAAGGAAGCATTATCGGGGAAGTAGCAGCCATTATTAGTGAACATTGCTTGTTTGATTTGGATGCACCTATTCAACGTCTAGCTGGACCAGAGGTACCAGCAATGCCATATGCACCAACTCTAGAAAAGGAATTTATGATGAATCCAGACAAAATTGAAGCAGCCATTAAAGATTTAGCAGAATTTTAGAAAGGAGTGTAACGATCCTTGGCCACACAACGAATCAATATGCCTCAACTAGGAGAAAGTGTAACAGAAGGAACCATAAGTAACTGGCTGATTAAAGAAGGGGATCAAGTGGACAAATATGATCCGATTGCTGAAGTTATGACTGACAAAGTGAACGCTGAAGTTCCGTCTTCTTTTTCCGGTGTAATAAAAGAAATTATTGCAATAGAGGGAGAAGTAATAGAAGTCGGACAGCTAATGTGTTACATAGAAACGACAGAAAGCAATGCACCAGAGCAAACACAGCAAAAGCAGCCAGTAGAAAAGACTTCAACTCAACAGTCTGACCGCTCCATGAAAAATCGCTATTCACCAGCAGTTATGCGAATAGCTCAGGAAAACGATATTGACTTAACTACTGTAGAAGGATCAGGTAAAAACGGTCGAATCACAAGAAAAGATGTGGAGAAGATCGTAAAAGAAGGAAAACAAGTTTCCCGTTCAGACAAAGCACAAGTGGAAGAAACAAGTCAAAACAATGAAGCTTTGGAGGAATTTACGCCTCCTATTATTCGAAGAAAATCAGTAGAAGCAAGACCTGGTGACCGTGAAATTCCTGTGACAGGATTACGAAGAACGATTGCACAAAATATGGTGCGTTCCAAGACGGAAATTCCTCATGCTTGGATGATGATTGAAGTAGACGTTACCAATTTAGTAGCATACCGTAATGCTGAAAAAGATAAATTTAAAGAAAATGAAGGGTATAATTTATCGTATTTTGCCTTTTTCTTAAATGCGGTAGCAAAAGCATTGAAAAAATTCCCTGAGCTGAATAGTTGTTGGGCTGGAGATAAAATCATTCAACGTAATGATATCAATTTATCGATAGCGGTCGCTCATGAACATGAATTATATGTTCCGGTTATTAAAAATGTAGATGAAAAAAGTATCAAAGGAATTGCAAAAGAAATTCACCAGCTTTCAAGAAAAGCAAGAACAGGAACATTGTCAAAAGAAGATATGGAGGATGGAACGTTTACCGTCAATAATACTGGTTCTTTCGGTTCGGTGGAGTCTATGGGTGTCATCAATTATCCTCAATCTGCTATACTTCAAGTGGAATCTATAGTAAAACGCCCAGTAATCATTGATGACATGTTTGCCGCTCGTGATATGGTAAATCTATGTTTATCCCTAGATCATCGTGTGTTGGACGGGGTAATATGTGGAGCATTTTTGTCACATGTTAAAGCGATTTTAGAGAGTATTTCAAGTGACACTACTCCTATCTATTAATTTTGCAAAACATGTTTCGCAGAATTAACAAAACGATATAATATAGCAGGGAAAGGGAAACTCATTTTGGGTTTCCCTATACGTTTGGTTTTGGGTGTGTTAACAATGCGTGAAAAAGTTAAAACGATTTATGATTTAATCATGGTGTTACTAGTTGTCCTTACCATATTAACGTTATGGATCGATCATTCTGTGAACTCAACAATTAATACGGTTGTGTGGTTGATATTCTTAATAGATTATTTAGTCAGAATATTTGTTTCTAAGAACAAATGGGAATTTGTAAAAAAAACCCTTTTTTATTACTTGCTGTAATTCCCTTTGATCAGTTTTTTCAAATAGCACGAATTGTACGGATCATCTATTTATTTAGAATTAAAACGATCACAAAATACTATATTACACCGTATGTAAATAAAATGTCAGATATGTGGAAGCTGTTTATACTGTGTACCATCCTTGGTTATTTAATTGTTTCAACTGTGATTATATGGCGTATGGAAAATATTTTAATAGAATGGCACGAAGCTTTGGTTATTGTGTTTCAACACCTTTTTGTCTTTGCTAATAGTATACAGACGATTGAACATTTCCCAACCATTATGTTATTAACGATCACTTCCGTTATAGGTGTGGCTATACAGGGGATGGCATTACAATTGATTTTTAACAAAGTGGAACATTTAATGAAAAAGAGAAATAAACTAATAAAGACCTAGACATTTTGACGTATGTTTACTATACTTTGCATATTAAGGTACAACTTTAATGTGTAGGAGGACATCATGGAACTTATTCATATATTTGTTCATATAGGTACAATTGCTTTTGCTATATCAGGCTCTTTATTAGCCATACAAAAAAGACTTGATATTTTTGGAGTACTGCTTCTAGGCCTTACAACTGCTCTTGCTGGCGGTGTGATTCGTGACTTGATGATAGGCAATATTCCGC
Source organism: Gracilibacillus sp. YIM 98692 (assembly GCF_010993965.1). GTDB lineage: Bacteria > Bacillota > Bacilli > Bacillales > Amphibacillaceae > Gracilibacillus. The sequence continues at coordinate 151,043 of NZ_WIXM01000006.1, read as the reverse complement.
CAACAAATTTAGCAGATCCTCAATATTTTCTAGTAGCGCTATTATCTAGTCTATCAACTATACTATTCTATGAAAAAATTCATGAATTTAAGCATAGCATTACTTTTTTTGATGCCATAGGTTTAGGTGTATTCACAGCCGTTGGTGCAAACGCAGCGATTTCCTTAGATTACTCCCAACCTTTTCTAATCATTGCTATGGGATTAGTTACTGGTATCGGTGGAGGAGTACTTCGTGATGTATTCGCACAAGAGATCCCATTAGTATTTCGTAAAGAAGTTTATGGGATTGCTTCTATTGCTGGTTCCATTGCTCTTATTGCCACATATGATTGGCTAACTCCAACAATAAGCTTGTATATATGCTTAACGGTTACACTAACGATAAGAATGTTGGCAGTGAAATGCAAATGGAATGTTCCAGTTGTACATCGGAAATCAAAAGCAAGCTGATTAATTTAGTTTCGTTTCCTGCTGGTTTGTAATGTAACCGGAAAAAACAACAGCGAAAGTTATGATTAAGTTAAGCAACACAGTAATAAAACCATCATTTAATCGAAAAAGGTGAAATACAAATGAATCGTGAATAAGCATGTCAGCACCTGTGTATACGAGGATAGCTGAACCACCATACACAAGTAATGGGAATTTTTTTAGGAGGATGACAATAAACTTTGCGCCATATATCATTAATGGGATACTAATGAGAACACCTATGGTTAGCAATGTAATGCTTCCTTTTGAAGCACCAGCAATGGCAACTACGTTATCTAAGCTCATGATAACATCAGCAAGTATTATCGTAAGAACAGCACGGTGTAATGATGAATGTGATGTCACCTGTTGCTGTTCTTCTTCTTTTTTAATAGTAATTTTATAACCTATCCAAATAAGCAGAAGTCCTCCGATTGCGTAAATAAAAGGGAGCTTTAGTAAAAATATAATACCACTAGCAAACAGTACTCTCAATATAATCGCACCGGCTACCCCAATCAAAATTGCTTTGTTCTGCAATTTTTTGTCTAAATTTTTGGTGGCCATTGCAATGACAAGTGCATTATCACCTGAGAGTACAATGTCAATGGAAATAACGTGCAATAAACTGACCATGCTAATATCTGTCAATTGTTCCCATAATGTAAAGATATCCAAAATATCACCTTCTTTTCCATCTTAATCGGGCTTGTACATTGTAACTGTTCCATTTTATGCATATGGGTTGAGGAAATATGCTAGAAAATTCATAAAAATAGTTGTCGAAAATTGAAGAAAATTGTTAAAGTATGTATCCAAAACTTCTGTAGTTATGTATAATAGTGTTGTGATTATTTTGGAAGGAGGAGGTATATGGAGGCGAAAAAGCAATTAACTTATATCCTCTCTGTCACATTTATCATAATCAGTATTGTTTTAGTTGTCTTATTTGTTAAATCTAATCACATTATCAATAACTTGACAGCTCAAGCCACGAATCCTGATAAACTACTCATCTTAACAACCGATGAAATCACGGATCAGAGCTGGGGAAGCTTAGCATATAAAGGAAAATTATTGATAGAAGAACAATATGATGTGGTAGTGGATATTCATGCAGAGGTTGGTCTTGATAATCAAACGGAAAAAATCATACATAATAGTGTGCAGGATGATACAGCAATCATTATAGGTCACGGACGAGAATTTTCTGATTTTTTTCATTCCATCTCTCCACAATATCCAGAAACAGAGTTCGTCACGGTACACGGTGACAATACAAACTCTAATTTAGCTATATATACGTTTGATCAACAAGAAATAGAGTTTGTTGCGGGAGTTGCCGCAGCACTAAAAACATCTACGAAAAAAGTAGGTGTGATTGATGCGATTGATAATCTTGATAAAGATTGGGGCTTTTCTACAGGATTAGAAGAGATAGATTCTGAGATTCAACTAGTCTATGATGTGGTGTACAGCAGAGACAATAAAACAAAAGCTGTTGAGATAGCTAATGATATGGTCGAAAAAGAAGTAGATATCATATTCACTAAAGGAAACAGTTATAACAAGGCCGTTATTAATTTTGCTAAAAAGCATGATATCTATTTAATCGGGTATCTTGAAGATCAATCCTATATGGCAAAAGAATTAATGTTAACAAGCGTTTTAAATAATGTACCAAATGCTTATTTAGCCATTATGAAAGATTATTATAGTGAAGGTGGCATTACTTCTGAGAAGCATTACTTAGATACTACAGATGGTGTTTATGAACTTGCCCCTTTGGGCCCCATGTTTACCGAACAGGAGAAGAAGATTATTCAACAAAAGAAAGATGATATATTGGCTAAACATTAAAGTAATTTTTCAATGAGGAGAAGTGCGATATGAAGAAGATGTTCCAGCAGTTCTCTATCCGTAATAAATTATTAAGCATTCTCCTTGTTATTATTATAATTTTTACGGGTTTTTCACTTTTTCTAATACAATCTATTGATGAGATTAGTAATATCACATATGAAATAAAAGAGGATAACCTACCAGAATTATCCTGGTTAGATTTTTGGGAAAAACAGTTAGCCATTAAGGAACATGTAGTAACCAATTATTTGGAAACTGATTCCGAAACCAATATTATCACGGATTATCAAGGAACCTGGGGAGAAGACAGGGAGCAGCTAGTAAATAGCGTAAAGTTGCCAGAAGAGCTAGAGGAAATAAATAATGACATTATGTTACTGGACTTTATCATGATGAACAAAGTAAGTGGTTTGTTAGAATATGATGATGAGGAAGCTGCGAAAAATGTCATTCGATCAGAATTTTTGCCGAAATTAAATGGGTTGCAGCAGCAAATCATTCAAAGACGAAATAGTGAGTTTGCAGCATTCCAAGAAAACTCTAATTCATTTCCGGTTATTATTGAAAAATCTTTACTGTATTTGATTCTAATTACCATCATTGGGGTGTCTATTTCATTTTATTTATCTTACCGTATGAGTCAAACTATTACGAATCCGATTGAACAAATGGTAGCTAAAGTAAATGAGATAGCTAACGGAAAATATGGAGAACAAATTACTCCATCTGATCAAGCAGAAATACAACAATTGACGAAATCCATTAATCAAATGTCAAGTAGTTTACAACAATCATTTGATAAAATCATGAATGATAAAATAAAACATGAACAAGTCTTAAATTCATTACCTGTAGGTATCATGACATATGATCATACGGAAAATGAATATTTAATTAATTCTTTTGCCCAAGATTTGCTTCATATTTCGAACAAACAATTGAAAGATGATGATATTTTTCATAGTAATAATCAAAATAGGCTGTTAGAGATGTTTTATTCAGAAAAAGGATATTATAATGAAAAAATTGAGTTAATGATGAACGACGAAAATCATGTATTCTTAGTATCGCAAACATCATTAAAAGATCAGAATCAAGAACCAATTGGACGGACTTTTTATTTTGTAGATATTACAGAAACAACAAAATTAGAGAAACGCATGATTCAATCTGAGAAGTTAGCGTTAGTTGGGGAAATGGCTGCTTCATCTGCACATGAAATAAGAAATCCATTAACGGTTATTCATGGGTTTTTGGCATTGATGGCAGAGACACTTCAGGAAGAAGACCTAGAGAAATTTAATTACACTTTAATGATGAAAGAAATGGATCGCCTTTACTCTATTGTGGAACAGATGCTACTTATGTCTAAGCAAAACGAACCAAATAAAGAGAAAATTAAAATAAAACAAGTATTAGAAGAATTAGTCCCCTTATTAACTAACACATTACACGCAAAAGGAATTGATTTAAGCGTACAGCTGCAAGATGAATGTATTTATGCGGATGCCAAACAATTGAAGCAAGTGTTACTTAACTTAATTCGTAACAGTATGGAAGCAATTGAATCGGGGGGGAATATTCGCATCTCGTCACAAGTAAAAGGAAAACATTATGAGTTATTTGTGGAAGATGATGGATCTGGAATCCCTGAACATATAAAAAAATCATTGTTTGAACCTTTTTCAACATCAAAATCTAATGGTACGGGCCTTGGGTTAAATGTTGTAAAAAAGATAATAACAAATCATGGCGGCGATATTAAAGTATATAGAAGTGATGAAAGAGGAACTGTTTTTCAAATTACTTTCCCAATAGTATCTACAAAATCAATCAGATGAATTGAAATGTGAAAAAGAAGTTGATACTATGATTATAAAATATGGATGTTAAAGAGAGGTTGTATAACCATGGAATTTAATCTATTTATGGGAGACATCGTGGAGTCCGCTAGAAATGAAATTCGACAAGCCGGGTATGAAGAATTAACGACTCCAGAGGAAGTAAAGAATGCTTTAGAAAAGGACGGAACAACACTAGTTATGGTCAACTCTACATGTGGTTGTGCAGGTGGAGTAGCGCGTCCAGCCGCTGCTAGCGCTATTCACTATGACAAACGTCCCGATCAACTTGTTACAGTTTTTGCAGGTCAAGATCGTGAAGCGACAGAGTTAGCTAGACAATACTTCAAGGGATATGCTCCTTCGTCGCCATCGTTTGCATTATTAAAAAATGGCGAAATTTTAAAAATGGTTGAACGTCATGAAATTGAAGGACACAGTCCAGTACAAGTTGTAAATAACCTACAAGGGTTATTTGACGAATTTTGTGAAGAAGTATAATACGTAAAAAGAAAGACTACCGTTTATCGGTGTCTTTCTTTTTTTCATCATTATATGGTAATGAAATGAAGCGCTTTTAAGTGTAATCATTTCATTCTCTTACTTAAATAAATGCAGCCAAACCTGCGGTGAAAGTAGATAATATCATAGCGATAATCATAATATAAACAATAACTTTTACTCTTTTTTCTCGTTTGGTTGCCATACATAAGCCTCCTTTACAGCATTGCTATTATATATTTTACATGGAATAAAGCGGATGGACAAGTAAATCTTTAGGTGAAAGGTGATATAATGGTCAATGAAAAAAGAATAATAGATCAATTTTTACAATTAGTTCAAATAGATTCAGAAACATCAAAGGAAAGAAAGATTGCTGACTACCTTATACACGTGATGGAATCCATTGGCCTAGATGTAATCGAAGATAAATCCAATGACAAGAGTAGACATGAAGCCGGAAATCTAATCTGCAAGCTTGAAGGGAATTCTAGTGATACGGAAACGATATTTTTTACTGCTCACATGGATACCGTAGCACCAGGAAAATCCATTAAACCAGTTATACGAGAAAATATGATTTTATCAGATGGAACAACGATTCTTGGGGCAGACGATAAAGCTGGAATCGCTGCTATCATTGAATGTATTCATGTATTAAAAGAAATGGAAACCTCCCATGGCGATTTATACTTTGTAATCATGAGTGGCGAAGAGTCCGGGCTTGTTGGATCTAGATATTTTGATTCATCATTACTTCCAGCAGATTACGGTTATGCTCTAGATAGTAATGGACAAGTTGGACAGGTGATGACAGCTGCCCCTGCTCAGTCAAAATTATATGCTTCTATAAAAGGAAAAGCCGCTCATGCAGGGGTTAACCCAGAAAAAGGTGTTTCAGCCATTAGTATAACGGCTAAGGCTATTACGAAAATGCCGCTGGGAAGAGTAGACGAAGAGACAACAGCGAATATTGGCAGCTTTGAAGGAAAGGGTCCTACGAATGTAGTTTGTGACGAAGTATTGCTTATTGCTGAGGCCAGATCATTGTCTGAAAATAAGCTAAAAAAACAAGTGCATAATATGATAGAAGCTTTGGAGCATACTGCAACTATTATGGGAGGAGAAGTAGAAGTAAATGTGAAATCTATGTATCCATCTTACCATTTTAAATCAAATGATAAAGTAGTGGAAACTGTAGTAAATGCTATAGCAGGAATAGGACGGAAGCCGATATTAAAAACCAGCGGTGGTGGAAGTGATGCGAATCATTTATCGGGTAAAGGCATCCCGACGGTTAACCTAGCGATCGGATATGAGAATATCCATACTAAAAATGAGAGAATGCCTATCCAAGAATTAGTAAAAATTCCTGAATTAATGGTCGAAATAATAAAACAAACCAGAATAGATTAATTCCCTTTTTATATTCGTTGTTGTTATTACACAGTAGAACCACACTGCGACATAAACCTTGAAAAAGCTCTGAATATCGCTCCAGAAATATACTTCACTTTCCGCGGGCACGGCTTCAGCTTCCTCGACAGCTCATTCTTCGCTGTCTGCGGGATCTTCAGCTCGTGTTCTAAGCAGGAGTCTACGTATATTTCTTCCGCTAGTGAGTAGTAAGAATATGTTTTTTTCTCACTTAAAACGAGAACTAATTAAGCTGCGGAAAAATGCGAGACTCCTGTGGGAAAGGAACAGTCTGAGGACCCCGCAGCGAGCGGTTTTTGCTCGTGAGGAGGCTGAAGCGTTCCCCACGGAAAGCGAGTGTTTTTCCGCAGCGATGATTAAGCACTCATCGTGAGACGAGTGGGAGAAAAACTTTCTAAACTTACGTCGTGGTTTATGGATTTTGTGCAATGAAATCAACAATATTTTAGAAAAAAGCCTAGGTTAAAGAAGTGAGAAGTATGAATAAATGGTATCCTAAAAATGGTCGAGTTATTTTACATGTAGATATGAACAGCTTTTATGCATCAGTAGAAATAGCTGACAATCCTGATTTAAGGGGAAAGCCTGTCGCTATTGCCGGTAATCCGGATGAACGGAAAGGTATTATAGTAACAAGCAGTTATGAAGCAAGAAAGTATGGGGTAAAAACAACGATGACTTTATGGGAAGCGAAAAAATTATGCCCTCATTTAATCGTAAAAAGACCTAATTTCCATCGCTACCGTGCTGTTTCTTCTCAAATATTCCAATTGTTGGAGGAATTCACTCCATATGTAGAACCCGTCTCAATAGATGAAGCCTACTTGGACATCACATTATGTCATCAGTTAGGAACTCCTATACAATTAGCGGAATGGATTCAGGCTAAATTGAAAAAAGAACTGCATCTTCCATGTAGTATTGGGGTAGCTCCCAATAAATTTTTAGCGAAAATGGCTTCTGATATGAAGAAGCCTAATGGTATTACCATCCTTAGAAAGCGAGATGTTGCTGAAAAGCTCTGGCCTCTTGATATCGAAGAAATGTATGGGATTGGAAAGAAAACAGCTGAAAAATTAAAGCGGTGTAATATATTCAAAATAAATGATTTAGTAGAAGCAGAACCTATTATCTTAAAAAAATTATTAGGCGTAAATGGTGAAAAATTACAAGCTAGAGCAAAAGGAAATGATCCTAGGGCTGTTGATCCAGAAAGAGCACAAACATTTAAAAGTGTAGGCAATTCTAAAACATTTCCACATGACATATCTGATTATGAACAATTGTTAAGTAAATTAAAGGATTTAGCTAATGGGGTATCCATTCGCTTGCAAAGGAAAAAGGCAGTTGGAGATACTCTGCAATTAGTCATTAGGTATCATGATCGAACTACCATTACTAGGAGGTTAAAGCTCTCTACTTATACAGATGATCAGACCGTTATATATGGTCATATTGTCACGCTTTTTGATCAACACTGGAATGGTGATGCAATACGGTTACTTGGGATAACCGTATTGGAAGCAATAAAGAAGCAAGAGGCTACTTATCAGCTTGATCTTTTTCAATATAAGAAAGAATTAGAGAAAGGAAGCTCGGAATCATGATTAAATTTCTTGTTCAAAAAAATCATAGACTAAAAAGGTGTTAGGAAAATACTCTTGCGATTCGTGCAATAAATGATCTAAATCTTGTTGTTGAAAACGAGCCGAAATATGTGTCAACATTAGCTTTTTTACATTTCCTATTTTAGCCAATTGTGCAGCTTGTTTCGTTGTAGAATGAAAGTATTGATAAGCTAAGTCAGTTTGATCTTTAGAAAAGGTAGCTTCATGGATTAAGACATCTGAGTTTTGCACGAAAGAAATATGCTCTTCTCGATATCTAGTATCACCCATTATGCTAATGATTCTACCTTTCTTTTCTTTCCCTATATATGTACTGGATTGTATGATGCTGCCATCTTCTAATTGCACTTGCTCCTTTTCTTTTAATTGTTGATAAACAGGTCCTGGCATAATCCCATCTTGTTTTAATTTGTCTACCAACAAAGGGCCGGGCATATTTTTCTCAACAATACGAAATCCGTACGAAGGAATGCCATGATCTAACTTTTTGGAATAAACATAAAAATGTTCATTTTCGCATAACAGGCCTTCTGTTATATGGTGAAAATGTAGTGGGTAAGTAAGTTTGGTTTCGCTTATAGCTAAGCTTGTTTCAATGAATTCTTGTATACCTTTTGGTCCATATACAGTAACAGGATCTGTACCCCCTTGGAAGGAACGACTACTTAAGAAACCAGGTAAACCATATATATGATCACCATGCAAATGAGTAATAAATATTTTATTGATCTTACGTGGTCGAATAGATGTATGCAATATTTGGTGCTGTGTAGCTTCACCACAATCAAACATCCAAATGGATTGGTCTTCTTGAAGTATGTCTAAGAGGATAGAGGTTACATTTCTTTGTTTACTTGGTAATCCAGCCCCAGTACCTAAAAATAAAACTTTCATGTTAAACTCCTTTTTACCATATCAAAATTTATATCGTGTTACAGGTGAAGTGTATTCGACGTAGATACCACGATAAGAAAGATAGACAAGTGCAACTACGTCTCTAACTTCGCTATAGGCTCGTCAATCGACGAGTTTTCTTTATTTTCAATCTTGAATTTTCTGTCGAATTCGAATCGCTATGTTTGGCACGTCTGTAAACACTGCTTGGCAATTTATCTTAAAGACTCTAGCTAACGATATAGGTTGATTAACAGTATACACGGCTACATATAACGACTCTCTGTTTGTATTTTCTAATAACCTTTTATTCAACAATCGATATCGTAAATGCAGTCCTTTTGCTCCTTGTTGCTTTGCAAAACGAATAAGGTCTTTTCGCTTTTTACTTGTTAAGAAGGCATAAGAAATATCGTATGGCAATTGATGTAGACGATGCAAACATTTGTCATTAAATGTCGAGATCACTATTTTATCTATCATATCGTAAGCTATAATTTTATCACAAACGATTTGTTCTAAGTTTTTGTAGTCAATTAAATTGTTTTTTAATTCAATATTTAATTTCATCTTTTTTTCTTGATTCCATGTAAGTAATTCGTCTAACGTTGGGATGGGTGTACCTTTAAAGGATGGATGGAACCAACTGCCAGCATCAAGCTTTTTAAGTTCATTATATGTATAATCTTGAACAAATCCAACCCCATTTGTCGTACGCCTTACATTTTCGTCATGAATTAATACCGGCACATTATCTTTCGTTAATTGTACGTCCGTTTCTACTCCATCAGCTCCATAATGGTAGGCTAAATCAAAGGCAGGCATTGTGTTTTCAGGTGCTTGTTTACTTGCTCCGCGATGAGCATAAATAGTAGTCATTATCTTATATCACCCCTTAGACACGTTTTTATACGGAAAGCGCTTCTTAGTTGGACGATTATAATGCTATATCATATTCCATTAGTAAGCAATCATATTCTTGTAACCTGTCTTTCATGTTAAACTAATTGCAGGAGGAGTTATAGTGGAAATTAATAAAAAGAAAATATTAATCACTGGAGCATCTGATGGAATTGGTGCAGCAGTCGCTAAAACAATTGCAGCAAATGGCGGTGTACCTATATTAGTTGCGCGAACGGAAGAAAAGTTAAAGGCATTGCAAAGAGAACTCAAGCAATTATACAATGTGAGCGCTTATATCTACGTATCCGATATAAGTAATCATGAGAGTTGGTTTGCTACGATGAAACAGATTGAAGCAGATGTTTTAGAAATTGATGCATTAATCAATAATGCAGGTTACGGGTTATTTGAACGATTTGATCAACTGGAATCAGATGATATAAAAGGGATGGTAGATCTAAATGTATTAGGGGTTATGTACACAACCAAATACTTCTTACCATTGTTAAAGAAAAAATCTGTCTCACATATAATAAATATAGCTTCTCAAGCAGGAAAAATACAAACACCAAAGTCTGCTGTTTATAGCGCTACGAAGTCTGCTGTTATAGCTTTTACCAATTCGTTGCGATTGGAATTAAACATGGAGAACGTTTATGTTACGTCCGTTAATTTGGGTCCAGTCGGTACATCATTTTTTTCAATAGCAGATCCAGAAGGTACTTATATAAAAAATGTTAAAAAGTATATGTTAGATCCTGATAGGGTGGCAGAGAAAATTGTTCAAACCTTATTTACTTCCAAACGAGAAATAAATTTACCGAATTGGATGCAATTAGGCAGTAAGTTATACCAATTGTGTCCACATTTGATGGAAACATTACTGCGTCCATTATTTTATAAGAAGTAATTTTTAGGAGGATAAACGTGAAATTACAAATAACGAAAGAAGCGATTTCAAAATTAAAAGAGTTACAACCTCATTCTCACTCTATATTAGCATTAAAATATGATACAGACGGTTGTGGCTGTGGAGTGAATGGAATGCCTACAATAGAATTTAAAATGGAACAAGATAAAGCGGATAAACTGGTGGAAAATGATGTCTTTACGGTCACTGTTCATTACCATCAATCAGTATTTTTTGCAAATAAAATGCGATTAGACTTTAACGGGCAGACATTTAGATTAAGCAGTAATGAAGGAGTCTTAAACCCTTTTATATCCATTAATCAATTAACAGCATAACAGTGGAGCTCTAGGTAACATTTCCTAGAGCTCTACTTATAAAAGAAGGTTGTAACCATATTTCACCATAGCTATAAACAGCGCAGTAACTTTGGATAGTTTTACTCCACTCGTCCTATGATTAGTGCTTAATCGACGCTGCGGAAAGCAAAGTATGTTGTCGGAGCGTATGAAAGCAGTAAACAATAATGAGAAAGTTATAGGCACTCTTTTAACATTTTCACTATGTCGTATTTTTGTTCAACAGTTTATAAAAACAACAATGAATATGGAAAAAGCCTAATAGTAAAACTTATAGTTAACGATGGTTTTGGTATACATTTTGTTTTGCGATACTTCTTACTTTTTCTAATTGGTCATCGGAAAATGTTTCTTCTAACGCCTTTACATTTGTTTTTAGCTGCTCAATAGAGCTAGCTCCTGTTACACTAGATGCTACCGTTTTTGATTGTAATACGTAATGGAGAGCAAGCCCATTAAGAGTTTGATTTGGCTCTAAAATGTTCTGCAGTTCTTTCACTGTGCTCTTTAATTCTGATTCATTGTAATCCAAGAATCCATCTTGGCCTTTCTGTTCTACCAGTTGACTTGCTTTGTTACTTAACATACCTTTAGCTAGAGAACCTCTAGTCACCACACTAATATTATTTTCTTCTAATAACGGTAAAATTTCCTCTTCTGGTCGCCTGTCCAGGATACTATATTGAGACATCACACTGATGATATTTGATTTTTTTACATATTCTCTAATAACATTAGGACGGATAGAAGATATACCATAATATCGAATCACCCCTTCTTGCACTAAATCTTCAAAAGCTCCAATGGTTTCATCGATTGGATCCTCCATGGTACCGCCATGTAACTGATATAAATCAATATAGTCTGTTTGAAGCCTCTGTAAACTCGCTTTTACTTGATCTTTTATGTATGCTTTTGATGGGTCCCAAAACCAGCTTCCATCATCTTTTAAGTGATTGCCGACTTTGGTTGCTAGAATAACATCGTCCCGCTTAGACTTAATCGCTTTTCCGATAATTTCTTCATTTACCCCTTGATTATATAAATCCGCTGTATCTAAATAATTAATCCCAAGATCAATAGCTTCGTGAATAATTCCTTCAGCATGTTTTTGATTCGTGCCTAAAGACATACAACCTAGTGATAATTCAGAAATATGTAAATCGGATTGACCTAATTGATTTATACGCATTGCATTCCATCCTTTCTGAAGTCATTATATTTTTATTGTACAAATTCATTTTAAGAAATACAATGATAGTAGTTTATTCTAAAAAAAGGCAGGTATAAAAAGATGACAAATTTTACGGAAAAAACCATTCATTCGGAACATATTTTTGAAGGAAGAGTCATCCGATTACAAGTAGATGATGTGACATTACCAGATGGAAATCAATCGAAACGTGAAATTGTAAAACATCCAGGAGCGGTTGCGATTATTCCAAAAACAAAGGATAATAAAATCGTTTTTGTGAAACAATATCGTAAACCACTAGAAAAAACTTTAATAGAAATTCCGGCAGGAAAATTAGAGGATGGAGAATCACCTAAAGTGACTGCTCTAAGAGAACTAGAAGAAGAAACAGGGTATACGACAAAACAATTAACATACATTACATCGTTTTATACATCACCAGGTTTTGCTGATGAAATAATTTATTTGTATGAAACAAGTGATCTGAAGGAACTGGTAGAGGCTCAATCATTAGATGAAGATGAATTTGTAGAATTGGTAGAGTTAACTTTAGAAGAAGCGGAAGAAAAAGTATTAACACAGGAAATTCATGATGCTAAAACAGCTTATGCGATATTATATTTAAGGAATAAAGGTATGAAGGAATAACATGAAATCTTATTTTGTCGACTTGCACATACATATTGGAAGAAATATTTATCATAAGCCTGTAAAAATTACGGCTTCGAAAAATTTAACTTTAACTAATATTATGTTGGAAGCATCTGAAAATAAAGGAATGGATATGGTAGGGGTAATTGATTGTCATGCGCCTGCTGTACAGACTGAGATTAAAAAGGCTATACAAACAGGAAATGCACGAGAGATTGAAGGAGGGGGGATTCGCTTTGACCGAACTACTCTTATATTAGGTAGTGAATTAGAAATATATGATGACCATTGCAAAGGCCCTATTCACGTTCTTTGCTACTTTCGAACACTTTCAGATATGGAAAGGTTCTCTGAGTGGCTACAAAGCTACATGAAGAACATCGAGTTAAGTTCACAAAGGTTTTATGGTTCTGCAGTTTCATTACAGCAAAAAGTAAGAGAGTTAAATGGTCTTTTTATTCCGGCTCATGTTTTTACTCCTTTTAAAAGTTTATATGGAAAAGGGGTAAACAAATCTTTAACAGAAGTTTTGGATTCAACGTTAATTGATGCGATTGAATTAGGATTAAGCTCTGATACAGATATGGCAGACCAAATAAAGGAGTTACACTCTTTTCCATATTTAACTAATTCGGACGCTCACTCTCTTGCTAAAATAGCAAGGGAGTATCAAGTCATGCAGTTCAATAGTCCATGCTTTGATGAATGGAAGCTTGCATTAAAAGAAGAAGGACAGAGAAAAATTGTTGCAAATTATGGGATGAATCCTAGGTTAGGAAAATATTATGCGACAGTTTGTAAAAAGTGCTTTTCTTATCATAATGGGGAAGTATGCAGTGAATGCCAATCTTCTTCTTATATTAAAGGTGTTTCGGACCGAATAAAAGAAATATCCTCAAGCAGTATAAATCAATCAAAACGTCCACCGTATATATATCAAGTACCTTTAGAGTATATTCCTGGATTAGGACATAAAACATACCAAAAACTTCTGGATCACTTTGGAAATGAAATGAACATCATTCATTTCGTGAAGCATCAACATTTAGTTAGTATTGTGGGTCAACCGATTGCAGACAGGATTATTGATTTACGAAATGGACGTCTTTCTATAGAAAAAGGGGGAGGGGGTAAGTATGGGAAAGTAAAAAGTTAGATAACCATAATAGTGTTATGTTAACAAAAATGCAGAATTCACTTCTAAGTTATAGTTCTATTTCTATATTAGAAAACATAGAGTTAAACGAGAAACTAAACAAGGAAGTGACTCTATGCCAAAACAACAAAACATATTTATCTCACATTTGGTACAATATCACACGTTATACATCTTCACTATTATACTTTTCTTAACTGGTATTATTTTTGGTGCTATAATTGTAAATAGTATGTCGTTTGTTCAAAAACAAGATCTATTTTTTTATCTAGAAAGATTTTTCCAGAGTTATCTTCATGAAGAAGAAATATCAAAAGGAGCATTATTTAAAAGTTCACTTTTATACCACATACAATTTTTAGCACTTCTATTTTTCTTAGGTCTGGCAGTGATCAGTCTACCTATAATATGGGTTTTACTCTTTGTAAAGGGTGTAGCGATTGGCTTTACTGTAGGTTTCTTTGTTAATCAATTAGGATGGAAAGGGTTGTTTTTTGCTTTTTCAGCTATTGCCCCGCAAAATCTTATTATTATCCCTATATATATCATAGCCTGTACCTTTGCCATGATATTTTCCTTAACATTGCTTCAAAGCATTCTATCAAAAAGGTATAAGGTTCCGATCATTCAAATTTTTTACCGTTATATTGGGGTATTCGTTTTATTAATAGCTGTTGTAAGTATTGCAGCAATGCTAGAGTCTGTTATATCGTTAGAATCTATGAAGATGATTTCTCAGTCCCTTATTAAATAATAAAAATTATTATTTGATAAATAATATTATTTCGTAATTAATAATTATTTTAATTGACACCTCCTTACCGTATATTTATAATTGAGTCTGTGAGGGAGGTCGGAGTTATGGAACATAGATTAGACCGTATTAAAAAAGAGTTGCATGCGCAAAGCTATAAGTTAACTCCACAACGTGAAGCAACAGTAAGAGTATTACTAGAGCGTGAAGAAGATCACTTAAGTGCTGAAGATGTATATTTATTAGTTAAGGATAAAGCACCTGAGATAGGTTTAGCTACTGTCTATCGAACACTGGAGCTGTTAACAGAATTAAAAGTAGTAGATAAAATAAACTTTGGTGATGGAGTTTCTAGATACGACCTGCGAAAAGAAGGTGCGAAACATTTCCATCATCATTTGGTATGTACAGAATGCGGGTCAGTAGAAGAAATTATGGATGACTTATTAGAAGATGTAGAACACATCGTTCAAAGCCAATGGGGGTTTCTTGTCAAAGATCACAGGCTAACATTTCATGGTATATGCAGACAATGTCAAAGTAAAGATAAAACAGAAGAATAGAACGAATAAGGTATATTTTTAGTTGTATTTGGCATAAATTCTAATAGAATATAAATTTTCTATTAGGAGAATGAGAAATGACAACCTTTTATCGAGTTTGTATAGAAATGATGAAAGTTTTCTTTATTTTTGTTATTTGTACTTTGCTATTTTATTATGTAATTAATGCATTGCATCAAGAATATGAAAAAATGGACCGTTACGAGACACCACAAGGGAATGCTGTTAAAGTGTTTAAACAAGAAAATAATGGCGCATGGGAACGATTAAGTATATTTTTTCGATTGGGTGAGTAGTTATGGAGGAGTTATTAGATCCTGTAGAAGAATTTTTCCGTTATTTAAAAATAGAACGAGGATTGTCTGAAAATACATTACAAGCGTATAAACGGGATTTAATCAAGTATTATGAATATTTAAAAGAGTTTCGAAAAATAAAAAACTGGCATCGTGTTACGAGGCAAGATGTAATGCAGTTTCTGTATTTTTTAAATGATAGCGGAAAGTCTTCTGCTACTATTGCACGTACTTTATCCACACTAAGGTTATTCCATTCTTTTTTAATTAGAGAATTTGATATGAAAGAAGATCCAAGTTTACATATAGAAACACCCAAATCTAAACGTCATTTACCAAAGGTTTTATCGACTAATGACGTCGAGAAATTATTACATATACAATATGATGATAAGTTTTCATTGAGAAATAAGGCTATGCTGGAAGTGTTATATGCCACAGGTTTGAGAGTGACGGAATTAATAGATTTAACTTTAAATGATCTTCATCTTACAATGGGCTTTATTAGATGTTTTGGCAAAGGGTCTAAGGAACGGATTGTACCAATGGGAGACATCGCAAAAGAAGCTATTGAGCTGTATTTACATGATAGTAGACCAAAATTGGTTAAGCGTAAACAAACAGAGCAAGTGTTTGTTAATCATCATGGCAAACCACTATCTAGACAGGGCTTCTGGAAAATAATCAAACAAGTTGCGAAAGAGGCAGGAATTGAAAAAGAAATATCGCCTCACACATTACGTCATTCCTTCGCAACCCATTTATTAGAAAATGGTGCTGATTTGCGGGCTGTCCAAGAAATGTTAGGACATGCTGATATTTCTACTACACAAATTTATACCCAAGTGTCTAAATCAAGGTTAAAAGATATCTATAAATCACATCACCCAAGAGCATAGTAAGCAGATAGGTGGTGGATAGTTTTGTCACGATGTTATGTCGTGGCAATTTGTTTTCGTGGCAAAGTATGAGAATGAATTTATAGAAAAAGATAAGGATAAGTAATGAAATCGAAGCATAACTATATTCGTTTTAGGGTATCGGTTGTTAGGAGGGATGAATCATGAGTCATTTTGATCGCGTTTTTTTAATAGTTCTTGATTCTGTAGGGATAGGTGAAGCACCTGACGCAGAACAATTTGATGATAAAGGAGCAGATACTTTAGGGCATATTGCAGAGTTTAAAAATGGATTGAATATGCCTAATATGTCAAAACTCGGATTAAGTAATATACGAGAAATCCAAGGTATTAAAAAAGCGGACACTCCTATGGCTCATTTCGCAAAGATGCAAGAGAAATCGAACGGAAAAGATACTATGACAGGTCATTGGGAAATTATGGGTCTATATATCGACACACCTTTTCGAACTTTTGAAGCTTTCCCTGATGAATTAATACAAGAAATAGAAAAACGTAGCGGACGAAAGGTGATTGGAAATTATCCAGCATCTGGAACGGAAATCATCAAAAAGCTAGGACCCGAACATATGGAAACAGGTAGCTTAATTGTTTATACATCTGCAGATTCCGTTTTACAAATCGCTGCACATGAGGATATTGTCCCAATAGAGGAACTTTATCAAATTTGCGAAATGGCTAGGGAATTAACATTAGACGAGAAGTATATGATTGGAAGAGTAATTGCTAGGCCTTTCATTGGCAAACCTGGAAGTTTTGAAAGAACCGCTAATCGCCATGATTATGCACTTAAACCATTTGGCCGAACGGTGATGAATTCCTTGAAAGATAAGGATCATGACGTAGTAGCAATTGGAAAAATCTCTGATATTTATGATGGAGAAGGGGTAACAGAAACCATCCGTACAAAAGATAATGATGATGGAATGGAGAAGTTCATTAAATCCATGGATAAACCTTTCCATGGTTTGAATTTTTTAAATTTAGTTGATTTTGATGCAAAATATGGTCATAGAAGAGATCCAGCTGGATACGCAGATGCGTTAGAAAGTTTTGACAAAAGGCTCCCTGAAATGCTTAATAAATTATCTGATACGGATTTATTTATTATTACAGCAGATCATGGAAATGATCCTACTCATCATGGAACAGACCATACACGTGAGTATGTCCCTTTGTTGGTCTATCACAAAAGTATATCATTAGGAAAAGAATTACCATTACGGAGAACATTTGCTGACATTGGTGCTACTATTGCAGAGAATTTTGGAGTGGAAGAACCACAATATGGAAAAAGTTTTTTACATGAGATTAAAGAATAGAGGGAGAATTATATGAATAAGACATATCTGCAAGAGGCGACACAATTTATAAATCAAAGAGTCCATTCAACTGCAACAATAGGTCTGATTTTAGGCTCAGGCCTTGGTGTACTAGCAGATGAATTAGAAGAGGCAGAAGTGATAGATTATCATGAAATCCCACACTTCCCTAGATCTACAGTGGAAGGACATAAAGGACGGTTAGTTTTTGGGAAATTAGAAGGGAAATCTGTCATTGCGATGCAGGGAAGGTTTCATTATTATGAAGGGTATCCATTAGAACAGGTGACATTTCCTGTTCGTGTGATGCAAATGTTAGGCATAAAACAGTTAGTGGTTACAAATGCAGCAGGAGGAGTCAATGAAAATTTTTCTGCAGGTGACCTGATGTTAATTACAGATCATATTAATAACATGGGAGATCACCCATTAATTGGTGAGAATGATCCAGAACTAGGTGAACGCTTTCCTGATATGTCTCAGGCTTATGCTCCTTATTTAATTCAACATGCAGAAAATTGTGCCAATCAATTAAATATAGGGTTACAAAAGGGAGTTTATGTTGCTAATACTGGACCTTCTTATGAAACGCCGGCAGAAATTAGAATGCTCCGTATTTTAGGTGGGGACGCAGTAGGAATGTCTACGGTTCCAGAAGTTATTGTTGCCAATCATGCCAAGATGGATGTTTTAGGACTTTCCTGTATTTCTAATATGGCTGCAGGTATTTTAGATCAACCATTAAGTCATCAAGAAGTAATAGATACAACAAATAGAGTAAGAGATGATTTTATTACACTAGTGAAGCTTCTGATCAAGTCTTTTCCAAATGAAGCATAATAAATCAAAAAGGGTGAATGCCATTGAGAATGGTTGATATTATTGCAAAGAAAAGAAATGGAGATGCTTTAACAGAAAAGGAAATTCGTTTTTTTATTCAGCATTATATGAATGACGACATACCGGATTATCAAGTCTCTGCTTTACTAATGGCTATTTATTATCAGGGGATGAATCAACAAGAAACCGCTGTTTTAACGCAAAGCATGGTGGATTCTGGTGATCTTATTGACTTATCTGCGATTAATGGTCACAAAGTTGATAAGCATTCTACAGGTGGGGTCGGGGATAAAATCACCTTAATCGTTGGTCCATTAGTTGCTGCAGCAGGAGTTCCTGTTGCCAAAATGTCCGGAAGAGGACTAGGCCATACTGGAGGAACTATTGATAAACTTGAATCTATTCCTGGCTTTAAGGTAGAGATTTCTAACCAAGAATTTGTGGATAATGTAAACCGCCATAAACTAGCCGTAGTGGGGCAAACGGGTAATTTAGCTCCGGCTGATAAAAAACTATATGCCTTAAGAGACGTAACAGCAACGGTTGAATCGATCCCGTTGATTGCAAGTTCTATTATGAGCAAAAAAATTGCTTCTGGCGCTGATAGCATTGTATTGGACGTTAAAACTGGTTCAGGAGCATTTATGAAAACATATGAAGAATCCAAACAATTAGCTAAAGAGATGGTGAAGATTGGTAATCAATTGGATAAGGCTACCATTGCAGTCATTAGTGATATGAATCAGCCTCTAGGATATGAAGTAGGTAATGCGAATGAAATAAAAGAAGCCATTGAGGTTTTACAAGGAAAGAATGTAAGTGACTTGCGTGAACTAGCAATCGAACTATCCGCTCAAATGACGTTGTTAGCAGGAGTTTATCAGACATATGAACATGCAGCTTCTGAATTAGAAAAGCTTATGGACAACGGTAATGCATACCATGCTTTAAAGGAGTTTGTGAAAGCACAAGGCGGGGATACTTCTGTGATTGATGATCCTCATCAATTATCTTCCTCACAATATCATATTGATGTTAAAGCAGAAAACACCGGGTTTATTCACGGCATGGAAGCAGACACGATAGGTATAGCAGCTATGCATTTAGGAGCTGGACGCGCAACGAAAGAAGATACAATCGATCATGGGGTAGGAGTATCTCTTCATAAAAAAATAGGTGATCAAGTTAAAGCTGGCGATACTCTAGTCACCCTCCACAGCAATCAGGAGAAAGTAGATGAAGTAGCAGAGTTAGTAAAATCAGCCTTTACTATTAAACCAAAACAATCAGAAAGAAGAAAAATGATTTACAACGTCATCAAATAAATAAAGCGAAAAGTGATAACGAAGGTTCGTTATCACTTTTTTTAGGCCTTTTTCTTAAAATCAACTTTATGCACAATAGTTATAAACTACGAACATAACTTTTTAATAATTTTCCCTACTCGTCTCATGGTGAGTGCTTAATCGACGCTGCGGGGTCTTCAGACTGTTCCTTTCCCACAGGAGTCTCGCATTTTTTCGCAGCTTGGATTAGTGTTCGTTTTAAGTGAGAAAAAAACATATTCTTACTACTCACCAGCGGAAGAAAAATACGTAGACTCCTTGGGGACAGCGCGAGCTGAAGGTCCCGCAGGCAGTTTGCTGCCGAGGAAGCTGAAGCCGTGCCCCCGGAAAGCGAAGTATATTTCTGGAGCGGTATTCAGAGCTTTTTTAAGGCTTATGTCGCAGTTTTATTCAAGCGTGTCATTAGGCAATTAACAATATGAAAATACATTAGCTTGCATCTTTATTTCTTGAAAATGTGAGAAGTTTTTTATCAGCTTAGTTATATAATTAGTTTAAATTGGAAAAAATATAATTGTGAATATTTGGAGGTGATGGAGAGTGAAAGGAATAAAACAAATAACATTATTAACTCTAACTGCCTTGTTGATAATGACGTTTACAGGCAATCAAATCATTTATGCGGATCATCATGAGGAACATACTCAAGAAGTTAACGCTCAAGGTGTAGACTTGGCAACACATTCGAAGTCTGCCATTTTAATGGAACGGGATACAGGTACTGTTTTATATGAAAAAAGCGCTGGGAAGCAATTACCCCCTGCAAGCATGACGAAAATTATGACAATGTTACTCATTATGGAAGCATTAGAGAAAGGCCAATTAACATTAGACGAGAAGGTGCGCATTAGTGAAAATGCTGCTTCTATGGGCGGATCCCAGATTTTCCTTGAAGAAGGAGAAGAAATGACTGTGGAGGATTTATTAAAAGGAGTAGCGGTGGCTTCCGGTAATGACGCTAGCGTAGCATTAGCCGAAAGGATTGCAGGCAGCGAAGAAAGTTTTGTTCAAATGATGAATGAGAGAGTAGAACAACTAGGGTTAGAAGATACACACTTTCAAAATGCTACAGGCCTACCTGCAGATAATCATATATCTACTGCTCATGATATGGCTGTAATGGCAAAAGAATTGTTGAAATACGAATCTATTACAGACTATACCAGTATATATGAGGACTATTTACGTAAAGGTGAAGAAAACGAGTTTTGGTTAGTAAATACAAATAAGCTTGTTAAGTTCTATGATGGAGTAGATGGTTTAAAAACCGGATATACTAGCGAAGCGAAATACTGTCTTACTGCAACTGCAGAGATAAATGGAATGCGTACGATTGCGGTGGTAATGGGAGCAGATACGACGAAAAACCGTAATAGTGATGTTAGTCAGTTATTAGATTACGCCTATGCAAAGTATGAAACAAAGCCACTATTTGAAAAACATCAAACTGTTACAACACTTGATTGGTTAAAAGCTGATAAGAAGGAAATTAATGTAGTGACCAATGACTCAATATCATTAGTGTATGAAAAAGGAACAAATATTAATGATATTGAGACAACTATTCGTATACGAAAAAATATTGAACTTCCATTAGAAGCAGGTACCTCAGTAGGTATGCTTGAAGTAAAAGAAGGAGATACTATTGTTAATGAAACAGATTTAGTGTTATTGGATGAAGTAGATAAAGCTAATGTATTCCAATTAATTCAACGAACATTCCAAACTTTCTTTAAAAAGTAGTCTGTTGAATTATAGGGAATCATCATAAGTTGCATCGAATGAGTACTAGTTTTGTCGGGTGGCAGGATTTAGCTGCATAAATAGAGAAAATATATTTAAGAATTCGCAGGGAGGGATTATATTGCAACTAAGCATGCAATTTTCAACAATTGAAGAAGTGCTAATTGTTCGTTTAGAAGGGGAATTAGATCACCATTCAGCATCTCGGCTGAAAATGGAGTGGCAAGAGTATCTGAAAAATGAAAGGATTAAGCATGTTATTTTAAATCTTGAAAACTTACATTTCATGGATAGTTCAGGACTTGGTGTCGTTTTAGGACGTTACAAGGAAGTGAAACAATTAGGAGGGGAAATGATTGTTTGTTCTGTTTCTCCTTCCGTTAAGCGATTATTTGATATGTCAGGTATATTTAAGATTGTTCGATTAGAGTCAGATGAATCCTTCGCATTGTTATCTTTGGGGGTGGCGTCATGAACAATTCCATGCAATTAGAATTCAAAAGTGTAAGTGCTAACGAAGCTTTTGCTCGAGTATCTGTAGCAGCATTTGTTTCACAAGTAGATCCAACGATGGACGAATTAACCGAAATCAAAACCGTTGTATCAGAAGCGGTAACAAATGCGATTATTCATGCTTATGATGAAGACCCTACACAGTCTGTTTATATTACGTGTGAATTAAATGATCATACATTTTCATTAACTATTGAAGATAGAGGTATAGGTATTGATAATATTGATTTAGCGAAAGAACCATTATTTACTTCTAAACCTGAACTAGAGAGATCGGGAATGGGTTTTACCATAATGGAAAATTTCATGGATAAAGTAAAAATCACATCAAATCCTGGTCAAGGAACGAAAGTCATGATGATGAAAGATTTTCAAAAAAGCAAAAGTTACATTAATTAGGTGATGCAAATGAAAACACAAATTTCAAATGCATCTACTTTAGACGATAAGGAAGTAAAGCGATATATAGCTTTGAGTCAACAAGGAGACGAAGAAGCGAGGTCTATACTAGTAGAAAAAAATGTCCGTTTAGTATGGTCTGTCGTTCAACGCTTTATAAATAGAGGGTATGATCAGGATGATTTATTTCAAATAGGTTCTATAGGGCTTTTAAAGTCCATTGATAAATTTGATTTAGAATATGATGTGAAATTTTCCACTTATGCCGTCCCTATGATTATAGGAGAGATTCAAAGGTTTATTCGAGATGATGGAACCGTTAAAGTTAGTCGTTCCTTGAAAGAAGTAGGTAATAAAATACGTCGTATGACAGATGAATTGACGAAAGAGTTTGGGCGTGCCCCTACTGTACAAGAGATTGCAGAAGCACTAAAGATTACTCCTGAAGATGTTATCCATGCTCAGGAAGCGACTAAAAAACCTCAATCTATTCATGAAACAGTGTTTGAAAATGACGGAGATCCTATTACTTTGCTAGATCAAATTGCTGATTCCAATGATAATTGGTTTGACAAAATCACAGTGGAGCAGGTTATTAATGACTTAGGCCAACGAGAAAGACTAATTGTCTATCTCCGTTACTATAAAGATCAAACACAGTCAGAAGTAGCGAATAGATTAGGAATTTCCCAAGTGCAAGTATCTAGAATTGAAAAAAAGATATTGGACAAAATAAAAGAAGAAATGCAGAGTTAAAGATTATCGAGTTATCGATAATCTTTTTTTCTTTCTCTTCTTTTGTATGTTTTATTTTAATCGTTCCATACTAAGAAAAAGAAGAAATGATGGCGAAAGGACGATGGTCTATGGAAGAGAAAGTATATATACAACTAAAGAAAAAAATAACCGTCGAACATAACCATCTGATTAAGCTTGATCATATTGCTTTTGTAACGGGTAATGTTCCCTACTTAGAACAAGTAAAAAATATAAAAATATACCAAATAACAGAACAAGATAAAAATGTTTCCGTTATTGATGGGTTCCATCTGTTGGATACTTTAATGGTTTCATATCCTAAGCTTGCTTTTGATTTAATAGGTCCTAATCAAGTCATTATTGAAGTGAAAAAGCAAGAAAGAAAAGCAAATATTTTCATCATTTTGTTCATTTGGCTTTTATTATGTGTGGGATCTGCAATGGCTATCATGAATTTTCACTATGACGTTAGTATGCAGGAAGTACATCAAAGTCTTTCCTTGTATTTAACTGGCAGGGAAACAGAAAAGCCATTATGGATTCAAATCCCATATTCAATCGGATTAGGTGTCGGTATGATTCTGTTTTTTAATCATATTTTCAAGAAACGCTTTAATGAAGAACCAAGCCCACTGGAAGTAGAAATGTTTAATTATCAACAAGACTTAGATCAATATCTTATTCATCATGAAAATGTGTTGTTGAAAAACAAAAATGATTAAAGGGCATATATTTCACACTTTCGCTGAGATTTTTATTGGGTTTGGTTCAGGATTAATTGTTGGATCTGGGTTTGTAGCGTTTTTAGCAGTATTAGGTATTATTCCTAGATTAGTGCAATTAAGTAAAAGTGTACAATCTTTAAAATATTATCAGGCAAGTGTCATTTTTGGAGCGGTACTTGGTACATATCTTTCGTTTACAAGTGGAACGATAGAAGTACCAATGATTATCTTAGCTTTTTGGGGATTATTACAAGGCATTTTTGTTGGTATGCTGGCAGCAGCACTCACGGAAGTATTAAATGTATTTCCAATTTTAATGAAACGATTAGGAATTGATAAAGAATTATTGTGGTTGTTAATGGCTATTGTGATCGGGAAAATTTTAGGATCATTATTTCAGTGGATTATTTTTGTAGATAAATTTAATAGTTAAAAAATATAGTAATGAGGGATACATCATGGCAAAGAACAAAAATATGACGAATATTTATGCATCTTTAAAGCAAACTCAGTCATACATGGAGTCGAAATTAGGTATAGGAGTTTCTTTTGATGTAGGTTTTAGGGAAATAAAGATATTAAAAAAAGATGTACAGCTATACTACGTGACAGGACTAGTTGATACTGATTATGTGATTGAAATTATAAAAAAATTAATATCGATTAATGATGATGAATTAGATGGAACGGATCTGTATAGTGTTGTTGATAATCGTATTGTCCATCAACAAGTAGAAAAATCCAAGACATATGATGAAGCGATTGATCAAATGCTTTCTGGTCTATTGGTTATCTTTATTGATGGAGAAGAAGAATGTTTTATTGTAGATGTAAGAAGCTATCCGGGGAGATCACCTCAGGAGCCGGATACAGAAAAGGTTATCAGAGGGTCTCGTGATGGCTATACAGAGAATATTATTGAGAACACAGCTTTAACTAGACGTAGAGTGAGAGATGAGCGATTGCGTCATGAAATCCTGCAAGTTGGAGAAAGATCAAAAACAGATATTTGCATTTCCTATATACAAGATGTAGCCGATGAAGGCTTAATAAATTTAGTTAAAGATGAACTCAATCAAATTGATGTGGATGGGATATCCATGGCAGATAAAACGATTGAAGAATATTTAGTTCATCAAGGCTTTAATCCATACCCGCAAGTACGTTATACGGAAAGGCCTGATGTAGCTTCCACTCATTTATTTGAGGGACATGTTCTAATCATGGTGGATACTTCCCCTAGTATGATCATCCTGCCTACCACCTATTTTCATCATGTCCAGCACGCTGAAGAGTATCGGGAATCACCTAGTGTCGGTACATTTGTTCGCTGGGTACGCTTTTTTGGAATATTTGCAGCTTTGTTTTTACTACCGTTCTGGCTGTTATTAGTAATTGAACCAGCTTTATTACCGGAACAACTGCATTTTATCGGGCCTAATGAAACAGGAAATGTCCCCATTCTAGTCCAAATATTGTTAGCAGATATTGGTATTGAATTTTTGAGGATGGCAGCTATTCACACCCCAACTCCTTTGTCTACGGCGATGGGCCTCATTGCTGCCGTATTAATTGGTGAAATTGCCATACAAGTCGGTTTATTTAGTGCAGAAGTGATTTTATATGTGGCGATTAGTGCGGTCGGCTCTTTTGCTACACCTAGCTACGAGTTAAGTGTTGCTAATAAAATGGTAAGGCTTCTTTTAGTTATCGTTACTTTCCTTTTTCAAGTACAAGGGTTTGTAATTGGTGTTACTGTTTTTTTACTTTTTCTGATATCGACAAGATCATTAAATACACCTTATTTATGGCCATTAATACCATTTAACGATAAAGCTTTAGCTCAAATTTTATTTCGATTATCTTATCCATTATCACAGACAAGACCAAGTATTGTTCATCCCAAAAACAATAAAAAACAATCTTCATAATATAAAACTTGAACTGTTAAAGGACGT
Organism: Gracilibacillus sp. YIM 98692; assembly: GCF_010993965.1. GTDB lineage: Bacteria > Bacillota > Bacilli > Bacillales > Amphibacillaceae > Gracilibacillus. The sequence continues at coordinate 125,094 of NZ_WIXM01000006.1, read as the reverse complement.
GTGATAAATTATTTCTATACTTTGAATAAAAAAGACGAAAATGGGAACGCGAGAGATCCCTTTATCTGCTCATTCTCTACATTGTTAGGAAATGAGGATAAGGGGTTTTTCTTTGCACATTTCAACATATTATTCGAAATATCTATGTGGAGGTTTACTAGATGTTACACCCGTTTGATGTGAATGAAAAGGGGCATTTATCCATTGGTGGTATAGATGCTATAGATTTAGCAAATAAATATGGCACTCCTTTATTTGTTTATGATGTAGAAAGAATTAGACAACATGCTCGCGCTTTTGTTGAAACATTTAAAAAGCATGATGTCAATGCACAAGTTGCTTATGCCAGCAAGGCGTTTTCTTCCATTGCGATGGTACAAGTAGCAAAACAAGAAAACTTAAGCCTGGATGTTGTTTCCCAAGGAGAGCTTTATACTGCGTTAAAAGCTGATTTTCCAGTTGACAAAATTCATTTGCACGGTAATAATAAAAGTCTTGAAGAGCTTGAAATGGCAGTCAAACATCAAATAGGCTGTATTGTTATTGATAATTTTTATGAAATCGAATTGTTGCAGTCTATACTCGAGGAATATAATACAACGATGGATGTTTTAATTCGAGTAACACCTGGGATTGAAGCACATACTCATGATTATATTTTGACTGGTCATGATGATTCAAAATTTGGTTTTAATTTAACAAATGGTCAAGCAGAAAAGGCATTGCTTAACCTTATATCCATAGATTCTATCCACGTTAAAGGGTTGCATTGTCATATTGGCTCACAAATTTTTGAAACAGATGGTTTTATGATGGCTGTTCAGCGACTGTTTGAAACATTAAGTACATGGAGAGATCAATATCAATTTGTTGCAAGTGTTTTAAACTTAGGTGGCGGTTTCGGAATTCGTTATACTGATGAAGATGAACCATTGCCATTAGAAAAATATGTGGAAGCACTGATAGATGAAATTACGATTCAAACTGAGAAGTATGGAATGGATTTTCCTGAGATATGGATTGAACCAGGCCGCTCCATTGTCGGAGATGCTGGTTTAACCTTATATTCAGTAGGTTCCGTAAAAGAAATACCGGATGTTAGAAAGTATGTTTCAGTAGATGGAGGCATGACAGATAACTTGCGACCTGCCTTATACCAGGCAAAATATGATGCAGTACTGGCTAACAAAATGAATAGTAGTTTGGACGAAACAGTTTCTGTTGCTGGAAAATGTTGTGAATCCGGTGATATGTTAATTTGGGATATTGCTTTACCCAAAATAAATTCAAATGATATTTTAGCCGTTTTCAGTACAGGGGCCTATGGATATTCTATGTCAAATCATTATAATCGATTTCCAAAGGCAGCTGTTGTTTTTGTTGAAAATGGAATAGATAAACTAGTAATCGAGAGAGAAACTTATCAAGATGTCATACAAAATGATCGATCATATGAATAGGGAGGATAAAAGTAATGAAGCACGCAATTATTGAGTTTGAAAATGGAGAAAAAATCAAAATTGAAATGTATGAAGAAGCAGCACCTAATACAGTAGCGAATTTTGAAAAATTGGCGAATGATCAATTTTATGATGGTGTTACTTTTCACCGTGTAATACCAGGATTTGTTGCACAGGGTGGAGACCCAACTGGAACAGGTGCTGGTGGGCCAGGTTATACCATAAAATGTGAAACAGAAGGTAACCCGCATAAGCATGTGGCTGGTTCTTTATCTATGGCTCATGCAGGTAAAGACACGGGAGGAAGTCAATTTTTTATCGTTCATGAACCGCAGCCACATTTAGATGGTGTGCATACTGTGTTTGGACAAGTAGTGGAAGGTATGGATACAGTGTTAAGCATTAAAAAAGGGGATGTCATGGAATCTGTACGTGTATTTGATAATTAAAGGATAATACATTGACATGTGTGGTGGAATATACTATTGTAAAACTAAGGTTGAAATAGGTTAATAGTGGAATTGCTATAAGGGATAGATTTTTATGAAACAATCAACGAAAAATTGGCTATTGTTTATCATATTACTTGTTTTAGGAACTGTATGGGGTTGTTACTATTGGTTTGGTATTGTTTTTTCGTCTTGAAATGTATTATTCTCTAGTAACGACTTCTCCGATATAACATAACATATCATTAAAATACAATATGTTATGAATAATGAGGGGTTCAATATGTTAATTAGATTTAAGAAAAGGTTTGAAAAAATTGCAATGGGCTTATTATCATTTATGCCTGATGAAAAAGAAGTTAAAAAGCTACAGTATACCATAAAAGAGTATGAAGAAAATGATCAGTGGCAATTATTTTTATGGAAAGTAGAAGAAGATGTTCTCGGTGCAATAGGTGTTGAGATTGAAAACAATACGGTAACAGTACAGCATATTACAGTTAATCCGTCTCACCGTAATATGGGCATCGGTAAAAATATGGTAAATGCAGTAAAGGATTATTATGGTCCTTCATTTGAAGTGAAGCCAAATAAAAGCACAGAAATGTTTTTCGCGAAATGTCAATAATGTTGAACGTTTCTTGATAATATGTATGAAAAGAACCTTTGCTAAGACTATAGCAAAGGTTCTTTTCAATCAAAATGCTGTTTTTATTTAAGGTTAACTTAGAACCATGCAGCTCCAACAATGATTAACAAAATGAACAGTACAACAATTAAAGCAAAGCCGCCACCATAAGAGTAGCCCATGTTAATACCTCCTATAATGAATTTTGAATCAATTGTATTTAATTGATCTTTCGCAATTAATGTATGCAGAGATATCATGAATGGTATAGGCAGATATAATGGTTAAAAAGGATTTGTTTGTGAGAGATACTATTATAGTTAGTGGAGGTTCCATAATGTCAAAACATTATCAAGTAAAGTTAGATGCCTTTGAAGGACCTTTGGATTTACTCCTGCATCTAATTAATAAATACGAGATTGATATATATGATATTCCTGTTTCAGAAATCACCTCACAATACTTCTCCTATATTCAAACGATGCAGGAGTTAGAGTTGAATATCGCCAGTGAATATTTAGTTATGGCGGCTACCTTATTGGAAATAAAAAGTAAGCTGTTGTTGCCAAACCCTACTATAGAAGTAGAAGAAGAGTATGAGGAAGATCCGAGAGAAGATTTAATGAAACGGTTAATTGAATACCGAAAATATAAAGAAGCTGCCACTCAGTTGAAAGAAAGAGAAATGGAGCAAAGCCAAGTACACACAAGGCCCCCATTATCGTTTAGAGAAATAGATACATACCAACTCCCTGAAGGCGGTGCAGATGTATACGATATGTTAAGCGCGATAGGTAAAGTGTTTGAGAGAAAAAAATGGAATCAACCGTTAGAAACAACTGTACAAAGAACGGAAATTCCGATTGAGAAACGCATGGATGAAGTGATGAAAACTATATCACAAAGCCATCAAGGTATCTCGTTTTATCAATTATTCCCTGAGCCTTCCCGGTCTTACATTGTAGCTACATTTATTGCCATTCTAGAATTAATGAAACAAAGAAGAGTTCTATGTAGACAAGAGAAGCAATTTGATGACCTTATGGTATATAAAGCAGAAGCAGCAACGGAAGATCAGACAACGCATGAAAATTGATGGAGGTAAAGGTATTGGACATACAAGAAGTAAAAGCTGTTTTAGAAGGTTTAATTTTTGCATCTGGTGATGAAGGGATTAGAAAGAGAGAGATAAGAAAGGTTCTTGATTTAGAAACAGATATGGCGGAACATCTAATTAATGAATTAAAATTTGATTATGAGAATACGGGTAGAGGTATGATGATAGTGGAGACACAGGAAACTTTGTATTTCACTACAAAGCCTGAGCATAGTGAATATTTCGCAAAATTACGTGAAACCAAAACAAGTTCGAAATTATCTCAAGCGGCTTTAGAAACGTTAGCTATCATTGCCTATTTACAGCCTATTACTCGAACCGAAATTGAACAGATTAGAGGCGTGAAAAGTGAACGACCTGTGCAAACATTGATTGCCAGAGCATTAGTGGAAGAGGTGGGGCGAAAAGAAGGAATTGGAAGGCCGATTTTATTTGGTACAACCCTTGATTTCTTAACATACTTTGGCTTGAAGTCTATTGATGATTTACCCCCTTTGCCTGATCACATTCAAGATAGTGAGATGGAACAAGAAGCTGATTTATTTTTTGACAAATTGAATGAGTAAAGAAAAACTTGACCTACATCATTAAGGTCAAGTTTTTCTTTATCTAAAAGCATATGCTTGTCTTTAACGCATAGAATGGTACAAACTGGGTGGAAAGTGAGATGAGGTGGAATAGTGTGCGTTATAAATTTGCTATATTGGTGATTTGTATTGGGATCTTATCCCATCCTTTTACTTTACAGGCAAATATAAATGTGTCAGCAGAAAATGCCATTTTGATGGATCAGTCATCAGGAAGAATATTATTTGAAAAAAATGCCGATCAAAAAAAATTGATAGCAAGCATTACAAAAATTATGACTGCTATAGTAGCGATTGAGTCTGGAGATCTTTCAGAGAAGGTGAAAATAAGTGAAAAAGCAACGAGGGTAGAAGGATCGTCCATTTATTTAAAGCAAGAAGATTCTTTTACACTTGAAGAATTAGTATATGGTTTAATGCTGCGATCTGGGAATGATGCTGCTACAGCTATTAGTGAACAAGTAGGTGGTAGTCAAGAAGGATTTGTTTACTTAATGAACGAGAAAGCTAAATGGTTAGGCATGACAAATACCAATTTTGAGAATCCCCATGGATTAGACGGTGATACACATCATTCTACTGCAAAGGATATGGCTATTCTCATGCAATATGCTATGACTAATGAGACCTTTCAAAAGGTTTCGGGAACGGAAGTATATAAAGCAAATGACAGAGATTATGCTTGGCGTAATAAAAATAAGCTGTTAACGGCATATTACGAGTATTGTACGGGAGGTAAAACCGGTTATACGAAAGCGGCTGGCAGAACATTAGTATCGACTGCGGAAAAAAATGGTCATACATTAATAGCTGTCACATTAAACGCACCAGATGATTGGCAAGATCATATACAGTTATTTGAGTGGGGGTTTGAAAACTTTGATAAAGAACAAATTCAAGATAAAGGGGAATTCCAATACTCCATAAAAGCGGCAGATGAAGAGATTACTGGTCAAATTATACGACCAATCTTTTATCCCTTAACTGAAGAAGAAAAACAAGCGATTCAAGCAAAGACATACCTCTATAAAAATGTAGAAAATCATGACCATCATATTGGGAAAAAATTTTTTTATCTAAATGGAGAAAAGATAGCAGAAACGAATATACATGCTAAGATTAACAACTCTTATACAGAAGCAGGTAATGGTTTTTGGACAAGTGTGACAAGGTTATTCCAACAAGTTTTAGGTGATCCAAGTGATTAATGTAATTTGGGCATTAATGGCCATAATAGGGATTGTTTATGCCATGATAAATGGAACCATGGAAGAGGTAAATAAAGCCCTATTTGAAGGTGCAGATGAAGCAGTTACGCTTGTTATTAGTCTTACGAGTGTTCTTGTATTTTGGTTAGGGATGATGAGAATTGCAGAAAAAGCTGGAATTTTAAGAGGACTCTCAACCCTTTTTAAACCAGTTGTCAAAAAAGTCTTTCCAGAGATACCAGACAATCATCCTGCTATGGGTTACATTTTAGCCAATTTTAGTGCTAACTTATTTGGTCTTGGAAATGCTGCTACTCCAATGGGTATTAAAGCAATGGAAGAAATGAAAAAATTAAGTGGCTCTGAAAAGGCGAGTAACTCCATGATTACTTTTTTAGTTATCAATACCTCAAGTATTACCATTGTGCCGACAACTGTTATTGCTATACGAATGGAATATGGTTCCCAGGCGCCTACAGAGATCGTAAGCAGCACTTTAGTTGCAACTCTCGTTACTACCATATCGGCTATTCTCGTAGATCGTTTACTTCGTCGAAGAAGGGAGAAGATGAGACATTGATTCAATGGATGACAATGATTAGCATTTGGCTTGTCCCATGTATCATTTGTTTTGTCCTTATGGTAGCGGTTGTCAAGAGAGTGCCTGCATACGAAGTATTCGTCGAAGGTGGTAAAGAAGGATTGAAGATGGCGGTTTCTCTATTGCCGTTTTTATTAGGGATGATGGTGGCCATTTCAATCCTTAGAAGTTCTGGGGCTTTAGATGCTTTTATAGAATTAATCAAACCGATTCTATCCTCGCTTGGTTTCCCGGCAGAATTAGCACCGTTAGCACTCATTCGACCTATATCTGGTACAGCTGCATTGAGTGTGACATCAGAAATGATTCAACTTTACGGACCTGATTCTTTTCTTGGCAGATTGGCTTCAACCATGCAAGGAAGTACAGATACAACCTTATATATATTAACCGTGTATTTTGGAGCTGTTGGTATTAAGAAAATGGGAGATGCATTAAAAGTTGGACTGATTGCAGATTTAATTGGTATAATAGTATCCGTAATAGTTGTGTCTTGGATGTTTTTGTAGTAGCGTTAACTTGAGTGGTTAACGCTACTGCTTTTATTTGGACAGTAATCCAAGCGATTCGAAATATAACTAAAAGAAAGAGTGAGTAAGCAACCATGAGTGAACGATTACAAAAAGTTATTGCAAATAGCGGTATTACATCAAGAAGAAAGGCCGAAAATCTGATCGAAGATGGTAAAGTACGTGTGAATGGAAAAGTAGTAAAAGAGTTAGGGACAAAAGTGACAAGTCAAGATGAAATTGAAGTAAATGGTGTACCAGTGGAAAAAGAAGAACCAGTTTATTTCTTACTATATAAGCCACGTGGGGTTATATCCAGTGTTTCAGATGATAAAAACCGAAAAACCGTAACAGATTTCTTTGAAGAATTAGACAAACGTATTTATCCTGTAGGTAGGCTGGATTATGATACATCTGGATTGATTATTTTGACGAATGATGGGGAGTTTACAAACCTATTGCTTCACCCTCGATATCAAATTGAAAAAGAATATGTTGTGAAAACAAAAAAAATTCCATCAAATGAGGAATTGAAAAATCTTAAAAAAGGTATTACATCAGATGGGGAAAAATTAAAAGCGAAACATGTTAAAGTATTATCTACAGATAAGAAAAAAAATACAGCGATTGTGAAAGTTATTTTACATCAAGGAAAAAACCGTCAAATTCGACGTATGTTTGAAGCTATTGGGTGTGAGGTGGACAAGCTTAAAAGAGAAAGGTTTGGATTCTTAACCTTAGCTGGTTTACAACCTGGTGAATCCCGCGCTTTAACACCTCATGAGGTTAAACAACTGAAGGTTTTAGCACAAAAAAATTGTTAAACAACTGTCACAACTGTAACAGCTGTTAAATGATATAATGATTCGTGGGAGTGTCGCAATATGAACAAGGTTGAACTAGGCAAGCAAAAAAAACAAATTAAAAAACGCAGGCGTTTGATATTTCGAACAATAATCATTATGCTGCTATTTGCAGCGCTTATATTTGCAGTTGTGTCCAACCTCTCAGCGGATGAAGCAGCGGTTGATGTCGGGGATGAGGCCCCTGATTTTCAATTAAAACACCTAAATGGAAGTGGAGAGCAAACCGTACGCTTGTCTGACTTCGAAGGAAAAGGTGTTATGCTGAATTTTTGGGCAACTTACTGTGAGCCATGTGAAAGAGAAATGCCTTATATGGAGTCACTTTATTCCCAATATCAGGATAGAGGTGTAGAAATTGTAGCAGTTAGTGTTGATGCTACTGAATTAGTCGTTCATAATTTTGTGGAAGATTATAATCTAACTTTTCCTGTTTTACATGATAAAAATAGTCAGGTGCTCGATGCTTATGGTATTAAACCATTACCAACTTCCTTTTTTATAGATGAAAATGGGGTTGTGGTAGAAAGAGTATTAGGGGAGTTAACTTTAGAAAAATTGGAAGGATATTTACAGCAAATAGAACCTAGTTAATTAATGAGGGGTAACAATGAGATCATTTAAATGTGATGCGTGTGGATATGAAAATAAAGAAGGGACAACCATTTGTAAAAAGTGTGGGAAGCCTCATGATCAAGCAGAGAATAGTCAATTGTTAAATATGAGATATGATGGGACATCCATTCGCTCTAAAACAAGGAATCGTTCCATTATTGATAAAATATGGAACTTCTTTTCCTCTGTTAAGGTCGGTGTAACATTGATTGCGATAGCATTAGTTGCATCAGCGATTGGTACTATCTATCCGCAAGAGATGTATATACCACAAACCGTATCACCAGAAGCTCATTATCGCGAGCAGTATGGGTTGATGGGGCAAATTTACTATCAGTTCGGTTTTCATCAGTTATATGGTTCCTGGTGGTATATGGTGTTAATAGCACTTATAGGGATGTCTATATTCATCGTTAGTATTGACAGAGGAGTTCCACTATATAAAGCATTAAAATATCAAAATCCAAAAAGGCATCCTAACTTTTTAAAACGGCAAAAATTGTTTGCAAGTTATGCAGATTATACAAAGGAAGACAAAAAACAACTTTTAAGTAATTTACGTAAATATAGATATAAGATAATAGAAAAAGATGGGCATTTTCTTGCAGAAAAAGGAAGGTTTTCGCGTTGGGGACCATATGTGAACCATTGTGGTTTAATTATCTTTCTAATCGGAACTTTATTACGTTTTGTACCTTTTATGTATATTGATGATTTTGTTTGGGTTCGTGAAGGGGAAACAAAGGTCATACCAAGTACAGAGCAAACCTACTACATAGAAAACGAAGAATTTATTTTTGAAACATATGGTGATGACGAAGAAGACCAAAAATTCGCTGAAATTCTAGCACAACAAAATGCTCCAATTGCTAAACACTTTGAAACTAGTGCCACTATTTATCGTGATATATCAGATGATATAACTGGTTCAGAACCTGAATTAGAAGAAGTGAAGAGTGGTAATATTATTGTGAATCAACCGCTTAAAATAAATCGGTTAGCATTATATCAAGATAGTTATCAATTAAATGAATTTCAAAGTATGTCTTTTAAATTACATGAATCAGGCGATGATGCTGAAGAATCAATTGTACAATTCACAGTGGATTTAACCAACCCTTCTAGAGAATATACATTTGATAATGGTTTTCGTATTAAACTAGATCAGTATTATCCAGATTATGAACTGGATGACGGTGAGCCAAGGTCCAAAACAAATTATCCTAGAAATCCAGGATTTGTATTTTTTGTCTATCCGCCAGAAACTGAACAACCAGAGATTAGTTTTTTAGCCATTGGACATAATATTGATCCTACACAAGAAAATGATTATAAGTTAGGGTTAACAGGCTTTGATGTAAGAGATGTAAGTGGGTTAAAAATCCGGAAAGACTTAACGTTACCTATCCTCGGAGTAGGTGCATTTATTTTCATGATTGGTCTTATCCAAGGGATGTATTGGCAGCACAGGCGGATTTGGCTGCATCCAACTGATAATAAATTATGGATGGCTGGTCATACAAATAAAAATTGGTTTGGTCTAAATAAAGAAATCGAAAAAATAATCAAGCATACCAACTTTACAATGCCTCAAGATCAAGAAGAAAAACAACATGAGTAATTCTCAGTTGGAGGCGATAGGAGGTTCATAATGACTAGCTTAACAGATTGGAGCTCTAGTTTTTTATATGCTTCATTTATCATATATTTAATAGCAACTGTTTTATTTGCTGCAACGATAAAAGATAAGAAAAGAGAAAAGCAATTTACTAAACTGCATGTATTGGCCTTATCAACAACGATAATAGGATTTATTTCACAACTTGGGTATTTTGTTACGAGATGGATAGCAAGTGGACATATTCCGGTAAGTAATATGTTTGAGTTTGTTACATTTTTCGGTATGATGCTGGTTTTGGCATTTATTATATTATATGCAATTTATCGTATTGAATTACTAGGTTTGTTTGCTTTACCCATTGCGTTGTTAGTGATTGCGTATGCAAGTATGTACCCTAGTGAACTTTCACCTTTAGTACCATCTTTAAAAAGTCACTGGCTTTATATACATGTCACGACGGTCGCATTAGGAGAAGCTATACTTGCTGTAAGCTTTGTTGCAGGTATTATTTATTTAATACGTCAAGTAGATCAATCGAAAAGTTCTGCAAAAACAAGATGGCTGGAGTTTATTATGTATTCATTGTTTGCCACTTTAGCTTTTATTGTAGTAACTACGCTATTTTCGGCCTTGGATTATTCCGTAACTTTTGAGCACCAGCCGAATGATGAAGTGATAAATTTAGAGTATCATTTACCTCCAATATTTGGACCGGCAGGTGGAGAGCAAGTCACGGAAAACAGAATGGGTGCACTTTTTGATACACCAACGTGGATGCATGGTGCAGAAGCGCCTAGAAAGTGGAATACACTTGTTTGGTCGTTGCTTGTCGGATTGATTTTTTATTGGATTGTTAGACTTATCCTTCGTAAACGGGTTGCTGCTTCCATTCAACCATTTGTGAATAAAGCGAATCCAGAATTGTTGGATGAAGTATGTTATCGATCTGTTGCTATTGGATTTCCTGTATTCTCCTTAGGTGGACTGATTTTTGCTTCTATTTGGGCGCAAGAAGCATGGAATCGATATTGGGGATGGGATCCGAAAGAAGTTTGGGCATTAATTACATTTTTCTTTTATGCTATTTTTCTTCATTTAAGACTTTCCAGAGGCTGGCATGGTGAAAAATCAGCGTGGTTAGCAGTAGTAGGTTTTGCTATTATTATGTTCAACCTTATCGTTGTAAACCTAGTTTTAGCTGGCTTACATTCCTATGCATAATCTACAGGACTTATTTGGATACGATAATTGATGGAGGTAATGCACATGCAAGATCATGAAGCAATGAAAATCCTAGTAGTTGATGATGAAGATCGTATACGACGTTTATTACGCATGTATTTAGAAAGGGAAGGTTTTGAGGTTGATGAAGCATCAGATGGGGAATTAGGTTTACAACAAGCGCTATTAAATGAATATGAACTGATTATATTAGATTTAATGATGCCTGGGAAAGATGGTATGGAGGTATGTAAGGAAATACGTACCAAAAAATCAACACCTATCATTATGCTTACAGCTAAAGGAGAAGAGGTAAGCAGAATTCATGGTTTTGAAGCAGGTACGGATGACTACATTGTCAAGCCATTTAGTCCACGTGAAGTTGTTTTAAGAGTAAAAGCATTGTTAAGAAGGGCCAATTCTAGTCAAGTGATGAATTCAACTAGTAAACCGAAAGATATTTTGGAATTTCCTCATTTAATAATTGATAATGATGCACACCGTGTTTTGGCAGATAATAAAGAAGTAGGATTAACACCGAAGGAATATGAATTATTATTATTCCTCGCTAAATCGCCTGATAAAGTTTTTGAAAGAGAAGCTTTATTAAAAGAAGTATGGAAGTATGAATTCTTTGGTGACTTACGTACAGTTGATACACATGTAAAGAGATTGAGAGAAAAATTAAGCAAAGTGTCCTCAAATGCTGCAAAAATGATTGTCACTGTTTGGGGAGTTGGCTATAAGTTTGAAGTAAATCACGAATAATAGATGGAGGTAACCAATGAAAAAAGCTTTTCAGTCTGTTACTTTAGGATTTCTTTTACTTTTATTTAGTACTGCTTGTACACAAGATTCACCTCAAACTGAAAATGATAACCCAATTTCTATTCTGATGGAAATTGCAATTAATAGTGAAGAAGAGTTATTAGTGAATGAAGAGTTACAAGTGGAGAAAAATTCCATTCTTTTGGATGTCTTAAAGAATCAATATGATGTGGAAGTTACAAATGACGGATTTATAACCAGTATAGAGGGGTATGAGCAGAATCCAGAGGAAAACTTATACTGGATGTATGAAGTAAATAATGAAATGCCCAATGTGGGAGCAAATGAGTATCAATTAGAAGATGATGACCATGTAATATTTGAACTACAAACGGTTAATTAATAATGCAAACGCGAAAATTAACGATTATATCTCTTATGGCTGCATTAGCAGTAGTTGGTCGGATCGCTTTTCAATGGATTCCAAATGTTCAGCCTGTTACTAGTCTGCTAATCATTTGTGGCGGTTATTTAGGTCCGATATATGCCGTATTATTAGCTGTTGTAACGACTTTTGTAAGCAATTTAGTATTGGGGTTAGGATTCTGGACAATATGGCAAACTTTGGCATGGGGGTTAATAGGTGTTTTATCTGGATGGATAGGCAAAATAAAGCACGAAAAAATTCGGTTTGCGATGTCGATAATTTTCGGCTTTATTAGTGCCTACTTATATGGTTTATTATTAACAGTCGGAACCTTCAGTTTTTCCGGCGCTTTTCTTCCTTATTATATGGCTGGATTACCATTCGACACCTTTCATGCCATAGGTAATGTCCTTTTTATGATCATTCTTTACCCGACGTGTACTTACATCTTTTCACTCTTTTATCACGACGAACAATCGTCCGTCCCCCCCTTCAAGACTTAGAGTAATGAAAAAGAATCGATGGGGGATAACGGGCGATAGCACCCTGATAAGTATAGCTAACCATCAGTGGGGATAAAGAAAACCACTGATGAAAGTAACACTTGATAAAAATACCACAGTTATACATACTGTGGTATTTTTATCACGGTGAACAATCGTCCGTAAGCCCCTTCAAGACTTAGAATAATGAAAAGAGGATAAGTGGGGATAACGGACGCTAGCACCCTGATAAGTAACGCTAACCATGAAGAAAACTCCTGCTGATGGAAGTTTCTCTTTATGATACATAAGGTGAAACTTTTATTTACTTTATACGACAAATAATACTGAAGGGGGTCTTGAAGTGAAGACCACTTTTGATCATTTATACGACAAATATCATCAGGATTTATATCATTTTATTTTTTATATGGTAAAAAATAAAGAGCAAACAGAAGATCTTTTACAAGATGTCTATATTCGGGTGCTGAAATCCTACGAATTCTTTAAAGGGGACAGTACAGAAAAAACGTGGCTGTTTTCCATAGCAAGACATGTAACGTTTGATCACTTTCGAAAGGTGAAAAGGAAACGCAATCGTTTTTTAGAGTTTTTTAACTGGGAGGATGAAGGGGAAAAATTAAAAGCAAATCAACCAATCCCAGAAGAGGTCGCTGTGTTAGATGATCAAATGCAACAAGTGTACCATTGTCTGGATAACTGTACCCCCAATCAAAAACAGGTTGTGATATTGCGATATTTGCAAGGCTTTAATATTAAAGAAACGGCAGAGGTTTTAAATTGGACGACAAGTAAAGTTAAAACAACCCAACATCGTGCCATTAAAGAGTTGCAAAAGTGTATGGATGTTTCCACACGGAAGGAGGATGGAAACGATGCCGAGAGATCCCAAAAAGAATAAGTCAGTAGAAGATATGTTACAGAAATTACCTAAAATAGAAGATAAACGATCTAAACATCATGTTTATCAACGTGTTCAAGAAGAGTTGCATCATCAAACAACTAAAAGGAAGAAATGGAAACTCTGGATACCAGCAGCTGCGACCGCTTGTTCTATAGTGCTTATTTTTCTAATTGTAAGAAGTATCGACTTTCAAACGAATGATATGGCTTCAGATGAAACAAGATCTGAAAATAGTAATGATGCTAATCATAATATGGCCATTCAGGAAAGTGAAAGGCAAGCAGATGATACAGCAGAAGAAGAGCAAGCAGAATTCTCTACTTTAGATCAAGATGATGAAATAAGATCAGAAACTTATCATTTAGAAGATGAGGGTCATCCTGAGCTTTTTGAAGTTTATACTGCATGGAAAATTAATAACGCACCATACTTTATCCCCATAACAATCATGGATCCAAGTGGCGGAGGCGAATTTGATTATTTCTTTCAAGATTTAAGAAGATTTATCGATATCGATGAAAATGGATTGCAAGATCCTCAGATAAGGTTGTTGGATTTTGATATTCGTTTAGCTGAATCTCATGTGAATATTCATATGGATAACCAAAATTATGGTACGGATAATCAATTGACAGCTCCAATGTATCAAAAAATAATATCCTTAATGTTTGCGCCGTATGGTATAGAACAGATCACGTTAAGCGGCCCCCATCCGTTTGTGGAAGCATTATCCGATAATAATGGTAATATGGAATTAGATGTTCAACTAATGCAGAATGTCGCTTATAAAATATATCAATATCAAGTTGATTCACCTACTTGGTTGGTGCCTATATCTTCTGAAAACCTGAACAGCTTGGAAGATGCATTAACAGAAATGAAAACACATGAGGAGGTATCCACTATTCAAGCAACCATTCCTTTAGATGCTGATTTAAATGTAGAAAGAGAAGGGGAGATGGTAAATATACACATTGACTCATCTAGTATTCAAGATAATCAGCAAACCATTAATATGGTAGAAGCAATTTTAATGTCTGCAAAAAGCTTTGGTTACGAACAAGTAGATTTTGAAATAGGTATACAACAGGCAGGGAAATACGACCTTTCTACGCCTGTAGAGATCCCAAAACAAATGAACCCAATCATATTACATTAAGCTTCTTTATGTCGCAGGGTATAGCTATTGTGCATTGAAATTTTTTTATTAAAGTAACTGCCCTTTGGAAAGCTGCCTGCATTAATGATAAATAAAGAGCGAACACCCGTGATACTGCAAGTGTTCGCTCATTTAACGTGGGCATTTAGATATTTTTACAGATTCTGTAGGACAGTTGTCTGTTGCATCTAAAACATCCTCTTCATCCCTTTTAGCTATTGGTTTTGTACCATTGTTGTTATCTACTTTGGAGTATGCTATTCCTTCTTCATCATAATCATATACATTGGGGCTTGTAGCACCGCAAACTCCACATGCAATGCATGTCTCTTGATCAATCCATGTATATAATGGCATCAAAACGCCTCTTTCTATAAATGGTTTTATATATATTTTATCAAATCAATGCGAAACACTACAACTGAATATAAAGAAAATAAGTATCTATTTTACTTTATTCTTGTTAAAATAAATGGTGTGATAGGAAAGGAAGATTATATGTTTACTTTCATACTATTAAATTGTATTTCTAAATTAAATGGAGAAAGAACCGTCTATAACATATATCATTTACTGACAGGAAAAAAGTCAACACAAACGATTCAGGACAGTTTTGCTTACCAATTAACGGAGTATTTTGGCATTTATCCTGCGTTAAAACGCAGTGATTTTCAAATAGAAGTAGATAAATTAGATCAGTTAGATTACATAGATTTTAATAAAAATGGATATGTACTAGTTACAAGTGAGGGAAACGAAATTCTAGCACACCATCAAAAAGACTTTTTACAGTACCATTTTCAGGGAATGGATCATAGTAAGGAAGTACTTATTTTTGCCAATTCCCTTATTCTTTTTATTCAGACTTGTACACACATAGCCGCCGATCAACGTTCTTTTATTCCTATCATAGACGAACAGGAAATACAGAAGCATGTTAAAAATATATGGCGAAACATTCCAGATGAACCGGCAACTCTATTAAACCAATTATATAAGGAACTATTAATGTTACTGGACAACTTTTCAACCTCACATATCCATATGTTTTTGGATAGATTAACATCTGTTCAAAAAATAGGGTCTACGTATGAGCAATTAGCACAACAATATCATTTATCTAAACATGACACCTATTGTGTGTTTATGAATATTGTTTATTTTATATATATGCAATTAAAAAAGGGAGCGAATTACCGGGTACTAAAGTTGTTAATGCCTCAAAGAGAAAAAGCGACGAGGTTAACGGCATCAGCTAAGAATACATTCTTGCTATTAAAAAAAGGCTATACCATCAATCAAATTGCTGTGATGCGTCAATTAAGGGTAAATACTATTCAAGATCATATCGTAGAAATAGCATATGTTGATAGAGAGGTGGATTGGTCTGTTTTTGTTTCTGAAATGACAAGGCAAAGTATTATCAACACAACCTCCAATCTGCAAACAAATAAATTAAAAGAGATAAAACAATCCTTACCTGAGGAAATTAGCTATTTTCAGATTAAATTGGCTTTAGCTTTAAAGTATCAATAGTAAGAAAGGAAATATATATAATGGCTACCAAAAATCTAGAAGCCGCATTACAACAATATTTTGGGTATACATCTTTTAGAGATGGACAAAAAGAAATCATTCAAAGTGTTTTAAATCAAAAGAATGTTTTTGCCGTGTTGCCAACAGGTTCTGGCAAATCTATTTGTTATCAATTACCTGCTATGATACAAAAAGGAACGGTCATTGTCGTTTCTCCACTCCTTTCTTTAATGGTAGATCAAGTGAAAAAGATGAAAGCATTGGGAATGAAGAATGTGATAGCCATTAATAGTATGCTTTCGATACATACAAAGAAAACCGTGCTGAAACGTTTAAACTCATACGATTTAATTTATGTATCTCCCGAAATGTTACAAAATCAATTATTAATAGAAAAGTTGTCTCAAGCAAATATTTCCTTATTCGTAGTAGATGAAGCTCACTGTATATCACAATGGGGCCATGAATTTAGGCCGGACTATTTACGTTTAAAAGAAGTTTATGAGAAATTACAACAGCCACCAGTTCTAGCTCTAACAGCAACAGCAACAAGAGAGGTACAAAAAGACATCATGGACACACTTGAGTTAAAAGAAGTATCTACTCATATTCACGCAATGGATAAACCTAATATAAGTTTTGTTGTAAACAAAGTAGTTCATATTGCTGAAAAAACAAGTGGTATAAGTGAATTACTACAACAATATCCAGTACCAACAATGATATATTTCTCAAGCAAGAAAGAAGCTGAAAGTGTTTGCTACGAATTACAACAAAAACTCTCATCCCTTCGGATAGCCTATTATCACGGTGACCTGGATACTGATGACAGGCTGCTTATTCAACAGCAATTTATGGCTAATCAATTAGATGTGATTTGCTGCACAAGTGCTTTTGGAATGGGAATTGATAAATCAGATGTTCGACTAGTGATCCATTACCATATGCCTACACAAATTGAATCCTTTATACAGGAAGTGGGACGCGCAGGAAGAGACGGTCAACCATGTATCAGTGTGCTTTATTATCAAGATTCTGACATTGTCATACCAAGAAGATTAATTGATTCAGAATTGCCAGACTTCTCGTTAATTAGATATGTGTTAAATTATTTATTTACACAAAGTATCATGGATGTAAAAGAATTAGAAACCTTTTTCCTGCAAGTATCAGATAACGCAGAGACGAAATGGCGTTTTCTACAATTTCAATTAGAAAAAATAGGCCTTATTCAACAACATATCTGCCAAACTTCTATGTTTGAACAAGAAGATGTTTTGAAAAGACTGGAAACCGTTATATATCAAAGAACGGTACTTAAAAAGAGAAAAATACAAGAAATGTTGCAATGGGTACAGACAAGTGGATGTAGACGAAAAGAGTTGTATAAGTATTTTCAACCTAATGTACGAACACCCATTCATATGTGCTGTGATCATTGTGACTTTGATTGGGCAGAAGTAGCATTGGAAAAACGTTTAAGAAAAGAACAAAAGTGGAATTGGAAAGATAAATTGGCTCACTTATTATTACAAGGTGAATGATATGAAAGATAATACATCAATTATTGATCTGTTTACAAGTCAGCAATTAAAGCAACAAGTCTGGATCTCACAATTTATTTTACTGGTTATTTCATGTATTTTGGGTTTTCTTTTTTTAAACTCATTTTCTGATCTCTATGTTTTTTTTCAATGGGATTGGAGAACCATCTTTCTATATGGTGGTTCTTCGGTGGTCCTTATTGTAATTTTAGATTTACTGTTTATGTATTATTTCCCTAGACGTTACTGGGATGATGGAGGGATTAATCATAAACTGTTTTCTGAAGGTTCTTATTTAGAAATTGTTTTTTTATGTTTATTTGTAGCTATAATAGAGGAAGTATTATTTCGTGGAATCATCCAATCGACTTTTGGCATATTTTTAGCAAGCATTGTTTTTGCTCTTATTCATTTTAGATATTTAAGAAAATTATGGTTATTTTTATCGATTTTAGTAATAAGTTTTGGGTTAGGTATACTATTTGAATGGACAAACAATTTATTCGTCGTCATTTTTGTACATTTTTTTAATAATGCAACATTAGCTATGTTAATTAGAACAGGGAGGATATGGAATGAAAGAAAAACAAGTATTACCTCTTGATCAAGATTTCGTATCCACGTCTGATACACAAATAAATAAAGGTAAGTTACCTCCTAGAAGTGCTGTTCATCAAAGAAAAAAGAATAAAAGGAAAATTTCTTTTCCTTTTATTCGCATACTTTTATTTCTATTTATATTGATGACGGTTTTAATAATGACATTTAAAATATGGGGTAAGGAATACTTAAACTCAGTTGGTATTACAAGTGCAGAACAAGAAACAATTGGTCAGCAAGTTAGGATCAAACAATCTTCAAACGTAACAGTTGGACAACAATCTATGTCTACTCTATATCATACAGTGAAAAAGGAGGATACGTTGTTTTCAATTGCAGAACAATATTATAGTGATCCTACAAAAGCGAACTGGATTGTGGAGGCAAATCAATTAGAAAATCGTACATTAGTTGTTGGAATGGAACTTATTATACCTGAAGATCAAAAACAAATGAATGAGACCTTTATGGATACAATAGAGTGATTCTTCATTTGAGGGCTTCCCTTTAAAAAACTTTTTTCTGCTCTCTCTCATCTTTTAATATTTCCACTGCTTCATGGAAGCGCTGGGAATGAACAATCTCTCGCTCCCGAAGGAATCGAAGGGAATCGTTTAAATAAGGATCGTCTGATAAATCAATAATCCATTGATAAGTTGCTCTTGCTTTTTCTTCTGCTGCAATGTCTTCATATAAATCAGCAATAGGATCTCCTTTGGCTTGGATATATGTTGCAGTCCATGGAGAACCAGCAGCATTATGATAGAATAGAGCATGATCATGATTAACAAAATGAGGTCCTAATCCAGCTTCTTCTAGTTGTTGCGGGGTAGCGTCTTTGGTTAATTTATAAATCATAGTAGCAATCATCTCTAAATGTGCAAACTCTTCTGTTCCAATATCATTTAATAGTCCTACTACTTTGTCAGGTATCGTATAGCGTTGATTTAAATACCTCAGAGCCGCTGATAATTCACCGTCGGCTCCGCCATACTGTTCAATCAAATATTTTGCTAACCTAGGATTACACGTACTGACCTTTACAGGATACTGTAACTTTTTTTCATAATACCACATAAAGTTTTCCCCTCCTTAGACTTGCCATGGCCATGGTGCATCTTTCCAATCGAATGGGTAGCTGGAATAGCTTTTACCAAACTGATCAAGTGGCCCAAAATGATGTTCAAATTGTTTTTTTAATTGCTTGCTTTGATAGGCAGCTTGATTAAATTGTTCGATTGCCTGCATGTCATCAGGATGTGTATCTAAATAAAGCGTAAGATCCACCAACACAAAATCGATTGCTTGAATCTGTTCAAGCAGTTGGTAATATGATTCAGGTAACTGCTTTTGCTTATCCATTACGCATCATCCCTTCGGTGAGGATAAGGGTCATATAGACATACCCATAAAGTTCCTTTATACAGGGCTTCTTTTGGTGAAGTGAATTGCTCGGATTGATAGCCTTGAAATGGTATATATAAATTTGGTGGAGTGGAATAGGTCTTCTTATAAATTGGTGGACAAGGATCAAACGGACTTACATAAGGATAGTATGTTTTAAACGGTGTATAGGTCATATCATTTTAACTCCTTTCATCCAAAATTAGCATCAGTGCATTTTATGGCGTGATAAGTTGTCCTATGTCACTTTTTTGTTCAGTTGGTAATACTAGTAAGATTGAGCAAGTTTTTCACATTTTGACTAGAAAAATGTTAATATGTACATGGTTAGGAACAAAGCATGTGTGAAAGCTAAATATACCTTATTTTCAATTTTAGCAAGGAGTGTCATAAATGGTTCAACAGGAAAAAGCGATTATAATTGGTGCGGGCCCCTGTGGAATGTCTGCTGCCATTCAATTACAAAATATTGGAATTGATCCACTTATTATAGAGAAAGGAAATATTGTACATTCGATTTATCAATACCCGACTCATCAAACTTTTTTCAGCTCAAGTGATAAATTAGAGATTGGAGACGTAGCTTTTGTAACAGAAAAACCAAAACCAGTCAGAAATCAAGCATTGTCTTACTATCGTACTGTGGCTAAAAAGAAGGATTTAAGAATTAACAGCTATGAGGAAGTGGTAGATGTTCATAAAGAAACAAACCATTTTGTCATGGAAACCATCAATCAACGTCAAATAAAGAAAAGTTATCAAGCTGATTATGTGATAGTAGCGACTGGCTATTACGGTCAGCCAAATATGATGGGAATAAATGGAGAAGAATTAGATAAAGTCTTTCATTATTTTAAAGAAGCACACCCTTTCTATAATAGAGATGTTGTCGTTATAGGTGGTAAAAATTCAGCTGTAGATGCAACATTAGAATTGGAAAGAGCAGGTGCTCGTGTAACCGTTCTTTATAGAGGGAGCGATTATTCATCTAGTGTAAAACCATGGATTTTGCCAGAATTTGAGTCGTTAGTTCGTCATCGAAAAATCAATATGATATTTAATGCTGAAGTAAAAGAGATTACCGAAACAGAAGTTATCTATGAGGTTGAACAAACAGAGCATTCCATTTCGAATGACTATGTTTTTGCCATGACTGGATATCAACCGAATCAATCATTTTTAAAGAAAATGGGTGTTACGATCGATAAAGAAACGGGTAGGCCTCACTTTGATAAAGACTCAATGGAAACAAACGTTTCTAATATTTATATTGCTGGTGTTATCGCAGCTGGTTATGATAATAATGAAATATTTATAGAAAATGGAAGGTTTCATGGACGTTATATCGCGGACTCGATAAAAGAAAAAGAATCTGTTGCAATATAAACGACAAAAAGGCTATCACTGACATAGAAAGTCAGTGATAGCCTTTTTGCACATGAGTATAAAATTTTAGCATAGTCCCATAGCGATAAGCAAAGTTTTTCTTTATTGAATAATTTCCACTTATGAAAAAAGAGAAACATCCTTTTATAGAATTTAATTTCTATAAAAGGTGTGATAAAATCAGTACGTATTAGTTAATAAGCAGAAAGTACTTCTTTTAATTGTTGGTTGGTATATTCATTTTCTAGAAGTACTTGTAATTTCAATCTTGCTTTAGGTCCATTTATTTGGTTTGCAAATATAACTCCAAGTTGTTCTAGTGATTTCCCGCCACCTTGATAATCATAATTGGGTTGTACCATACCTTGGTAAGACCTAGATACTAAAACAATCGGTACCCCTTGATAGATAAGGGATTCAATCGAAGGTACAATGGATGGAGGGACATTCCCCTGGCCAAAACCTTCTATGACGACGCCGTCTACACTGTTCGTTTGCACGTTATCAAGAAGGAAAGAAGGCATACCTGAGAATGTCTTTAACAATATGACTTCTTTTTCTAAGGAGTCAATGGAGTAACATTCTGTTTGTGGTAAAGTTGCATAGAAGATGACATCCTTCTTCGTTACTATGCCTATCGGTCCAAATTGGGGACTTTGGAATGTCGCCACACTGCTAGTTGATGTTTTGGTTACGTATTGCGCTGTATGAATTTCATCATTCATCACGACTAAAACTCCGCGGTTTGGTGCAGAATGATGAGTTGCTACACAAACAGAACAGATTAAATTATATAGACCATCTGCCCCAATTTCGTTACTTGATCGCATTGCACCTGTAAATATGATCGGAGTAGCAGTATTTACACATAGATCAACAAAATATGCTGTTTCCTCTAATGTATCAGTGCCGTGAGTAATGACAATACCAGTATATTGTTCACTTGCAATCTTTCTTTTAATAAATTGTGACAATTCCAACATATGGCTTGGAGTCATATGCGGTGATGGTATATGAAAGAGATTCTCTTGTTCGATTTGACAGGAAATATGACTTTCAACATGAGATAATGGGTGTTTTTTGGTTTCTACAACATGACCGGATGGATCTTCTTCCATCGATATCGTACCACCTGTATGTACAATTAATATTTTTTTCATATTAGCACCTACCTATTACTTTTTTATTTTATTCATTTTTGACTGACCAGTCATATTTGAACTAACTGACCAGTGGGAAAGAGGGTGATTTATTGTTTGCTTTGTTTTCTGTATCTATAGCCCCAGCTTTTGCATTATTATCCTTTTTTTACTTAAAGGACGAATATGAACTAGAGCCCATTCATGCCATTATACGTACTTTTATTTATGGGGCATTACTTGTTTTCCAATAATGTTCATTCAATATGCTTTTCAAGAAGAAGGCGTTGCTCAATCGGCATTCTATGAATCCTATTTTATATATGGATTATTAGAAGAATTTTTTAAGTGGTTTATATTTATATTTACAACTTATAAGTATTCTAAATTTACAACTGTGTATGACGGTATCGTATATGGAGTTTCCATAAGTCTCGGTTTCGCAACTGTTGAAAATATTTTATATTTGTTTGCACATGGTATTGAATTTGCCTTCAGCCGAGCTATTTTTCCTGTATCCTCTCATGCTTTGTTTGGGGTTATTATGGGATATTATTTAGGAAAAGCTAAATGTAACAGTAAAGACAAGCTTAAACGTTTTAATATCATCTTGGCATTATGCCTTCCCTTTGTATTACATGGCACCTACGATTTTATTATAGCATCTATTACAAACTTTTGGGTATATGGACTCGTTCCGTTTATGATTATGCTTTGGATATTAGGACTGCGTAAAGTGAAGGTTGCGAATGAATTATCTGAAGTAAATACCACCCGATTATCAGGATAAGGTATGTTTCAAGCATCCTTATCCTTTTTTTATGTATAAATTTTATTCCATTTATAAAAGCTATCTTTACACAAAGAATCATAAAAAGATGGAGGGTAATATAGTGAAAAATGCAAAGCTCGTTGTCCTGTTTATCGTCATTTTCACAACAATGAGTTACGTTGGTCCCGATCATAAAGAAATCCAAGGCTTTACTGATCAAGTTATTCAGCACGGAGCTGTTGGAGAAGATGTTATAGAATTACAAGCTAGATTACAGTATTTAGGATTCTATAACGGAAACATAGATGGTGTCTTTGGCTGGGGAACGTATTGGGCTTTACGGAACTTTCAATATGAGTTTGGATTAGAAGTAGATGGTCTTGCTGGGAGACAAACGAAAGATAAATTAGTCCAAGCTAGTGAGTATGATAAAGCGTATGTGAAAGAACAAATACAACAAGGTAATGACTTTACCCATTATGGTGGCATGGATAATCAACAACAAACTGATCAACCGAATAATCAAGCAGAAAATCAGGGTGCTAACCCGAATGATACACCTGGTAATGAGACAGGTGAACCGATAGAACCGACAGCTGTTAACATTCCAGCAGGTTTTTCTCAAAATGATATAAAAATCATGGCAAATGCAGTTCATGGTGAAGCAAGAGGGGAGCCATATGAAGGAAAGGTTGCCGTTGCGGCTGTCATTTTAAATCGTGTCGAAAGCCCGACTTTTCCAAATACGGCTTCGGGAGTCATATTTGAGCCTAGAGCGTTCACAGCAGTCAGTGATGGTCAGATTTGGTTAACACCTGATGATTCAGCCAGAAGGGCTGTTTTAGATGCTATAAATGGTATGGATCCAACCGGAGAAGCTTTATATTACTTTAATCCAGACACAGCCACCTCTGATTGGATCTGGTCAAGACCGCAAATAAAAAGGATTGGTAAACATATATTCTGTAAGTAATCTAGGAGGTGTATTTGATGCTTCGATGGACACTAATAACTCTTTTAAGTATTGCTGTAATTGGTGTTGCAGTGTGGGGGTATAAAGAACATCAAGAAAAAAATGCTATTTTAATTCAAGCGGAAAATAGCTATCAACGGTCTTTCCATGATTTAGCTTATCACATGGATTTGTTACATGATAAAATTGGTTCTACATTAGCGATGAATACTAGAGAGCAATTGTCACCACAACTTGCTGAGATTTGGCGCTTAACCTCTTTGGCACATGGTGATGTTGGTCAGCTGCCACTTGTTTTGATGCCATTTAATAAAACAGAAGAGTTTTTATCACAAATGGGTGATTTTAGTTATAGAACAGCTATTCGCGACTTAGAACAAAAACCTTTAAGTGAAGAAGAAGTAGAAACTTTGGACTCCCTGTATCAAATGTCAGGTGAGATTGAATCAGAATTGCGAAAAGTTCAAAATATGGTACTTACTGATAATTTACGTTGGATGGATGTTCAATTAGCCCTTGTTGATAATGAGGAGCAAGCCGATAATACCATTATAGACGGATTTCAAACAGTAGAAAAAACGGTGGAAGGATACTCTGAAGGGCAATTAAATGCTAGCTTAATGGGAACATCAAGTAAGAAAGATTCGTATAGCTCATTAGGTGAAGAAAAAATAAGCGAAAACGAAGCAGAAGAAAAAATGAAAGAACTGCTTAAAGTAGAAAATGATACAGAGTTTAACATTGCTTCTACTGGAGAAGGTGCTGATGTACCTTTGTATAGTGGTTCATATCATGGAGATAACCGTTCTGGATATGTAGATTTAACTCAGCAGGGAGGTTATCCGATTCAAATCATGATCAGCAGAGAAGTGAATGATAAAAAAATAAGCCTGCACGAAGGGATGAATAAAGCACAAGAATATTTACATGAGCATAATTTTGATGAAGTAGAATTGTTGGAAAGTAATCAATATGACAATGTGGGTGTGTTTCACTTTGTTCCAAGTTCAGATGATGTTTTAATATATCCTGATGCAATCCAGGTAAAAGTAGCTTTAGATGATGGTGAAGTAATTGGATTTGTTGCAAAGGATTTCTTCGAGAACCATCATGATAGAACCATCGCAGATGCAAGTTTAAGTGAAGAGGAAGCAAAAGAAAAGGTAAACCCTAACTTAAAAATACAAGAGCACCACTTAGCTGTTATCGAAAATGATTTAGGTGAGGAAATACTTGCTTACGCATTTTTAGGACAATTAAATCAAGATACGTACAAAATATTTATTAACGCTGAAGATGGACGAGAAGAACGGGTTGAGAAACTAAAAAAAGCTGAAATGAAATATGATTAAAGAGAAGGAAAGCACTTTTCCTTCTCTTCTTTTTTTGAGATAATGATGTAGAGATAACTTTAGTCGATGCAAAGTATCTTAAAACATGATTTTTGCTATATGAAAAAAGAATATGGAAAGGAAGCTTTAAATGTCAGATTTACCATTAGCCATAGCAATCGATGGCCCTGCTGCTGCTGGAAAAAGTACAGTAGCTAAGAGAGTTGCAAAAGCATTAGCGTATATTTATATTGATACGGGTGCGATGTATCGTTCACTTACTTATCAGGCGTTACAAGAGGGACTGGATATAAATGACGAATCTTCAATTATCGAATTACTGCATAGTATTACGATATCACTTGATCAAAATCAACAAGTTTATGTAAACAAAAAAAATATTACTGAAGAAATAAGGTCAACTGATGTCACGAATCATGTTTCAAAAATAGCTTCTATCTCTTCTGTTCGAAAGGAATTGGTTCATCGCCAACAAGTGTTAGCTGCGAACCGAGGCGTTGTAATGGACGGAAGAGATATTGGCACTTCTGTTTTGCCGGATGCGGAGATTAAAGTGTTCCTTATAGCAAGCGTAGAAGAAAGGGCTATGAGAAGGCATCAAGAAAATCTTCAAAAAGGAATTCCGTCAGATTTGGATCAATTAAGGAAAGACATTGAGTTACGTGATAAGATGGATTCAGAGAGAAAAGTATCTCCGCTTAAAAAAGCCGATGATGCTATCGAGATTGATACGACTTCGCTTGATATAGATGAAGTGACACAACGCATCTTACAATTAGTAAAACAATATAAGGAGAAAGCATAATGAGTTTTTATACTTTTGCGAAATTTATTGTAAAGTCATGGTTGAAGCCAAAATATCGTGTTAAAGTAGTTGGAAAAGAAAATATTCCCCAAACAGGACCTGTTATCATTTGCTCTAATCATATTTCGAATTATGATCCTCCTATAGTAGGTATGACCTGTCCAAGAGATATACATTTTATGGCTAAAGAGGAATTGTTTGAAAATAAAATTTTTGGATTTATATTGAGAAATGTTCATGCATTCCCAATTAAGAGAGGAATGAAGGACCGAAATGCCTTAAGAAAGGGCCTGGATGTTCTAAAGGAAGGGAAGGTGCTAGGCCTGTTCCCTGAAGGGACAAGGAGTAAAACGGGAGAGCTAAAAAAAGGTTTAGCAGGTGCTGGCTTCTTTGCTTTAAGATCAAAAGCAAAGGTTGTTCCTTGTGCCATTATTGGCGACTATAGAAGTAAAGAACCATTATATGTTGTATATGGCAAACCGATTGATATGAATTCGATAAGAAACGAAAAGTTATCAGCACAAGAAGTGACTGACAGAATTATGGATGAAATCAAAAATATCAAAGAAAATTTCTAACTTCATTGTTTATAACTTGACAAATTTGCTTAAATGTTAGAAGTTAGAAAAAAGCACATTTTTGTTTTTTGTGTTGGAATTTGAAGGAGGTCTTTGTCATGGAAGAAATGAATCAAGAAGTTTCTGAGATTAAGGAGCTTTCCGTAGGAGATATTGTAAAAGGGAAAGTGGTTAAGGTTGAAGAGAAACACGCTCTTGTGGACATCGGCTACAAAGTGGAAGGAATTGTTCCTATTAGTGAACTTTCCCCGCTCAGAATTGAAACCGCTAAAGATGTAGTACAAGAAGGTGATGAGCTAGATCTACAAGTGAAAAAGCTGGAAGATGAAGAGGTAGTCCTATCGAAGAAAGCAGTGATGGCAGAACGAGCATGGGAAAACCTACAAGAGAAATTTGATAATAATGAAGTGTTTGAAGCCACAGTTAAAGATGTAGTAAAAGGTGGCTTGGTAGTAGATGTTGGAGTTAGAGGATTTATTCCAGCTTCTTTAGTAGAAACACATTATGTGGAAGATTTTGCTGATTACCAGGACAAGCCATTAACTTTAAAGATAGTAGAGTTAGATAAAGACCAAAACCGTATTATTTTATCTCATCGAGCTGTTTTAGAAGATGAGGCACTGAAGAAGAAACAAGAGATCTTAGACCGTTTAGAAGAAGGACAAGAAATCGAAGGTACTGTTCAACGAATAACAGACTTTGGTGTATTTGTAGATATAGGTGGTTTAGATGGCTTAGTACATATATCTCAGTTGGCTCATACTCATGTTGAAAAAGCTTCAGAAGTTGTCACAGAAGGGGATACTATCCAAGTAAAAGTACTTTCTGTTGATAAGGAAAATGAACGTGTTTCTCTATCACATAAAGCGACTTTACCTGGACCTTGGGATAATATAGAAGAAAAAATTAGTCCAAATGATATTTTAGAAGGAACGGTTAAACGTCTAGTAAGCTTTGGTGCTTTTGTAGAGGTATTACCTGGAGTAGAAGGTCTTGTTCATATTTCACAGATTGCAGCAGAACATATCGGAACACCTGGTGAAGTGTTAGAAGTTGGACAAAAAGTGGAAGTGAAAGTATTAGATGTGAATGAATCTGAAAAGAGAATTTCACTGAGTATCAAGGAATTACAAGGACAGAAACAACAAGAAGAAATCAAACAATATGAAAATGATGAGGATCAATCTGGATTTCAATTAGGAGATATGATTGGAAATAAACTTGATAAGTATAAAAATTAATATGTAAATGTACGGTATACTTCAAACTAACTCTTCTTTAATCATTAAGGTGTTGCATGTTATTTTAACATGCAACACCTTTTTCTTTATTTCGCTATTTGTAAGTTTAAGATTTGTTATAGTGTCCATAATGGTAAAGGTGATGACAATGAGTGGATATATTTATATATGGTTATTATGGATACTATGGTGTGTCGTCACTTTTTACATGGATAAATCGTATACAAGAACGATTTATGGACTCACCATCTTAACCTTAATTACAACCAGTCCCTATCAATTAATCGTTTTTGAAATACCTATTAATATTTCTACACTGTTTTTACTTGGTTTGTCTATTGTTTTACTTGTATATTATAGATTTCCGATCAAACAATACGTCTATATTTTTTTCATTTGCTATTTATTCGTTATTTATTTTTTATGGAAATTAACCAGTCCGATTGTAAGTGAAGCGCTGTTTTATTTTTTTGGCGTGTTGATCGGTTATCTGGTGTTAAAACTTGCATCTAAATCTTTTGCCAAACAGGTTGTGATTTGGAGTATTGGGATGTCTTTAGGTCAAATTTTATATAATGCTATATGCAGTAGCTATTATTTACTATATGGTATTAATAGTGATCGATTTTTTCTGTTGTATACGTTAGTTCTCATTTTATTAGTGTTACATTATGTTTGGAGACTTTTTCTTATACGAGTGGAAAACTTAGTGAAATGGGTAGAAGTGAAGAAAAAATGGATACACTGAAGGGTTCTTTTGTTAACATGATTATATTTGTGTTAACTTTAAATATAAGGCGGAACTTGTCTATTTTACATACTTTATGGTAACTTAGTTAAGTAAATCAAACATGAAATATATGAGGAAGGATGTGCCTTCATGAGAAATTCTGTTGTTGCTATCGTTGGAAGGCCGAATGTTGGAAAATCAACCATTTTTAATCGATTAGTAGGAGAACGTATATCGATTGTGGAAGATATTCCAGGGGTAACAAGAGATAGAATATATGCGAAAGCAGAATGGTTAAACAACACATTTAATTTAATTGATACTGGTGGTATTGAAATTGGGGATGAACCACTTCTAATACAAATGCGAGAACAAGCAGAGGTTGCTATTAGAGAAGCTGATGTTATCATTTTTCTCGTCAATGGAAGAGAAGGAATCACCGCAGCTGACGAAGAAGTATCAAAAATTTTGTACAAATCGAATAAACCAGTAGTATTAGGCGTGAATAAAGTAGATAATCCAGAGATGCGAGAAGAGATCTATGAATTCTATGCTTTAGGATTTGGTGAACCATATCCGATATCTGGAACACATGGTCTTGGTTTAGGAGATTTATTAGACCAGGTAGTGGATTTATTTCCAGAAACAGATCCAAATCCTATAGAGGAAGATACCATATATTTTAGTTTAATTGGACGACCAAATGTTGGAAAATCATCATTAGTCAATGCCATGTTGAATGAAGAAAGAGTGATTGTCAGTGATATCGCCGGAACAACGAGGGATGCAATTGACACCAATTTTTCTAAGGATGATCGTGATTTTGTCATTATTGATACAGCAGGAATGAGAAAAAGAGGAAAAATCTATGAAACTACAGAAAAATACAGTATACTAAGGGCACTAAAAGCAATTGAACGGTCAGATGTCGTTCTAACACTTATCGATGCAGATACTGGTATTATTGAACAAGATAAAAAAATTGCAGGTTATGCACACGAAGCAG
This sequence comes from Gracilibacillus sp. YIM 98692, assembly GCF_010993965.1. Taxonomy (GTDB): domain Bacteria; phylum Bacillota; class Bacilli; order Bacillales; family Amphibacillaceae; genus Gracilibacillus. The sequence goes on along the minus strand of NZ_WIXM01000006.1, from coordinate 95,388 downwards.
GGAAAGCGGTTCTTATTGTTGTGAATAAATGGGATACAATTAAACAACACGAACATGCTATAAAAGAATTTGAAGAGAAGGTTAGAATGCATTTTCAATTTCTGGACTATGCTCCTATTGTTTACTTATCTGCAACCACAAAAAAGCGAATTCATACACTTTTACCTAAAGTCATTGAGGCTAGTGAAAATCATACAAAACGTGTAGAGACAAATGTACTTAACGATGTAATCATGGACGCATTAGCTATTAATCCAACACCAACTAAAAACGGCAGAAGACTGAAGGTTTTATATGCCACTCAGGTAGCCGTAAAACCTCCGACCTTTGTTGTATTTGTTAATGATCCTGATTTAATGCATTTTTCATATGAAAGATTTTTGGAAAATAAAATAAGAGAAGCCTTTGGGTTTGAGGGTACACCTATTAAAATTTATGCTCGAAAGCGAAGTTAGAGGGGAGAACAAGTATGGCAAAATTGGCAGTATTGGGTGCAGGCAGTTGGGGAACAGCGCTTGCGATGGTCTTAGCTGATAACAAACATGACGTACGTTTATGGACTCACAATAAGCAGCAAAAAGAGTTAATGATAACTACAGGTAAAAATGAAAAATACCTACCTGATATTATATTGCCAAAGGATTTACAAATATTCGATGAATTAGAGAAAGCTATTTCAAATGTCGATGCGATTATCATAGTAGTGCCAACAAAGGCTATTCGTGAAACTTGCCAACGGTTAAATCATGTCTTAGATAAAAGTATGATGATTATACACGGTACAAAGGGTATTGAACCAAATACACATTATCGCGTTTCAGAGATGATACAGGAAGAATTAGACGATTCATTATTAGAGGGTATCGTTGCTTTATCAGGTCCTAGTCATGCAGAAGAGGTTAGTTTAAAACACCCGACAACATTGACGGCAGGTGCTCTTCATGAAGAACATGCGCAATTTGCACAGGATTTATTTATGAACCAATACTTTCGCGTATACACAAGTAATGATGTTGTTGGAGTAGAACTAGGTGGTGCATTAAAGAATATCATAGCACTGGGTGCTGGCATATCTGATGGTTTAGGATATGGTGATAATGCAAAAGCAGCTCTGATTACTCGCGGGTTAGCAGAAATAAGTCGTTTGGCAACGGTATTAGGTGCAAACCCATTAACATTTATTGGTCTCTCTGGTGTTGGTGACTTGATCGTAACATGTACTAGTGTACATAGCAGAAATTGGCGTGCAGGTAACTTATTAGGGCAAGGTTATGCCTTAGACCAAGTTTTAGATCAAATGGGGATGATCGTTGAAGGAATAAAAACAACAGAGGCTGTTCATCAGCTTTCCGAACAACAACAAGTTGAAATGCCTATCACCAATGGCATATTTGATGTGATTTTTAACCATAAAACCCCTAAGGATGTCGTTGATCATTTAATGGCACGGACTCGAACTAATGAAGTAGAAGACATTATTTCTGTTTTAGTTGATAAATATTCACATTAACTGTTTCCTTCTTCCTTGCATACAATACCATTGAATGATGTTGTAAGGAGGAATGAAGTTGAGTGATAAAAAACAGAAGATGTTTGAGCAAATTAGTAAAAATTCTAATATAAATCCAGACGAAATTCTAAAAGTTGCTCAATCGGTTCAAAATGCTGATTTTTCTAATGAAATTACTGTTAGAAAATTGGTGAGACAGCTTGCACAAATGGCAGGAAAGCCAGTTTCAAAAGAAAAGGAAGATAAGATTGTTCAAGCCATTACAAAAAATAATATGCCAGCAGATATGAATACATTAAATAAATTCTTTAAAAAGTAACTGTTATAGGCACTTGAGGATGCAATAATAGATTGCTTCGCATATGATAAATCGCACAAGCATTCACTTTCAGGGTGTCACTGGGTATTTATTTAGTCAATCCGAAGTAGACTTTGCCCCTTCTACTTCGGCCTTTTATTTCGTGATCATATGGAAATGAAATGCTTTATGATATAATAAATTTAATAATTTTAGAGAGGATGGCTGTAATTGGATCCAATGATGAAGATGTGGATATCCTTTATTGGGATGTTTGCACTCCTTTTATCAATCGGGTTAATTTTATTAAGCAGATATAAATTAAAAGGGTTATTATCCTTTATTGTTGCTTTTTTTGCATATATTTCCCTCATAATCGGAGGCATTATTATAGCATTTGTTGTATTAAGTGGGCCAACAGCATAAGCGGGAGGAATTAGAAAGCAAATGGTACATAAGTGTTTAACAGGTACTATATTCATATTATTATTGTTAACAGGATGTATGTACCCATCAGAAAACCTTAGTAAAAATCAGATAGCAAACGATGCACAATTACAAATGGTACAACAAGCAATCGATCAATATGCGGCACAAAACAATGGATTGCTACCTATTTTCACAAAGGAAAGTGACACCCCCATCTACCAAAAGTACATTATTGACTTTTCTTTATTAAAACAACAAGGATTATTACAGACTATACCAGGAACTGCATTTGAAAATGGCGGGAGTTATCAATATGTCTTAATCGATGTGGAAACAAATCCTACTGTAAAGGTGATTGATTTAAGAATAGCTGAAGAAATAAGAATTGTACAACAGAGATTAAATGTTTATCGAAGTGAGCACGTATACCCACCATTTGGTGAGAAAGTTGCAAATTCTGTATATAAACTAGATGAACAGGAATTAAATTTAGATGAGGATCCATATATCAAGAGTCCATATTCAGATAAAAACTTGCCTATCTACATAGATACGGATGGTCAGTTAACCATTGATTATCGAATGGAGTTATATCCATTATTAGAAAATGAAGAACATTCATACAAAGAAGGGGAAGATATTCGCTCTATTATAACAGATCATCATGCTGTAGTCCCTGCATATTCTGTTCCATATACAATAAAAAATGATGAGCCAGTATTTGCTCCAGAGCTGAATGAATAAGAACTTGTACCTGTACAAGTTCTTATTTTTTTGCCTCTTTTCTCATTCTTTGTTTTATTTCACAGTAGAACAAAACTGCGCAATACTGTGGGGCGAGAGTTTAAATGACGCTTCGGAAATATACTTCACTTTCCACGGGCGCGGCTTCAACTTCCTCGGCAGACCCCCGCTGCCTCCGGGATTTTCAGCTCGTGTTCTGAGCAGGATTCTACGTATATTTCCTACGCTGTTAGGATGGTGAATTTTTTGTGCAAACGCATCATATATAAAAGCTACTAGAATTTTTTCTTACTAAATACGAAAACTCACACAAGCTGTGGAAAAGTGCGAGACTCCTGGGGGAAGAGTAGGAGGTCACTGAAAAAGTCCCTAAATTGTTTAAGTCAACTCAAACACCTACTATATATAAAAGCTTTAATAAACTGGAATAACTATATATAGTGGGTGAGTGTTGTGCGATTTTCAAAATGGACACTTTTTCAGTGGCTTCGAAGAGTAGCTTCCGAAGATCCCACAGGATGCACCTGCGTCTTCTAGTAAAGCTTCGTAGTAGGCTTCCTCGGTGCAAGGGAGCAAAGATGTTATTTCAAGTAGCTCCCTGGCTGAGGTACAGCCCCCGGAAAGCGAGTGTTTTTCCACAGCGCCGGACTAGCACTCATCTAAGAAAGAATGTTAGAAAGTCATGATAGGATTACGTCGTAGTATATGTTTTATTGTGCATGAGGTTTTTATTTTGAAAAGTAACAAACCTTTTAGAAAATGAGTTTTTTTATTATGTAAAAAATAATGGAATATTTGATTATCTCCTTTCATAACTTTAAGAGTAAATGAATACTACCTTATCTTTCATGAGTCAACAGAAAAATATATGCTAATTATTTAGCATATTTTAATAGGACAACATCATAGAATAAAACTGTCAATGATTCGAGTGTAGATTAGGTCTAATAGATCGGGAGGGGATCACTTGGAAAGAGTAGATATCTTTAAGGATATTTCAAAACGCACCAATGGAGATATTTATCTTGGAATTGTAGGAGCCGTTAGGACAGGAAAGTCAACATTTATTAAAAAATTCATGGAAAAAACTGTTTTACCAAACATCCCAGATGAAAGTGATCGATTAAGAGCTCAAGACGAATTACCTCAAAGCGCAGCAGGGAAAACGATTATGACGACTGAGCCAAAGTTTGTACCGAATCAAGCGGTGCATTTAGAAGTAGAAGAAGGACTGGAGGTTAATGTAAGGCTTGTTGATTGTGTTGGTTACACAGTAAATGGAGCGCAAGGGTTTGAAGATGAAAATGGACCTAGAATGATTCATACTCCATGGTATGAAGAGCCTATACCTTTTCATGATGCTGCAGAAATTGGAACCAGAAAAGTAATTCAAGAACATTCGACAATGGGAATTGTTGTAACGACTGATGGGACTATTGGTGAGATTCCAAGAGATGAATACGTAGAAGCAGAAGCGCGTATTGTGGAAGAATTAAAAGAAGTTGGAAAGCCATTTATTATGATCGTTAACTCTGTTCAGCCATATCATCAAGATACAGAATTATTGCGACAAGAGCTGCAAGAAAAGTTTGATATCCCAGTCCTAACAATGAGCGTGGAAAGCATGTCAGAGCATGATGTTAACAATGTTTTACGAGAGGCTCTTTATGAATTCCCAGTACTAGAGGTAAATGTTAATTTGCCAAGTTGGGTATTGGTTTTAGATGAAGAGCATTGGTTAAGACAAAGCTATCAATCAGCCATTGAGGAGACTGTCAAGGATATTAAAAGATTAAGAGATGTAGATCATGTAATCGGACAATTCGATCAATATGACTATATTGAACAAGCGGCACTTGCCGGTATTGAAATGGGGGAGGGTGTCGCCGATATTGACCTGCATGCTCCTAATGAATTATATGACCAAGTGTTAAAAGAGATTGTGGGAGAAGAGATCAGAGGAAAAGATCATCTGCTTCAATTAATGCAGGAATTTACGAATGCAAAGAAAGAATATGACCAAGTTTCTGATGCTTTAAAAATGGTAAGACAAACGGGGTATGGTGTTGCATCTCCTGCATTAACAGATATGAGTTTAGAAGAGCCGGAAATTATCAGACAGGGGTCACGTTTTGGAGTTCGGTTAAAAGCTGTTGCTCCATCTATTCATATGATAAGTGTGGATGTTGAATCCGAGTTCGCCCCAATTATCGGCACAGAAAAGCAGAGTGAAGAACTCGTGCGTTATTTAATGCAGGATTTTGAAGAGGATCCGTTATCTATTTGGAATTCAGATATTTTCGGAAGGTCCTTAAGCTCTATAGTGCGTGAGGGGATTCAAGCAAAACTGTCTTTAATGCCAGAGAATGCTCGTTTTAAATTAAAAGATACATTAGAACGAATCATTAATGAAGGGTCAGGAGGACTTATTGCCATTATACTTTAAAAAAGTATCCCATCATATTTAGTTCAAAAGCGATAATGCACAAGGCATTACGCTTTTTTATTTTGTATAAAACTAGCATTACTTGTCCATAATAGTGAATAAATTCCAATAAGGATTTTATAATTAAACTTAACATGCGTAAAACCCTATAAAATCAATGTTTGAAAACACTTGCATACCTAGGAAACGTATGTTAGTATTTTTGTTAATTCACAAGTAATTAGGTTTATTGGAGATTTTTTCTACTAGAAAATGCTGATAATTGTTGAATTTATACGGAATCTCAGTTATTATAAGCCTTGTCATCAACCTATGATGACAATTAGCTATAAAAATGGTGTTTAAAAGTTTAAGTTTTATAGCTTATTTTGGGAGGAGGTGAATATCATGAACAAAACAGATCTAATTAATGCAGTTGCCGAAAAAAGCGAATTGTCTAAAAAAGATGCAACAAAAGCTGTAGATTCAGTTTTTGAATCTATCATGGATTCACTTAAAGACGGTGAAAAGGTACAGCTAATTGGCTTTGGAAATTTTGAAGTACGCGAACGTGCTGCACGTAAAGGGCGTAATCCACAAACTGGGGATGAAATCGAAATTCCAGCAAGCAAAGTTCCTGCTTTTAAACCGGGTAAAGCCCTTAAAGATATCGTAAAATAAGATATTTACATATGGGCTATAAAGGGTGCATGATTGCACCCTTTTTTCAATATGTAAACAAATGCACTGCATATGATAAAAAACTATGGAAATACTTATAAGAATATTGGTAAATGAAATTTGTTAGATGAAAACCGATGATAATCTATGTTAATATAGTAAAGTACATAAATGTAGAATTGTGGTGAATACCCGATGCGGCATAATGAAACGATTGATAAATATATAAAACAGTTGAACCAATATACGAGTTATGAGTATTTAGAATTATACTTGGATCAACCTACAATAGAAAAGTATAAGGTTTTAGCTTTACATGTGCTTACAGAGGAGAATGATCAACAAGAATCATTACTTTTGTCTGCTATGCTTGTACAAATTGCTTTAAATACACATGACCGAGTAGACAAGCAATATAAACATAGTTCAACGAAACTTTTTAAAGGTCAGCAGCTAACGGTTCTAGCAGGAGACTATTTTTCTGGTATTTATTATCATTTATTGGCACACCATGGCAATAGAGATTTTATTCCAGCATTAGCAAGAGGTATAAAAGATATAACCAAGTTGAAGTTATCCGTTTATTACCATGAATATGAGCAAATGAATGATTTTTTTCAGGACTTTATAAAGGTAGAATCAATGATTATAAAACATGTAGCACATTATATGGAAAAAGCTGAACACTTTGAATATATAGAAAATTGGTTAATGTTAATGAAATTAAAGTATGAACGTTATCTCATACAGCAAAATCAGCTTACTTTTTTTCATGAACTAATATTAAACAATGTCAAACAACCACTTACGATAGAACTTATTGATAAACACTTTACAGAATGGATCGATAAAATAACAGGCAAATTAGAAATATTAGCATCAAATCTTCCAGCATATTTACAACCTCTTCATGATTTTAACATGTATAACATATATGACTTTATTCAATCATCAAGTTCATTAATGGAAGAAGGACTATCAAAATGAGAAATCGATCAAAAGAAGAAAAAGTACATCAAGTATTTGAGAAGATTTATAATAATTATGACGAGATGAATGCTATTATCTCTTTTCAAAGACATAAGAAATGGCGTAATGATGTGATGAAGAGAATGGAAGTAAAACAAGGGGCAAAAGCTTTAGATGTATGTTGCGGAACTGGCGACTGGTCCTTTTCATTAGCAGGTCAGGTTGGTAAAGATGGAGAAGTTATAGGCTTAGATTTTAGTAAAAATATGTTATCTGTAGCAGAAGAACGAAATCAACAATATAATTATCGTAATCTGACTTTTCTGAATGGGAACGCTATGGAACTTCCGTTTGATGATAATCAGTTTGACTATGTAACTATTGGGTTTGGATTACGGAATGTACCAGACTACTTTCAAGTACTAAAAGAAATGTATAGAGTTGTAAAACCAAATGGAAAAGTAGTTTGCTTAGAAACATCTCAACCAACGTTCCCTATATACAAGCAACTTTACTATTTTTATTTTAAAAATATTATGCCATTATTCGGAAAGATTTTCGCGAAAAGTTATCAAGAATATGTATGGTTACATGAATCTGCCAAAAACTTCCCTGGAAAAGAGGAGTTAAAAAAGTTATTTGAAGAGGCTGGCTTCCGAAATTTAACAGTTAAAAGTTATACAGGTGGTGTTGCGGCCATGCATATGGGAGTAAAAAGATAGAAAGAAGTAAAGGTGACAATATGAAGCTTGCTAAATCTTATGCATTTATTAAAAAAGACTTAAATCAAATAGAAGCAACTTTAGAAAAAACCATAAACGCAGATCAACCTGTTATGAAGGAAGCTGCTTTACAATTATTAAAGGCAGGAGGAAAAAGGTTGAGGCCTGTTTTTGTTCTATTAGCAGCACAGTTTGGTGACTATCAAGTAGAGCAGATAAAAAAGGTAGCTAGCTCATTAGAACTCATACATATGGCTTCCTTAGTACATGATGATGTGATTGATAATTCTGACATACGAAGAGGAAAGCCTACAGTGAAAGCTAGCTGGGATAATCAAGTTGCAATGTTAACCGGTGATTATATTTTTGCACGTGCCTTGGAACAATTATCTGAAATCAAAAATGAGAGAGCACACCAAGTTTTGTCTGAAACGATGATTCAATTAACAGTTGGAGAAATTGAACAAATCAAAGATAAGTATAATTTAAGGCAAAACCTGCGCACATACTTACGTCGAATTCGCCGAAAAACAGCATTATTAATTTCTTCAAGTTGTCAGATCGGTGCGATTGCAGCAAATGCTTCTCGTGAAACAGAGCAAGCTTTGTATAGGTATGGGTATAATATGGGGATGTCCTACCAAATAATAGATGATATATTAGATTTTACAGCATCGGAGAAACAACTTGGTAAGCCTGCCGGCAGTGATTTAATGCAAGGAAATATTACTTTACCTGCTCTTTATGCATTAGAAGATGATACCATTAAACAGGATTTAACAAAAGTATTTTTGGAATTAGATCAATTAGATGAAAAGGCGTTAAAGCCTATTATTCAAAGAATCGCTCATTCTAGTGCAATAGATAGAGCAAGGAAGGTGAGTGACCAATATTTACAAAAAGCATATGACTCATTAAAGGTACTGCCAGATCAAAAAGCGAAACATGCTCTCGAACATATCGCAAATTATATTGGAAAACGAAAAATCTAAAAATTATGAGGTGATAAATGATGGAACAGACTTTTTTAATGATTAAACCGGATGCGGTACAACGTAATTTAATTGGTGATATTGTAAGCAGATTCGAAAAAAAAGGGTTTAAATTAGTTGCTGCTAAATTAATGACGATCTCAGAAAACCTTGCTAAAAAACATTACGAAGAACATGTAGATAAGCCGTTTTTTAACGATCTTGTAAACTTTATTACATCAGGCCCTGTCTTTGCTATGGTTTGGGAAGGGGAAAAGGTTATTGAAACATCGAGGAAAATGATGGGTAAAACAAACCCTCAAGAAGCAGAAGTAGGGACGATTCGTGGAGATTATGGTGTAGTCATGTCGCGTAATATTATTCACGGCTCTGACTCCACAGAAAGTGCCGAAAGAGAAATAAACCTGTTTTTTGATAAAGAGGAGCTAGTTTCGTATAAGAAAGATGTAGATAACTGGTTATCCTAAGATTGAAGTAGATGAATTGTAGGGGAAAAGTGATGGAGGATTATCAGACATTTATTAAGCAAATTTATTCTTTGATAGGATTGGATTTGTCTTTATATAAAGAAGCACAGATGAAACGAAGGTTAACATCGCTTCGGAATAAACGTGGTTTTACAGAATTTTCACAATATTTTAAAGCTTTAGAAAAAGATCAACAGTTGTTACATGAATTTTTGGATAAAGTAACCATTAATGTTTCTGAGTTTTATCGAAACCCTAGCAGGTGGAAAGTTTTGGAAAAGGATCTATTCCCAGATTTAGTGAAACAAAAGAAAAAAATCAAAATCTGGAGTGCAGCTTGCTCTACAGGAGAAGAGCCTTATACATTAGCGATGATTGCTCAACAATTTTGGAATTCTAATGAAATAGAAATATTAGCAACAGATATTGATTCTAATGTTCTTGCACGAGCTAAACAAGGCATTTATAGTGAAAGAGCATTACAGGAAGTTCCGAAGGTGATGTTAGACCAATTCTTCCATAAGGAAGGCTCTTCTTACCTCGTAAGCCCACAAATCAAAAAAATGGTAACCTTTAAAAAACATAACTTACTTGCAGATGAATTTCCTAAACAAATGGATTTGATTGTGTGTAGAAATGTACTCATTTATTTTACAGACCAAGCAAAAGAGCAAATTTATCAAAAATTTAGAGAAGCAATGACGGTTAATGGGATTTTTTTTGTTGGCAGCACAGAACAAATTTTCCATCCTGAGAAATATGACTTAACAGTATTAGATACATTTTTTTATAAAAAGATAAGCAGATCCAAATAAATTTCTAATCTATCATTACATTTACTTGAAGCTGTGGTATAGTAGTACAAAAAATAAAATTTACGGGGGGATACTTATGCGTTATTTAACAGCAGGAGAATCACATGGTAAACAACAAACGACAATTGTAGAAGGCTTACCAGCTAGAATGCCTTTATCAACAGATGATATAAATCAATCACTATTACGTCGACAAAAAGGCCATGGTCGCGGAAAGAGAATGCAGATTGAAAAAGATTTGGTGGATATTGTTGGCGGTGTTCGACACGGCTATACATTGGGATCACCAATTGCGTTAGTAGTACATAATGATGATTTTAAGCATTGGTTAGATGTAATGGGAGAAGATCCAGTATCAGAAGATCAAAAAATACGCCGAGTAGTGACAAGGCCTCGTCCGGGTCATGCTGATTTAAATGGTGCATTGAAATATGGTCACCGTGATATGCGCAACATTTTAGAACGTTCATCAGCAAGGGAAACGACTGCTCGTGTAGCAGCAGGTGCTGTTGCGAAAACCTTATTAAAGCAATTAGATATCCAAGTGATAGGATATGTGAAAGAAATTGCTGGTATTAAAGCTGAAGAGCGTCCAGACTTATCAATAGATGAGCGTATTAAAATATCTGAGGCTTCACCCGTTCGTTCGTTGGATGAAGAGGCAGGAAAGAAAATGATGAATGCTATAGATGAGGCAAAAAAAGAAGGAGATTCCATTGGTGGTGTATGTGAAGTATACATTGAAGGAATGCCAGCAGGAGTGGGATCTTATGTCCACTATGACCGAAAGCTAGACGGTAGAATTGCAGGTGCTGTTCAAAGTATTAATGCATTTAAAGGAGTAGAATTCGGAATTGGATTTGAAGCAGCTCGTAAAAACGGCAGTCAAGTGCATGATGAAATTGCATGGACAAAAGAGGATGGCTACTACCGTAAGACAAACCGATTAGGCGGGTTTGAAGGTGGGATGACAACAGGCATGCCTGTTGTTGTAAAAGGTGTTATGAAGCCAATCCCGACTTTATATAAACCACTTCAAAGTGTGGACATTGAATCAAAAGAACCATTTAATGCAAGTATTGAACGTTCTGATTCATGTGCAGTCCCTGCAGCATCAGTAGTTATGGAGCACGTAGTAGCTTTTGAAGTAGCGAAAGCTGTATTAGAGCAATTCCCAAATGATCAATTCCCTAAATTAAAAGAAGCGATTGATCAATACCGTGAGGAAATTAGGTGCTTTTAATGCATAAGCAGCTAATTAAAACAAGTTCCAATCAATATAATGTGGTTGTTGGTGAAGGTTTACTTGAACAAATAACTGATTATTTTCCTAAAGAATATAAAAATGTTCTAATTATTACAGACTCTGTTGTACACGATCTGTATACGAATACGGTAAAAAAAGCACTAGGTAAAAACGTCAAAGTTTCTGTATCCGTAGTCCCAGCAGGAGAAGCATCTAAAAGCATCGATCAATACTACCGATTATTAACGGATGCCATCAATCATCCGTTAGATAGAAAATCTCTTATTATAGCTCTTGGCGGTGGAATGATTGGTGATTTAGCTGGATTTGTTGCAGCGACCTATATGCGTGGAATAGATTTCATCCAAGTTCCTACTACCATTTTAGCCCATGATAGCAGTGTAGGAGGAAAGGTGGCCATTAACCATCCAGAGGGTAAAAATATGATAGGCAACTTTTATCCGCCACAAGCTGTCATTTACGATATTCGCACTTTACATTCATTACCCGATAAAGAGAAAAGGTCAGGCTATGCAGAAGTAGTAAAGCATGGGTTTATTAGTGAAACTAGCTTTATGGAAGATGTATTAAAAATAGATTTAACAAAAGAGTTAGATGCAGAGCGTACGCTAAATCATCTTCAAAAAGGTATAGCAGTAAAAGCAAAAATAGTAGAACAAGATGAAAAAGAAGGAAATATTCGTAAATTTCTAAACTTTGGTCATACACTAGGTCATGCACTAGAATCAGAGTTTGGTTATGGTGGCATTACACATGGAGAGGCAGTAGCAATAGGTATGCTGTTTGCTATTCGTTTAAGTGAATCAAGATACGGAAATAAGCTTCCTTATCAATCTTTTTATGATTGGCTAAGAAAAAATAATTATCCATTATCGATTCGTGATATAAAGGTGGAGCCTTTAATTCAACGAATGAAAAAAGATAAAAAATCAGAGAATGAAAAGATTCAAATGGTCTTATTAGAAAAAATTGGTGAACCTAGAATGGTTCATATATCAGATCAAGAGATTGCCGATCATCTTGAAAAATTTATAAGAGAGTTGGGTTAACATTGATCAGAGGAATACGAGGTGCCACAACTGTTAGAAACAACGATGAGGCGGAAATGATAGAAGAAACAAAAAAAATGATTGAAATAATGGCAGAGGCGAATCAGATTGATCCTGAAACAATCGCTTCTGTACTTATTTCAGTTACACCTGATCTAAATGCTACTTTTCCTGCTAAGGCATTGCGAATGATAGATGGATGGAAATACGTTCCGGTTATGTGCATGCCTGAAATTGATGTACCAGGGAGTTTGCCACAATGTATTCGAATCATGATGACTGTTAATACAAATATAAGCCAAGAAAACATTGAACATATTTATTTAAACGATGCTATTCAGTTAAGACCAGATTTAGCAGAGATCAACAGAAGTGATTCAGCGAAGTAAGAGGAAGGAGCATGAAAGGTGCAAGCAAAAGAAGTTTTTCAAAATATGACACCTTATAAACCTGGGAAGCAAATTGAAGAGGTGAAAAAAGAGTTCGGATTATCCCAAATTGTGAAGTTAGCATCGAATGAAAACCCATTTGGATATTCTGAACAAGTGAAACAAGCTATCCCTAATATGTTGGACGGATTAGAGATATATCCGGATGGATATGCGACAGCTCTACGTGAGAAGCTCGCTACTCTTTTGGAAGTAGATAAAGATCAGCTGATTTTTGGAGCAGGATCTGATGAAGTAATTGCTTTTATTTGCAGTACTTATCTAAAACAAGGAACTAATACGATTATGGCTACACCAACTTTTCCGCAGTATAAGCACAACGCACTAATTCAAGGAGCGGACATTGTCGAGGTTCCCCTTGTAGATGGTTACCATGATTTAGATGCCATGCTTAAGAAAGTAAACAAAGAGACAAGAGTTATTTGGTTATGTTCTCCAAATAACCCAACAGGTTCTCTAATTAGTAAAGAAAGATTAGTTTCATTCTTAGATCAATGTTCGTCCAGTACGTTAGTTGTATTGGATGAAGCTTATTATGAATATATTGAACAAGACAAAAATCCCAACAGTATATCGTTACTTAAGGAATATGAAAATTTAGTAGTGTTGCGAACCTTTTCCAAGGCTTATGGTTTAGCAAACTTACGTGTAGGGTACGGAGTAGCAGCTTCAAAAGAAATTGCAACATTGCTAAATATAACTAGAGGACCATTTAACACAACATCTATTTCCCAGCTTTCTGCAGTAAAAGCACTTGAAGATCAAGCGTTTATAGAAAAATCACACAAGGAAACGGTGCAAAACAAGCATGCATTTATGAAGTTTTGTGATGAAAATGGTTTGCAATATTATGATTCTCAAGCTAATTTCTTATTTGTCAAGCTTCCAACTTCGGGAGATCAATTGTTTGAGTATTTATTAAGACACGGATATATTGTTCGTTCAGGTGAAGCGATAGAACATCCTAAAGGGGTACGAATTACAATTGGTTCGAAAGAGCACATGGAAGAATTACAACAGTTAATTACATCGTTTTTAGCAACCAAATAAAAGGAGAATAAATCGTGAAACAAACGGTTTTAGTTGCGGGTCTCGGCTTAATTGGGGGCTCGCTTGCTTTAAGTATAAAAGATACCAATAACATCCACTTAATCGGTTATGATTCCAATAAAAGTACGTTAGCTTACTGTCAGATGAATGATATTGTGGATGAAGTATATTACGACTTCGCAAGTGCTGTAAAAAAAGCAGATATATGTATTTTAGCAGCACCAGTTTCCCATACAGTTAGTCTAATTCATCAATTAAACGAAATAGAACTGGACAAAAAGCTGATTGTAACGGATGTTGCTTCTGTTAAATCACCAATCATGGAAGCTGCCGCTCAATTACAGACAGAGAACATAAGCTTTATTGGCGGACATCCTATGGCAGGTTCTCATAAAAAAGGAATACAAGCAGCAAAATCCTATTTGTTTGAGAATGCAATATATGTCCTAACACCCACAAGTACTTCTACTGATGAAGATAGGGAATTGTTACAAGCAGTACTAACACCAACTAAATCTAAATTTTTAGTTTTAAATGCCAATGAGCATGATGAGATGACAAGCGTAATTTCTCATTTCCCTCATTTAATTGCATCATCATTAGTACATCAAGCTCGGAATTGGCAAAAAAAGCATGCATATATTCCGAAACTAGCTGCAGGCGGGTTTCGAGATATTACTAGAATTGCGTCTAGTAACCCTTTAATGTGGAAAGATATTTTTTTTCAAAATAAAAAGAAGATGAGTCGCTTGTTAGGTGATTGGATAGAAGAAATGCAAGAACTGAAACAACTAATCGATACAGGCGAAAAAGCACAAATACAACAATATCTTGAGCAAGCAAAGGACTACCGTGATGGACTTGATAGTAAAAAAAGAGGTGCTATCCTTTCGTATTATGATCTTTATGTGGATATTTTTGACCAGCCAGGTGCATTATTAAAAGTTGTAGGGTTATTGGCAGACCATGATATCAGCATTAATAATATTGAAATATTAGAAATAAGAGAAGGCATTACTGGTGTTTTAAGATTAAGTTTCCAAAACAAAAACGATCAGGAATTAAGTAAGGCAATATTAGAAAAGCATGATTATGATACTATGATCGAAGAATAGGAGAGGTCTGTTTTGTCTAAAAAAGTATTATCTTATGATCAAACAACATTAACTGGTCATATCTCTGTTCCAGGAGATAAATCTATTTCCCACCGAGCCGTAATGTTTGGTTCTCTTGCTAAAGGAAAAACGACCATCAAGCATTTTTTAGAGGGGGAAGATTGCTTATCAACAATTGCTGCCTTTCAAGCAATGGGGGTAGCTATCGAAAGGTCTGGGCAAACTGTTAAGATTGAATCTAACGGTGTGGATGGATTAAAAGAGCCTTCGCAACCTATTAACCTCGGTAATTCAGGGACAACAGCAAGACTCTTAATGGGAATACTTTCTGGATTACCATTTCATTTTACGTTATTTGGAGATGACTCTCTGTCTAAGCGGCCAATGGATCGGATAACCATTCCTTTACGTAAAATGGGTGCTAAAATAGATGGCAGAGAGGAAGGAAGGTTGTTACCTATATCCCTTCGCGGCGGTAATTTGCAACCTATTCATTATCATACTCCTGTAAAAAGTGCACAAGTAAAATCAGGCGTGATTTTGGCAGGGCTTATGACAGAAGGGACTACGGTCGTGCAAGAAGATACCAAAACGCGTGACCATACTGAAAATATGTTAAAAGCATTTGGTGCAGACTTAACGATTGATGGTAACACTGTTAAGATTAAGGGAAACCAGCCATTGCAAGCTTGTGATATTGAAGTACCTGGGGATATCTCGTCAGCCGCTTTCTTTTTAGTAGCAGCAGCCATTACGCCAAATAGTCATATCACGATTGAAAATGTGGGTCTAAATCCTACTCGTACTGGTATTATTGATGTATTAAAATTAATGGACGCTGATATTTCGGTGGTAACAAAAAGAACCATTGGCGGTGAACCGATAGGTGATATTACTGTTAGAACATCTGCTCCTAAGGCAGTAACTATTGAAGGAGATATTATTCCGAGAATTATTGATGAGATTCCAATCATTGCACTACTTGCATCACAAGCAGAAGGTACTACTATTATAAAAGATGCTGAAGAATTACGTTATAAAGAGACAGACAGAATTAAGTCAGTTGTTAATACTTTAAAACAGCTAGGTGTGCAAATTGAAGCAACACAGGATGGTATGATTATTCAAGGAGGTAACACACTACATGGTGCTTCCACTCAATCATATGGAGATCATCGTATTGGGATGATGGTTGCAATCGCATCTTTACTAACAAAAGAATCCATTGAACTGCATGACGATCAATGTATTGCTATATCATATCCTAATTTCTTTGCGGATCTACAATCTCTTTTATCGAATGCATAGAAATGAAGCCCATGGAATATTCTATGGGTTTTTCTTCTGTGTAAAAATAGTCAAGTATATTCTTAGATGTTTGCCTATGTGGTTTTTATTCGATAATATGGGTAGAGAAATCAAATAATCTGGTTGGAAAGGTTGAATAAAGTGCTTAATATAGAAGATGCCATTCAAATGATTCAAAGTGGCGAGGTAGAAAAAGGACTTCATATATTGAATGATTTGGCAAAAGAATCAAATACACAAGAAAAGCTAGAAATTGCTCATATATATATAGAACTAGGTGTACAGGATGAAGCAAAACGTTTGTTAGAAGAAATACTTTCCATCGAACCTGGTAATGATGATGCTAAAGTCCTGTTAGCCGATATATTAATAGATGACCATGAAGATGAACAAGCTATCACTGTATTAAATGAAATTAACGAAGCAAGTGAAATTTATTTACAAGCTTTGCTGCAATTAGCAGATCTTTATCAGGCACAGGGGTTATTTGAGGTAGCAGAAGAGAAATTGCTACAGGCAAAGAATAAAGAACCTGAAGAAAAAATTATTGATTTTGCTTTAGGAGAGCTGCTTTTTTCTATTGGAGAATATCAAAAAGCAACGATTTATTATGAAAAAGTGCTTCAGGAGGCAGAAGAATTCGGCGGAGTGAACATACGTGCAAGGTTAGCTGAATGTTATGCAATTAATGGAGCATTTGAAGCAGCTTTTGAACATTTCCAAAGTTTGGAAACTGATGATCCGGAAACATTATTTCGATATGGATTTATGGCCTTTAAATCAGAACGTTTTGAGATCGCAATTCAAGTATGGGAATCATTGATTGAAAAAGAGTTAGAATACCCATCCGTTTATTTATATTTAGCTAAAGCCTATTATGAAGAAGGACTCATTCAGGAAGCATATGAAACAGCTCAAGCAGGGGTGGAAATGGACCCTTATAATAAAGAGATGTGGCTAGAAGCAGGGAAAATATCATTAAAATATGGCAATCATGAAAGAGCCTTTGAATATACAGAACAAGCCTTAACATTAGATACTGAATATCAGGAAGCTTTATTATTTTTAGTGGAAGCTTATAAACAACATGAAGCATATGATCGGATTATACAAGTTTTAACGGAGAAAGTAGAGTTAGAATCTTTAGATGGGATTTTTTATTGGGAATTAGCAAAAGCTTATAATGAAGAAGAACTATTTAAGAAGGCATTAAATGCTTATCAATCTGCATATAATAAAATGAGAGCAGATGCAGACTTCTTAAAAGATTATGCTTACTTTCTTATTGAAGAAGGGAGGACAGATAAAGCAATCGATATCTTTCAATCCTATTTAAAACTGGAGCCATCTGATTTTGAAGTCCAAGCCTTTTTAGAACGTTTAAAAAATCAAAAAGATACTCTCTATTAAAAACGGAGGGGAAAAACTATTGGAAACATCCATTAAAATTGAAGATAAAAAAGAATTCATTCAGTGGTTTTTAGGTCATTATCAGTTAAAAAAGAGAGAAAGTGTTTGGATCCTTAATTATTTAATGAATCATGAAGAGATTTTAGAACATGTTCATTTTGTCCTTGAAGCAAGGTTTTGTCCAAGAGCCATGATTATATCGACACATTGTTCGAAAGATGTAGCTTTTCGTTTTTATAAAAAGCATATTGTAACAACAGACGCTGATAAATCATTTCATGATATAAGACTCCATTGTCAAGAACCGATATATATTCAACTGAATTTTAAAGGTTCTAAGCAAAGTGTTCCCTTTATGAAAGTGTTAGAAGATAATCCGTTCATTCCTGATGACTATTTTTTATCTAAGCAGGATAAAAAGGTAGTAGATCAATGGTTGGATTATTCCATCTATTATTTTAAAAAAGAAAAGCTAACGAAACAAATAAACAAGGCTTTAGATGATCGCGATCAAGCGGCATTTAAGGTTTATGCTGTTAAGTTAGAAAAACTAGAACAACAATATGCAGAGTCTCCGCTTCTAAATGATTAAAATTAGGTTAGAAGCAAAACCTAAATACTGAAAAGACGAATTTTATCTAATGGTAGATGAAATTCGTCTTTTATTATGTTAAATTTAATATAATGTGTTAGGAGGGAAACGTATGAAATGGGAAAAAGAAGCTGTTAAGGTTTATGAAGAAGCGAAAGAATATGTCGATACATTGTGTGTTCCATTATCACCAATTAGTCTTAAAAATGCAGAAATAGCAAGTCGATTAGCTAATCAAAATAAATCGATACATATTTTAGCAAATGAATTAGAAAGACAATATATGGGGAGAATATTTTTAAGCCCTGGTTATATATATTCGCAATCCAGCAACTTCGAGGAAGAAGTTTCCAAGCTAAATCAATGGGTCAAAGCTATCTATCAAAAAGAATTTCCACATATTTTTTATCTTACATATGATGTAAAATGGAAGAAGGTCGAATCCTATTTAGACGGAACCCTGATTTGGATACCAGCCTCTAAGATAGAGGATTATCAATCAAGACAAGCTAAAGAAGAAATTCAAAATCAAATGCATCAAATTAGTGAATTAATCCGAACTTTTTGGTAACTTGTCGATATAACCACTTATTTTGTAGTAGATTTTATTGACCATAGCAAAAGTTTACGCTATCATAGTAATGTCCTAGTATGATAAGAGATGATAAAACCATGAAGTCGGAGTCTAAGTAGAGGGGGGTAAATCATGTCAGAAAAAAAGCAGCAAGTGTCTCGTCGCCAGTTTTTGAATTATACGTTAACAGGTGTTGGGGGATTTATGGCAGCTGGAATGCTAGCACCAATGGTACGGTTTGCAATAGACCCAGTACTACAAGCATCTGCTATTGGTGATATGAAAGCTGTGGTTGAAGTTTCTGAGATCACAACAGAACCACAGCGTTTTGATTGGACGATTGAACAAGTAGATGCTTGGTATACATCAGAAGTTACAAAAAGTGCATGGGTTTATAAAGATGATAATGACAACATTGTCGCACTTTCACCTGTTTGTAAGCACTTAGGTTGTCAGGTGAACTGGGCTGGGGATGATGCGCATCCTGATCAATTCTATTGTCCTTGTCATGATGGCCGTTATTATAAAGACGGTATGAATGTGCCAGATACACCACCGAACGCTGGGTTGGATATTTACGAACATGAAGTGAGAGATGGAACATTATTTCTAGGCAATGCGATGCCAAGAGAGGAGGTTTGATGAATGCTTCAAAAGATTTATGACTGGATAGATGAGCGTGTAGATATTACACCACTTTGGCGAGATGTAGCAGATCATGAAGTGCCAGAGCATGTGAATCCTGCACACCATTTTTCTGCGTTTGTGTATTGTTTCGGAGGACTAACATTCTTTGTAACGGTTATACAAATATTATCGGGAATGTTTTTAACCATGTATTATGTACCGGATATTGAAAATGCATGGCGTTCTGTTTATTATTTGCAATCAGAAGTTGCACATGGACAAATTGTTAGAGGGATGCACCACTGGGGAGCCAGTGTTGTCATTGTAATGCTATTTTTACATACGTTACGTGTTTTCTTCCAAGGTGCTTATAAGAAACCTCGTGAGTTAAACTGGATCGTTGGTGTGCTTATATTCTTTGTCATGCTTGCACTTGGTTTAACTGGCTATTTATTACCTTGGGATAATAAAGCATATTTCGCAACAGTCGTTACACTTGAGATTGTGGAAGGGATACCTTTTATTGGTGAAATGGCAAAAACCCTGTTAAATGGGGACCCATCTATTGTAGGGGCTCAAACATTAGCTCGTTTCTTTGCAATTCATGTTTTCTTCTTACCTGCAGCATTATTTGTTTTAATGGGTGCTCACTTTATTATGATTAGAAAACAAGGTATCTCTGGACCGCTATAAAATAAAGTAATAAAGGAGGGATAGCTGTGAAAAGAGGAAAAGGGATGAAGTTTGTCGGTGATTCACGTATACCTGCTGACAAACAGAAATTTATACCTAAAGATTATTCAGAATATCCTGGCAGAACAGAGCCGTTTTGGCCAAACTTCTTATTAAAAGAGTGGCTAGTTGGAGCGGTATTCTTGGTTGGTTTTTTATGCCTTACCATTGCGCATCCGGCACCATTAGAGAAAATGGCTGATCCGACTGATACAGCATACTTACCGCTTCCAGACTGGTATTTCTTATTTTTATATCAATTATTGAAATACAAATTTGCAAGTGGACCATTCTTTGTTTTAGGGGCTATCGTTATCCCTGGTCTAGCTTTTGGTGGTTTGTTACTTGCACCATTCTTAGACAGAGGAAAAGACCGTAGACCACACAAACGCCCTATATCCACATCCTTAATGATTTTAGGGTTTATTGCTACTTTCTGGCTGACATATGAAGCGGCATCTCACGTTGATTATGAAGCAAAAGCGGAAAACAACAAACCAGTGTTACCGGAAGAATCGCAAGTGGATATCGATACATCAGACCCTGGTTACGCAGCTTATGAAAATAGCTGCTTGCAATGTCACGGCGGCGAATTGGAAGGAGGAGCCGCTGCACCGACATTGATCGGCATTGATTATACGGTTGACGAGATTAAAGATATTGCAGTCAATGGTATTGAAGGGGATCCTGGTATGCCAGCAGATCAATTCGAAGGAACAGAAGAAGAGTTACAGCAATTAGCTGAATTTATCGTATCCGTAAATGAAGAAGCAGCAGAATAATTTGTCTCCCCTCGCTCATATGGGCGAGGGGTTTCTCATATTGATAAAAGGTAGGGGAGCCTATTGCTAAGAACATATTTATTTCACGCTCATACATTGAAGCTTTTATTTTTTATCAACCTAATAGGTACTATATACGGATATTATTGGTACATGTCACAATTACAGAATACACCTTTTATTTTTATTCCATTTGTTCCTGATAGTCCTACCGCGAGCTTATTTTTTACCATTTTTTTATTTTTTTACTTAAGAGGTAATAACATACCATTAATTGAAGCTTTAGCTGCAGTTACGTTAATAAAATACGGAATTTGGGCTGTCGTCATGAATCTGCTGACTTTAATAATTAGTGGCCAATTATCTCCTGCAGGCTATATGTTAATGATCTCGCATGGGGCAATGGCACTTCAAGCTTGTTTGTATAGTCCGTTATATAGATTCAAATGGTATCACTTAGCAATAGCAGCGGTATGGACATTACATAATGAAATCATTGACTATGTATATGACATGATGCCTGTTTATGGTTCGTTAACATCCTACTCGGATCACATAGGTTATTTTACCTTCTGGTTAAGCATAGCAAGTATTGCGATCGTCTATTTTTTAACCCTTTATCACGGTGAACAATCGTCCGTAAAACCCCACTTCAAGACTAAGAATAATGAAAAAAGTACAAGTGGGGGATAAAGGATGCTAGCACCCTAATAAGTTTCGCTAACCATCAGTGTGGTAAAGCGCCCCCCACTGATGGGATTATCACTTTATAAAAAATTGATATGACCAAAGTACTATATGCATATCTCGTCTGCTCTGTTCATACATTATTTAAAAGATGAATGGAGGAAGGGATTTTTTGTGAGAGGTATATTTATTATTCTGTTATTTTCTATTTTTATTATATATGGTTTGGCTGGTAAGGAAGTGGCCTATGCGGAAAATACAAATACTGATTTATATCAATTTGAAAAATTAGTGCAAGAGAAAAAATATGATACTGCACAACAGTATCTGCTTCAACGAGAACAAAGTATTCTATCATCTGTAGAAGAACGAGCACCGGAACAAATTTCCAATATGGAAAAGTATCTAGATAAAAATTATCAGACTTTACATGAAAATGGCAGTTCTCAAGTTAAAAAAATGAAGCATGCGCAACAATTAGTCGTATATTATGATGCAGTGATGAATGAACAAGCGCCTATGTTTCATGCATGGCTGGAAGAGCTCAAATATAACTTAGAAACGAAGCTTGGCAGTAATCAATTATCTGAAGAAGATAGAATGGAGATACATTATCAATGGGAGGTTATTGCTCCTGTCCTGAAAAGTTATGTATCAGAAGCAGCCTATAAGGAAATGAAAGAAAATATCATTCATTTAAACGATGACAAACTACCTTTAGCATATGAACAGATTAGTGATGTTCATGTTTCGACAGTTCAGTCGGCTGATAGTGAGAACTATTTTGTTTGGCTTATGTCCATAGTAGGATTGTTTATCATTTTTTCATTATCTTATGTTTCTTGGGTAAGATATAAAGCGGAATCATCCACTAAACATACAAATTGACAAATCAGAGATTTTTGACTAAAATTGACCATATAGAGAAGATGATGGAGGAATGTAAATGTTTGGTTATCTTGTATATTTAGCATTGTTAATTTTGATACCACTCTGGGCACAATCCAAAGTGAAAAATACGCATAAAAAATATTCACAAGTTATGAATTCAAATATGGTCACAGGAGCACAAGTAGCAAGGAAAATATTAGATGATAATGGCTTATTTGATGTTAGAATCGAAGAAACAAAAGGGATGCTTTCAGACCATTATGATCCAAAAAGTAAAGTTGTAAGACTATCCAGTGATAATTATCATGGTTATTCTGCAGCAGCAGCAGCGATTGCTGCACATGAAGTTGGCCATGCTATTCAGGATGCACAAGCTTATGCATTTTTGCGATTTAGACATGCTTTAGTTCCAGTAGCAGGTCTTGGAGATAAAATGTCGTTTATTTTCATTATTGCTGGATTTTTATTAGGACAAATGAATTTAGTATTAGTCGGTGTAATATTCATGTCATTCGCTGTACTATTTCAATTGATCACATTACCTGTTGAATTTGATGCATCTAATCGGGCGATGGCTCAGCTAGTTTCCTCTGGTATTATAAAAAACAATGAGGAAAAACAAACGAAAAAAGTGCTGAATGCTGCTGCACTAACTTATGTAGCTGCTGCATTAGTCGCATTAGCAGAGCTCATCCGTTTTGCATCCATGTTCTTGCTAGCAAATGATGATTAATATAATTATAATGTGAAGACAGGTGTTTAATTCAGCATCTGTCTTTTTACTTTATTTGAGGGGGACTAGCGATGTATAATAAAGAAGATATGAAAGATATGCAAAAAAGGGTAGATGAATACATATCACAATTTAAAGAAGGGTATTTTTCACCATTAAGTATGTTAGCTAGGTTTACAGAAGAGATTGGTGAATTAGCTAGAGAAGTGAATCATGCTTATGGGGAAAAGCCTAAAAAGAATACAGAAGATGATAATACAATCGAAAATGAACTTGGTGATTTATTATTTGTCATGATATGTTTTGCTAATTCACAGAATATTAGTTTAAGTGAAGCTTTTGAGAAGACGATGAGTAAAATTGAGACAAGAGACAAAGACCGTTGGACAAGAAAACAGCAAGAGGAGGAGTAAGTATGGAGAAAATAAAAGTAATAGTAGCAGGACCAAGAGGTAAAATGGGCAGTGAAGCCTTACGAATGATTGAAAAACAATCAGATTTAGACTTGGTTGCTTGTTTAGATCACAAATATGAAGGAATGAAAATTAGCGAATTTGATGAACTTCCACCCTTCGATGTGACAATTTATAATGATATTGTGGAATGTTTAGAGACCGTTGAAGCAGATGTGTTAGTTGACTTAACAACCCCTGAAGTTGGTTATTTACATACAAAAACAGCTATTCAATATGGAGTTAGACCTGTTGTAGGTACTACTGGCTTTACTGATGAGCAATTACAAGAATTAACGGATTTATCTGAAGAAAAAGGAATAGGTACCATTATTGCACCAAACTTTGCATTAGGCGCTGTATTAATGATGCAATTTGCAAAATGGGCGGCTAAATATTTTCCAGATGTGGAGATTATTGAAAAGCATCATGATAATAAGCTCGATGCACCTTCAGGTACTGCCGTTAAGACAGCATCACTTATAAAAGAAGTGAGAGAATCGAAGAAACAAGGCCATCCAGATGAAAAAGAAACTTTAGATGGTGCTCGAGGTGCTGATGTAGATGGAATGAAAATCCACAGTATGAGATTGCCAGGTTTAGTAGCTCATCAAGAAGTCGTATTTGGTTCAGCAGGTGAAAACTTAACGATTAAACATGATTCATTTCACAGAGAATCTTTTATGACTGGTGTGAAATTAGCAATAGATCAGGCAGTGAAACTAGATATCTTAGTATACGGACTAGAAAATATCATGGAGTAGGTGAAATTATGAATATAGCGTTAGTCGCACATGATAAAAAGAAACAAGATATGGTCAATTTTACGGTTGCTTATTCGAATATTTTAAAAAATCATACACTTTTTGCAACGGGAACTACCGGAAAACGAATTTCCGAAGCAACAGGATTAACATTAGAAAGATTTCAGTCAGGTCCGTTAGGCGGAGATCAACAAATAGGTGCTAAAATTGCTAACGATGAAATGGATTTAGTGATATTTTTCCGTGATCCTTTAACAGCTCAGCCACATGAACCAGATATAAGTGCACTTATTCGTTTGTGTGATGTGTATCAAATTCCGTTAGTCACTAACTTAGGTGGCGCAGAAGTGTTAATAAGAGCCCTTGATGCAGGCTTTTTTGACTGGAGAAAAATGAAGTAAGAAAATATAAATAGGCAGGTAATGTTATGTTGAAAATTGGGATCGCTTGTTATCCTTCTGTTGGAGGATCTGGGATTATTGCAACAGAGTTGGGGAAAATGTTAGCTGAAAAAGGGCACGAAATACATTTTATTACTTCGAGTGTGCCTTTTAGATTAGACAAATTTCATCCAAATATTTTCTTTCATGAAGTTGAAATGAATCATTATCCGGTATTTCAATATCCACCCTATGACCTCGCACTAGCTACCAAAATTGCGGAAGTTATCGATACAGAAAAATTAGACATTATGCATGCACATTATGCGGTTCCACATGCTATATGTGCTATTTTAGCCAAGCAGATGGCCAAACACCCTGTTAAAATTGTGACTACATTGCATGGCACTGATATAACGGTTTTAGGGATTGATTTAGTTTTAAAGAAAATGATACAGTTTGGCATTGAAGCTTCTGATGCTGTGACAGCAGTTTCTCGCAGTCTTGCTAATCAAACTTATGAAATGGTAGATGTGGAACGTAAAATTGAAGTTATTTATAATTTTATTAATGAAAAGGACTATCATCAATCTACAGATTGTCATGTGAAAGAAAAATATGGCATAAGCAATGACGAAAAGGTTCTCATTCATATTTCTAATTTTAGAAAAGTCAAAAGGGTGCAAGATGTTGTCAAAACCTTTTATGAAGTCAATAAGGAAGTACCTTCAAGATTGCTTTTGATTGGAGATGGACCAGAATATGGCCAAGTATATAATCTTGTACAACAGTTAGGAATAGATACTAATGTGCATTTTCTTGGTAAACAGAAAAATATACCAGAACTACTTTCGATTAGTGATGTGAAATTATTGCTTTCTGAAAAAGAAAGTTTTGGCCTTGTATTATTAGAAGCCATGGCTTGTGGTTTGCCATGTATTGGAGCTAATACTGGTGGAATACCTGAGGTCATTGCAAACGAGCAAAATGGTTATATCGAAGAAGTTGGGGACATAGGAGCGTTTACTAAGCGTACGATACAAATTCTGCAAAATGAATCTTTATGGAAGGAATTTTCGGACAATGCGTTGGTCTATGCTAAACAAAGATTTTCCTCAGACAAAATTCTCAATCAATATGAAAAGCTATATCACAGCGTATTAGGTGATGGAAATGACTGAAAAACTGTTTCAACCAGCACTTCAGGTGATAGAAAAAATAGAAGAGGCAGGCTTTGAAGCATATATTGTAGGTGGAGCTGTTCGGGATATGCTTTTAAATAAACCTGTACACGATGTCGATATTGCGACATCTGCCAAGCCAGAAGAAGTTATGAATATTTTTAAAAAGGTTATACCTGTCGGGGTTGAACATGGAACTGTTTTGGTCCGCTGCGAACACCAATCATATGAAGTAACCACATTTAGAACAGAAACAGGTTATAGTGACTTTCGAAGACCTGATCAAGTAGAGTTTATCGGAAATCTTGAAGGTGATTTATCGAGAAGAGATTTTACGATTAATGCAATGGCAATGAACAAACAATTACAATTGGTTGATTTTTATCAAGGGCAACACGACTTATCACAAAGTGTTATTCGAACTGTAGGGGACCCTAATCTCAGATTTCAAGAAGACCCGTTACGCATGATGCGTGCTATTCGTTTTGCTAGTCAATTAGGCTTTTACATAGAAACGCAAACACAGAAAGCCATAGATCAACATGCTTCCCTGTTACAGCATATAGCTATAGAACGTATATCGGTGGAGTGGGAAAAGACCCTTGCTGGTCAATCTTTAGGATATAGCTTAGATATGCTCTTTCGAACAGAATTATATAAGTATTTACCAATTATTCGTACAGACACAATAATTCAAGAACATTTGAGAAATCAAAGGGAATCATTACCTAACATGGCTTCCTTTATTGCTTTATACCACCTTTTCCAACCATCCATTACGATTCAAAATTGGATAAAAGCGTGGAAATTATCTAATAAGACAAAAAATGAAGCAATGATTTTAAGTGACTCTGTAAAACAATATCCGAATCAATCAACATGGACTATCTACCAAACACCCACATATCTATTGCCAGACTTTGTAAAACTATATGGTATATATATAAAGGATCAGCTTGATTTAGATCAGTTGCGAATGGAGAAAGAACGATTACCTATTCAAGATCGACAGGAGTTGGCTATCACCGGAAATGATCTACTATCATTATTTCCTGACAAACCTAAAGGGCCTTGGATAGCAAAATACTTGCAACAAGTGGAACGAGCGGTCATAGAACGACAAGTAACGAATAACAAAGTAAAAATTAGAGAGTGGTTAAAAAATGAAGCATTCTTCACGTAATCAGTTAATTGAATATTTATCCACAATGGATCAAGAGTATATTTCAGGCCCAGAATTATCCAAAATATTAAATATTTCTAGGACTGCGGTTTGGAAACACATAAATGAACTAAAGAAAGATGGATATCAGTTTGAAACAGTGCATAAAAAAGGATATAAGTTAATACAGACACCATCACACCTTAGTGAGAGTTCATTACAATGGGACTTGCACACGAAATGGTTGGGTAAGAATCTTATATATAAGGAAGAGCTAGGATCAACGCAGACTTTAGCTCACCAGTTGGCTCAAGACGATGCACCACACGGAACAGTCGTTATCACCAATAATCAAACATCTGGTCGTGGAAGGTTAAATAGAAAATGGGAATCCAATCATTCAGATGGCATTTGGATGAGTATTATTTTAAGACCTAAATTGGCTCCGTATAATGCCTCACAGATGACCTTATTTACTGCTGTTACACTTGTTGATACATTAAACACTTTGACAAATTTGAATGTTCAAATAAAATGGCCTAATGACCTTTTTATAAATGGTAAAAAATGTTGTGGTATTTTAACCGAAATGCAAGCAGAATTAGATGGAATTCAGTATATGGTTATTGGTATCGGAATGAATGTTAACCAAGACGCTCATAGTTTTTCTGAAGAATTATTGCATCAGGCAACTTCCATTCGGATGGAAACAGGTGAACAGTGGGATAGAAAGCAGTTAATTACAGCTATTTTAGATAACTTTGAAAAAGCTTATAAAACATATATGGATAATGGTTTTTCTCAAATTAAACAAAAATGGACCAAAAATGCATATAAATTAAATGAAAAGGTTCATATCACCATGTCCAATCAGTCTTTTGATGCTACGATAAAAGGTATAACAGAAGACGGAGCGTTATTGGTTTTTAGTGATGAGGAAGAGCTTGTTAGGGTATATAGTGCAGAAATTAATTGGTAAGGGGAAATATTTATGTTAAATACCGTTAAGTTAAAGCAAATGAAAAAACAAGGTGAAAAAATAGCGATGTTAACAGCATATGACTATCCAAGTGCTAAATTAGCTGAAAAAGCAAAGGTAGATATGATACTAGTAGGAGACTCATTAGGAAACGTTGTATTAGGGTATGATTCTACTATTGAAGTTACCGTTGATGATATGATTCATCATGCAAAAGCTGTTACTCGGGGAGCAAAAGAAACATTTGTTGTAGTAGATATGCCGTTTATGTCTTATCATATTTCATTAGAAGATGCGATGAAAACGGCGCAACTTATGATACAACAAACAAATGCTCAATCAATCAAAGTAGAAGGAGCATCAGATATTACACTTGAGCTTGTGAAGCGCTTAACGGATGCTGGAGTTCCGGTTGTAGGCCATTTAGGCTTAACACCCCAATCTGTGCACGTTCTAGGTGGTTATCGTATTCAAGGAAAAGATAAAGAAACTGCTATGAAACTTATTGAAGATGCCTATAAGTTGGAAAAAAGTGGTGCGGTTAGTGTTGTATTAGAGTGTGTCCCAGATAAGTTAGCAGAATATATAACTAATAAATTAGACATATCTACCATTGGTATAGGTGCTGGTAAAGGCTGTGATGGACAAGTATTAGTTTATCACGATATTTTACAATATGGAGTTAATTTCACACCGTCGTTTGTGAAATCCTATAGTGATTTAAACAATCTTGTTTCTAATGCATTAGTAGAATATACAAACGAAGTGAAATCTGGCTCTTTTCCAGAAGCATCACATAGTTTTTCTTTGGAGGAATCTGTTGCAAAAGAGTTGAAATTGGAGGAGTAATATAGATGCAAATAGTAAGGAATATAACAGATATGGAAGGGATTGCATCTGAACTAAAGAAATCAGGTAAAACAATTGGATTTGTTCCGACTATGGGGTATTTACATGAAGGTCATACCAGTCTAATCGATCAATGTAAAAAAGAAGCAGATTATGTTGTTGTGAGTATATTCGTTAATCCACTACAATTTGGCCCGAATGAAGACTTTGATCGATATCCAAGAGATGAACAACACGACACGGCTGTAGCACAAGAACATGGTGTTGATTACTTATTTCTCCCTGATGTGCATGATATGTACCCCCAAAAAACAAATATAGAATTAACAGTGAAACGAAGAACAGATGTACTATGCGGGAAAAATAGACCTGGTCATTTTGATGGTGTAGCTACTGTTCTTGTTAAATTGTTTCATATTACGCGTGCAGATTATGCTTATTTTGGACTAAAGGATGCCCAACAAGTTGCCGTTGTACAAGGTATGGTGGATGATTTTAATTTTCCATTATCCATTATCCCAGTGCCTACTGTGCGAGAGAGCAGTGGTTTAGCGAAAAGTAGTCGTAATGTGTACTTATCAAAGAGCGAAAGGAACCAAGCAGCTCATATTTTTAAAGCGCTCCAACAAGCGCAACATTTTATTATTGACGGAAATAAAAATCCTGTTATGATAATAGAGGAAGTTACTAAATTTATTAAACAAAACACAGATGGTAGCATTGAATATGTAGAATTATTATCATACCCGGAATTAGAGCGTGTTGATGAAATTAATCAACAAATAATTATTGCTGTTGCTGTTCATTTTGAAGGTGCAAGGCTTATTGATAATATAATATTAGATAAAAATGGAAATATACCTGAAGCTTATTTTTAGGGGGAAATCATATGTTACGTACTATGATGAAGTCTAAAATTCATCGTGCAAGAGTAACAGAAGCAAATTTAAATTATGTAGGAAGTATTACGATTGATGAAGCTATTTTAGAAAAGGTAGGCATTCTTCCACATGAAAAAGTTCAAATTGTAAATAATAATAATGGCGCGAGGTTGGAAACATATGTTATTCCCGGCAAGAGAAATAGCAAAGTTTTTTGTCTTAATGGTGCTGCAGCTCGATTGGTTCAACCAGAAGATGTTATTATCGTTGTTTCTTATGCAATGGTATCAGATGAAGAACTGGTAAATTTTAAACCAAAAGTAGCCATTATGGATGAAGATAATAACGTAAAGCAAATTTTAGAACAAGAACCACCATTATCAACTTATTAATTCGACACTCTTATCAATCTGTTGATAAGAGTTTTCTTTATATAGTAAGCCTCATATATAACAGGGGGTGAAAAAGTGGACAAGTATGTCATTATAGATATAGAAACGACAGGTCATGCTCCGAAAAAAGGGGATCGAATTATCGAAATAGGGCTTGTAGTCATCCAAAACCACCAGATTACGAAACAATATAGCAGGTTAGTTAATCCTGAGCAGCGTATTCCTGAATTTATATCTCAATTAACATCCATTCAAAATAAAGATGTAGAGAATGAACCAACATTAAAAGAGTTAACGAACGAGTTTTTACCTATTTTACAAGACGCAGTCATTGTAGCGCATAATATTACCTTCGATTTAAATTTTTTAAATGAAGAATTAGAGCGCATTGGAAAAGATAAAATAAATCCACCAGTTATTGACACTGTTGAATTAGCTAGAATTTTCTTCCCAAAAGCTCCTAGCTATAAATTAAGTGACATTGCTGACTATCTCATGCTTAGTCACGAAGATCCTCATCGTGCTATTGCTGATGCACTTGTTACGGCAGATTTATTTTTATTAATATTAAAAAAATGGCAAAGTTTATCAAAAGAAGTAATAGAAACATTAATGCCACTTTCTGAGCATTTAAAATCGGACTTTTCTCAATTAATACCATTATTAAAAATAAAAGAGAAAAGAAATGACTTACAGTATCATCGTGGTATTATGATTAAAAAACTGGACGAGACAGAAAAACATTTTCACTCATCGATGTTACATATGCCATTTCAAGATTATATCGAACAATTTTATCAATCAAATGGTTACCTTTCCCAAATGTTCCGCACTTATGAACGAAGAAAAGCGCAACAAGCTATTAGTGAAAAGATTTATGACCATTTTCGTTTACATAAACATGCGATGATAGAAGCAGAAACAGGTATAGGTAAAACTATTGCCTATTTAATTCCTGTAATATATGAGGTGATAGGATCACAGCGTCCAATTGTCATTAGCACAGCTAGTACAAATTTACAAGAACAGCTATTATTTAATGATATTAAGAAATTGAACCGTTTTTTTAGTAAACCGATAACCGCTACGATTGTAAAGGGGAAAAATCATTACTTAAGCTTAGCTAAATTTGAACAATATCTTAAAGATGAGACACAATCTGGCTATCACCATACACTACTAAAAGCAATGATTTTAGTCTGGTTAACGGAAACGAATACTGGGGACCTAGATGAGATTCAATTACCATTAAAGGATCAGCAAATGATGCAGCAACTTGTTGTGGATCAAGAATATACAGCCCCAACTTGGGTTGAATATTGTTTTTATCAACGAATGAAGAAAAAAGCTAGTCAATCCCAAATTATTGTGACCAATCACGCATTATTATGTATGGATATGATAAATGAAAACAAAGTACTCCCTTCTTACAGTAAGTTAATTATAGATGAAGCGCATCATTTGGAGTCTGTCGCAACTAATTTTTTAGGCAGGTCGATTAGTTACTTTCAATGCACTGCTTTTTTACAACGATTAGAAAAGTTATTTTTATTTTTACAAAGCGAAAAAGAATTAGATGAACCTATGCTAGAGAATGGTCACAAAAAGTTAGCAGATATGAAATTTGAGTTGGATCAGATGTTTCGTCAATTATTTCATTATGTTCGACGTGATTCTGTTCAAAATCGGTCATTAAATGATATTGGCAGGCTTCAGAAAGTTTGGGACAGCCAACAAAACGATGCACAAATTATTACAATTAAAGATATGACAAGACGAGTAATCTTAATTCTTGATCAACTAATTTTGAGCATTTCTAAGGTCTTAGAAATTAATAAGAATAAATTTTTGCAAAATCAACTTGAGGGAGTTTATGTTGAAATAAGACAATTATCGTTAGATTTAAGGTCATTACTGCTTCAATCAGACCCTCAAGCCATTACATGGCTAGAAATTGATCAATATGGTGCAGAGAATGCTGTTTATCTATACCATGAACCTTTTTCGGTAAACGAACAATTAAAAAAATACTTATTTGATACTAAAGAAAGTGTCATATTAATGAGTGCTACCTTAACGATGAACAATTCATTTCAGTATATAATAAAACAATTAGGGATTGAAACAGATGAGATAGAATGTTATAAGATGGATAACCATTTCCCATATGAACAAAATGTAAAATTAATGATTCCTAATGATTTACCTAAAATTTCCTACCCTAATAATGATTGGTTTATATATGCCATTTGTGAAAGCATTTTGTCTTTAGCATTTCAATTAAAAGGGAAAATTCTCGTACTATTTACTTCATATGAAATGCTTAGAAATTGCTATTATATTCTAAAAGAACAAGAAGAATTATCCGAATATTTAGTGATAGGTCAAGGGGTAACATCAGGCAGCAGGAATAGGTTGATTAAACATTTTCAGTCTTTCGAAAAGTCTATCTTATTAGGAACAAATGCTTATTGGGAAGGTATTGATATACCTGGAGAAGATCTTTCTTGTTTAGTTATTGTTAAATTACCGTTTCAATCACCCAATAATCCACTTTTCCAAAAAAAGAGTGATTTTCTCAAAGCAAAAGGTAGGAATCCGTTTATGGAATTATCCCTTCCGAAAGCTGTACTACAATTTAAACAAGGTTTTGGCAGGCTAATTAGAAAGCAAAGCGATAGAGGGGTTGTTTTTGTATTTGATGACAGATTGATGACGAAAAAATATGGAGATTACTTTTTACAGTCCATTCCAAGTATTCCAATTCAGTATGCACCCATGCAGGAATTGTTAAAAGAAGTAGAAGATTGGCTCTGATAATGTACCTATTTTGAGTTAAGCTACTATATAGGAGATGAAATCAGCATAAAGGTTGGGTTTTACATGAGAGCTAAAGTATGGTTTGGTTTACTATGTGTATGGATTTGTTATATTTTCAGTATAACCCCAGTATATACAAGTGTTACCCCTTCGATGAACACAGGTGAGGTAGATGTTGTATTTTTCAACGTCCCACATGGAGAAGCGACATTGCTTACGAATAGTAAGGGTGAGCATATCTTAATTAATACGGCCTCCCGTAAAAGTCAAAAAAATTTAGCGCATCAAATGAAAGAATTAGGTGTGTCACACATAGATATGCTTATATTAACCAATCATTCAGAGGAATATAGTGGAAATGTTCACTATTTTATGAAATATTATGGTGTAGAAGAAATATTGTTACCTAACCATGCTTCTATCGATACACCACATGATGTGACAGTAACCAACTGGACACTTGAAAAAAACATTACTGTATGGGAAAATTTAACCATTGAACCAATTGATCAAAGTCAAGAAGGGGATATTTCCTTTTTACTAACATACGGAGATGAAACCATTCTATTTTTAAACAACAAAAACACTTCGGTTGAAAAGAAATTATTGTCGATTGATTTACAAGTAGACATTCTTAAGATAGCTGGTTTTGGCAATGGATTTTCTCCCACTCAACATTTCCTTGAACATATAGATCCATATATGAGTATCATTTTCCATAGCCAAAAGGATCCGATAAATGAAGAACTTGTCGAAAGATTAAATGCAACATGGATTGATGTGTACTTTCTTAAACAAACAGGTACCGTCTTTGTGAGAATTACCGAGAAGGATTATGAAATTTTATCATAATCCTTCCATTTAATTTAGGATTTTTTCAAGATTGACCAGTTTATAGTTGAAAATTCCCGCTATTTACATCAAAATAAATAAGGAAGGTTATCCATCTAAAAGTTGGAGGTGTTGAATTGAGTCAATCTAACATTACTACATTATCAACTGTACAAATAAACTACAGTGATGATCTATATAAAATAGTGGATAATCTAAATCGAACCTTGAAAGAGGATGATTTAATGTTCGGATTAACGTTAAATGAGGATAATCATGAAAAAGCAATTTTTACTATTTATAGAACATAAAACCCGCATATGGCTGATAAGCATATTATTATTGCTATCCATCATTATGATTTTTTTCGGAGTGAAAATTTACAAAGATATTATGCACACAAAAACCAGTTATTTTGATCAAGTGAAGAGCTATGTTTTACAAGAAACAGATGTTGTTCAAATACATAATATAGAACGCTATCATGGGGGTACTTTATACTATGTGTTAAAAGCAGAAACACAGGAAGAAGAAGTGCTAGTTTTCGTTCACGAGGATGAAAATCAAGGGTGGGTATATCAAACTTATGAGTCAGATGCCTATTTTACGGAAAAGGAAATACTTAACGATTGGAAAGAAAAATGCTCATCATGCCAATTATTAGGAGCAACCGTTGGTATTATGAATGATTATCCACTATTAGAAATTAAATACTTAAACAGCTCAGAACGACTTGTATATGAACATGTTTTGCTAGAGGATAAGTCTAGCTATCGATTAACATTAAAACCATCATATGACGAGAAAGGTGATTAATATAATGGAATTAGCAAATAGAGTTCAAACATTAACTCCATCTTCAACTTTAGCTATAACAGCAAAAGCGAAAGCATTAAAACAAGAAGGTCATGATGTTATTGGTCTTGGAGCAGGAGAACCGGACTTTAATACACCAGAACATATTTTAGAAGCTGCAGCTAAAGCAATGTATGCTGGATTTACGAAGTATACGCCATCTGGCGGTACTGTTGAATTAAAAGATGCTATCTCAAATAAAATGAAAAAAGACCATGGTTTAGAATATGGTCCAGAACAAGTGATTGTTACATCAGGAGCTAAACATGCTTTATTTACCTTATTTCAAGTTTTATTAAATAAAGGGGATGAAGTCATCATACCTGCTCCATATTGGGTTAGTTATCCAGAACAAGTTAAATTGGCGGAAGGGAAACCGGTCGTTGTAAAAGCAAAGGAAGAAAATGAATTTAAATTAACGCCTGAGCAGCTTGAAGAAGCTATTACAGATAAAACAAAAGCCGTCATTATTAATTCACCTAGTAACCCAACTGGTGTTATGTATGACAAAGAGGAGTTAGAAGCTTTAGGAAAGATTTGTTTAAAACATAATATTTTCATTGTTTCCGATGAAATTTACGAAAAATTGACATATACTTCTACTGAACATATTTCCATAGCAGAAATTTCTAATGATTTAAAAGAAAGCACTATTATTGTTAACGGGGTTTCTAAGTCACATTCTATGACTGGTTGGAGAATTGGATATGCTGTTGGGAATCAACAAATTATAAAAGCAATGACAAATTTAGCGTCCCATTCGACATCCAATCCTACTTCTATTGCACAAGTTGCGGCAGAAGCAGCTTACACACAATCTCAAGAAAAAGTAACCGAAATGAAAGAGGCTTTCAGTGAAAGACTGGAAAAGCTATATGAATGGTTATTAGATATACCTGGAGTAGAATGTGTTAAACCTAAAGGAGCTTTTTATTTATTCCCCAATGTAAGTAAAGCAGTTGAAATGAACGGTTTCGATAGTGTTGATGAATGGGTTACCGCACTATTAGAAGAAGAGAAAGTAGCTTTAGTACCAGGTACGGGATTTGGAGCTCCTGAAAACGTTCGATTATCGTATGCTATATCATTGGATCAGCTTGAAGAAGCAGCAAAGCGTATTAAGCGATTTGTTGAAAAACATCAATAGTGATTCCGAAAATATGGTACGAATAAGAGCACTTTTGTTTAGTTTATTCGGCTTTATATGCGATATTAGATAATCCTTTGCTTTGTTTTTGCAAAGGATTATCCTTTTTTTGTTTAAAAGAAAGCCTAATTGGATTAAAGGGATTTTTTATACTAAAATAGAGATGGAATAGAGGTGCGTTTATATTATGGAATTTAACATACAACAAATGTTACACCAGCAGCTATCCATTCCTTCTATTTTAATGGAGAGATATACGGATATCAATCTGAATGAGAAACAATTAGCGCTCATTTTACAGATTCATGCTTCTCAAAGTAAAGGGAATGATTTTCCGACCCCTGAGGAGTTGGCTGAGCATGTGACAATGGATAAAGAAGAATGTACACAGATATTAAGACAATTAATTCAACAAGGTTATTTGTCTATTGAAGAAGATCAAAATAACGAGCGAATACAGGAAGCATACTCATTAGAACCATTATGGGTCAAACTTTTTGAAGAAGATAACGAAGTGGAGGAATTTACTGAAGATAAAGAAATAGGGGAGATTTTTCAGAGGTTTGAAAGGGAATTTGGAAGACCTTTATCTCCTTTTGAAATAGAGCTAATAAACAATTGGATTGATGAAGAAAACCATGAGATTTCCTTGATATATGCCGCTTTACGTGAAGCGGTATTAATGAGTAAACTTAATTTAAAATATATTGACCGAATATTAATAGAATGGAAAAAGAAGGGGATTCATTCTGCCGTTGAAGCAAAGCAAACAAGTAAATCTTTTCATCGTTCCAAAACGAAAAGTGAAGTAAAGCAAAACAATCCATACGATAAATCATTATATTATAATTGGTTAGAGGAGTAAGGGGGGATGTAGATGTTAACTAAAAAACAAATCGATACAGTGATGGAAGAGATGGAAAAAATGTTTCCGCGTGCAGAGTGTGAATTAAATCATGATAATCCGTTTGAGCTTTTAGTCGCTGTTGTATTATCTGCCCAATGTACAGACAATCTTGTTAATAAGGTGACAAAAGATTTATTTCAAAAATATAAAGCTCCAGAAGACTATATTAATGTACCGCTGGAAGAATTACAACAAGACATTCGTTCTATTGGATTATATCGAAATAAATCAAAAAATATTCGTAAAATGTGTCAGACGTTAATTGAAGAATATGATGGGCAAGTTCCTGTTACAAAACAGGAATTAGAAAAATTAGCAGGAGTAGGGCGTAAAACAGCTAATGTTGTAGCATCTGTAGCATTTCATGAACCTGCTATTGCTGTTGACACACATGTTGAAAGAGTATCAAAAAGATTAGGGATTTGTCGCTGGAAGGATAGTGTATTAGAGGTTGAGAAAACTTTAATGCATAAAATACCAAAGGAAGAGTGGAGTAATACACATCATCGCTTTATTTTTTTTGGAAGATACCATTGCAAAGCAAAAGCGCCACAATGCGAAATTTGTCCCTTATTAGATATCTGCAGAGAAGGAAAAAAGAGAATAAAGAAAAGCAGCACTTTATAAGTGCTGCTTTTTTTATTACTCAACTGTATCTTCTATCTGCTGTTCTACTGGATTGTTTTCTTCCGTATCTTCTGTTTCATCGTCATCATCATTTTGCTGTTCACCATCTTGTTGTGGATCATTTTGTTGCTCTTCCTGATCGCCTTCATCCGTATTGTCACCTTCACTATTTTCTAGTCCTTCGGTTGATAATTGAATGGTTGACGATGGGCCTTGAATATCTTCATTTTTTAGAGTTGGAGTCACATGAATCGTATACGTTGTATTTGGTTGTAATTGAGTTAAATTGACTGAAGTCTTATTAGTCGTTAATTGATCTACAGTGCTTCCTGCTTCTTCGATCTCTACATTAAATTCGATAGGGCCATTCTCGCTATAACTCCAACTAACTAACGCAGATCGATTTACAGGGTCAAATGTTTGATGAAGTTGTTCTACGGCCGGTAATTCTCTTTCTTCTTCCTCTTGAATTTCTATAGTTGTTGATACGGGTTCGCTTTCTTGGTTTTCATTAATTGCAATGACTTCTATGGTATACGTTTCTCCTTTTTCAACGTTTGATATTTCTACTATTCTTTTGTCTGTTGTTGTTAAATGATTTAGCGATCCATTTGTTCCAGCAGATACATCAAATTGGATGTCTTCTTCTTCATGTTCCCATTCTACGACTATTTCTTCATTATCTTCGTTATATTCTGCCTCCAAGTTTTGAACTGGTTCCAGCTGATCAAATTTTTCAGATACTTGATCTGGTTCTGTTCCTTTAACAAATAGCTCTGTTATAATTTCAGAGTTCGGTGTGTATTCACTTGGCCTTTTAGCTGGATTGGAACCTTTCTCTACCGAAACTTCCACTACGCTGTCAGGTTGTACAAAATCATTCGTCTCCTCATCAGTAGAAATATCTTGTATGGTTTCTCTAAAGATGTCGAGAGCAGTCTTCGTATTGTTAATGATTTTTTGATCTTGATCATAACCTGTCCATACGGAAACAGTATAATTGGTTGTATATCCTGTAAACCACGAATCAGGACTGCCATCTTTTCCTTCTACATTTGTTGTCCCGGTTTTACCTACCAATGGAAGTCCATTGACATTTGCTCTAGCTCCTGTACCAGAACTGCTTACAACGGACTTAAGCATATCTGTTATCATATATGCTGTATAATCAGACATCGCTACAACAGGTTCTGATTGAAGTTCTTCTGTTCTATTATCAGGATATTCTATACGCAGAACAGAATAGGGTTCATGATACATTCCCTCATTTCCAAATGCAGCATATGCTCCTGCCATTTGGAGTGGAGTCACACCAGTAGCAGTACCGCCAATTGCATCCCCAATCGTTATCTGATCATCAGCAAATGAAATACCTAATCCTTCTGCAAATTTTTTCGCTTTAGAATATCCAACTTCTTCCAATGTTTTAACAGCAGGTACGTTTAGAGATTTTTTTAAAGCATATCTAGCTGTCATCCATCCTTGATAACTCTGGTTCCAGTTTTCAATAACCTTAGAAGTCCCTCCAATTGGGTAGGGTTTATCATCGTTCAGTTGGTGATAGGTAGACCATTGTAAGTGCTCAATTGCTGGCCCATAAGCAACGATAGGTTTCATAGTAGAACCAGGCTGGCGACCATTCCCATCAATTGCATAGTTCCATCCATCATTTTCTCGATTTCTGCCGCCACCTATAGCACGAATGGCGCCAGTTTGTGTGTCTAATACGGTAACACCTACTTGCATTTCCTCATCTGAACTATAATCAATCGGATTGTCTTCACGGTTACTTAGTAAAAATTCGACACGTTCTTGTGCATCAGGATCTAGCGTTGTGTAAACTTTTAAACTATCTTTATAAATATCTGCACCTGTTTTCTCCATTACTTCTTTACGAACCTGTTGAATAAATCCTTCATACCTAACAAAATCAGTTTTCTTCTTAACAATCAAGGAACTTACAGATATATTCTTTGCCTCTTCTGCTTGATCTTGACTAATTTTATTATGATGTACCATCAAGTCTAGTACTGTATTTTTTCTCTCGTCTGTTAATTCAGGATCCACAAAAGGATCATAAGCAGTAGGTCGTTGTGGTAACCCAGCAAGAATGGCTGCTTCAGCTAATGTTAAGTTATCCAAATCTTCCTTCCCAAAATAGACTTCAGCAGCAGTAGCAACTCCGTAGGCACCTGCTCCGTAATATATTTTGTTTACATACATCTCTAAAATTTCTTCTTTTGAATAGTTTCGATCTAATTTAAGGGCAAGCCACTGTTCTTGAACTTTTCTTTTTAAGTTTTTGTCATTAGATAAAAAAGAGCCTTTCACAACTTGTTGTGTAATAGTACTTGCTCCTTGGGAACCAAACCCATCTCTAAAATTAGCGATAACAGCTGCACCAATTCTTCTAAAGTCAATTCCTATATGATCATAAAATCGAGCGTCCTCTGTTGCAATGATAGCATTTCTTAATACTTCGGGAATGTCATTATTATCAATTTTGGTTCTTTTTTCGGCACCTAATGTTGCAAAAACTTCTTCATTAATATCTAGAATTTCGGTAGAAGCAGGATCAGATAATAATGTTGCATCTAAATCGGGAGCTGAAGCAATGTAATAACTGAAAAGGGCACCAACCCCTATTCCAATTAATAAGACTGCCAATATGAGAAGCTTTAAAATCTTTTTCCATACTGAGTTCTTTTGTTTTATATTGTTTTTTCGATGTTGTCTTCTTTCCATTCTTGTTTGGCCGTTGTTCGCCATCATGTCTTCCTCCGATCTACATATAATACTTATCAATAATGCTTAAGTAATCAACTCGAGCTTGATATTGAATCGGTATTATATAACCTTCTTCCTTAAGTGTATCGTACTTTATTGATTTTCTACCACCTAAAAATTGATTTCCCCAATGCTTAAGCAGTTGATTAGCTGGATAAAAGTATGTTTCCTGGTACATACTAAAGCGTATTAACAGAAAGCAAATAGCGCCTTGTTTCATTACTTGCTTAATATGATCGATTTGATGTTGGTGTATATTATTTAACGGAAAAGAGTTTTTATTTCTTGTTTCTTTTGCTTCAAAGTCTATATATTTTCCATTATAAACGCCATTATAATCTGTAGTTGATGGCTGTTTAAAATATGCTTCTTTAATAACAGCTGCACTTCGTTTAGGATAGTCAACCTGAACAATTTGTACAGGAGTAGGCTTCTTATGAATGACTGCTATGCTTTGCTGCATATAATATTGATTTGTTTCATTAATATCTTCCTCTAAAGTCATCCCCCGATTACTGTAAATAGTCTGCTTAGATGATACTTGCTTTCTACCATTAAACGATGATTTGGTGCCATTCGGGTATTGCAATTTCATTCCTCCTCCATAGAAATCACACACTTCTAATTTTTAGAAGCCTTGGATAGATATATCATACGTCAAGGCTTTTATTTCTTCAATAAAAATGTGAATCTTCTATGGATTAGGATAACATTCCTAACTTATACATTCGAAGTGTGCTATTTTTTTATAGGGGTAATTGAAAAACTCGGTATTGCATATACAATACCGAGTAGTTTTTCTTAAGTTGAGGGGCGATTAGGCCCGTTCAACTTCTTATCATTTTGTGTTGGAATTTCCTTGTTTTGAATTTTTTCTCTCTTTAAAGTTGCTCGTTTCTTTTTATTTACGCGCATAGGCTCCCTCCTTTTACAAATAGTTTGACTGAAATTGTAGAAAAAATACAAAAAGAAACATGTTTTTTCTAGTTTTGTCAACGTTGCAGGAGTTTTTAATAAAAAGCTGAATGTTAAAGAATAAGCATCATAAATTTGTGTTCGTTTTAGTAGAACTTTGGAAGGAGAGGGATAAGGTTGAATAAACCAGAACAGTTTGTTTCAAAAAAGACAATTCAGTTATCTTTAGATCAGTTAATAGAAAAGGTGGAGACAATAGAAAGTCTTTGGGAAGAACATCAAATACAGCAATGTTCTTCGAATTATTTGATAAATCCATCTGAATATTTAGAAGCATTTTAATTAGAATGGACTTTATTAGTATGTTTTTTCTGATAAGCATGATACATTATAGATAAAATATATTTAATCATGCTTTTATTAGAAAGGCGGGTCTAGATGTTATTAAACACATCTATTAATAAACTGACGAATTCATTAGAATATTTAAAAAAATATTATCTAGAACATGAAAAACCAGAAAACAAAAAAGATCCAGAGTTTTTCCAATTTGTCAGAGAGCAAACAGAGCCTATTTTTGAAATCATTGATCAATGGTATGAAGCGGCTATTTCATTTGTTCAAAATCGAAATGTTTATGTTCATCCACAACAAATTGAATCAACAGCAGAAAATTTAAAATTAATACTGCTTCATAGCTATTATATAGATGTTCGCAGAAAAAGATATATGGAATTATATAAATCCGTACTGTATGTTTTTGACTTACTGAAAAATGATCTTGAAGAGGTGCAATCATGAATAAGTCTGAATTAATTTTATTTGCACAAAAAGCGCGAGAAAAGGCCTATACACCGTATTCTGAATTTAAAGTTGGCGCTGCATTGCTTATGACATCAGGTAAAATTTATGAAGGGTGTAATATTGAAAATGCGGCATACCCTGTGACTATTTGTGCGGAAAGAGTGGCAATATTTAAGGCAATTGCCGCAGGAGAAACAGACTTT
Source organism: Gracilibacillus sp. YIM 98692 (assembly GCF_010993965.1). GTDB lineage: Bacteria > Bacillota > Bacilli > Bacillales > Amphibacillaceae > Gracilibacillus. Next base: position 53,134 of record NZ_WIXM01000006.1, on the reverse strand, counting down.
GATCAATTAGCAGTAGTCGCGGATACGAAAAGGCCAGTCCCTCCATGTGGATCATGCCGTCAAGTTATGAGTGAGTTTTTCTCCCCATCTTTTTCAATCCATACATGCAATTTAGAAAATGAGGTTAAAACAGTCACGATGAATGACTTGTTACCTTATTCGTTTGCAGCAAGTGATATGGATAAATAAATGAGAGAAATCCGTCTGCTTTAGGTGGTTGTCTTATACACATCTTACATAGAGACATACGTTAGTATAGAATACAATTAATAGTGAGGTGACTATATATGAGACATCGACCACCATTTGGAATGCCGAATCCTTGTGGAATGCCGGCGAAAAACATTGTATACCCAACTAAATGTAACGAGGTACACACATGCAGCGAGAGTGAAGTTAACCATATACACCCTTCTCATACTAATGTTGTAAATCATCATTTAGTAAAAAATAAGCATTTCTATCCGCACACAACGTCCTATCAAAACACAGTAGACGAAGTAAATATTTATGGAGGCCCAGGTGGCCCAGGAGGTCTAGGAGGCCCAGGAGGTCCAGGTGGGCCTGGTATGATGAATGGACCTGGTACAATGGGCGGCCAACAACCATTTCAGCAAAACCCATTCAACAATCGACGATAAGAAGAAAGAGGCTGTCATTTTGATGACAGTCTCTTTTCTCATAAGTAATCAGTAACAGTACTTTTTAGCAAAGATTGATACATATGTCGGTAGATTATCTGTTTTAAATCCTTTATAATGGGTGTATTCAACTTACATAGGTATAGACATTAAAATATTGGAGTTATGTATATGATGAGGATTTTGACAGTTACTGGTAATAAGCCGATGGAGCTTAATATCATGAATGAAAATGATTCAAGAATTGCATATATCAAACAAGCTATACAGCAAAGACTCATCTCTTTATTAGATGAAGGACTTCATTGGGTATTAGTTACAGGCCAAATGGGAGTTGAGCTTTGGACATGCCAAGTTGTGCTCGATTTAAAGAAGCAATATGATATCAAGCTCGGTATTTTCCCTCCATTCATGGAATTTGAAGCAAGATGGCCTGATGGGTATCAAGCCCTTTTTCAAGAAATGATAGCACAAGCAGATTTTTATCAACCGCTATATCAACAAACATACCAAGGTCCTCATCAATTTATTAATAAAGATTTATGGTTGATTCATAAATCCGATGGTAGTTTAATATTAGTAGATGAGGAGCATCCAGGCAGTGTAAAATATTTTTTAGAAAAAGCAAAGCATTCGGCTTATCAATCTAATTATAGTATTCAATATATAACTCCGAATGATTTGGAAGAAGTGGTGCAAGATTGTTTAAGTGCCAATGATTTTTACGAAACAGAATGATAGAGAATAAACACATTAAAAAATTATTAGGAATCAATTGAGGTGAAAAGGTATGTCTAACCAATTAAATGGAAAAGATATTTTAGAAAAGAATTTTAAAACTTCTATGCGAGGCTACAATCAAGAAGAGGTCGATGAGTTTTTAGATGTCATTATTCAGGATTATGAATATTTCCAACATGAGATCAATCGATTACGACAAGAAAATGATAGGGTCAAGAAGCAATCAGACACGAGAGTGCGGTCAGCACCATCTAACCATCAAGTCAATTATGATATTTTGAAACGATTATCAAATTTAGAAAAAGCGGTTTTTGGAAAAAAGTATGAAGAATAAAATAAATGTAACATTTACCATTGACTAAGCTGCAATTCATGTTACAATTAGAAATGGTCTTAAAAAAGATGATAATAGAATGAATGTTGAGATAATCGCTGCACATTATCAAAATGTGTAGAGGAAAGTCCATGCTCACACAGGCTGTGATGCTTGTAGTGTTCGTGCTTGACGAAGTCATAAGTCAAGGTAACCTAACCTAAAAGGTTAACGGCAGGGAAAATACCTAAGTCTTTTCGATATGGTATGAATACCTTGAAAGTGCCACAGTGACGTAGCTAAGTAGGAAACTACTTAGGTGGAACGCGGTAAACCCCTCGAGTGAGCAACCCAAATATTGGTAGGGGCATCTTTTAGTAGGGAAATTAGAACCGAACGAAGGACAAGTATTCATAATGCTTGTAGACAGATGATTATCCCTTTGGTACGAGGCTAACCACCGTTTGTAGTACGAAAAGGACAGAACATGGCTTACGGACATTCATTCGGTTTTTCACATATGTCATAAAAACCCCTTTTTTCAAAAAAGGGGTTTTGCTTTTATACATAACATTTAACCAACATGAAATGGAATAATAATAGAAGGGACCTTAACGAAATGAATCAAAATTTAACGTTTATTGCTACAGCAGCCATGGGATTAGAATCAGTCGTTGCTAATGAAGTAAAAGACTTGGGCTATGAGCAAGTTACTGTTGAAAACGGAAAAGTCTTTTTTCAGGCAGATACAAAAGCAATTCCTAGATGTAACTTATGGCTGCGAACAGCAGACCGATTAAAATTATGTGTCGGTGAATTTGAAGCTAAATCATATGATGAGTTGTTTGAACAAACCAAAGCATTACCTTGGGAACAGTTTATACCTGAAGACGGGGAGTTTCCTGTTATTGGAAAGTCAGTGAAGTCTAAGTTATACAGTGTACCTGACTGCCAAAAAATTGTTAAAAAGGCGATTGTGGAAAAGTTAAAACAAAAGCATGGGATTGCTAAGTGGTTAAAAGAAACAGGTGCGTTTTACCGAGTAGAAGTGGCACTATTAAAAGATAAAGTTACGTTAACGATCGATACATCTGGAACTGGTCTTCATAAACGTGGATATCGAGTTGGTCAAGGGGATGCACCATTAAAAGAAACTCTTGCTGCTGCCCTAGTCCAACTAACCAATTGGACACCAGATAAGCCGTTATATGATTTGTTTTGTGGTTCCGGAACTATTCCAATCGAAGCGGCTTTAATTGGTCAAAACATTGCACCTGGCTTTAACCGCTCTTTTGTTTCAGAAGAGTGGGATTTATTATCAGCGAAAATGTGGGAAGAGGCTTTAGAAGAGGCAGAAGACCTAGCTAATTATGATCAGCCATTGACTATTTTTGGAACAGATATAGATCATAAAATGATTTCCATTTCTCAAGATAATGCGTTGGAAGCAGGTTTAGGTGATTTGGTTCAATGGAAGCAAATGCAAGCAACAGACTTCTCGGTAGAAGAAGAAGGGGGATATGTGATTAGTAATCCACCTTATGGTGAAAGAATTGGGGATAAGAAGGAAGTAGAACTCTTATATAAAAAATTAGGAACAGTGCTTTCAAAATATCCTACATGGAGCATTTACATGTTAACAGCAAATGAAAATTTTGAAAATTGCTTTGGAAGTAAGGCAACAAAGAAAAGAAAGCTGTTTAATGGATTTATTAAAACAGATTTTTATCAATATTTTGGAAGAAACCACAGTAAATCTTAAGCCAAACATTTATGTTTGGCTTTATTCATATTTATGTGAATCACAAAGATTATCCATATATTAACTGGACGCATGATGAAAAAATCTCTATACTGGCGTTAGATCAATCATTTTATTAAAACAGAGGTCATGAGTGAGGGATGGATGTGACTGATAATGAAGAACTGGCATATTTTTTAGAAAATTTATGGACAAAAGGGTTTAAATTAACAGACGAGGAAGTTCATTTTATTTTTTTTGGTAAGAAATATACGAACACCTCTGTTAAACATGTGAAATTAGCCGTTTTGCTAACCTTGCAGTTACAACTTAGTTTTGATCGCAGTTTTTATATCAGCTTATTAGAGTTATTTGAGAAACATCAAATAAAGTCATGGAAAGAGGCCACACGGATATTAGCAAAACACAACTTGCTATAATTAGGTCATTGGTCGAATAACGCTTCACGTGCTAATTTATCTGCTTGTTTGTTTTGCTTTTCTGGTATCCATTTAAAAAATACATAAGGGAAATACTCGGTCTGTTCGTTAATCTGTTGCAAGTATGGATAGAATACATCATTTTTTACATAATTTTTCTCCACCGCTTCTACGACGGTTTTCGAATCTGATCGAAAAGATAAAATTTCCTTTGGAAACATTCTTCTGCAAAAATTTAATGCTTCTAAAACTGCGATAAATTCTGCTTCATGGTTAGAATAGGTTCCAATATATTTTTTCTGATAAAATTTTTCTTTATCCTTCTTAATATAAATGCCAACACTACTTGGACCTGGATTGCCTTGACTAGCTGCATCTGTATAAACTTCAATCAAGGAAGACCCTCCTACTTGATATACTAAATAACTGAGAAAAGATGTTCACCAACTCGTACATGTTATTAGTAGCTTTTTGATGATGTGCCAAGAAAAATGAACCTCGCATTACTGTTATAATCTCTTAACTCTTCCTATTTATCCTACAAGAAAAGGCGATGACCTTAAGATCACCGCCTGACTGTTCCATTTATTTTTTTACTACATTAGCTGCCTGTGGTCCTCTTTCACCTTCAACAATTTCAAATTCCACTTCTTGTCCTTCTTCAAGTGTTTTGAAACCTTCTACTTGGATTGCAGAATAATGTACAAATACATCATTTCCTTCTTCCAATTGAATGAATCCATAACCTTTTTCAGCATTGAACCATTTTACTACACCGTTTTCCATGTTTTTCTTCCTCCTAAAACCTTTCACGCAAAAGACGTGGTAATTACAAACAAGATGACGGTTAATAAAAAAGGTAGCAACTACAGAAGTATAGGATCACCATTTCCATTTACTTCTATAGAAGCTACCTGTAACAATGAACCCAAACATCTTCTTTGCTTGAGTTCACTATAGCTTATTTTTCCATAAACGTCAAGAATATCATGTTAAAAAGCGATTACAAAAAATTTATCACGGTGAACAATCGTTTTATTCTTTTCAATAATATTCATTAATGCTATTTTATAAACATATTGACATCTTAGTAAATTTAAACTTTCCGCTAAGGAGAAAAATGTATGACCATTCTTATTGGACTAACTGGGTGGGGAGATCACCATACGTTGTATAATGACAATAATCGTTCTAAACATAAACTATGGACTTATAGCTCGCATTTCCCAGTAGTTGAAATCGACAGTTCTTTTTATGCGATACAGCCGATAAAGAATTATCAAAAATGGGTAGAACAGACTCCTGAACATTTCTCTTTTGTTATAAAAGCATATCAATCATTAACAGGACATGATCGTAAGCTATTAACAAATTTAGAAGCCAAGGACATTGTAAATAATTTTAAAAAATCTATAAAACCAGTGGTAGATGCAAATAAGCTGCATTCTGTACTGTTCCAATTTCCGCCATGGTTCCATCTAACATCTAAAAATATTAACAAATTGAAAAAGTTAAAAAAATGGATGGAAGATATACCTGTCTCGGTTGAATTTCGAAATCGCACATGGTATGGAGAGCATACAGCAGACACCATCTCTTTTTTAGAACAAGAGGGGTGGATTCATACCATATGTGATGAGCCGCAAGCTGGAGAAGGATCAATTCCTGTTGTATTGGAAGCTTCATCCTACCAATCTTTAATTCGGATGCACGGTAGAAACGTTCATGGCTGGAATAATCATGGACAAGAAAATTGGAGGGAAGTTCGGTTTCTATATCGATATAACGAAATAGAATTACAGGAATGGGTAGAGCGAATTCGAGAACTTCAAAAGCAAGTGAATCAAATTACCATTCTTTTTAACAACAATTCTGGTGGTGATGCGAGTGATAATGCAAAGCAACTTCAACAAATGTTAAATATCGAGTACAAGCATTTACATCCGAAACAAATGGACTTTTTTGATTTAATGTAGGTTAACTCTTTTTGCACCTATATATCTTTTAGACCAATAATCCTGGCTTAACTGACTGATTTCCACTCCATTTGACAGCCCAGCATGAATAAATTGACCATTGCCTAAGTAAATTCCTGCATGTGAAGGACCTGGCTTATAAGTTTCAAAAAAGACTAAATCACCGATAGATGGGCTATTTATAGGTATAGTAGCATTCCAAATATCACTTACTGTTCGTGGCAATGAAATATTAAGTTCTTGAAAGACAAATTGCAGGTATCCACTACAGTCAAATCCACTAGGTGTAGCACCTCCCCATTGATAGGGTACACCGATGTAGAATTTAGCTTTTCCAATAAGAGATTGTCTATTAGAAGAGATATGTTCAATCTGTGTACTTTTTTGCGATTGATTATTTTCCGGTGCCTGTGATTTTATCATGTTTGACCTTTCACTAGTTGTAGAAACTGCTTGAGTTGTAGTTGCACTTAATGTAACTGGTTCTTTTTCTATATGTTTGGATTCTAATCCTCTATCTTGTTTATAAGCACGTAATGCTCCTTCTGTACGTGGTCCAAATATTCCATCTAAACTATCTGTATAGTAGCCTAGGTAGAATAAAGCCTCTTGCAGTTCTACAACTTCTTCGCCATTATCTCCAACAGTAAAATCTAATGGGTGGTCATTTAAATAATCTAAGTAGCTTTCTTTTTCTTTATCTAAAATACGTTCTATAGTGGCTTTATCTGCTTGACCGTGCTGCTCCAATTCATGTTCTTCTTGAAATTTCTTTAAAGCGTACTCTGTTAATACATCGAAATCACCGTTTAATGATGAATCATAGTAGGATAATTTGTGAAGCTTATGTTGTAATACTCTTATGGATTCATGCTGCATGCCATATTTTAAAACAGAAGATTGTTCTAATATTTCATTTTGCATAATGGGATATGCATCCACATAAAAGGAAAATGGTTGGCTAAAAGCAAAAGTATAGACAACGGAGTGTTTTACTACCTGTGACAAATTATCTTGTAAAAACATAAAATCACCCCTATAGGTTATTGCTTTACAAAAATTTATGTTAGAATAAATGAAATATGAGGAATTGAATGTTTTGTTACGATTTTGTAATATTAGTAATGTTAAAAGGGGAAGATGAATTTGAATACAAGTGAACAAGCCTATTTAGATTTGTGCCAAAAGGCTCTTTCAGAAGGGGTAATGAAAGATGATCGAACTAATACTGGAACAGTATCTCTATTCGGTCATCAAATGCGCTTTAGCCTAGAGGAAGGTTTTCCGCTGCTTACAACGAAATATGTTCCTTTTCGGCTAATTGTCAGTGAATTATTATGGTTTATAAAAGGAGATACCAATATTCGTTACTTGTTAGAGCATAATAATAATATTTGGAATGAGTGGGCTTTTAAAAATTGGGTAGAAAGCGCTGAATACGATGGTCCTGATATGACGAATTTTGGTCATCGCGCAAATCAAGATGAAGTATTTAAGTTAGAATATGAACACCAAATGTCATTGTTCAAGGACCGAATCTTAAAAGATGATAAATTTGCTGAAAAATTTGGTGATTTAGGATTCGTATATGGCGCGCAATGGCGGGACTGGAAAACATCAAAAGGAGACACTATAGATCAATTAAAAAACGTAATTGAGTCGATTAAAAAGAATCCTTATTCTAGAAGGCATATTGTAACAGCATGGAATCCAGAAGATGTTCCAACTAACATGGCGCTTCCTCCATGTCATACGATGTTTCAATTTTATGTTGCTAATGGAAAGCTAAGCTGTCAATTATATCAACGCAGCGGGGATATATTTTTAGGTGTCCCATTTAATATTGCTGGTTACGCATTGCTAACACACCTCATAGCTCATGAATGTAATCTAGAACCAGGTGAATTTATACATACATTAGGAGATGCTCATATTTATTTAAATCATGTTGAACAAGTGAAAAAACAACTAAAACGAGAGATTCGTCAGCAGCCAACATTAAAAATTAATGAGCAAAAAGATTCTATCTTTGACATGGATGTACAAGATATTGAGTTAAACAACTATGATCCGCATCCAGCTATTAAAGCACCTGTTGCGGTATAAGGAAGGAGAATATAATAATGATATCTTTATTATTTGCAATGGGGAAAAACCGAGTAATCGGAAAGAACAATACATTGCCATGGTACTTGCCAGATGACTTAAAGTTTTTTAAACAACTAACGACATCTAAGACAATTGTGATGGGGAGAAAGACTTTTGATTCTATGAACGGCCCTTTACCTAATCGAAAGAATGTTGTGCTTACAAAAAACAAATCATTTACAGCAGATGGTTGTACTGTTATCGATGAAATTGAAGACATCAAACAATTAGAAAAGGAATCTTCTGAAGAGGAAATTTTCGTAATAGGTGGCGAAGAAATCTTTAAACAAACCTTGCATATAGCGGATAGGATATATATGACTTATATAGACGAGAGTTTTGATGGAGATACTTTCTTCCCAAATTTTGATGAAGCACAATGGCAAATATCGAAAAAGACTAAAGGACCAAAAGATGAAAAAAATAAGTATGACTACTATTATATTCAGTATGATCGAAATAAATAATTATTAAATAGTATAGGAAGACAAGCCAAAAAAAACATGATAAGATAGTTTGTAACAGAATGTTTAGAACAAGGGTGGGAAATTGATGTTATCATCTATCGGAATTCCAGGATTAATTTTGATATTAATTATTGCGCTCGTTATTTTTGGGCCAAAAAAATTACCTGAAATCGGGAAGGCTACCGGAGAAACATTGCGTGAATTTAAAAAATCTGCTCAAGACATAACGGATGAAAATGAACAAAAGAAAGAGTAATACCAAATTGGTTAATGGATAGAGGTGAAAAATTTAACTATGCTATCTAATATAGGTTTTCCAGGATTAATACTTATTCTTATCATTGCTTTGGTTATTTTTGGACCATCCAAATTACCTGAAATTGGAAAAGCGGTGGGTAGCTCATTACGTGAATTTAAAAAAGCCACAAATGATATTATGAAAGAAGATCAATCTAAACATACAGATCGTTCAGAAAAATAAAGAAGGTGTAAAAGATGGAACCTTTTACATCTTCTTTCTCTTTTATGTTACAGTGATGTTTGTGGATGAAGGGAAGTTAAGGATTGATGACGCAAGATAAATCATTACCAAACGATAAAGAGATGGGATATCTCGATCATTTTGCTGAGCTCCGAAAACGTTTGTTATGGACTGCACTTGTTTTCGTATTGTTTTTTGCATTAGGTATTTATTTCGTAGAGGAAATACGTAATTTCTTTCTAAATGATATTGATATAACATTAAATTTGATATCTCCCGAAGAGATAATATGGGTCATCTTTACCATTGCCTTTACGGTTGCATTTGCTGGCACATTACCATTTTTATGTTTACAGTTATGGCTATTTGTAAGACCAGCTCTGACTAAACGAGAACAGCGTATTTCATTAGCTTATATACCAGTCATTTTTATTTTATTTTTGACAGGTCTGTTATTTGGTTATTTTATTTTTATTAAGCTTATTTTGCCTTTCGTTTTATCATTAAATGATGGTATGTTCGATACAATGTTTACCGTAGAGAATTATTTCCGTTTTATATTTCGTGTCACGTTACCTTTTGCTATATTTTTTGAGATACCTGTCATTACAATGTTTCTTACAAGTATAGGTATCGTAACACCACACTTTTTGCATAAAACAAGAAAATATGCTTATTTTATACTAATTATTATTGGTACAATGATTTCACCACCTGATTTCATTTTACAAATAGTTGTAGCTATTCCATTAATTATTCTTTATGAAATTAGTATTCTATTATCAAATGTTGTATTTAAAAAGAAGGAAGAAAAACGTCGTACATTTATGAATGATTAAGAAAAGATAAAGGAGTTACAGGTTGTGCAAACTTTTTATCACTTCATGATGCGGTTTAGAGGAAATAAAGAACATGATGATTCGCGTCAATTAGCTGAATGGATGTTTAAAGATCATAGCTTCCCTAAACATGCAACAAATTATGATGAAATAAGTGATTATTTAGAATGGAATGTCCCGTTTCCTCAAGCAATATCAACCTTTGATGAAATGTGGGATCAATATATTGAAGAAGTAAAGCCATGAGTCTAAAACCTCATGGCTTTCTACATGAACATGATATAGAGAATGGCAGTGGATACATTGAAACATGGAAGTAATGTTAGTAAAGACTATTGTGATCATTCATCATACCATTACACCGAAACGTATGTTCTGTTTTGTGGTGGACACCGATTGTATGTTCGTGTATAATAAAAGAAAAATATTGGAAATGGAAGGGTGAAAGGATGAAAATACTACATACTGCTGACTGGCATTTAGGTAAACTAGTGCATGGTCTTCATATGACAGATGATCAAGACTTTATCCTACAGCAACTTATTAACATAATAATGGAAGAATCCCCGGATGTTGTTATTATTGCAGGAGATTTATATGACAGAGCTATACCACCGAAAGAAGCGGTAGAGCTATTGAACCGTACGATAACAACTGTATGCATGGACATGCAAATACCAGTCCTCGCTATTTCAGGAAACCATGATAGTCCTGATCGTTTAAGTTTTGGTACATCATTGTTTCGCTCTCAACAATTTTATTTAGCAACCTCGATCAAACAAGCCTTTTCCCCAATTAAAATGCGTGATGAATATGGTGATATTTATTTTCATCTAGTGCCTTATTTAGAGCCCTCGGATGTACAGGCTTCCTTCCCGGATGAAAAAATAGAAAGCCATCAACAAGCTATGCAGAAAGTCATAGATGAGATCTCAGTACAAATGGATAAGGAAACACGGCATATTTTAATTGCGCATGCATTTATTGCTGGTGGTATGGAATCAGAATCTGAAGAACGTTTAACCATGGTTGGAGGAACCCCATATATTGATTCCTCATTATTTACATATTTTGATTACGTAGCATTAGGACACTTACATCGTCCGCAAAAAATTGCCAAAGAAACCCTACGTTATAGCGGATCGATTTTAAAATACTCTTTTTCAGAGGCGAATCATAGAAAATCTATTACCATCATCGATATGGATGAAAAAGGATTATGTAATGTTAATCAAAGAAATCTAATACCTAAAAGAGATATGAAAGTTGTAGAGGGGTATTTTCAAGATATTATTGAGGAAAAAGTAATAGAACGTACAGATGACTATTTACAAGTAGAGTTGCTAGATGATGGACAACTCATGGATCCTGTATCTAAATTAAGAAAATTATTTCCAAATATATTACGACTGAATCGCAAACAATATCGAGTACACGAGTCCTTAAAAGAGTTAAACCAGATTCGCCAAAAGCAGGAGATGACCCATGAGCAATTATTTGAGGCCTTCTATCGTGAAATGAAGGGGGAACATATACCTGAGCAAAGGTCAGAATATGTAAAAGAATGTATTCAATCATTAATAAAGAAAGAGAGGGAGCTATAAATGCGCGCCATCCAAATGGAACTCGAAGCTTTTGGTCCATATCGAAAAAAACAGGTCATTGATTTTAATCAATTAGGTAATGAACCTATCTTTCTAATAACTGGTCCAACAGGGGCTGGAAAGACAACTATCTTTGATGCCATTTGTTATAGCTTATACGGAAAGGCTAGCGGTACAGATCGTGATCAGGATGTTTTTCGAAGTCATTTCGCATCAGCAGATGAAATAACAACTGTCACTTTTATTTTCATGCTACATGAGAAATTATACAAAATTACCAGATCTCCTAAGCAATGGAAAAGGAAAGCTAGAGGACAAGGATATACGGAAGAACCGGCAAGTGCTTCCCTTTACATTAAAAATAGCGAAGGAGACTGGCAGCTGATTCAATCTAAAATAAAAGAAGTAAATGAAAATATACATGCACTTATAGGACTAGATTATGAACAGTTCCGAAAAATGATGATGATTCCACAAGGAGAGTTTCGAAAATTAATTTCTGAAAACAGTCGTGAAAGAGAAGACGTACTGCAAAAAATTTTTAGAACTTACTTTTATCAAGATTTAACGGAAAAAATGAAAAGTGACTCGAAAAGTTTACAAGAATCAATGGAACAAATTCGTTGGAAAATAGAGCAAGAAATCGAAAAGGTACTAGATGGTAACGATGATGATATAAAGCAACAGGATCCAATAGATACAGAGGGAATTGAAAAAAAAGTAGAGGAATTAGAGCGAGAAAAAGCAACGGTTGATGCTAAACTTATAAAATTGGAGAGTCAATTAAAAGATATATATGAACAATACTATAAAGGTAAACAATTACTAGATTGGTTTGAAGAGTATGAACAAAGAAAAATAGACAACGAGAAATTGTTAGAGCAATCTAAAGATATTGAAAATAAAAAGTCTATGATTCAGCTAGCTTATCAAGCAGATAAAATATATCCAATTGAAAAACAAATGCTTGATCGAGAAAAAGAGTGGAAGGATCAAGAAGCTGTTGCATTAAATTTAAAATCTACATTTACGCAACAAAAAGAGAAATTTACCACCATAGAAATAGAATATCTGAATGAAAAGGATAAAGAACAAGAGCGGGAACAATTACGAAAAATAGTAGAGCAACAACGTGATACTCTCCAAAAATTACAGGAATACCATGAACTTAAGAGACAACTAGATAAGATGACGGAAGCGATTGAAAAACAAGAATCAACTATAACCCAGATCGATAACGAAATCGTATCTTTAGAAAAAAAGAAAGAGGAAAATTTCAAACAAAAAGAACTGATTTATCAGAAGCAGCAACATTTACAAGAGCTGCATTATCAAATCGAAAAAAAAATACAAGATCAAAAAGTGCTACAAGAAGTATCAAAAGAGTACCAACAATTAATGATATACCGAAAGGATTACAAACAGCTATACAACGTATCTCAAAAGCTAAAACAAAAAGTATTAGAGCAATCTGAAGAATTGCAGCAGGTAGAAGAAAAACGAAAGACTCAATTAGCAAAAGAACTGGCTCATCAATTAACAGATGGGACCCCTTGCCCTGTTTGTGGTTCAACAGAACATCCTAATAAAGTACAGCTCCTTTCTGATATAGTTACTGAGCAGACAGTTGAAAAAGAACGAAGCAATAAGCTAGAAATGGAAGAAGAATTTAAAAATTTGGAGTTTCAACTGTTACAAGTAAAAGAAAAAGGGGAAGCCAAGGCAGAACTAGTAGAACACCTGCGTCATTCCATATCTAGTTATGACAAGAATATGCCACTCGATCAAATTGCTAAATACAATCATGAGATCAACTTACACCTTACGGAATTACAATCTAATTACAACCAGAAACAAAAGGAGTTAAATGAGTTAACAGTAAAAGTAGAAGAAACAGATAAGTTACTTCAACAACTGGAAAATAAAAAGTTAAACTTTAAAGAAATGAAAAAACAGTACGAAAAGAAATTAAAAGACTCTCAACAGTATCAAATCAAGTTGTCAGCTTTGCAAGAAACATTACCTAATTACAATATTTCTGTTGATAAGTTTCAACAACAAGTTATCAAACAAGAGAAACATTATCAACAGATGATACAAAGGTGGACTGAGATACAAAAACAATATGAATATCAATATAACGAAATGAACAATTCCTATACTCGATACGAGCAAGCAGATCATTTTAGTGAACAACTATCTAAACGGTACCATCATCAAAAAGATCATTTGTTTGAATCCTTGAAAAAACACCATTTTTCTTCATTGGATGATTATCATAATGCACTAAAGAGTAATGAAGAACAAGAGCAAATGGAAATAGAGATTAAATCATATGATCAACAACTTCAATTTGTACGACAAAGAATAATAGAATTAAAGGAAAAAGTGGAAGGAGTAAGTAAGCCGAATTTAACTTCTATTGAACAACAAATTGAAACATTAGAGCATGATAAAACGAATACAACGAAGCGCATACAAGCAATATACAGTGATATCAAACAAATAAAAAATGCATTACAAAGTATTAAGGCTTTGGATAGAGAATTACAGGACTTAAATGAAAAATATTATCATATTGGTGAATTAGCTGCTTTAGCTCGTGGGGACAATGCTGCTAGATTATCTTTTGAACGTTTTGTGTTATCTACGTTTTTAGACGAAATATTATTACAAGCTAATCTACGATTTGATAAGATGACGGATCATCGATATCAATTAGTAAGAAGTGAAGAAATAGCAAAAAGAGGAGCACAAAGTGGATTAGATTTAGAAGTGTTAGATCATTATACAGGTAAAAAGCGATCTGTTAAGACATTATCTGGAGGAGAAGGTTTTAAAGCTGCTTTGAGCCTTGCTTTGGGAATGGCTGATATTATACAGGCACATGCTGGCGGGATTCAATTAGATACATTATTTATAGATGAAGGCTTTGGAACTTTAGATGAGATCTCACTTGAGCAAGCGATTCAGTGTTTAAAAGAATTGCAGCAGGACCATCGAGTGATAGGGGTTATTTCACATGTTCAACAATTAAAAGAAGAAATAAAAGCGAAACTTATTATTCAGACTTCACATGAAGGTTCAACCGCAAGCTTTTCGATAGAATAAGACGAAATCACAGATTACCTGCCAAGGTTCTACAAGATATAAATCGGAAATGTCAAAACATGCGCTTTCCCAGGAAATATTAACGGAAATATTGCCTGCTGCCATTTTGCCTATACACTTCTATAGCAGGTTACATATATTATATATAAAGTCGTAAAGAAAGGGGATTTCCATGTTTCAACCACCGAGTCAAGGACCTTTTATACCACCACAGCAATCCGGACCTCCGTTTTTGCCAACTCGAGTTCCTTTGGGTAATCAGGCAATGCCTTCAAGTGGATTACAGGGAATTATTCAAAGATTGTTACCATCTGCTTCTTCTAATATAGCAAGCGGTAGCGGAGGGAGCAATATAATGGGTGCGTTAAATAATGTGCAACAAGTATTACGAGTAGCACAATCTGCTACACCACTTATAAAAGAATATGGACCGATGATAAAAAATGCACCAAAATTAATGAGTATGATGAAAGCATTAAATGAGATGGATGATGACGAGGAACAAGATGAAGATGAGGATAATGTGAATGATGGAAAAGAAACAGACGTTGATATATTAGATGAGGAATTAGACGATATAGATGATCTAGAGACAACAGAATTTGATGAAGGTGAAAGTTCAACTGTTTCGAAAAACTCAGGTGCATCACAGCCCAAGCTGTTTATTTAATACAACATGAAAGGCAGACCGCTTGCATTTTTCAAATTAAGCAATCAGAATAAAATTAAAATCTCATATAATTAGGAGGCTTTTTCATGGATGAAGTAACTTACGAAAAAGCAATTTTTGCAGGTGGCTGCTTTTGGTGTATGGTGGAACCATTTGATAAAAAACCAGGCATCCAGAAAGTTTTATCAGGTTATACAGGTGGTGATAAACCTAACCCTACCTATAAAGAAGTTTGTACAAATACAACTGGTCATCGGGAAGCGGTGGAAATCACATTTGATCCGAATGTTTTTCCGTACAGTAAATTATTAGATATTTTTTGGCAACAAATCGATCCTACTGATTCAGGTGGCCAATTTAATGATAGGGGAGAGTCATATAAAACGGCTATTTATTACTTAAACGAAACGCAACGTGAACATGCTCAAGCATCCAAGAAAGAACTAGAAAATAGTGGGAAATTCACTAAGCCGATCGCAACAGATATATTGCCTGCTAAGCCTTTTTATCCTGCTGAAAATGAACATCAAGATTATTATAAAAAGCAAAGTTTTCATTATCAACTCTATAAAAAAGGATCAGGTCGTGCAGATTTTATAAAACAACATTGGAAAAAACAATATACAAAAGAAGAGTTGAAAGATAAACTAACAGCCACTCAATATTTTGTCACACAAGAGAATGGAACAGAGCAACCGTTTCATAATGAATACTGGGATAATCAAGAAGAAGGTGTTTATGTAGATATTGTGAGTGGTGAACCTTTATTTTCATCATTAGATCAATATGATGCAGGTTGCGGGTGGCCAAGCTTCACAAAACCTTTGGATCGTCAATCTTTAAAGGAAAATCTAGACACTTCTCATGGTATGAGAAGAATTGAAGTTCGCAGTGAAGATGCTGATTCTCACTTAGGTCATGTATTTGACGATGGCCCTATAGATAAAGGAGGAATGAGGTATTGTATCAATTCAGCAGCATTGAGGTTTGTTCCAAAACATAAACTAAAGGAAGAAGGTTTAGAAGAATACTTATCTCTTTTTCATTAATTTATAGCTTCCCATTTCAAGCGAGTCTTGCTGGGAAGCTTTCCTTGTACAAATTCGTCTTTTGAATCTTGTTTAGTAGGTGTTCACATACATGTATTTCCCTTTTAAAAATTATTTTATCTTATATAGTGTGTCATGTATTGTTGCATTTATTTTTTTAGTGCTGTATATTCCTTTGGCTTGGATTTTAGGGCCGTTATTAGTTGTTATGTTCATCCAAATATTTACAAAATTGGATATGGTATTGCATCCTGCTCTTAAAAATGTAAGCTTTGTCATTACCGGGGTACAAATTGGTGCAACTTTTACAGCATCCACTTTGGGTAAAGTTATTCCGTATTTCATTCCATTTCTCTTTTTTACATTTTTGATAATTGGTATTTGTATAATAAGTGGGATGCTTTTATCTAAATATTCTTCTATAAAAACATCGACAAGTGTGTTAGGCAGTGTACCAGGTGGATTATCAGTAATGGTAGCGATGAGTGATTCATATAATGCCAACACAGGTTTAGTGGCTATCTTTCATACTATTCGCTTGTTAACTGTGATCTTTATTGTTCCATTTTTAGCCACTATATTATTTGCAAAAAGTGAGACTATCCAAGAAATTCATACTTCCAATACCCTATCAGGCCCTTGGTGGACAGTGCTTATTTATTTCGTTACAATTTGGATTGCCTACCTTTTTCGAAACAAAGTGCCAGCATCATTTGTTTTGATACCAATGTTTATCATAGCTTTAATATATATAATAGATTTTCCAATTATCGATGTACATCCATCTTTGTATCATTTTGCACAATTAACCATTGGCATTCATTTAGGTTTATCGATAAAACTCCATGATTTAAAAATAGCAGGAAAGATAACTTGGCTTTTTATTGTGTTTTCCTGCTTCATCATTTTACTGTCTATCGTATTTGGATATATCTTTTCTTATTTTTCAGAATTAACGGCAGCAACTGCCATTTTAAGTTTAGCCCCCGGTGGATTAGTAGAAATGGCTATTACAGCAAATGAGGTAGAAGCAGACCCTGCTATTGTAGGTTCATTACAATTGTTTCGAATGTTATTTATCATATTATTACTGCCAATTATATTGAAAAAGTATGGTCTGATAAAAAGTGAACAATAATATTATTATGTAAACTAAAATGCGATACTTGTATTCTCTTATTTAAATGTTTATGATAAGGAGAGAAGGAGGTTCTTTTATGATTCATCAAAATTGGGAACAAAATACAACAATAAAGCAAATAAAATGTATGCATACCAAAGCAAAGAAATATAAAGTAAATAATGTGTTAACTGAAGGAAAAACATACAATGTAAAAAATGAAACAGAAGAATTCTATTTTGTAATAGATAATACAAATCGTATCGCTGGGTTTAAAAAAGAATATTTTGAAGAAGTATAAGTTTAAAAATAGATGAATAAGGGAAAGATTCATTAATAGCTTACTATGTTATTATAGATTTTTCAAAGATTCTCCTTAGGAGCTGATAATATGAAAAGAATTTTGTTGATCCGGCATTGCCATGCATTAGCACAACATAAAGATTCCCCTTTGTCTAAAAAAGGAAACCAACAAGCGTATCAACTTTCTCATATGTTAACATCCTTAAGTTATTCTATTGATAGAATATTAACTAGCCCTCATTTAAGAGCGCGTGAAAGTATTAAACCTTTTGCTCTGAAAGCTAGTATTGAATTAGAAATAGATGATCGTCTGAAAGAACGTTTATTGAGCGAACAACCAATGGATGATTGGATGGATATGTTAGAGGAATCTTTTCATGATTATCATCTGAGGCTGCCTGGGGGAGAATCATCGAATGATGCTTTTCATCGTGCAGACAATGTACTATCAGAGTGTCTTGCAGACAAAGACAATGAAAATATTCTGATTGTTACTCATGGTAACTTGTTGGCTTTGATGCTGAAAAAATTTAATGTCGATTTCGGATTCCAAGAATGGAAATCTCTAACTAATCCAGATGTATACTTAATTGAACGTATTGGTGGAGAATTTGTAACAGAAAGAATTTGGGAAGACAGCAATGTTTAAATGTTCTCCAAAAAACTTCTTTTTGTGATAATATTTGAAAATTTTTTTAAATGCGTTATAATGATAATCGTACTTTTTTTAATGAAAGCATGTATTTATGTAGATACATAAACGTTGAATTTATAAAAGGAGGGGACAGTCTTGGCATTTGTCATTACATCACCATGTAAAGAAGAAAAAGCAGGTGAGTGTGTAGAAGTTTGCCCTGTAGATTGTATAGAAGAAGGGAAAGATATGTTCTATATTGATCCTGATATCTGTATTGATTGTGGTGCTTGTGAAGCTGTTTGTCCAGTTGAAGCTATTTATATGGAAGATGAAGTACCAGATGAAGAACATGAATATATTTCTTTAAACCGTAAATTTTTTGAAGAAAGCTAAAAAAGCCACTATTAATAGTGGCTTTTTTTATATACCTATATACATTAATAAATGATTTCAAAGGACTGAAAATCTTGAGGATCGTTTAATTCTTTGATGTGCACATCTTTCACTTTAGCAAAAAGGGAAGGTCCTTCTTCGATGTTAGCTAAAAACTTGGTTACGTCAGATTCTGCGCCTTTAGCTACTAACTCCACGGATCCATCATCTTTGTTTTTGACCCAGCCTGTAACATTGTATTCTATTGCTGTATGTTGTGTAAAATAACGAAATCCAACACCTTGAACACGTCCAGTTACAATTACATGTATGGCTTTCAATTAGATCACCTCTTTTATGTTGATCATATCAAATCTGTCATAGAGTTCAAAACATCTTGATGAAAGGGAGTATAAATGATGAAATCTATAGAACCACACGAGTTAAAGGATTTCAAAATAGGAAATGCTCAAAGTTTTCGTGGCCTGACAGGATGTACAGTTATATTATGTGAAAATGGTGCTGTAACAGGGGTTGATGTAAGAGGCGGCGCACCAGGTACAAGGGAAACAGATCTATTGAAGCCAGAAAATACAATAGAGCGTGTTCATGCAACGTTTTTATCGGGTGGAAGTGCATATGGATTAGAAGTAGGAGCAGGAATTATGGCTTATTTAGAAGAAAAGAGGATTGGTTATGACACGACAATGGCAAAGGTACCAATTGTACCAGGTGCTATTCTTTTTGATTTCATGATAGGTGATGCTCATGTACGTCCTGATAAAAATATGGGTTATCATGCGTGTGAAAATGCTTATGGCAATAGGCTATCTTTTGGAAATATTGGCGCAGGAACTGGAGCAACAGTAGGAAAGTTGTTAGGAACTGATTATATGATGAAAACAGGTGTTGGATTTGCAGGTTATCAAATTGGTGATTTTTATATTGCTGCAGTAGTAGCTGTGAATGCATTTGGAGATATTATGGAACCTGCATCCAATCAAGTTTTAGCAGGTTTATATGACCAAAAGAATCAGAAATTTTTAAACACAGAGAATAAAATACTTCACTCTATACTTAAACCTAGTCAATTGGAAAATACGACAATTGGAACCATTATGACCAATGCATCGTTGACGAAAGCACAAGCCAAAAAAATTGCATCTATTGGTCAAGATGGGATAGCACGAATAGTACGGCCTTCTCACACGTTTTTAGACGGAGACACTATTTTTACCATGTCTTCAGGAAATATCAAAATAGACATAAATGTATTAGCTGTATTAGCTCCAAAAGTTGTAGAAGAAGCCATTATCGATGGTGTGAAAAAGGCTAAATCAGAAGCAGGAATACCTGGTTATCTATGATACATAATCCCTTTCTATTTGGAGACAATGAAAATATATGTCTTAAATGGAAGGGGATTATTAGTGGAATTTCAACATGTACCATTATGGCAAGTCGATCAAATATTGGATGAGTTTCCTTCACTACAAGAGAATAAAAAAACGGAGGTTACAATAGTTGGAGCAGGTATTACTGGTATAACCACTGCCTATTTATTAGCAAAAAAGGGTGTAAAAGTAATAGTTATAGATAGGGATAAAGTAGCAAATGGAACAACTGGTAATACAACTGCTAAAGTAACAGCACAGCATGGTATAATCTACGATGAATTTATTCAACATTTTGGTGAAGAAAAAGCTCTACAATATTATAGAAGTCAAATAGATGCAATAGAATTAATTCAATCACTAGTTCAAGATCATGACATCGATTGCCAATTGGAAGAACAAGACGCGATATTATATACAAATAATGAAAAAAATAGAGACAAATTAGAAAAAGAATATAAAGCATATCAAAAGTTAGGGATAAAAGGAGAGGAGATGGACCGAATTCCATTTTCTATTCCAGCTAAATATGCTTTAAAAATGAAACAACAAGCACAGTTTCATCCTATTTATTACTTGAAAACACTTGTAGATGAAATTAAAAAAAATGGCGGAGAAATTTATCAAAATACGGTTGCAACAGATATTGAAAATGGAGCACATTCTATTGTGAGAACAATAAATGAACAGCAAGTACAATGTAATATTGTTAGTAACCATGTGGTAATTGCATCCCACTTTCCATTTTATGAGGGTACTGCTTTTTATAGTGCTCGTATGTATCCAAGCAGATCTTATATTGTCAGTTTTACCTCGGAGCAAGAATTTCCTGGGGGTATGTACCTTGATATCGACCAGCCTAAGCGATCATTACGTACTATTAAACATAATAATCAGCCGATATGGTTACTAGCTGGTGAAGCTCATAAAACAGGGCAATATAAAAACAGCGATACGCCTTACAAAATTTTAAAAGATTTTGCGAAGAAACATCTAGAACCATCACAGTTTCACTATGAATGGTCTGCTCAAGATTACACAACATTGGATAAAATACCATATATCGGAAGGTTAAATAAGGATCGTCCAGAAATATTAGTTGCGACCGGTTACAGGAAATGGGGAATGACAAACAGTACAGTTGCAGCAAAACTTTTAAGTGATCTCATCTTAGAAAAAGATAATCCATATACAGCATTATATCAGCCAACGAGATTCCACGCCGATCCAGATTTAAAGAAATTTACAAGTATTAATACAAATGTTGCAAGTAAGTTTATACAAGGAAAACTGACAACAAATGACAGGAACAAAACATTACAAAGAGGATCAGCCATTAAAAAGAAACAAAACGGTCAAAATATTGGTATATATAAGGATGAAAATGATGAATTGCATGCTGTTGATACAACATGTACGCATCTTGGATGTGAATTAAATTGGAATGATACAGAAAAATCATGGGATTGTCCGTGCCATGGATCACGATTTACTTATAAAGGAAGAGTAATTGAAGGTCCAGCAATTAAGGATTTAGATCAAATACATGACATGTATGAAGATAAAAATTAATTTTCTATCTCAATATCTCAAGTATACTAGCTTTTTGAGATATTGAGGTATTTTCTACAATGACTTCTGATAATATATATTATGTTAACTAAATGATTTCCCCGAATTTATAAGCTTTACCTCCTCAAGTTCCCATAATAACTACTATTAGGAACTTCTATCCTCAAGTTGATCATAATTTTTCGTTTGAACCAATTATCAAATTATGAACGATAATTATCTCTTTTTCAACCAGTTATTTTATTTCGTTTAAACTTCCGGAGGTGTTTATTTATGAATGTTAAACATGCAGTCGATGATTTTTTAATGTATTTAGCTATCGAAAAGAATTATTCAGAAAATACGGTTAACGGGTACTCTTACGATTTAAAAACCTTTGAAGAATTTTTGGTTAGGCATAATCGTGCTTTGGAGCTTACTGAAATGTATGCCCTTTAGCGCATTCCCAAATCAAAACTTCATGCGCATGAAGGTATTTATTAGATAGAAATTGGCCACCTCTTGATTCTGCGATTTTCCTCATTTCCTCGAGGTTTCTTTTGCGTTTTTACTATATGATAGCATTTGGAACAAAAGCAGCCATTACTTATTAATTCTTTAATTTCTGAATACGAAGCAATAAAATGATGGCGTATATCACAAATCCATTAAAGAGATGAATGATTATTAATATATACCGCAGAAATACATTTTCCTCCGTACTGTTCAGCTAGTTTATGCATATCCTCTATATTTTTATCGGTATTACTCGCACATTTTTCACACCAATTTCCACGCTTAACTTTTGAGGGTTTAGCAAACCACCTATGCCCTTTTATACATTCCAATTCCGTGTTACCGTTCACATATTTCGTTGATATGCATTTACCTCCTTTAGATAATGCTAATAGTCGCATATCATTAATAGTAACCCTTTTAGTCATGACACCACCTCCGTAAAAAAGCGCCAAAGATATGAAATCTTCAGTGCTCCTGCCTTATATTCATTTTATCAAATAACCTTCAGGATTAATCACTGTCATTCGGAAGTGTCTCGGATAGCAGGCATCCAGTGTCTTGCAAATTGGTTCATTGATTGGAGCTTACCTAACTTTTAGGTATCGTTGTTAAGAAATTAAAAAAGTAATTTATTATTAATCTAATGAGTAAATTACCTCACCTTTTTGATTCAAAAAAAGTATTTCTGATGTGGTTCTAGATAAATTCTCATTTATATTACCTTCACTTGAGTTATACGGAATTATAAAATTTGTTTTATTATTTATTTACTCAGTTGATTGATGGCTATCTTCCCAAATCACCTGTATTTTGTCAGATTTTGCGATGATATTTTCATCATAGATTGATATTGTAACAAAAGGGATTCCCGTCTTTATAAACCTTCAGTAATAATGTCACCTGTTGTTCCATAAACGGGCTATTGGGATTAACCATTGTCACCCGCTCCTTGGTTCCGAAATATATCCCCTACACTTTTATCTCCCACATAAAAATGCCCACTTTTGCGTATTATACGCTGAAGTGGACATTAGCAATCAAAATCAAAAGATAATTGATTATTATTGTTATTAGTTAATCTTCCTTTTTTAATCAAATCTTCCCCTCTAACACCTCTTTGATATCTTCTTTTAACAGTAGAGAAAGGTAACCCAGCTTCTTTTGCCCAAGCATTGATTGTTTTTGTTACACCATTTATTTCAATAAGGAATTTATGCTCATATATTGTTCCTACTGGAGCTAACAAATCTTCTTCTTTACATCCGGTATAAAGCCTTCTTTGTAGTGTCTTATATGGTAATCCGCTTATTTCCGCCCATTTAGCTACTGTTTTAGCTTCTCCATTAATTGTTATATATCGACTTGTCCTTTTGTTTCTTGCTTGTTCTAGGTTTGTACTCCATTTACAGTTTTTCGGTTCGTAATTACCATCTACATCTATGCGATCAATTGTTAAACCATCTTTATAGCCATTTTCCTTTGCCCATTTTGCAAAAACCTCAAAATCTCCCCATTCATCACATACTGTTATCCCTCTTCCACCATATCTATCATAGTGATCAAGGGTTTGATTCTTGCATCTTTGGAGCATTTGAGTCCAAATGTTATATAATCTTGTCCGCCTCATTCCATGCGTTTTATTTGCCTCTTCTATTTTAAGAAAAGCGCAGTTTTCGGGGTAATACCCCTCTTCCTTGTCTTTCCTAACTAATTGTAAACCTTCTTTATAACCATTTTCTTTAGCCCAATTCACAAAAGCTACAGGGTCATCTTTCCATTCATCGCAGATCCATATTTTGCCCTTTTTATGGTGATTATCTTTATTACTGCTATAGCACTTAACTCGCATGGATTTCCATGTAACTGCTAAACTAAAATAGTCAATTATTGCTCAATAAAATTGAACACTTTTCGCCCAAAACATTACTCCTTCCATATATGATAGATAGGTAGAATTATTATCGTATGTGGAGGAAACAAAGGTGGAAAAGTGGAGAATGTATAACCAAATTTCTCAACTAAGAGAATTAGGGTTTTCAAAAAGTAAGATTGCTAAGAAATTAGGAATGGCAAGGGTGATGGTACCATTTGTACTTTCTTTCAGGGTTTGAATCATATTGACTTATACACTTAATAAGTAATTCTTTCCAATCATAATCATTGGTTGTATATCTTTTACTTATGCCAGACCCAACAAACATTATGGGTAATTTTTTTGTGCTCTTAATATCATTGAAAACTTGTTTGATATTCACCATTTTATCCCATCCCTAAAAAGTAAATTGTGACTATTACTATTTTACCATATATATAAATTAGCTTAAATTCATTATATTTTAGCCCTTATCCGCGTTAATTCCAGTCATTTCTTCCACTTGCTTATAAGAATAACTTTTCTTCAACATAAGCGCATGTTTAATTTGTTTCTTACTATCTTTCTTGGACGACCTTGCCTAAAATCATCATGCTACTTATCAATCACTTGTCCTCTTGATAGAAGTTAATATAATAGATAATTGATTATTTAACTCATTTATAAAATGGAAGAATAAATTCGCTTGTTAGCTTTCATCCCAATCCTTCTCGAACAGAACATTTGTTCCTAACATAGATTAAACCAAGTATAACATGCAATAAAAAAAGACAATCCTTGAGGACTGTCTTACATCTAAGGTAAACTTTCACAGGCTAACCCATCATTATCATTTCCATCGAGACGGTGAGGGTCACTTTCTGACCCGCCAGCTGCAATTAAAAAATCTTGTGCTTGTTGATGTGTGTCAAACCGCATTAGCAAGTTTATTGCCCAATATGGAAAATGTGCCGTAACAGGTATTGAACTAGGCAATACTCAATCTTTCGGTTTAGATTAAAATTTTTCATGACATAACTTAGTACATTTTTATTAATCGCTCTTAGGTTTTTGTGTTTCTTTGTTCTACCACTGAACATGTAGTTACAAATGTCTTGGGAGAAACAGAGATTTGTTTATGCCGTTGGGCATATTTTATAGAATTGTGGTGAATAGCCTTTATACGAAGTTTAGCTGGTTATTTTTATAATGATGTGGTCTCAAAAGTCCTCATAAAGAATTTCTCCATCTGCAGATAGACCAAGCACCTTAATTTGCAGATTGTCATTGGTAAGTCGTCCATCCGTAATATTAATAAATAACTTCTTTCCGTCTATGATGGCATATCGAGTATTCTCATTTGGTAAGCCTTCTATTTTAACCTCATGAATATGTGGATTGTATATGATTCCTGCGAGAATTCTTTGATCACCGGTGAAGTCTCCATATGATATACTCATATCTGAATCGTTTTTTGGTATTGAGGTAGAGCTTAAAATTTCCTTCCCGTTATCACTAACATGATGAATAAGAAAGCTGTTGTGTACATTCTTTCCAATTACCAAGGTTTGTTCTTCTTCATATAATACGGTGGCAGGCTTTAATATCTTAGGTGTTATAACAGCGTTTATATTTTTTATAACGTTTCCTTCGGAAGAATTCGTTTCGCGAACAAATAAGACTATAACTAAAACCATTATAATCGTAATGAATAAGAATACTATACTTTTTTTAGAAATAATATCCCTCCTCGTATGATATGTTTAAGAGCTCTTCTTAGAGGAATTTCCAATTGGATCCGGATCTCATTGAATGCCCTCTTCGTATTTTACTGTGAATAGGGAGGCGTGACAATGAATTTAACAAAATATTTTCCTTTGTAAGTCGCAGTTAAGATGTCTCATACTACTTATTAAAAATGCTAAAAATTAAATAGGTGAAATGGCGCAGGATGGGGAAAGCCCCATCCTGCGCCATTTTTTTGATAGACTTTCAGACGTGCCTATAGGACAATAATAGAGACAGAACTTTTTTAGGGGATTGTTCCCCCACCTCTTGACTTTTTACCACTTGGCTACAGTAAAAAAGGTTATAATAGGAAAAGAGTCCCTATTAGGCCATTTTTATATTTCCTAATATTGGGTATTCTCGAAGACCTCATCATCCCAATTCTCCCCTTGATTATGCCAACTAAAGCCACCACTATAGGGTCCAACCGATATACTGGAAATACTTGTATTTTCCCATGTGTGACCATATCCCATGTAACTGGTAATGTTCTCTCCTAATGGACTATTGTCAAACGTAAAATATATGTGTCCATACCCTGAATCTGTGTTGTACTCACTTGGATAAGGCTCAAAACTATCTTGCCATTTGATATGCCACCCATTTGGAGTCCAATCTCTATCACCAGCACATAAATCACATGACCAATTAGTTGAATTACCTTCATTAGAGGTAGTTCTAAAGTATGCTGAAACAGGATCAATGTCTTCTTCTATCCCTATATAAAAGCCATCATAACCTCCAATATCATAACCATACCGTGTACCTGGAAGATCATTCATCCATTGATTATCTATCCACGCGAAGTCTCCCCATGCTACATAAGCATTGGAGTCGCTAGAATAATAAATTTTGCTTACACTTTTCCCTACCATTCCAGAATGCGTATCAGCTATAGACATCGTACTATCTTCAGAAGAAGTAGTCACTTCTTCAAATCCTAAATTGTAACTAAAGTTACGACTCATGTTAGTGAATTTATTAAACAGTTGATTTCTTTCTGCTTCAAGAGTAGCAATTTCACTTTTCATTAACTCATCTCTCTCGTCTTTTAGCCTATTATCAATAACTCTTGCTTTAGCTCGTGCATCATACATTTCATTTAGGTAGTCATTGATTAATTTACTTTCCTCACGCATAATATTTTTTCGCGTTTCAGAAATATCATCTCTAAATAGTAAACTATTTTCAGGAATGTTTATCCCTTTATCTTTAAGTTGATCAATCGTAGTTTTTTGTGTATTTTCTTCGTTTGAAGCTAGCACTGAGCTAAATGGTAAAACTAACATACACATCGATAATAAAATAATCTTTTTCATTACAGTTCCTCCTTTAAACTATGTAAGATATACTAATAAGTTTGTAAGTGCTATATCTTGGTGTTAAAGAAAGTTTAGAAAATATAGTCCTTACTAAATAGTGACCTAATGCTCGTTGGATGCTGAGTCCATTACTTTTTCGCATTATTTATTCACCTACCTTTTCAAATAGAAAAATTTTCTATTTATACAATTCAATAGTACCATATTATATATAACTTTTAAACCATTTAATGTAAAAAAAAACAAATTAAACTATATTTTCAAAGGATAAAAAAACCAGTATACAAATAATATTGCGTTGTGTATGACGAGAACGCATGTTCTTTGAAGGGGTGTTATAAGTAAATTATTCACAATTGCCTAGAAACAACATTATCTGTTACGATATGTGTTCTTTTTATGCAAGTGTTGAATGTGTTAGCATAGATTGATCCCCTGAAGGCTATGTTAACAGTAGTAGGAGATCTAAACCATAAAGGAAGTATAATTTTAGCAGCCTCCCCTGCTTTAAAGATAAGATATGTGATTAGCAATGTTAGTCGTGTTGCTTTAAAATAAAGTTTGACCAAAAATTCCTCACAAGCCTGCATCAAAAAGAATCCATTTTGAAAAAAGCTTGATAATGGATTCTTATCCCAAATTTAAGCACTTGAGGATTCTGTAGCTAAATTATCAATCATTGATAGAACATCATTATCTGCTTCAAGTACATTGCTTCTAATATCTTCTAGATCTAGTACTTGAGATACATCTGGAGTATCATCTGTATCAATATTATCTTCTAAGGAAAATGTTATAGTTTCATCATCGGCATTATCACCAACAGAAGTTACTTTATTACCATCAACTTCAAATGTGTAACGTGAGATAATGTCAGCATCAACCGCTTCACCTAAAATGGTTGGTCTTTACTTCCAATATGGGTCTTAGCAATCGTAATAGGAATCATCATTCCTTTTCTTTCTCAGGAGTATATATTTGCTAGGTTCGTTCTACTTTTCAACAATTGAAACATCAACAGCCAACGGGGATAATTAATCCCTTACAACTTATTTACTAATATGAACCAGTAGGTTAAAGCAAAAATATCAATTAAAAAGAAAAGCACCTTATCTTTAGTCTGCGCAAATGTTGCGTACACAGAAATAAAACCCTGCGAGTATTTTAGACTCACAGGGTTTTAATCAGTCATTTGACATATAGCAGGAAAGTGACTGGCACCTTTTCTATATTAATGATATTTAATCAATTATTCTACGTTTCAGTTAAAGCATCAAGACCATTAGTATTAGCATCCTCAATGTATCTTGAGATTACTTCTACCGTGTACTCTTCACCAGAAGTTAGATCAGAGATTGTAAGTGAAGTAAATCCAGACTCATCATCTGCATCACTATTACTGAATTCAGTGTTGTCAGAAGCACCACCACTGAAGTCTAATGGTACGATTGTGCCGTCTTCATCTCTGATGATAATATCAGATGCCAATTCAGCAGTAGATGTTGCGTTAACTTCTTCAGAGAAAGATAGTGTTAAGTCAGTAGCAGTTTCTGATGTTACAGATACTGAAGGATTAATAGCATCAGTTACATTTGTAGCAACTGCACCAGTGTTATCAAATGTGTTTGAGTCAGTTAGTGAACCATTAGCTACATAACGACTCATGCTATCAACAATTGCATCGTCAGAAATAGTAACAAGGTCTAAACTATTGTAACCATCACTTTCATCAGTATCGCCTGTACCATCTGCCTTAAGGTCAGTGTTAAGTGATAATGTAGCTTTCTTCATATCATCACTGAATGTTACACCTGCTACCAAGATTTCTTGAGCTACATCAGTACCAGATGCTCTTTCAACAAATCTAATTTGGTTAGCTTTAATTGATTTGAATGCAGTATTACTAGAGATTACAACAGTACGCTTTCCAGTTACTTCAGCTGATGTTAATGTTAGTGAACTTGCATCAAATTCGTTAACTGTTTTAGCTGAATTGATGTCAGAAGCAACTAGTGTGTTACCTGCATCGTCATTTACACCTAATACTTTTAAGTCATAGTTTGTAGCTGTTAAATCAGCAGGTGTGAAGTCCTGACTATTTACAACTAGTTTAGTTGTAGATAGTGTGCTCTCAGTTGATGGAACATTTACTGTAACAAAAGTACCATCTGCAGATAACGTTGCTTCAGCACCAGTTACATTACTTAGAATGATATCTGTTCCAGTTCCGTTATTAAGAATGTAGTTGTCTAAGTCTGTTGCAGTTTCAGCGTCCATTTTATCATTAAATGGAACTTTCAATTCTAATGCAGTATATTCACTGTCATCATTTGTTTTAAGTTCACCAGTTAATTCAGAGTTAACAATTCCTGGTGCTTTAGTATCTTCAAATGTCACTGCAAATGTATCTCCACTTGCAAAGTTTGAACGGATAGAAGTATCGCTTACTACGTCATCTAGTAATTTTAATGTATAATTACCATCTAAGTCAGCTTTAGAATTTGGAGATAAAATATATCCATTTTCTACATCAGGATCTGCTGAAGCTGAGATATCACCAGTTGCACGTACTTTAGTATCGTTACTATCGTATAGTTCAAAAGCGTTTGTTACTGCTGTAGAATCAACAGGCTCTGAGAATTGTACATAAACATTTCCATTCTCTACTTTTGTAACAGATGCAGTAGGTTCATCTGTATCATTTGGTGCAACAAATTCATATGATAATGCGTCTTCAACATCATTACCCTCTAGATCTGTAACACCTTTATAAGTGATTTCAGTATTAACAATAGCACCTGCGTCTAATGCAGTAACAAGGTCTAAATCAAATGTTGTGCTATTAACCTTGGTTACTGAGCTGATTTGAGTAGCACTTTGACCAGCTGCTTTAACTGTAAAGTCATTTGAAGAAGTTGCAATTGACGATTCAACAACTGGTTCACTGAATACTACTCTAACAGTACCAGGAGCTCTTAATTCTGCAGAAGAGATATAAGGAGCTTCTGAATCTTCAGCAACATCAATTCCTAATTCCTTCTCAGAAACTGGGAATGTACCATAGTCTTTAATTGTATCTTTAACAACTAATATATGTGCTCCAACATCCATACTGCTTGATAAATTTAATGTGATCTTATTATCTTCAGGATGGTTTGTTAAGTCAGCGAACAGGTCAACACCATCAAGTTCAAATACGTCTGACCAAACTTTTTGCTCTTCAGTCAAATCAACTGGTTCACTGAAGTAAACATCAATAGTTTTAGAAGAAGTTGCTGTAGCGCTCACTACTTCTGGAGCCTTAACATCTGTTACTGTAACTACTTCTTCATATTCAACTGCATCACCATCAGTGTTTTCTACGCCGTCTACAGTTACCGTAACTTTGTCATGCTGGTTGAAGCTAGCTGAGTTTTTAACTAATGTAATTGTTTCACCGTCTTCTGATAGGTAGTTAGTAGTCGCTACATCATTACCTGAAGCATCAGTTGCTGTAACATTATCAATTGTATCTTCATTAATCTCTTGATTGAAAGTTACCTGTATTGATTTCAAGTTATTCGCACTTTCCCTGTCAACAACAAAAATCAAAAAACGGCTCAACCCTATCATATCAAGGTTTAAGCCGCTTCGAAAGATTATGTAAACTTATGTAAACTAATGTTAAAGTACATTATACGCTATAACTATAACAACAAAATATTCATCATTTAACTATGTAAAAAGGAACTGAAAATACAACTAAAAAGTTTATATAAAAACAGAAATGAATAAGTTCTTGTATTTTCAGAAGGCGTTTGATTAAATTCAATTAAAACGTCTTGTTATTGACTAACTTTTATTACTGGATTTTCTTTAAATAAATTTATACCTATAATCAGGAATATTTATCGGGATTTGAATCATTTTGCTGCAACGTTTTTTCTAACTTTAACATCTCAAAATATCCATGAGACTCTACTTCTCTAGAAACAACACTTGAAAAGTCACGCCATTCAGGTTCCTTAGAATCATCATACTCAATGACTGTAACTCCAGACTGTTGAATCCAAAGTCGGATACTCAAATAAAAACCATTATTAAAAATGTCTTCATAATAGATCGTTGTATTGTAAGTGCCGAAATAATAATCTGTTTCATCCTTCTTTCCAACTCTTATAACAAATGGAATTGAACCGCCCTCTGGTATACTAATTGAATTACTTCCAACTCTAAAGTTTTCAAGATCATCCCCATCAGTCTGAAAAGACAGAACATGGACATTTTTTGCTGGTCCTTTGCCAATATTTTTTATGCCAAAGTGGACCAGAGCAGTTGCACCTAACTCCTCTGAAATAGGATATTCAAAATTACACGAAAACAAATTATCATCGCTATTAAACTTATCAATTCTACTTGGGTTCAATAGAGGTTTCACTGATGCTTTTTTAGTTGTTATGTTTTCCCTTAAAGTTACTATTGCGACTATTACAGAACTAAATGTAATAATTAGAGATAAAATATAAAATAGTTCTTGAGACATTAGTTACTTTCCTCTCTCTAACATTTTACTAATTTCAAATCTATGAAAAATATTCTGAAGTCATATCTATATATTACCATAAGTATCCATTTAATAAGATGTAAGTTACCCAAGAATATACCCAAAACACAAAAGATTTCCTCAATATCATTTTCGTATCATATATGTTTCTTATACTCAAAAATTTCGCTATTATTGGTTTAATTAGTGCTTAATTATATTTATTAGGGAACTTTTCTTTTCCTAATAGCCATAAGTATTTGTCAATATCCTTCAAGTTGTATGGTTCAAGCTTATAAAATGCTCTAAATTCTAAAAGAATGTTTTTAAACTCTTTATATTTTTTAAATCATCGTTTTTGAAATGATAGAACTTGTCTACATTCCTGAAATAACGAAGAACTTTATCAACATAGCTATTGTAAATAGGAAATTCAAGAGGTTTATGGTGGCTGCAGTATTTGGTAGCAAAAGAATAAAAGTTCTTTACTTTTCCATTATCCATTTGTACTCTAGCAACTTTGTCTACAAGCGTTACATCCCCTTTATAAAGTCTATCGTCGATACTCAAATAAACGATGTGTTTTGCAACATTGAATGGTGAGAATATATTGGTACTGTAAAAGTCATTTAAAACAGATACTTTTATTAGTACATCATTAATGTCATCATTCTTTGGATAAGTTCTTAAAAATAATTTTTCAAGGGCACTTTCCTGTACGGAAGAATGCTCTAAATTGTCCCAGACATGTAAATACTTTTTGATCTCTGTATGAGAAGGGGGAAGAATATCTTCGGCGGCTATTGGTGTATATACTC
Source organism: Gracilibacillus sp. YIM 98692 (assembly GCF_010993965.1). Classification (GTDB taxonomy): domain Bacteria; phylum Bacillota; class Bacilli; order Bacillales; family Amphibacillaceae; genus Gracilibacillus. Next base: position 20,715 of record NZ_WIXM01000006.1, on the reverse strand, counting down.
TTTTCGTTTCTGTTTCTTTCTCGATTATTTCTCTAGAAACTTGACGCGTGTGTGTTATAATTAGCTAATTCACTCTCTATATATAATGTTACGCTTCCATATGTTTTATCTATAAAATCTTTTAATATTTTCATAGATCTCATATATACGGAAGAATTACTGGAAGGATTTTTCACTTTATGTACGTTTGTAAAATAATCTACTAGTAGTTCTCGGCAAAGGTTCATTGACTTTTCACTATTAAGAGCTTCCCATAAACTAATTCCAATATCGTATCTATTGAGATAAAATGCATCACTTACAATGACACTTTTATCTTTAAGATGACTAAACTTTTTATTTAAATACTCTTTAAATTCAGTTTTTAATGCATTCACCTTTACCTCATTCACTTGGCTAACAATATCCCGCTCTATAAGTATCCCTCTCTAAATAAACTGTATTACTCTAATGTAATTATAAATCTTTCCAATAGTATATCAACTATATATTCCCATACAAATTGAGTTATCCTAATAAAAGAATCGGTTTTAGTATTTCATCAACTTCAACCAGCAACGTTTCACAATTGAATATATGATTTTTATTTTGAATTAAGATAAGGTAATGTCTTTTCTAAGTATTCCTGCCAGTAATTTTCATCACCTTCTATATCATGAATCCAATAATACATCATCAAAATCTCAAACTCTTGTTTTCTCCCCTTGGTATATGACCTCTTTGGCATTTTTCTATAAAGGGAATCCAGGTTAAATAAATTATTTTTTTTAATATCGTAATCATATTTCCTATAGTTAGTATTACTCTTTCTCCTATGAGAAGCTGGCCACAAATGGTCATTTTCCCAAAAAAAATTCACCCAATGGAACGCGAATTTATTTAAATTAACCTGATACTTTTTCCAAGTTCGTTGGATCCATTCACTTATTTCATCAGAAATAAAAAAATCATCATTTTCCATTCCTTTTTGACTCATTACTCGGTGATAATCCTTTATAAATAAAAATAACATTTCAGTTTGGTCTTTTATAAAAGGTAGCTTTTTGATTAATTTTGAATAGCAGTCGTATGACAATGACCTGAACTCTTTATCAGAGCTATATAAATAAAAAAATTCATCTGCTTTTAAAATATTTCCTATGTTTTTATTTATTTGTTTGCCATACTTTGAATAAATATCAGTCAACCACTCAATTATTTCAGGGTCATAATCCTTAAGTTGTTTCGGTACTTTTCCAGTTTTTCATCTTTTAATGCAGTTTTTTCTTCAGCCTCTGTAATGTTTAAATAGTTATTAAAGTATTCGAAAACATAATTAACACACAATCTCATATTTTCATTTCGTTCTTCTACATTAAATTCATCTATCTTGTCTTCTTTTTTTCTTCGCGCAACATATTCTTCAATTGTAAGCAATTTTATCACCTCATTTTGCCAATGGTTATTTTTTATTAAATCCATTGTTTCAGTAATTCATTTAATAAATAAAACTTCTAATAATTATACAATGAAATTATCCCCTCAAGATTTTGTATAAAAAATATACTTGCTCTCAAGGGGATATATTTATCCTCTATATTTTGAATACCAACCAGGTTTTCGTTTAGTAGATCGACTTCCACTTTGTGCAAAGGTAAATTGAATATTCTTTCGTGCGAGTTCACTCATTAATGGTTTCAGTTCACTTCCACCAATAACCCAAAGACTTCCTCCTTTTTCCCTTTGATCAATTACGTATAAACCTTTATTTACCAAAAAATTATAAAGGGAATCATCATTAGAATTATTATCTGTTGTTTGGTGTGAACTTTCATTTTCTACATCAATAATATCTTCAAATAAATTAATTTGTTGGTGGAATTCTTCCATAGATGAATCAAATAACTCCGATTGAACCCCAACATTTGTTCTACACTTGTTATCTTTCTCTATATTAGCATCATTATCTTTACTTAATAGTGACGACTGTTTTCTTTTATCCTCTTGCATTTTGGCCACTTTTAAAGTTGATGTCTGTCTCTGAGTATTGTTATTGTTTTTTAATGTTGAAGTTGAATATACAGGGTCTATTCCCATGTTAGTAAGCTCTTTCCAAAGACTTTCCATCGCCTTTATCCGGTCAAAATAAAACTCTCTTCCTCTAATTCTCCAGAATTTCCAGCCTGCTCTTTCTAATGACTCCTGACATTGCATATCTTCTTCAAACTTTTCAGGTCCATGCCATTTTTCACCATCGCATTCAACAGCTAATCTGTCACGTAACCCCTCTATTACAAGGTCAATTCTATATCGACCAACTTCAACTTGTGGTGTTACACGATAACCTCTAGCGAGAATCATGCGAAGAACATCAATTTCAAAAGGAGAATCACATTTCTCCTCTAAGTTTTCAATTTCTTCATTAATTCTAGTTGGATTTTTGCAGTAACTTAATAAACGATAACGTAAATCAGATGAACTTAACTCTTCTAAGTCGACTGAATGATAAAGCCTCATTTGATTTTTAGCACGACTTGCTGCAACATTAAATCTTTGTTTTTCTGACGGCTTAGTTAAAGCTCTGAAATTACGATTTGGCGCAACTACCATCGAGAGAAAGATGATATCTCTTTCGTCACCTTGGAGAGTATAAGGATTCCCACAAATTACTTTTCTGTTTACAAATTCCTTGTCTCCTATTTTTTCTCTTATCTTTGTTTCAAGAAGTTTATGCTGCTTTTGCCCTTGTAAAGTTATAACCCCAAATGTTTGATCTGCGTACTTTGGATTATCTACCATCTCAACCATGTCTGATACAATTGAATCAACTTCAGCAACATTTAAATCTTTATCCTTTTCATCATTGTATCCATCTTGGACCTTGATTGCAGTTACTGGCGGATCTATTTTCTCTTCTTCTAATGGTAGCCGTAGTGGTATCATTTCACCACCATAACTAAGGTCATTGGAAAATTGAATAATTTCGGGTACGCATCTGAAATGTTCTCTCAACATTAGCTTTCCTTCTTTTGGGAATGTCTGTTCTGCAATTTCATATAATGAGATATTCCCATCAAACAAGTTGGCATTTGGAATGCCTTTTAAATGACGACGTACCAACTCATATACATCTTCAAGATTTGTTCCAATTGCTTGAGGGCTAATTTGTTCGTCATCCCCTACTACAATTGTCTTCTTTCCACGTAATAAAACATTAATAGAGAATAAATCACATTGACTGCTTTCGTCAAAGATAATGACATCAAACTTTTCATTTGCTACTGGGAAATTCTCTAAAACTTGATTTACAGGCATGATCCAAACAGGAATAGCGCTTTGAGCTGTTTTCATTTCTTCTCTTGCACCCTGAAGATGAACATGAGCATATTTCCCTCCACCTTTACCAAAACGTTTTATATACGTTTTCCAAGCGGATAAAGCCCTTTTCTCCTCATTAGTAATTCTCTCCACTTGGTTCTTCCAAGTAGATGCACTAACAATTTCACGAATTAGCCTTTTTTGCTTTTTGTGCTCTTCTTCAATTTGTTTCTTTAAAAGAGTAATGTTCATATCTTTCGTTTCATCTAACCAAGTTTGTAGTTTTCTTAATTCAAAAGCATCCTCATGTTGTTCAGGTAAATCCACCTGTTCTCCAACTATCATTTCTATAGATTTACTAGTGAAAGGTAGCAATTTTGCTATTTTTTCAAGTAATTCATAAAATCTATATACAACCTCTTTTGCTTGATGTAAGTTTTGAAGATGATTTAACAATTTTCCCCATTCTGATGTATCTTTCTTTTCATAAGCATAGATTAAATCTTGGAGAATTGGATGCACATTTTCTTTTGAATTCAACTCTTTTAGGTATTGAAGTTCATTCACAAAGTTCTCATTCCAATTTTCAAACTCTAGGTGTTTGATGGCATTTTCAACTTCAACTATTAATTGTTTATTCACGTCTGTTGAGTAATAATCAACATTATTAAATTTATATGGTTTTAACTTCTCAGTTAATGCATCGATAGCATCTACAGCTTTTGTTATTAGTTTAAGTTCATATAATCGTTCTTCCAAAAGATGAGGAAACCTTTTCTCTGTTTCTTCAATAATCGAGTGTCCGATTTCGTCCATGTTTCCATTGAATACACGAGCTGTTTCATTCTTTAATTCTTCATACTCAATATATTCGTTTATTGGGATTACATCTTCAGAGCTTTTTAATGGCTTGTCATTTAAGACAGGATCCTCAAATAGATACTTAGCTTGCTTTCCTTTAAAGAGGTTAAAGACTAGATTAGGTTTTTTACCACTATCTAACCTTTCTTTTGCAATTTTTAAATCTTCTTTTACTAATGAAAAGTATTTATCAGGTAAACTAATCTTGTGTGTAACAAGGTTATTATAAAGTCCAAATAGTTTTTGCTTTGAAGACTCCATATCATTTAATAAATTCCGCCACCGTTCTTCACGAATTCCTCCAGCTTTACAGTCTTCAATAATTGCATCATAGCTCTTGTTATTTAAGATTGCAGCCATACCTAAAATTCCCCTAATGTCAGCTAAAAGGGATTTTAGAAAGTTCTCATCTTTTGGAAGGTCGTATTTTAAAAACACTTCCTGACCAATCTTATTAAACTGTAGTAAATCATTACCATTTTCTATGAACGAACTGAATGACACTTTATTTTTTATATGAGTATCTACGTCAGGCAGCATTTGATCTTTTAGAGGTAAGTATTCTACTCTTAATTCTCCCCTAATTTTCCAGAGTTCTTTGAACTCAGTTTCATTTAATGGGAAATTCTCTTTCATATCAATATCATCATGTAACCAAGAATAATCAATTTTCGATTCTGCTAAACGTTTTGCAACATCATATTTATATAGTTTTTCTCCTTTATAATGAAGTTCATCACCCTCTTTTTCTGCATAATCTTTAAGTTGATTTTTCAACTGTGCTTCTGTTCGTTTACTTTTATCTAGGTATTCTTTATTCCGTTGAATTTCAACTTGTAGATTTTGAACATCTAGCTCGCCTAATTTTTCCCCTATCGAACGAATAGATTGTTCTATCTCTTGAAGAGATTCTCTGCCTCCACCCAAAACAGGAACACATAAATCTCTGATTTCTTTTGGGATTTTATTTTTTAAGACTTTTAAAGGGCTTTCTTTTTGACTTGTAATCAAAACTTTTTTACCTTCTGATAAAAAATGAGACACTAAATTTGCTATTGTATGTGTCTTACCAGTTCCAGGTGGTCCTTGAACAGTAACTCCATGATGACGTTCGATTCTGTTAATAATCTCTTTTTGTTGTTCATTTGATTCCAAAGGAAAATACAAACTGTTATCCGCTACAACGGTTTTATTCTCACTTAATTTATTTTCGTCTCTTTGTTTAGATTTGATTTCATCTCCGACTATCGCAGATACGGTATCCGTCAGTTCTAAGTAACCGTCTGAAATACCAGAAATAATTTGCTGTAGATCTTCTCTTAGCACTCTTACATTTTTACTTCTTAATGAGAACAAAGAAAAATTATATATTATAGGATCCTCATTTGTTTTAATTGTTTTTGGTTCATCTACGAACTTCCCGTTTGCATCAAGTAAATGAATAAATTGAGTATAGAAATCAGTTAGATCTTCATTAATATCCCTAGAATCAAGATTTCTAAAGAGCTTATAAAATTGATTTATATTTGGTAAGTGAACTCCTGTGAATATTTCCCGTTCGATCTTTATTGTTTTATCCACTAGCCTAGCTGAAATAACCCCTTTTTCGGCATTTAGATCAAGTTCCAATTTAGAGGTTAAAAGTGGTGATCGTATTGATCCTACCTTTGCATCTGGATGTTGCCAACACAAAAGTCCACTTCCTAAAATAAATTCTAGTGACTCCCCTTCCTTTTCTAATCTAGAAATTAGTTCAAAGAATTCTTCATATATTTTTAGTACTTGTTTTTTTTCCTTTAAAAACTCAGACCATTTGCTCCATTCAGAGATCCACCCTGTATAATTTGATTTTCGCTCTTCACTATCTAAAAAATATTCTGTTACTTCGTCTTCATCATTTATGAATAACTTTTCTTTAATAAAAGATGGCTTAGAGTTTTCATTCAAGAAATTAAAATCAATCCACTCTTTAATCAAATCAGGTGGTCTTGGAGGTTGTTTATCCTTTTCAGTTATATTTGGCCTATGTATTTCAAAAATACTTTCTTCATTATGGCAATCTTCGTATAAATAACAACCGTTTAAATCAGCAAACTCTTCAATATGCCAATTCTTTTCGAATTCTCTATAATCTCTAGTTACTTTTCCAACCAGATTATTTAATTCGAGTAAATACTCAAAAAAGTTTTTGGCCTTTTCAATAGCAAAGTTTGTTTCCAAATCGAACACCTCTCTTGTTATCTATACATTATTTTACATTTATTAATCTTCATTTTAAAGAGTATGTACTCAATAATCCTAATATTATGGGAAGTTAGTTTAAGTTCTACTGCCTGATTTTGAAAATGTGCTTACTTTTATTCTTTTGTCATTTATAAAGCAAGTAATCCAATTTAAAAAACCCGCTCCTATTGTCAAATTAACTGGTTGTGCGTGGGGAGAAAAAATAAAATAACATATGATATAGCAGTACAATTCGTACTGCTATATTTGTTGCAATATCAATATTTTTGCTGATTTAGTATAGAAATTAACACATAAAATCGTGTACGTATGTCGATAGTGAAAGGGGCTGAATAGCATGTTATAGCTGGTATAACAACAACTAAAAGGAAGTCAGAATTAGCTTGCTAATTTCCCATCTGAAAGACTCGCTATTCTAAGTCTCAATTGAACCAGTTAATTGTCAAAAAGGAGCGGGTTTCTAGAGACCTGGTAGCTATTATGTACATTAAAACTGTGCTTTAGTATAGAATTGAATGCTTGTGAAAAAAACATCAAAGTAAAGTAGACTGTTTAAATTTTTAAGTACACAAGATAGGAACAGCGTTATTTAAAAGGCACATAATTTAATCACCCAATCATTACATCTTGCAGTATAAGCATAGCTGGTGTAGTTATTTGTATTGTAGTTTTATTCCACTTTTAACAATGCTTTTAAGAGTAAAATTTGGATATTGATAGTTAAGAAATTCCCGAGCTTCTTCACGACTACTAAACTGAAACCAGCCTCCATCTTGTTTTTCTTTTCCTACTCCTTTTAATGCTGTTTCTTTTAGACTTTTAGTAAATCTACATTGCGAATGTGTAGCTTCGTAGGCTTATCGGCATTAAGCCAAATAGTCATTTTTATCTCTCCCTTCTTTCCAATTTTGTTTGAGTTTACCAGGGGATTTTGATTACTATTAAAGGCCTTTTAAAAGCCTGAGTTGGGGGTACCTCCTAAAACATATAAGATCTCTATAATATTTAATTAAGTCTAAAGTATGTTACTCCTCCCTTAACATAATATTTTCTGTTAAATATTGTTTATGGATTTTCTGGCTTTTTAATGCTAAATAAGACGATTACTTAATGTAATCGTCTTAAATTAAATACAAAACTGTCTATCTATCACACAGTTTCATTGTACTGTGCAGCTATTTACATTGACTATATAATACATCTATCATTTTCTTCATTACACGATGTTGATTTTAACTTCTCTTTTAGCTACAACATTATTACTTCTCAATATTTTTACAGTCATTGAATGAGTTCCTTTATAGCTAGTTCCTTCCCAGTGGTAGTTCCCCTCATAACTTTGATATTTTGTTGAATGTGATATGTCATTTTTGTCTTGTGCCTCATCACCGTTGTTGTTTACTTCCCATAATATTTCATAAGGTACAGGGACATTATGAATAGCTTCAAAATGCAAATTACAGTGTTTGGGATTCAGTCTTTCTTTTCTTCGGTTAGTTATATAGTTGATTCTGCTTGTCTTACTATTATTATATAATACATATCTTACTTCTAAACGATAAGTTTCTGGATATTGTGTTCTTTCGGTAAACATTTCATTTGTAGCAGATTTAGAAATCTCTTCAGGTGTCCAGTAATCATGTTTTAAAAATTTTTTCCATGCTTTTTTACCTTTTTCGATTGTACAATCACTTTCAAACAAAACGTCTAAGTGAATGAGTTTCTCTTCTATATAATTTTTTAATCTTGTTACTTTCTTTTTGTGGTTTTCTTTTGGTGTCAGGGAAAGAGAAGGATCAGTTGGATTGTTAACATTGTTGGACAACATTATTCGATTTTTTATAGCGACTAACGTATCATAGTAAGATTTGTCATCCCTTTTAGAATTGGGAACATAGCATTCATCTACTAACGTGGTTAATATTATTCCTCCTGGTAAACTCCAATTACTTCGAGAGCGACAAAACATTTTTAGCAGTCGTATAATTCTTCTCATTTGATTTTTCTTTACAACAACTCCTTCATCATCTTCTTTAGGACTATCCTCTCTAATTTGTTGATTAAAATAATCTCTAATCTCTTTGGGGTGTCTGGAGTTCCAAGAAGGTCCTGCATGCTCAAAAACAAATTCTTCATCTTCTTCATTTTCTTTGTATTTTCTGTACACAGCAAAGTCAATATGATAGCCAGCTTGATATTGTACTCTTACGGCATTCTTTCCGGTAGTTGGAGGTACAACAAAATTTGTACACTTCCTCCTTAATGCATCTTCCACTAACTTCCTACAATCCAATGCTGAAGAGGGGATGTTATCTTTATCAAATATTACCGCAACATCGATATCATAGTCATTCTCATCATTTTGAGTAACTGTGTGCATAGCCATACTTCCTTGGACTACATCATCCACTAATGCGTAATTTTTCTTTTTTTCGTCATTAATTGCACTTAATCCACTTTTGAGATTCTTGATATTTGTACCTTTTAAGTCTCTTAATTTATTTGCTTCATCTTCAGATAACTTGACCTCGTAATCATGAAAGTCTTTCATTTCATTGTGTAGATTTAACATTTATACTCCCCCTTGGTGTTCAATATAAGAACTAAGCTTACTTACTTCTGTCTCTTTATGAACCTTTAATGACCACGGATAATTAATAGGGTTTTTACTCTCAAAGTTGTAAATGAATACTACTTTATCATTCCTTGTTAATGAACTTCCGATATTAAAAACTAGGGAGGTTTGAGCAGAAATAAAGACATTTACTCTTGTTAATTTTGGATAAAGTTCATAAAGTTCATCTAATAGCGATCGAAATTGTTCCTTATACTCACTTAACTGGGTTGAACACTTAATTGCATGTCTTTTACATTTTACAAGTTTTAAATGGTAGATATCGTTGTGTTCAGTAGTACTGCCCTTTAATTGACTTTTTTTGATTTCTGCTGTAAGGGATATCAATATATTAACATCAGTGGCCTCATACTTATCAGAGTTTAAATCTCTCACTAATTGTAACTTGGCATAGTCACCATTTTCGGGTAATTCATTCCACTTGAGTTTATGTTCATCCCATTCCGAGAAAATAAAATTTCTTTTATCAGAAACCTGATAACCTAATAAGAATACGAAAGGTATATGTGCCAATCCTTCATATTGTGATTTTGGTTGGTCCCATCTTTCGACTACATATAAATAATCTCCAATTGCTTCCTTTTGTTTAACAAGGTTGTTTTTGATCCAAGTTAACTTAGATTCTGACAATTTAGGTCTCTGATCTAAAATTACATAAGATACATCTTTAGGGTTTAGTGAAGTTTTGTTTTTCTCAGAAGAATCAATAGAGAATTGTTTTAGTATAACTTTGGATTGAAAGCCAAGGCCTTTCTCACGCTGGGTCATTTGCCTATTTATCCAATATAAGGAGAACAATATAAGAGCTAAGGAGACTAAAATGGATATAATATTGATATAAGTACCGGTGTTCTCAATTTCAGGAAATAAGAAGTGAGCTAAATAAGGAAACCAGTCAAACCCGGGAATAATAGAGACACCAACACCAAGGATCACTAATGGAGTTTTATTATAAGCTTTATTCTTCAAATAAATTTTTACATAAGGGTAAGCTTTGTACTTTATAAAACGCTTAAACTGCAATATTTTTCCTCCTAATCTATTATTACTACAATATTCAATGGTAATATTTTACCATATTAAGATAATCAATCGTAAACATATTTTGCAAGATTCTAGTTTACGAGTATTAAGATTGTATCAAACTTTTAAACACTTGCATAAACTCTCGCAAAACTCACCAAAATGTGATATTGAATAGGAGCAACCATAGTATGTATTAATGTACTTAATTAAATGGGCAATGTGTTGAACTATTCACCAATAAAGAAATGGATACTTTACTTTTTAAAATAAAAATGATTCAATCATAAAAGAAAAAAATTCGCCAAAGCTTACGGATCTCCATGTAAATGTTGTTTATTCATATTTTATTGCAAAGTCTTCTATAAATGAAGATCTTTGTTACGTAGTATAGGTCTACTACGTAATATAAGAGTTTCTCCACAATCGCGCATTCTGGCTAGAATACTGTATAACATTTAAAAAAGACCACTTTACTAATATGGTCTACTGATAGTTTTTAACTATTATTACTCAATTAATCATCTAGAATATCACGAGCTTATCTTGTTTTTTCAATTGAATTGTACTTTCATTATGTAAATATATTCCTTAGATGGGCCCCATCTAAACTTTTATACAATATCCATTCTACCGAATTTTTCTACTAAAACCAGGAGCGGGTTTTATATTTATGAATATGGAGGTCAGCTAATTCATTAACTACTGTTTCATGACAGAATTTATTAGCTTTAAAAAATATAAGAATTGTATTAGACATGTAAGAACATATGTGCTAGAATTACATTAAAAGATTGAACGATAATTATCAACTTTTCTACTTCTTATCAAAATTTGAACGATAAATTATGTCAACTTCCTCTAATCTTCAATTTACGCCCTTCACTATATATTATGTTAACTAGATAAAACGTGAACAGAACAATAACTTATTTGCCTACTTCCTGTAATAATTATTATAAGGAAGTTGTTGCTTCCCCACTTGACGATAATTAATTGGGCCGTCCGGATAACTTCCGTTGTCGTCACGATAACTTCATGGGTCGGGATTTAATTGCTTGGTGCGTCCAAATAACAAAAAACTCTGGAGGTCGTTACCCATGCATTTTCAGCAAGCAATGGATGAATTTCTCTTGTATTTGAAAATTGAACAAAATTATTCAGATCATACACTTCGTAGTTATGAATATGATCTCACCGTATTTCATCAATTTTTAGAACGTCACAAGCGTTCTAACGATTTACAGGATCTCAACCGATCCGTCGTGAGACGATTTATCCAGGATCAGATGGCCGGTGGCAAAATGAAACCGCGAACCATGCAGCGGCGCATTTCCAGCTTAAAGTCCTTTTGTAACTACTGTTTAAAGGAACGTATGATCGACACGAACTTTATGGCCGGAGTCAAAGCACCAAAATCGGAGACGAAGCTCCCTGTCTACATGAATATGGAAGAATTAAAACAGCTGTTTACTTCCCTGGAGCAAACTGAACACCCCCTTTCACTTCGGAGTGAATCCATGTTTAAGTTGCTTGCCACCACTGGGATGAGACGGCAAGAAATCATCGATCTTACTTGGGAACAACTTGACTTCTATAACGAAACCATTCGTATTTATGGGAAAGGAAAAAAGGAGCGCCTCCTCCCCCTCCATTCGGTTGTTGTTCCTGTTTTGAAGCGTTATAAAGCTTCTTTGTGAGAATATCAAACCTATCCATCGGAGCCCGTGTTCTTAAATTAGCATGGAAAAAAGCTCAATTCAAAAGGCGTTCATTATATCTTTAAAGAGGTCTTGAAAAAAGCCGGCCTCCCTCCTGCTCGGTTTACGTTACATCATTTAAGGCATACTTTTGCCACGTTATTCTTGCAGCAAGTAAAAACGGAGACCAATGATAAACAAGGAAATATTGCGTATTTACCGAAAGAAAAAGTCGATTTGAAAACCCTGCAGGAGTTGTTAAGGCATGAATCATTAGCAACCACACAGGTATATACCCATATTGACTTTGAATCGAAAAAGCGTGCTATTGATTCGTTTCGATTGGATTAGGAAAAATCAGAAAGCTACCGATACTTGGTAGCTTTCTGTCTGTTCTACTACTCTACTACATCTCAACCATATTCATTGCTGCAAGTTTTTGTGCTAGCTGCGGATTGGTTTTCATGAGTGCCACAAAATCCTGCATCGTAATCTTCGCTTGATCGATAGCTAGTTGCTGATTTTCGTTCTTAAATTTTTGTTTCTCACTCACCACCCTCCTTATGAAAAGGATACTCCTTCTTGAAGAATGCTACCTGTTACTTTAAGTGCAGCAATTCACAAAAATATTACATGATTAGATAAACATTTTAATAATCAGTCTAAAATATTACCTATTGGGCTCCTGCAAGTCCCAATTAGAATACCCTTATGATTAATGATTTTTTTCAGATTCCCAATAGCATTTCCTTGATAAACTTTTTCCATAATATTTTCTATTTTTTCGCTTTCTTGTTTACTTACTTCTTGCTTCATAAGAATTTTTTGAAACCATTGACTAATTTCTGTCGGTGAAACATTCCCAGCAATGGAAGAAAGGCGATCATATCCATGTAATACTTTTTCTTCTAAACCTACTTCTCCACCAGCATAAAAATAAAAATCATTTCTATACATACTGTTTTTTATTCGTTCAACTTTTTCTTTGTTCCCAGCATCTTTTATTCCAACCACTAAGTCTATCTTACTTAATTGAATAATACTCTTCTCTGATAAATCAAATCCAGTTCTTTTTGGATTGTTATATAAAATTGTAGATTTATTACTAATATCCATAATCTTTTTTGTATAAACGAATGCTTCTTCTTGTGTCGGTATAACATACGGTGGATACCCAAGCATGATACCTGATATTTTTGTGTGACGAATCTTTTCAGCTAATTCCTCTGCTTCTTTCTGTCTAACTGAAGCCACCCCAAATATAATTTCCATATTACTAATGAGTTCTTCTTCCAATTCTAAACCGTTTATTATTTCAATTTTCTCTTGGAGCTTTAGACTATGCTGTTCTCCTGTAGTTCCAGAGACAAGAACAGATTTTACTCCTTGTTTATACAGGTCTCTTATATGGCTTATGGTTCCTTGAATATTTAAAGATTCATCTTCAAAAAAAGCTGTTGGCACAGCAATATGAACTTTTTCTGTTAGCATTATGTTATCCCCTTTATCCTTTTTATCTACTTAAACTAAACTGCCAGTTAGCTCAATATCTCCCCATTCAATAATAACATAATATTCCAATTTTTTATTCAAAAAAGAAAAGACAATCATTGATTGCCTTTTTAAAATCTAGCTCTCTACTGATAGACTAGGACTACCTTTCGCTTTTTGAACAACTAAGTTACGTTCATCTCCTTTTTTTCAATGGAAAGAAGAACGACAACCTACAACCCTCACAATATTCAGTTACAACTCTACTCAAGCATTCTTTATCAATATATGACCCATCATAAACATTCCGACGGATTGATTATATATCTACTGAAAGTGGGTCAGCCCCCATCGGCTTAGTTGTTTTTAAAGAAAAATCCATATTTAACATGATTTATTTGTTCAAACATTTTGTTTGTAGTTGCATAAATTGTTACTACATAACACAAAAGGAGAGATATAATATGGATATAAATGAAATATTAGAAAATAGTGGCATCGAAGTTGAGGACCAAATCGTAGTCCTTTTGCGAAGTGGTCATACAATAGAAGGTACGCTTGTCACTGTAGTTGATGATGATGATTTAATGAGAGTTGTTACAACAGGCTTTGAAGATGTTCCTAAAGGTACACTTTTAACTATCTTAGAAGATGAAATAATAAGTATAGGGCACCCAACCGAGAATGGGTAAAGAAGCTTATGGACACAGAAGAAAGTTTTTCCTTGAAATCAAGCTATACCCGCAGATGTAGAAGCTGATGTGATTAGTACATCTGAAACTGTTACAATAAGCGAAATCTTAATTCACCCAACGATACAAGTTATTTAATGGATGCAGACATTAATGAAATGATTGTTCGTCCCAATGTATAGATAACTACCCAAACCCAAAACGTTGGATTAAATATTGTATATGTCGTAATCACAGAAACAATAAAGACTAAGAACGGTATGATATAAATTTTTCTAAAAATAAAATTACTAGACTATAAGTAAAAGTGGGTGTCCCAATATCTGCGCTTGGGACACCCACTTTTTTCTCATATTCATACCCTTTATTCCGGTTCACTTGCATTATACTCGTTATAAACGAGTCTCGTGACTTTTGAAGATTCGCCTTTTCGAATCTCTTATTTGTTGCATCTTTTCTATAGGAATCTTCTTCATCAAGGCTGTCGGGGCCGCATTCTTTTCTGTTAAAGCTCGTCTTTGTTTATCCATTATTAGCTCCTTCCATGTGTATTGATGTGGTAGAAGGTATCTGAGCTTTTACACTAATGATCGCATCTTTCTTCTTCATCTATGTTATTAGCCTTTTCAGCTGAAACCATTTTTTATATATACATTTTTAGTTTTTTTACTCATTTGACAATAAGTCAGCTCTAAGGATTCCTCATTGAAACGGAATAAAAGGATATCCGATATACTGGATATTTAATGTCCCGTCCTCATAGCTTGTTGGTCCTATGTTTCCGACAATCGTAATTGGATTCTGATTTGAATTTGAATGATGGTCGTTAAAAAGCGGTTTTTGTAAAATGATGATCAACAGTAGGTAAAGCAGTAATAAGATAATCTGAATAGGATCGATCACAACAATTCCCCCAGGTAATTTTATAATTCAGTATATGCCCTGGAGATTTTACTGTTTCTTAATTTACCAGAAACCTACTCTTCAGCGCTTTTTATATACTCAAATTACTAGAGTGACTTGTTAACGACTTTCACATTCTCTTTTAAAATATTGGCTGAATTTAAAAATTGTTTTTTACTTTTTCGTTCAAATCAAGATCTATGATATCACTAACACCTTCTCTATCGAGGATTGCTGGAACACCAATATAGACATCCTCTGTACCGTAGTGACCTTTTATCAAACAAGAAACGGTTAATATGGAGGATTCATTATTTAGAATCGCTTCGGTTAAACGAACTACCCCCATGGCAATTTCGTAATATGTGGCACCTTTTCTATTGATGATGTGATACGCAGCATCTCTTACATTTTCAAATATATTTTGTAAATCTTCCTCAAACTTATCGCGGTTATTTGTCACACTTTCAGAGAACTGATAAATGGATTGAGCTCCTACACAAGCAAGGAAATTCAGAATCGCCATGTTCTCCTAATATATACGCATGTACATTTCTTGTATCTACATTAAAATAATCCCCTAACATATAACGCAATCGCGCACTATCCAAAATCGTCCCTGAACCTATAACTTTATTGTTTGGTAGGCCGGGAAAATTCCACGTTGCATAAGTTAAAACATCTATTTCTACTTTTTTATTAGGTTGTGCTGCACATTTGTAAGCATAACTGCTCTTTAACGCAATAGGAGCTGCCGCATTCGACAGCCCCTTGTTCAGCTATTGCACCCATTAGTTAAATTTTACAGCACTTTTATAATAATAAAGAAAACTTAGAGCTATTATTAAAAGAGCTGTTCCGCCGATAATATATACTGCATCAAAGTAATGAGACCTTCCAGTTAATACCCAAACTTGATAAGGGATAAATATAATTGCTGAAATTACTAAAATTCCCCATAACATCGAAATGCATTTTGTTTAGCCTCTTTTAAAGCAGAAGGCTTTTTATGATATTTAATCATAGAAATTCTTCTCAAGGAGAATAACAAAACAAAAAAAGCAACAATAAGTAATAGATAGTTCATGTGATGTACCTCCTCGTAGTTATAAATTATTCTTAAATCGCATCCTTCATTATTTGCTTCATTAACACAATAAGGGCTAAATCCAGATAAGCACCCGTTAGCTTCACAACAAATCTTTTGCTTTTTCAATCCATTCCTTTATATCTTCTTCGTTATGTAGATAGGTTTTGGGTGAATCTAAAATATCAATTCCACTAATTATCTGTAACATTTCCCAAACATTTTTGTCATCAACCTTTGGTTCGTCAGCCATA
>NZ_WIXM01000006.1:0-4483 GCF_010993965.1 Gracilibacillus sp. YIM 98692 | reverse complement strand
GATATTTCTTCTCTCTTTAAATCACCAGAAAGCACCTTTTCCAACATCTCAATGACTTCTTTCATATTAGGTTCATTCATAAACATATCACCTTACCTTGTTCCAAATAAGTCACCCTTTAGCTTAATAACCATTGACAATGAACTTCATAATATCATTCTTAATAATCTCTTTTAATTTTTCTGGAGGATATAATTTTGCAGAATATGGTTCCACATCCTCATGTAAGTTTTTCTGTGCTTCATCTAATGATAATGCACATTCAAGGTAATAGTTAAACCCAGCTTTAGTGAGCTTATAGTATTTGCCTTTGTATTCAAAGTTTTCATAATCATTGATGACTACTTTATTAAAATTCAAGGTTTGAAAAAATTGATTGATTTCCTTAATCACACTATCCATAATCTCACCCACCATACGAACACTCCTTATTGCTCTTTTAACAAAAAAGGAGCTGTCGCATCAACAACTCCTTGTTCCACTCTTGTACCTGTTAGTTCATTAAAAGTACTTACTTTTTTATACAGATTTCTTTAAGCTGCTACTTATTCATTTCCCACCTTATCTAAATATTGTTACAGTAAATATTATTATTAAGATTCCAAATAAATATAAACAGAAACTTTCCCAATGAAGAAAAGGAAATTTATCTTTAGTCGTGAGTCCCAACTCTTCTGTTACCCATTTTGACTGCATCACTTGAAAAAATCCAAAATGGGTAATAATATGAGTGCCGATTGCTTGCTTTGATAGACCTATTTCGGATTCTTTTTGAATCTCTTTTAATCGTACCTTAAAAGGTGCCAAGTCTATTTCTTCTGTATGTTTAACTTCATGGTACATATTTCTTAGTTCATTAAATAAAGAAATGAGCTTCTTTCCTGCTACCTCATATGCGTCCTTGTTATCGCCATGAAAATCTAAAACAAGACCTAGAATACCTACGATGATGAGTAAAGCAGATAATGCATCACCTACATTCGTTTGTACATTTTCTTTATAAATGTTGGTTAACTGCATAATTCCAATGAATATCGTTACACAACTGATCAATCTCGGGAAAATACGATATAAATCATAGGTCATAAAATGCTTTTTGCCACCGAAACCAACATTGTAGCCAGTTTCAGCTATATTTTTTAGTAATGAGTTTTTTTCACCCATACACATTCCCTCTCTTAGCGTGGATAATAGGTACCAAAAATTTCTCTCCATGTTTTATAGGCAATGGAAGGATATTTTTCGTCATCTCCGATCGCTTCAACAGCCTTTAAATATCCCTGCTTTGCTTTATACTCAAATTTTCCTTTGCGATATACTTTAGCGCCACTACCACGCGCTTTCCAGAACGTTTGTTCTTGATTTCTTTCAGATAAGTATTTTAAAAAGTCCCTTGTCATCCAATCATAAAAGGTATAGGATTTATCACTATTTTCATACTCATCTAAGAAATTCATAACAAGCGTTTCAAGAAGCATTCCTGAAATAGGGACATTATTTTGGTTTCTCCAAGCTTTCATAATGCGGACGAGTTTTTTTGCATTTTTATTGTACTGATTATTTAATTCATTTATTGCATTGATTTCAAGAATAGGATAGGTGACTTTCCAGCTTCCGCCATCATTTGAATCAGGATAGGTGTAACTTTCTCCCCCTTTGTTTTTAAAAGCAGGAACCACTTCAAACATCATACCGTCACTAAAATTAACAACAATAACTTGTCCATCTCCACCTATATCTGTATTGACGTAGGTTTTTTTAATCGAAGACCTCACTTCTTGAAGCAATGCAGATTGTCCGTTACCTAAGTAATTGTTATACCTAGCATAAGTGGCATACGGAAGTTCAATCAACATATCTACATCGCTAAATCCTTTAATTGCCGTTCCTCTCCCATATGAACCTACGTATCTTGAATAAATTGATGTAGAATCCAGACCTCTAAAGTCAAGATTCAATCTTCTTGTAATTCTTTTATATCGTTCTGAGACTAAATCATGGTTTTGTGTACGTGTATTTTGTACAAGTAGTTTAAAATTATCGTAAGTTCCCAACAATTACCCCCCCCTTAGAAACAATTCCCAACTTATTTTATCAAATAATACATAAATATTGGTTAATTAACAGTTATGAAATAAAAAGTATTTTATTGAGGTGAAAAATTTCTTCTTAAGTGGCAGTTACTTTAAGTACAACTATCCACATATTAATTTTAACATAAAGTTCCAATAAACCCTGTTGCTTTCAAAGAAAAAGGAAAGCCGATTGACGTTCCTCTTGTTTAACTCTTGCCACCCGTTAGCACAACAACGATTTAGTCATTAAACATTATTTCAATATTATTTAGCTCTACCTTTTCTTCTTCTGTACGATAATCGTCATATTCATTTTCAACAGTTATTCTTAACAGTCCAATCTGAAAAAATGATAACAATCTCCTTGCTTCATTAACCATCTTAGGTTTAATATTTTTTAATATTTCCCTCTTACTATCAAATTCGTTTTTATCCCATTTTTCTTTTTGTTGTAATTTAGGAAGATTATCAATTCCAGTAACATAATTAAGCCCTAAATATCGAAGAAATGAATATCCTCTGCAATAATCGTCGTATACCTGCTCTAAAACCTCTACTAAATCACCTTTTTCATAAATTATATTTTCTAATAGTGAAACAATCCTCATTTGTTCAAACTCACCAAATGGAATTTTAATTTCAATAACTTTCTCTAATTCGTTTTTAATGTGCCTACTTCTATAATTCAAATCAAGTAGGTTGAAGTAAAAGTCATCACCATAAACCTTTTCAATTTCTGGTGTATTATAAAGCCATTCTTCGAATTCCGAAACGCTAATTAGCCCTTTATAAATTTTATAAAACTGCTTTTAAATGTCCTTTTCATTGCTCACTCGCTTACTTCAACTCCTTAAACTCTAACTTCACTTCTTCAACTCTTCTGCACCTTTAGTACAATAGGAGCTGCCGTATCGACAACTTCCTTGTTCCACTCTTGCACTACTACGTTTGTTCAATAACGAAATAAATTCCCCATTTTCACATGATTTAACTGATAAGAAGAAAAACTCCAAAAATAATTAATGATGTACCGAATAAAATTAAAATTACTTTCATTAACCAATACGGAATAAACTTCAAAATTAAAGATAGTAAAAATATTACAATTGATGCCACTAATCCAGCATCATAAGCAGCAATCCCGTCTATGTATTCTGTTTTTTTATGCCTACCTTTAGTAAGTTTAATTCCCCAAATAATAAAGATAGCACCTACTATAAAAATAATTGTTATCCCTATATACATCCAAATCATATTTCCACCTAACCTCATAAAATCCTATATTTACAATGATTTTTTCATCAACAACCATAAATCCTTATTAAATTATCCTGCTCCAAATATTGAACATAAAACAAATGATCAGCCATCGCTGATCAAAATGCTTGTTGCGTTTTCGCCCCCGTTAGTAAAAAATAATTTAGCAATAATCTCCATTTTCATCAATACCGATGGGGTAATAAGGCATCTCACTTATTACACCAAACAATTCATACGGGTCTCCATTTTTTGATAACCAATCAACTGTAAATTCTTTAGGGTTCACATATTCATTTACGCTATTTTTTCCATTGTTCAAATTTAACTCATTACACTTTAACCAATACTTTCTGAAAACAGCTATAACTCTCCCTGAACAACATATAGGATCAAATCTTTCCATGATAAAATCATCAATTTCAACTTGCGATTTCCCATCACTTAACATTCTTTCTCTAATATTATCTAATCGGTCTTCTTCAAAAGAAACAGCTTTATCGAGTTCAATAACATATTCATCAAATAACAATTCATAAGAGTTCTTCATATTTAATCACCCATTTATATCTGAATTTACATGCAGCAACTGATCCCATTTCACCTTGTTGTGTATTCGCACCCTTTACTTCAATAAGGATTGAACCTTTAAAGTAACTTCTTTTGGTTTAACCTCAAAAGATGATAATCTTTCAATATCTACCCATATTGGCAAATATGTTCCTCTGTCTCTATTCTCGTCTGTGTACTCTTCGCCTTGTCCAGATCCAAATGTTCCACCAATAATTTCAGATAGAAAAAAGTATTGAGTTCCGTTAAATTCAACTTCTGCAATGCATTTGTTAATCTTAACTTCAACTCCCAATTCTTCTAGAGCTTCTCTTTTAGCAGCTTTATCAGGTGTCTCTCCTTCTTCTATTCCACCACCCGGAAATACATAATATATAGAACCTTCTCTTTCCCTTTTAATCAGTCCAACCTTTTTATTTTCTATTAAAACTACCGAACTTCTATTTCTCACAAACATCCCCCATTTGAATTTACAGAGAAGGATCGTCGCGTTTTACGATCCTCTTGTTGAACCCTTGCTCCAGTTAGTTGATTAAATATAGACATACAAGCTATTTAGAGTACATATTCATAAAAATGAA
>NZ_WIXM01000059.1 GCF_010993965.1 Gracilibacillus sp. YIM 98692 | reverse complement strand
TGAAACCCGAAGACAAGAAGGCACTATTTAATTCCTGTTTTCTACTCTACCGCGGAAAGCGAAGTATGTTGTCGGAGCGTATGATAGCAGTAACCAAAAACAGGAAGATATAGGTGCTTCAATTACATCTTCACTGTGTCGCAGTTTGGTTCAAATGTGTAAAATACAACAAATTCCAAATAAAATAAATGTTGAGGTTAAAGCTTTTCTACAATGGAAGATACAGGGTAATTCTCTAGGTCTAATTCGGCTTGCTTTCCGACTGCAAGATTAGCTAATTCTTTTCCAAGGTAAGGCCCTGTTGTAAGTCCTGAAGAGCCTAATCCATTAGCGACTAATATATTCTCATACTCAGGCAAAGAACCATACACTGGTAAATAGTGTGGAGCAACAGGTCGAAATCCAACATTCACCTTAGATAAGGAGCTGTTGGCCAAATCAGGAGCAAGCTCCAGCATATCTGTGAAAATTTGATGTAACCCGCCAGGTGTCACACTTGTATCATACCCAACGTTGTCTTCATGCGTAGTCCCTGCAACGACCGAGCCGTTTTCAGCTGGTACCATATAGCTTCTTCCGCCTGGCATGATTACCGGCCAATCGTCTGTTTGCTTATTTTTCATTTGCACCTCGGTAATTTGTGCTTTTTGAGGTCTTATTAATCCTTTCATTCCAAGCGGCTTAATTAAGTCGCTAAACCAAGCACCAACGGCGAGTATGATTTTATTCCCTTGTAAAACTTGGTCATTAACCATCGCTTTTGCTTGGCCATTTTCTTTTATGAGTTCAGCTTGTCCTTCTATTTGCTTTACACCGTATTTGTGACAAGCTTTCAATAATGCTTGGCGAATCTTTTCACCATGAACACGTGCTCCACCACTAATTTCTATAGACGAATATCCATCATCTATAATAGGAATACGAGCCTTGGTTTCTTCTGGAGAAAGCTGTGTTACACTTCCCATTTCGGGCGCATGGTCTTTTCGCTTTTGTAATACACCGTGAATTTTATCGAAACGTTTAGCATCTTTTCGAATAACTAAGGTGCCAACCCTTTTATATCCTGTGTTTTCAATTCCTTCAGCTGCTAATTGATCGACTAATTCAGGATAAAAGCGAGCACTGTTTCTTGCAAGGTAATACCAAGATTGATTGCGTCTTTGGGAAACCCATGGACAGACAATCCCGGCTGCAGCAGTAGTGGCACGACCATCGAAGTCAGCATCCACTAATGTGACCTCTACACCTTGTTTGGCTAAGTGATAAGCAGTAGAGGTACCAACAATTCCCGCTCCAATTATAATCGTTTTATTCACACATCATCACCTATTTCTAAAAAACTTCTAAGCACAGTTTGAAGCAACTGCTTCTAAGAATCAAGCGCTGGTACACTTTTCAATAAAAGAATTATAAAGAAAAAGTACCGAATGTCGATAACATATGCTATAATGTACCGTAAAGTTTTTGAAAATTTTTAATACAAAGAAAACGGAGACGTCTTGTTCTTGGATAAGATAATAAAACGATGAGCCGATTAAAGTGTAGCTTCTATGCTGCACTACCAAAGATTCATACAATGAAATTAGAAGCTTGATGATGTCTCGTTCAAGTTTTTTCATATAGAAAGGAAAGGGATAACCATGAAATACGGTTTTTCTGATAAGGTAAAATATTTAAAGTCTTCAGCAGTTAGGGATATTTTAAAAGTCATTAATCAAGGCAATATTATTTCTTTTGCAGGTGGGCTGCCTGAGGAGGATTTGTTTCCAGTCGATGCGGTGGACCAAGCCTTTCATAAGGCAGTAACCTCTAGCAAAAAATCATTACAGTACGGAGAAACTGAAGGGGTTCCTGCATTAAGGGAAGCATTAACAGAGCGTATGGCCGAAAAAGGATTGCAGAGTAGTCCAGAAGATATTTTAATCACTTCTGGCAGTCAACAAGCCATCGATTTATTTTCACGAGTAATGTTTAACAAAGGGGATGTTATTCTTACAGAAAACCCCACTTATTTGGCGGCTTTGCAAGTTTTTGAGTCCTATGAAACAAATGTAGTAGCGGTAGACTCAGATGATGAAGGGATGGTTCTGGAAGATTTAGAAGAAAAAATTGCGCGTTTAAAGCCAAAATGTATCTATGTTGTACCAACTTATTCTAATCCAACAGGGAAAGTATGGTCACTTGAGCGTCGAAAAAAATTATTGGAACTTGCCTATAAATATCATGTCGTTATTTTTGAAGATGATCCATATGGAGAACTTCAATTTGATACAGAGGATGCACCGCCTTCGATTGCATCTTTAGATAAACAAAATCTCGTGCTGTATACAAGCACATTTTCCAAGACAGTTGTTCCAGCGATGAGAATTGGTTGGATTGTTGGTCCTCATCAAATTATTCGAATTATGGCACAAGCGAAACAAGCAACAGACCTTCATACAAATACAATAAGTCAGCATGCTTTAGTTCATTTATTACATGATTTTGATATAGATGCACATATCCAAACGATTCGAGATACCTACTATAAAAGGATGCTGGTAATGAAGGATTTACTAAGCAAGGCGGACATTGAAGGTCTGGAATATATTGTACCTAAAGGTGGTATGTTCTTTTGGGTCACGTTACCAGAACATTTCAATACTACCGAGTTATTGAATGAAGCAGTAAAGGAAGGGGTAGCATTTGTCCCAGGTGCTCCATTTTATGTTTCAGATGCGCAGCAAAATACGATGCGACTTAACTTCACTAATTCTAAACCAGATCAAATTGAGGAAGGCATGAAAAGGCTAGTTCAAGTATTAGAATCCACAAATGTATACGCCTGATCAACAAAAACGGGAGGTGACCTGCCTTCCCGTTTTTTTTATATTAAAGTCCAAATAACTTTTGCCACCAGCTTTTTTTGTCTTTTCTTTTTCTTTGTGTTTCATGTTTAATGTGTATATTTTTTTTATCAATAGCATTGTCCATAGCTAAAATAATGCCATATGTTGTTTTAGCGTCACGATTGGTCACAGAAGTATATGATATGTGATGTTTCTTGGCTGCATCCCGATATGGCTTGAAAAAACGTACACTCATATTTCCATTCATCAACATTGTAGCATCAGGATACTGACGCATTGCCTCTTCCAACTCGTATAATCCTTTTTTACCACGTATTTCTGTTTTTTTAAGTGCTAAGACGACTCTTTCCCTTAAAGAGCCTAAATACCGCCGTCTTTCATCTGGATTGGTTTCTTTCGCTCCATAAATGCCTTCCTGTATATAGTCGTCTAACTGTTTTTTAGCCATTGCAAATCTCCTTTTAACAAATACTCCTACAATATATAGTATAAACCAAAACCATAGAAAAAAGCCCTCAAAATCTGAGGGCTTTCTAGGATAAGAATCATTGTTTTGTCAACGTATTGGGGTTATTGCGTTCATTTATTATATTAGTCTTCGTCTACAGGATAAACACCATTTTCATCATGTACCTCTTTACCTGATAAAGGAGGGTTGAATACACAAATCATACGCATATCTTCTTTAGCACGTAATAAATGCTCATCATGCTCATCTAAAGCATAAAGAGTATCTTTTGTAATTGGCCATACTTTATTGTCGCTTAGTGTCACCACTTCACCTTCGCCTTCAATGCAATAAACAGCTTCTAAATGGTTTTTATACCAAATATGCGTTTCCGTTCCTGCTTTGATGATTGTGTCATTAACAGAGTAACCCATACCGTGTTTTTTCATAATTAAACGACGGCTTATCCAGTTACCTCCATCAACTTCGTGTTCAGTTCCTAGTACATCTTCTAACTTAACTACTTTCATGAATGAATTGCCTCCTGTTATTTATCTATATATAATTTAAGTCCTGTGTTTATTAGTTCGTTACTGGATCCTTCACAAGACCTTTTACACTTTCTTCAATAATTTCTAATCCTTTTTGAAGGTCTTCTTTTGGAATATTTAATGCTGGGAATAACTTGAATACTTCATCGTTTGGACCAGCTGTTTCCATAATAAGACCCAGTTCAAAGCATTTTTCTGTCACTTTTTCAGCGAATCCTTCAACTTCTGAAGCAATACCGATCATTAGTCCGCGTCCGCGTACTTCCCCTTTAATTTCTGGATAATCTGTCACAATTTTTTGCAGGAAGTTATGGACGATTTCAGATTTCTCATGGATTTCTTTTTCAAAGGATTCATCTTTCCAGTAATCTAAGGCAGCAGTTGCTGTTACAAACGCATGGTTATTACCACGGAAAGTACCATTATGCTCGCCTGGCTTCCAAATATCTAGTTCAGGCTTAATTAGTGTAATCGCTAATGGAAGACCATATCCACTTAAAGATTTGGAAAGACAAACAATATCTGGTTTAATTCCTGCAGCCTCAAAACTGAAGAAGGAACCAGTACGGCCAATACCAGCTTGGACGTCATCGATAATAAGCAAGATGCCCCAACGTTTACAGATTTCTTCGATCTTCTTCAACCATTCAAATCGTGCTGCGTTAATACCACCTTCACCTTGAACCGTTTCAACGATCATAGCAGCAGGAATTGCTACACCACTACCGCTATCTTCTAAGAATCTTTCTAAATAAGCGACAGTGTCATGGTCAACATAGTTATCATAAGCCATTGTTACTGTGTTTTGTAGTGGAATACCTGCACCTTGACGTTTCATTGAGTTACCTGTTACAGACAAGGAACCAATTGTCATCCCGTGAAAACCACCAGTAAAACTGATGATATCTGTTCTTCCTGTTACTTTACGTGCAAGTTTAAGTGCACTTTCTACTGTATTTGTACCAGTAGGGCCAGGGAACATCACTTTATAATCAAGATCACGCGGCTTCAAAATAACGTCATCCAATTTCTCCAAGAAATCTGCTTTAGCAGTAGAAGCCATATCTAAAGAGTGCGTGATGCCATCATCGGTAATATAGTCAATAAGTTTTTGTTTCATATGATCATCATTATGGCCATAATTTAATGCACCGGCGCCGGAGAAAAAGTCGATATATTCCTTACCATCTTCATCCCACATCTTATGTTTTTTTGCTTTTGTAAAGACAGTAGGAAAATTGCGAATATAACTACGCACTACCGACTCATGATGGTTAATAGTATCCAAGTTTTTACTCATTAAATTATCCTCCTAGTTATTTATAAATAAAAAAGTTATACTGAAATTTCAAAAAATTAAGTCATTATTATTTTTTAATGGGTCCTACTACAAATTTTAACTCTTCCTCATGTTCCTCACCAGGGAATACATCCTCGGTAAAAAACTCGTAAGAATTTATTTCTGTATTAAGATCACGAGCTAATTTCTGGAATAATGATTGAGATGCAACATTTGATGGTGTAATCGTTGCTTCGACATATTGAACGTCTTTACATGCATCAGTTTCTAATAAATAATGCATTAATCTTGAAGCAATTCCTTTTCCCCTTTGAGAAGAATCTACACCAACTTGCCAGATAAAAACAGTATCCTGTTTATTTGGGGGGATAAATGCGGTAATAAAACCAACCACTTGGTTATTTTGTTTTGCGACGACACAAGTTTCACTGAAATACTCACTCATCAATAAATACTTGTATGAGGAATTTGTGTCTAGTGTTGAATTTGATACTAATTCCCACATTCCTGCTCCGTCTTCTTTTGTCGCTGTGGAGAATACAACATCCTCAGTGGGAGTTTTTGTTTTTGTATTAATCACGGTTTTCTCCTTTCTTATTTGGCAATCATTAGTTTGCACAAATAGTACATGTTATATGATAGCGGTCTTTTATCGTTTCTTCAAATCGCTTATAGGCTGATTACTGATTGTAAATCTTCTTTTATTAAGCTGTGCTTCATTCAATTAGAATAACTTTATAAATCCTTCCATATTGTCATTCATTCTTACAAATGAGCAAAATTTGGTTATTTTAATTCAATTTTTTATATACCCTTTTTATGTATACCCTTTATAAAATTTTTTATACACTATGTCCTTTTTTATCATTTAAAAAAAACTCTTATCGAATTCTTCATTATTTTATTACATAGTAGAACAAAACTGCGCAATACTGTAGGGTGAGAGTTTAAATGACGCTTCGGAAATATACTTCGCTTTCCGCGGGCAACGCTTCAGCTTCCTCGGAAGCAAAATACACTTCCTGCGGGATCTTCAGCCGTTGGATTAAGTCCGTTTAATTGTGTAAAAAAAGAATGGGCCATGTCAATTCTTGGATACAATGTTTTTAA
>NZ_WIXM01000058.1 GCF_010993965.1 Gracilibacillus sp. YIM 98692 | reverse complement strand
GATCAAATATCGAGCTCAGTTTGAACAAGTAGCGTAAAAAGTGTCCAATAAATGGGGGTCACTCCATCGCTGTGGGGTCTTCGGAAGCTGCTCTTCCCCCAGGAAGTGTATTTTGCTTCCGAGGAAGCTGAAGCGTTGCCCGCGGAAAGCGAAGTATATTTCCGAAGCGTCATTTAAACTCTCACTCTACAGTATTGCGCAGTTTTGTTCTACTGTGTCATAAAACAACAGAGGTGTGAAAAGAGTTTAGCGTTAAAAAATAGTTTTATGGATAAAACAGATGCAGGTATGATTTTGGAGAGAAATGCTATATACTTGTAGGTAAGTTTGTTCGTAAAGGAAGGGTAAGCTGATGGCTGAGGAGAATCAAAATATCACGAGAATAGAGCAAGATGGTAAAGAATACATATTAATTGGTACGGCGCATGTTTCCAAGCATAGTGCTGAAGAAGTAAAAAAAGTAATTGAACAAGAACAACCTGATTCTGTCTGTGTAGAGTTGGATAAGCAACGTTATGAGTCTGTCATGAAGGGCAGCAAATGGAAAGACATGGATATATTCCAAGTAATTAAGGAAAAGAAAGCGACATTGTTGTTGATGAATCTTGCTATTTCCTCTTTCCAGAAAAGGATGGCGAAGCAATTTGATATCAAGCCTGGCCAGGAAATGATTCAAGGGATTGAATCAGCGGAAGAGGCAGGGGCTGAATTAGTGCTAGCAGATCGCAATATTCAAATTACCTTTTCACGTATTTGGAGAGGAATTGGTCTAAAAGGAAAAATGATGTTACTCACACAAGTTCTTGGAGGAGTCTTTTCAAAAGAATCAATTACAGAAGAAGAATTAGAAAAAATGAAAAATCAAGACTCGATTGACAGTGTGTTAAACGAATTTACTGAGACATTTCCTCGTTTAAAAAAACCCTTAATTGATGAAAGAGACCAGTACTTAGCTCAAAAGATTAAAAATGCACCAGGCAAAAAGATAGTGGCTGTCTTAGGCGCTGCGCATGTTCCAGGTATTACAAAAGAAATGAAAAAGGATCATGATCTAAAAGCATTAACGAAGCTGCCTCCAAAATCAAATACACCTAAAATTATCGGATGGGCTATACCGATTCTGATTATTGCGCTGATTGCCTATACATTTGTCATGAATCCTGTTGCAGGCTGGCAGCAAGTTACCAGTTGGTTAATATGGAATGGCGGATTTTCCGCCCTTGGTGTGGCATTAGCGTTAGGGCATCCATTAGCGATTTTAACGGCACTTGTTGCTGCCCCAATTACATCATTAAATCCACTAATGGCTGCAGGATGGTTTGCCGGATTTGTACAAGCATATGTCAAACGGCCACATGTTTCAGACTTTGAAACTTTATCGGAGGATGTGTTTACTGTAAAGGGTTTTTGGCACAATAAAGTGACGCGTATCTTACTTATTATTGTATTTGCGAATTTGGGCAGCTCATTAGGAACCCTTATTGCGGGAACAGATGTTTTACGATTATTTATTAATAATCTGTAAATATTTATAAGAGATCAGAAAAAGACCCATAGTTTCTGGTCTTTTTTTATAAAAACATATAGAACATTTGTTCGTTTGTGTGTTATACTATGGACAACCCTCTCTAGAAAGGGGGTGGTTGAATATGGAAGTGGTATTTACAATAGTGATGTTAGTTACTCGTGTAGTAGTTGCGGTAATTAATTTAACAACTGCTTTAATTAATCGTCGGTTAACAAAAAAAGATCATCGCTCTGCCAAGCGACGATCTTTGTAATGCCACATGAGTGTGAGCTTAAGCTCACACTCCCTCCATATTCTACTTATAGTATACATGAATAATGTATGGTGTGTAAATCTTTTTTATGACGTTTTTCCTAGAATAGGAACAACGATATACCATATTTATAAAATATCTTGTAATGTTGTTTCTATTGTTGGAAAGGTGAAAAAATATCCTTCTTGTTCCAACCTCTCGGGAAGAACCCATCTGCTTTTTAGAACGAGCTCTGTTTCAGTGCGGATGACAATTGCACCTAATTCTAATAAAAAACGTGGAGCTGGTAATCCCAAGTTGCGATTCATCTGCTTTCTAATCTTTTGCATGAACTGCTTATTCTGTATAGGATTTGGTGCTGCGGCATTGAATACTCCTTCTAAATCATCTCTTTGATAAAGAAATTGGGTGATTTTCCATAAATCTTCCACGTGAATCCAACTAAACATCTGTTTCCCAGTACCTTGAATGCCTCCTAGGCTATACTTCACTAAATTTTTGTAAGGGGTCATGACACCGCCATTAGGCCCAAGTACGATAGCGGTTCGAAGTGCAATTTGTCTAGTGTGGGGCAAATCAAAAGCAAAAAAGGCTTTTTCCCAGTTTTTAGCCACGTCGACAGAGAATCCTGTTCCGATTTCGCCGTTTGATTCAGTCATTGGACGATCTTCTGCATGTCGGTAAATCGTTGCCGTACTTGAATTAATCCATAAAGCAGGCGGGTTGTTGCATTCTTCTATGGCTTCTCCTAACCAATTGGTTGTATTGATTCTGGATCGAAGTATTTCTTGCTTATTCTTTTTATGGTAACGGCAGTTGACAGATTTACCAGCTAGATTGATAACCATTTCAGCACTCTCTAAGGCATTTATGATCGCTTGTTTATCCTCCCACTTTATGCTTGCTTCTTTTCGTGAAATAATAAACACTTCATAACCTTTGTCTTGAAATTTTTCTTTCAAATAAGTTCCAATGAACCCGGTTCCTCCAGCAATCACAACCTTCTTTTGCATTAGACCCCTCCTGTAGGAATTTTCCATCATTATAGCATGAGTATTTTCTTCTTTGTCCTTTTGAATAGAAATTTCAGAAAATCGTAAAAAAATTTGTTATAATATGAAATTAAGATGCTAGTTACATCGGATTGATTTTAATAGGGGGATGTGAATGAGTAAACGTGCTTTAATTCATATTGATTATACGAATGATTTTGTCGCGGAGAATGGAGCGCTTACCTGTGGTGAGCCTGGACGAGAGGTTGAAACGACTATCGATAATATTACCAAAGCATTTATTAAAGATGGTCATGACACATTTTTTACAGTAGATGTTCATGAAGAAGGGGATCCATATCATCCGGAGACGAAGCTTTTTCCGCCGCATAATCTTCGTGATTCAGATGGCAGGAAGTTATATGGGTGTTTGGAGGATACTTATCAAAAGTATGAAAATGAAAAACATGTGCATTATATGGATAAAACAAGGTATTCTGCCTTCGCAGGTACGGATTTAGAATTAAAATTGAGAGAAAGAGATATTAAAGAGTTGCATTTAGTTGGTGTTTGTACAGATATTTGTGTTCTTCATACAGCGGTAGATGCCTATAATAAAGGGTTTGATTTGGTGGTCTATCAAGATGCGGTAGCTTCGTTTAATCAACCCGGGCATGAATGGGCGCTTGACCATTTCAAACAAGTCTTAGGGGCAGAAGTGAGAAAATTTGGAGGAAATAAAGATGGAATATATGGATGATAGTGTGATGCTACATACAGACCTTTATCAGGTGAATATGGTAGAGACGTATTGGCGAGACGGTATTGACCAGCAAAAGGCTGTTTTTGAACTTTACTTTCGTATGATGCCTTTTGATAACGGGTATGCCGTTTTTGCTGGTTTAGAACGTGTTTTACAGTTTATTGAGAATTTTGGGTTTACGGAAAGTGACTTAGCATACTTAAGAGAAATAGAAGGATATGATGAAGATTTTATCCAGTATTTAAAAAATATGCGATTCACTGGTACGATTCGTTCAATGAAAGAAGGGGAGTTAGTCTTCGCTAATGAGCCCTTGATTCGTGTAGAAGCACCGTTAGCGGAAGCACAGCTCATTGAGACACCAGTATTAAATATGGTGAATTATCAAACCTTAATTGCAACAAAGGCTGCACGTATTAAACAAGTTGTTGGAAACGGGACAGTGATGGAATTTGGTACGAGGCGGGCACATGAGATGGATGCTGCGGTTTGGGGAACAAGAGCTGCTTATATTGGGGGCTTTGTTGCTACGAGTAATGTTCGGGCAGGTAAATTATTCGGTATACCAGTAGCTGGGACACACGCTCACGCAATGGTTCAAGCATATCGTGATGAATATGAAGCATTTCGAAAATATGCGAGTACTCATAAAGAATGTGTATTTTTGGTAGACACCTATAACACTTTGAAATCGGGTGTTCCGAATGCGATTCGAGTGGCAAAAGAATTTGGCGATCAAATAAACTTTAATGGAATTCGATTAGATAGCGGGGATATGGCTTATCTTTCAAAAGAAGCTCGAAAAATGTTAGATGAAGCTGGTTTTACCGATACAAAGATCATTGCATCGAATGATTTAGATGAATATACAATTTTGAACTTACAGGCACAAGGTGCGAAAATTGACGTTTACGGTATTGGAACAAAATTAATAACTGCTTATGACCAGCCGGCGTTAGGTGGTGTTTATAAGCTTGTAGCGATAGAAAATGAAGAGGGTAAAATGGTAGATACCATTAAAATATCAGCAAATCCGGAAAAGGTGACCACTCCAGGGAGCAAGAGAGTTTTCCGTATCATTAATAATGAAAACAATCGTTCAGAGGGAGATTATATAGCGTTAGCGCATGAAGATCCTCAGTCGGAAGAACCTTTGAAAATGTTCCATCCTGTTCATACGTATCTAAGTAAATTTGTGACAAATTTCACAGCTGAAGAGTTACAAGTGGAAATAGTGAAAGATGGCGTGATTCAATATGATACACCTAGCCTAGAGGAAGTTCAAGCCTTTGCTCAAGACAATTTATCGTTATTATGGGAAGAATACAAGAGAACGATGAATCCAGAAGAGTATCCTGTAGATTTGAGCGAGGAATGCTGGCAGAATAAAATGGACCGTATCAAAGAAATTAAGGCGAAAGTAAAGAAAAAGGTAAACAAGCTGTCATAGAAAGGAGTTAAAATGATGCATCCACTGCAACAAGAAATTATAGAAACCTTAAAGGTTAATCCAGAAATTGATCCGAAGGAAGAGTTTAGAAAGAGTGTGGATTTTGTTAAAGCATATTTAAAAAAGCATTCTTTTTTAAAAACGTTAGTATTAGGGATTTCAGGAGGGCAAGATTCTACATTAACAGGGTATATTTGCCAAACAGCAGTTAATGAATTAAACGAGGAGACAGGTTCTGATCACTATCAATTTATTGCAGTTCGTTTGCCATATGGAGAACAATCGGATGAAGAGGACTGCCAAGTAGCACTAGATTTTATCAAACCTAGCCGAAGAGTCCGTGTAAACATTAAGCCAGCGGTTGATGCAAGTGAAGCGTCTGTAGAGTCAGAGATTGGTGAAATCAATGAGTTTGTGAAAGGTAATACAAAGGCTAGAGAAAGAATGAAGGTACAATACGATATTGCGGCAGCTTGTGATGGTGTTGTAGTCGGCACAGATCATGCAGCAGAAGCGGTAACAGGCTTTTTTACGAAATACGGTGATGGAGCTGCTGATATTTTACCATTATACCGTTTAAATAAGCGCCAAGGAAAGTCGATTTTAAAAATGTTAGGATGTCCAGAGCATTTATATCAAAAGGCACCAACGGCAGACTTGGAAAGTGATAAACCCCAGCTTCCGGATGAAGCAGCCTTGGGCGTCACATATGAAGCTATTGATGATTACTTAGAAGGAAAGCAAGTATCGGAAGAAGAGGCACAAACGATAGAAAATTGGTACAAGAAAACGAGACATAAAAGAGAAGAGCCTGTCTCTATTTTTGATGATTGGTGGAAATAATTTAAGGGTAAAAGGTGATGATAAGAGGTATCATCATCTTTTTTTACTATAAAGGTTTAGAGCCACTAACTGGTTTCATTGACTGAGTATCGTCTATTATGATATATTTATCTCGAATTCAAAATAAATATTTCCTTGTTAGGAGATGAAAAAATGAATGGACTAAAAGGAATGCACCACGTGACAGCAATCACGAGCAGTGCAGAAAAGAATTATGAATTTTTTACGTATGTATTAGGAATGCGATTAGTTAAAAAGACCGTCAATCAAGATGATATACAGACTTATCATTTGTTTTTTGCTGATGATAAAGGGAGTCCCGGTACTGATATGACCTTTTTCGATTTTCCTGGTATTCCAAAAGGTTCTCATGGAACAAATGAAATTTATAAAACGTCCTTTCGTGTCCCGAGTGATGAAGCATTAGAATATTGGGAAAAAAGATTCAACAGATTAGGCGTAAAGCATACAGAGATTAGAGAGCAATTTGGCAAAAAAACGTTATCTTTTGTTGATTTTGATGATCAAAATTATCAACTGATTTCAGATGAGCATAATCAAGGTGTGGAAGCCGGAGCCCCTTGGCAAGATGGCCCTATACCATTGGAATATGCGATTACTGGGTTAGGGCCGTTGTTTGTCCGAATTCAGGATTTTAAATACTTTAAACAGGTCATGGAGAAAGTATTAATGTTTCAAGAAATCGATAAAGACGGCTCCATGCATTTATTTGAAGTCGGAGAAGGTGGAAATGGTGCACAAGTGATTGTCGAAGAAAATAAAGTGCTCCCAATGGCGCAACAAGGTTATGGAACTGTTCATCATGCAGCATTTCGAATAGATGATGAGAAAACATTGCATGAATGGGATGCACATTATCGTCGCTTTGGATTCCAAACCTCAGGGTATGTTGATCGATTTTTCTTTAAATCGTTATATGCCCGAGTGGCGCCACAAATATTGTTTGAGCTAGCTACAGATGGACCAGGGTTCATGGGAGATGAACCTTATGAGACGCTAGGTGAGAAACTATCACTTCCACCATTTTTAGAAGATAAAAGAGATCAAATTGAAGACATGGTCCGGCATATTGATACCGTAAGAAGTACCAAAAATATCGAAAAAGAATATGAGTAAGCATGAAGGCTAGGCATGAGTAAAGTGTACCCTTTGTAAAGGACATTTTAAAAAAAAGACTATGCTACATTGAGAAGATGATTCCTA
>NZ_WIXM01000057.1 GCF_010993965.1 Gracilibacillus sp. YIM 98692 | reverse complement strand
TTTTCTTCATTTTTCCCTAACTCTTCCGCTAATTGAATCGCTCTACGCAACGTATATATTAAGATGGTCTGTGATGGTGCCTGCTTGTTCAAATCAGGTTGCCAATCAATGAACGACCACCAACTTTCGTCATCTTCCACGATATTTCGATTATCTACAACTTCTTCCTGCAACCATGAACTGCTAATCCAACCATCATAATTAGAAAATGGTTCTGCTATCTCTACAGGCGTTTCTCCAAGAGTTAACCGCATATGAAGTGGAGCATCTGGCGGACTGCCAATTGGAACCACATTTAACGTAAGGTACCCTACTTGATGATCTGCAAAGTCAAGGATTAATGAATCACCTTTACCTAACACTTCGTTTGGCAGCTCGCTAGCTGACTTTAACACCTCAGTTTCCCAGCCGTGTATTTTTTCTGGATTTCTTGAAATGCCTATAATACTTTTAGGAGCCTTTGTTCCGGTATACAGTTTCGGCTTCAGCGAATTAGCTATATCTTCAAATCTTGTATTTCGTTTCACTTGGTGGGAGGGGTTGGCTTGAATATTCATACACGCACTCCTTCTCTAGTATTTTTAAAACATTACACAGACAACAATAATCTTTTTCGATAAGCTGAAGGTGTTAAGCCAAGCTTTTTATAAAATAAAGATCGAAAAAAGTCCGTATTTTTATATCCGACACGATCACAGATCTCCGTAACTGTTAAGCTAGTATTTACTAATAATTCACAACTTTTTTCAATTCGAATGGTCTGAAGGTATTGAGTAAAAGATTGGTTCATTTGCTTTTTAAAGATTCGTGAGAAATGACGCTCACTGACATGTGCTAATTGTGCTATATTGGAAATAGTAAGTGGTTCGTTATAATGTTCACCAATATAAGAAACAATTTCTTCCATATCTATTTGATAGAATTTATAATTTACATCATTGCTTGGTATATAGGAATCTAACCGTGCCAAGTGAATGAATAATTCTTTTAATTTGATATCTAACATAACATTCGTCCCAATACTTTGATTCTGCTTTTCCCAAAACATAGAGCGAACAATAGATAAACAGTTCATTTGATGATCTTTTACATGTAAATAATGATCAGATTGCCGCCAAATGTTCTCAAATAGCCAATGAGTGAAATCGACATCATTCAACTGTTTTGTTTCCTGTAATAGCTTTTTTAATCGATCAACGGTTAATAACACATTAAAAATAACTAATGGCTGACCATCTCTAATAGAAGACGGGCGCAAAACGTGTTCTACTCCTAAAGGTACCATAAAGATGTCGCCTTTTTGCACTTTTATTTTATCTCCATTGAGATGGTGAAATCCCGTCCCTTCTTCAATAAAGATAATTTCAATAAAATCATGCCGATGGATGGGGGCATCAAACCCTTCCCAACTCCTCATTACTTGAACACTTTCATCATTTGGCAAATGTCGATTTTTGGTGAACACGTAATTAGCTTTTTGCAAGAATGTACACCCCACTTTATCCTTTTACTGCTCCACTTGTCATACCTTTCATAACCAATTTGTTTAAAACTAAATATAAAATAAGCGTAGGAATGATCGCTAATGATATAGAAGCAAAAGTTGGTCCCCATTCTCTTTGTCCATACTGACCCGTAAAGTTAATTAAACCAGTTTGAATAGTTCGAAGGTCAGAGTCACTAATAAAGGTCATGGCAAATATTAAATCATTCCAAATAAAGAAGAATTGTACCAATGCTACTGATACAAAAGCGTTTAGGATCATTGGAATAGATATCTTATAAAATATCTGATAGATACTTGCTCCATCAATGATAGCTGCTTCAATCAGCTCATTAGGTAATGTCTTATAATAACCGGTAAAAAGAAAAATAGTAAGCGGAAGCCCAAAGGCTATATAGACAATCACTAACCCTAGTAAATTATTTAATAGACCCGTATTGTGGTAAATTGTAAATAAAGGTAATAACACAATCTGCATTGGAATCATAATACCTGCTAAGAAAAGAAGTAAAACGGCATTATTTAATTTCCATTTCATTTTTTCAATCGCAAAAGCGGCTGCAGCACCAAAAATGAGTACACAAAATAATGCTGGGAACGTCACTAAAACACTGTTTGTAAAATAAGTTCCCATATTACCTACTGTCCATGCATCAATATAGTTTTGAATGTGCAACCCTTCTGGTAAAGCATACATTGGTTTAGAGAATTCACTAGGATCCTTAAAAGATGATAGAATCAACCAAACGATTGGATACACGGTAATTAATAAAAAGATAAAGATAAATACTTTTCCAATTACACTACTAAAAGCTCTTTGTAAAAACACAATATCCCCCTCCTTCTAGTCCACATCTTTACGTGAAAACTTATAAATAAATAACGTAACAATTAAACAAAGAATTAATAGAAAGACAGCAACAGTACTCCCATAACCATACTCGTTATAAGCAAAAGCACTATGGTACATATAAACAGTTAACATCGATGTACTGGTTCCGGGGCCACCATTAGTAAGAGCCACAACAGATTCAAATACTTTTAACGTACCATTTAAACTAAAAATAATCGCTGATATAAGAATAGGACGAATCATTGGAATAATTACGAATCGGGATAGCTTGATCCCATTAGCCCCATCTAGTCTTGCTGCTTCTAATAGATCTTCTGGAATATCAATTAACCCAGCATATAGTAACACAGCATAAAAACCCATTGATCTCCAAATATCCATAATCACAATAACCCAAAATGCTGAGTCTCCACTGCCAAGCCATGCTTGCACCCACATATCTAAGTTCAATGAGCTTAAGATACTATTAACTAACCCTAATTGTGGTGTAATTTCAAAAAGTTTTGAAAATAATTGCGCAACAGCAACTGCTGGTAACACAATTGGAAAGAATATTAACGTACGAATTAAAACAGAGAAACGCTTTAATACTAATACATAGAAAATGGCTAATACTAAACCTAAAAATACTTGTCCAGTTGTTACAAAGACAGCATATTTAATACTAAGCCAAAAACTGTTTAAAAATTGACGATCAGAAAAAATATCAAGATAGTTATTTAAACCAATAAACGTAAAACCTCTAACTGGTGATCCTTCAAAAAAGGAATAGCCGATAGACCAGACCGTAGGCACCAATACGGCGGCAAAATAGATGACTAATGATGGTAAAATAAAAAGTAAAATTGCTCTTTTATCCCTTAAAACCCTTTGCATTTCTGTCCCTCCTCCATGCTACGTGAACCAATGAAGGTCCGAAAATTCGGACCTCCTATGTTCTCATGTATTTACTCTATCTCTTTCGCTAGTTCTGACATATACACTTCCGGATCAATCGAATCACTAATTAATAGCTGAGCGTTATCTTCTGCAATTTGCTTAGTTCTTGCATCAAAGTTTGCTTCAAACCATAGAGCACCATTTGTTACATTATCGATCTCCTCACTAATCAGTTTCGTTAACGGACTAATATCTTCAGGCATTTCATTAACGTTAAAACCTGTAATTAAGCCGAGATCTTGCATGGCTCTGTCGCCATAATCAGAAAATACTGCTTCAATCCATTCTTTCATTTTGTCATCATATTTATCTTTTGAAAAAGCAACAATTAGACCAGCATTCATATTGTATTCATCTAATGTACCCACTCCACCTTCAACAGTTGGAACATTAAAGAATCCAATGTTATCAACACCAATTTGATTTCGGTCTTCATTATGGAAGTCTGCTATTGCCCACGTTCCCATATAATACATTGCAGCTTGGCCCTGAAGGAACATATCTACCGCTGCATCCGCATCTAGCGTATTCGCACCCTTTCCAAAATAACCATTGTCAGCCATGGATTTCACTTGATTTGCTGCTTCAACGAACCCTTCATCTGTAATATCAAGTTCTCCTCTACTTACTTTTTCCATTGCTTCTACTCCGTAATAACGCATTACATAAGCGTTAATTAAACGAGTAATTGGCCATTTTTCTTTACCTGCTACTGCAAATGGTTGGACACCATTTTCATGTAACGTTTCAGCTGCATTTAACATTTCATCCCATGTCGTTGGAACCTCTATACCATGCTCCTCAAAAATTTGTTTATTAAACCAGAA
Organism: Gracilibacillus sp. YIM 98692; assembly: GCF_010993965.1. Taxonomy (GTDB): domain Bacteria; phylum Bacillota; class Bacilli; order Bacillales; family Amphibacillaceae; genus Gracilibacillus. Next base: position 3,846 of record NZ_WIXM01000057.1, on the reverse strand, counting down.
CCCTTCAAGATTCAATTCGGTTGGAACAGCATACAATCCCTTGCCACCGCTCAATCTTTTTAATAAATCTACGGCGCCAGGATTTAAATTCTCGTAAATTCCAATTTCTTTAAAAGCTTTCTCTACATCTAATACTGCATCCGCATCAATCAATTCTTGTAATGGCTTTCCAGATTCAAAATCAAAAGCTTCCGGTAGATCATTACTTGCAGATAGCAGTTGAATTTTTTGTACTAAGTCTGTTTGAGGAACTGTTTCAATATCTAGTTCATAGTCTGTCTTTTCTTCTGTTTGATCAACATATACGGGAACCTCTCCACCGCTAGCATTGTTAGTGGAAAGGTAGTGAATGCTTTCTTCTCCCGTTTCACCGGAAGCAGTTTCATCTCCACCAGTGCTTTCCTCATTTTCTGAATTACTGGAACAACCTACAACTAATAATGATAAAATCATTGCCAACATCAATTGAAACGCTTTCTTTTTCATGTTGTTTCCCCTTTCTTCATTTTTATTATTTACAGTTATTATTGTAAGCGGTTTACAACCAAAAAATAATTGCTTTATTATTTGGATACATGTCTGTTTTTTTTGGATTTTATTTATTTTTTACTTTTTTATCCTCTTTATACAAAATTAGGTTGTGCCCGTTTTAATGGACACAACCTATCAATGTTCTTATTTTTCTTTATATTGACCTGGACTCATGCCAACTTTTTTCTTGAAGACATCGGAAAAGTGTCTATATGTGTAATAACCAACCTTTTCGCTGACTTCAGTCACTTTTTCTCCCTTTCTCAACATGTCTTTCGCTTTTTCCATTCGTACTTCTGTGACATATTTGATATAGGATAGGCCTACCTCTTCTTTAAATAAATGACTAAAATAAGTAGCATTCATATCAACATGCTCTGCCACTTCTTTTAATGTGATGGGCTTATCATAATTATGATAAATAAATTCAACGGCTTGATTAATAGATGGATGGTGACTATTCAACTTTGTAATAGATGTTAAAGAGTCATGATCATCCATTTGTGCCTCCTCTACTTCATGGTATCTTTTCTCTTCTTCAATTTTATTTAATATTTTGGTAATAGATTCTTCCATTTTTTCTATGGTAATCGGCTTTTCTAAATAGTCAATAACACCTAACTTAAGTGCTTTTTTGACATAATCATATTCTTTAAAACCTGTGAACACTACACAAATCGTTTTAGGTGCTATATCCATGACATACTCAATTAGTTCTAATCCATCTAATCCTGGCATACGAATATCTGTCAACATAATATCCGGATGTTTTTCTTTCATCATTTGCAGGGCGGATGTACCATCTGTCGCAGTACCAACAATTTCCATCCCATGTTTTGACCAGTCTATCATTTCTTGTAAACCTTTTGTCACAATAGGTGCATCATCAAATATCACCGTTTTCAGCATTACCATTCCCCCTTCTCTCAAGTGGAAAACGAATCGTGATGGTTGTCCCTTTATTTACTTCACTCTCGACATGAAAAGTACTGCTAGGCCCATAGTATAAGTTCAATCGATCTCGGACATTGTTTACCCCAAACCCTTGTTTTAATTTAGACATATCTTTAATCCCAACGCCGTTATCAGAAACAGAAAAAATAATAAAGTCACCATCTAATTGCCCGGTTATTTTAATTGTCCCTTTTCCTACTTTAGGTTCGATTCCATGATATACGGCATTTTCGATTAATGGCTGTAACAATAACTTTAATATCTCTTTACCTAGCAACCGATCATCAATATCTTCTATGAATTCAAAACGCCCCTCGTACCGTATGTTTTGAATGGTCATATAATGTCGAATATGTTCTAACTCTTTATCGATAGGCATCGTTTCTTTCCCTCTATTTAAAGCAATCTTGAAACTCTCCGATAAGGAAATAGACATTTGTGCTATCTTTTCATTTTTTTCCATGATTGCCATCCAATAAATAGAGTCTAATGTATTATATAAAAAATGAGGATTAATCTGTGATTGTAAAATTCTTAGTTCGGCCTCTCTTTCTTTTACTTGAAACATGGTAATCCTTTTGTTTAATTCATCATTTTCTTTCGACACCATTTTAAATGTGTTTGCAATCGTCCCTATCTCATCATTCCTAAATTGTTCATGAAAATTTCTTTTACCTTTTGCCCACTGCAACATCATCCTTTTAATCTTAGCTAAAGGTAGTGTAATCGATTTTGATAGCCTCACCGATAATATGATAGCAGCAATCGACATGATAAAAACAATAATAATGGTCAGTTTGCTTATTTCATTTGTTTCCTTAAATAGTACCTCTGGAGAAACAGCTGTTGCAAAAGTCCATCCAGTCGCTTTATTTTGAACCCTTGTAATCAAATAACCTGTATTGCTTAATTCTCCAAGGCTTCGCGGTTCCTCGACACTAGTATCTGCATTTCTTGAATCATAAATAGAAACATTCGTAAAACGATTATCTTGCACAATAAAATTATTATCTGAATTCTCTGGTATCATTTTGGTAAATATAGACTTACGTAGATTAACAATTAAAACACCGAGCTTTTCGTGTGAGAAGCCAGTTGGGTCTCGTAATAACTTCACTGATGAAAAGGTATCCGGATTACTTTTTCCTTCTAGTACATTATTGGTGAAAAAGACTTCTTTACCTTGGGCTTCTTCCATCTTTTGATACCAATCTGATTGAGGAATTTCGTAAATACGCCCTTCATATACACCTACATTGTTAGACCTTCCATAGCATACTGCCCTATATCGATTATCTAATAAACACACAGAGCTAATATGATTCTGATCGATAAAATATTCCGACATTATACTTTGAATTTGGATTGCTGAATCATTGTAGGTAATCACTCCGCTTTCTCCCTTATCAGCATCAGCACTCATTCGAAGCTCCCTTTGCAAGGTTGAATTAATCAGAATTAATCGATGCAGCTTAATGACATTATCAAACATTAGATCTGCGACTTCATTTACAGTCTCTAAATGATTTTGATTGGTTTCAACGTGCTTTTCTATCATTGTATTTTTGGCAATTTGATAAGATATAACTCCTAAAATAAATAATGGAATGACAGATAGAGATATTAATACAATTAAAAAACGAGTACGAATTTGCTTATTGTAAAAAAAACTCTTCCATTTTTCTCCTATTTTTTTCAATCGAACCCCTCATTTTCTGTTCCTAAATATAAGTGAATTATTTTTATTATACCTAGAAAAAAATGAGCTGTCCCAAAGTCCAGCTCACTGTACTCACAACTGGAATATACTGTTTTCTCTCAAGAATTTCGTATATTCCAGTTGTTGAATCCATGTACATTCGGAAACTGATCTTATAAGACAGCCCACATGAAAAAATATTCGCTATGCCAACTTGGAACTACATTGATAGGATCCTGATCCTATATTTACGGCAATATCTTCTCCATCATGGCTTTTTTGTAATATATATCTTGCCTTGTCCTGATTTTAACACTACACCTGTATTTGTAAGCATTGTAACTAAGACAAAAACACCACATATTACAGACAATATTTCGTTATAAACTTTAAAATGCAGTATATAGAAACTTCTATTTTACTCTATGCTGCTTGGAATCCATCACTTTTCTCTCAATCCAACTTTATATTGGCTCGGGGTTTTTCCAACATATTTTACACATATTCCCTTATTAAATAAGTAGGTGTACAACTCCACGCATGGCAATAGCTATTGATTAAATGATTGCCATATGGCGAAAACTCCTTGTCCTCCGGATTATATAATTCCCAAAAAGTGTCTGCTCCATCTTTCAGCATGCCACCCCAATACATTTTCATCC
>NZ_WIXM01000056.1 GCF_010993965.1 Gracilibacillus sp. YIM 98692 | reverse complement strand
CTCTCCAAAAAAGTTTGTTTCTTAACTGTTCTTTAACGTTTGCTCGCTTTTGTAAGCTAGCATGTACGTAACATACTGGTTGTTTTGTTCAGTTTTCAAAGATCAATTTTGTTAGCGACAATTATTAATAATAACAAAATAGATTAATAATGTCAATAACTTTTTTTGTTCGCCTTAATGTTTCGCTCGCCTCTTTTGAAGCGACCTCTCAAATATATCATTTCGATGTGTTTAAGTCAATGATTTTTTATAACTTTTTTAAAAGCTATTATTTTGGTTCCGCCTCTCAAAAAAGCGACTTCACTATAATAGCATACAGATATTTCATACGCAAGATCTTTTTTATTCTTCTTTCTATATCTGCTTTACCGATTTACAAGCTTTTAGAAAACTTGACCTTTGACTACAACAATAACCTTAGCTGCCCTTATACTTCAAACCTTAAAATTTCATTACGTCGAGTAACTTTCCTGCTAAAACTTTATAATTTCCTAATGAATAAAAAAATGAGGGAGATGAAATCCCCCTCATACCTCTATTGATTATTATTTATAGAACAAATAAATGAATTGCTGTTAAGGAAGCTATTCCTGGAATACCTAACAATCCAACTATAATAGCTGTAAAAACATTTATTGGCAGGTGTAAACCAAATGATGCTCCGAATAAATTAAAGAAAAACAAGAATAGAACACCGATTGTTATTTTGATCATACCTTGTCCAGCAGATCGCACCAATTTAACAGGTACTCCTTTTATTAACAAAACCGCTATAAGTGTCACTAAGGCAAAAATAACCCAACCATTCATACGTCTTGTCCCCTTTGCCATTTTAATAGTTACTAGTAATGTATGAATTAGGAGACAAGGTTAGAAGTAAAAATGTGACTTCTTTATTTTTTTGTATGAAGCGCTGATAAATTTCTGACTTTTGCCTCTCTTAACAGATAAAGATATTTCATTTTTGTTAATGTTAAATCATATTGGCCAAGTTCACTTGGTTCAATGCTTCGATCCATAATTGCCTCTATACTTTTCCATTCGCTTTTTAAGTGATTGATTTTTTTGAGTATTTCTTTTTCTAACATATTAACTTTCTTTTTTGAACGTAACATTTTTCTCACCTACTATTACACTTCTCTTCGCCCTTCCAGCGCTTTGGATAATGTTACTTCATCGGCATACTCTAAATCCCCGCCCATTGGCAAACCATGCGCAATCCTTGTCGTCTTAATACCTGATGGTTTGACTAGCTTGGAAATATACATGGCGGTTGCTTCTCCTTCTATATTCGGATTTGTGGCCAATATTAACTCTTTCACCTCTTCGTCTTTTAAGCGATTGATTAAAGATGGCACATTAATATCTTCTGGACCAATTCCATCCATTGGAGATATCGCTCCATGTAAGACATGGTATTTCCCGCTAAATTCTTTCATTTTTTCCATAGCTATTACATCTTTCGGGTCTTGCACCACACAAATCAATGATTGATCACGAGTATCATCCTGACAAATAGCACATGGGTCTTGATCTGTAATATGACCGCAAATACCGCAATGAGTAAGTTCTCTCTTTGCGTTTGCCAAAGCTTTAGCAAAGTCTAACACATCATCTTCTTTCATATTTAAAACAAAGAACGCCAGGCGGACGGCCGTTTTAGGACCGATTCCTGGCAATTTTGTAAAGCTGTCAATAAGCTTTGATATTGGCTCCGGATAATACATGAAGTACTCCTCCTAGAACATACCTCCAGGTAAATTTAAACCTTTTGTAAATTTGCCCATTGTATCGTTTGTTTTTTCTTCTACTTCTTTTAACACTTCATTTGTAGCAGCTAAAATAAGATCTTGCAGCATTTCAATATCATCAGGGTCCACTACTTCTTCATCAATTTCAATATCGATAATTTCTTTTTTTCCGTTTGCTACTACTTTAATCATTCCACCACCAGCAGTTGCTTCAAAGGTCATTTCTTGCAACTCTTCTTGTGCTTTCATCATATCTTTTTGCATTTTTTGCATTTGCTTCATCATTTTGTTCATATTTCCTCCACCACGCATGGCAATCCCTCCTAATTTTTTGAGTTATGAATCATGTATTTCTATTATATCATCACCAAATAGCTTACGCGCTTCCTCCACTACTGGCCCTTCATTTTCTTCTTGTTGTTCTTGAAAAGAGTCTGTTGAATCTTGCTGTCGCTGCTTTCTAACATATTCTTCTCTTAATGTTTGCCAGTTCGCTTCTGGAATTGGGATAAAGGTCATTTCTTTTCCCATTACTTGTGATAATACTAATTCTATCGTTTGCTTATTCTCTAGTGCAAGTGTACAGTGTATTTCATATCGAAAAGAAATAACCACTATATCATCGGAAGCAGCACTTGGTTTGCTGTTTTGAATCGTGGCATGTGCTTGAGCACTTTGTTGTTTTAATGCTTCCATAAAATTCGGCCATTGGGAACGAGCCTGCTTTAGAGATGCTTTTGTAGCTTCACCCAAAACACCGCGAATCCTTTCATATGGAACATTATAAGAATTTCTGCCTTTTGGTGTATTTCTTCTTGGTGCTTGCTTCTGCTGAACTGTTTCTGATGTACTCTGACTACGTTCATTAATCGCTTTTTCTAGTTCGTTAATCTTTCTTTCTAACTTTTCATATGTAGTATCGGATGGCATTGATTGCTTTTTTGGTTGTTCGCAGATTTTTAATACGGCTACCTCAATAAACACTTTAGGACTGTTCGTCCATTTTATTTCTTGCTGGCATTGATTTAATTCCTTTATCGCGAGTTGTATCCATTCCGCGTCTAACAGCTCTACTAACTCCTTAAAAGTATCGTCGACAATCGCTCTTTCTAAAACATTTTCTAAGGACGGTGCTGTTTGATATAGCAAGGCATCTCTTAAATAGTATATTAAATCAAAGACAAATCTTCCAGGATCTTTACCTTCTTGTATAAGCTGATCAATATCCAACAACGCTTGCTGTATCTTATGTTCAAACATCGAACGAATCACATGCGAAAGCTTCGCCTGCGAAACAGACCCCGTCACAGCTAATACATCATCTAAACCAACTTCTTTCTCACTATAAGAAATAGCTTGATCTAATAAACTTAAAGCATCACGCATACCACCTTCAGCTGTAAGTGCTACTACCTCTAGAGCTTCACGTGTTACTTTCAAATTTTCAGCCTTCACAATCGCTTCCATTCGATCAGCCATCACAGCTTGTGAAATTCTTTTAAAGTCAAAACGTTGGCAACGAGAGATGATGGTTAAAGGAATTTTATGCGGCTCTGTCGTCGCTAAAATGAAGATCACATGCCTCGGGGGTTCTTCTAATGTTTTTAATAACGCGTTAAAGGCACCAATCGATAACATATGTACTTCATCGATAATATATACTTTATACGTTACGGAGCTAGGTGCGTATTTTACTTTATCACGTATATCTCTAATTTGTTCCACACCATTATTAGACGCTGCATCAATCTCGACAACATCAGAAATAGAACCGTCTTGAATGCCAAGACAAGCTGAGCATTGATTACAAGGCTCTAGTGCTGGGCCATTTTCACAGTTTACAGCTTTTGCAAAAATCTTGGCAGCACTTGTTTTTCCTGTTCCACGAGGACCGGAAAACAAATAAGCATGGGTAAACTTATCTTGCATAATCGCATTTTGCAAGGTACGAGTGATATGTTCTTGTCCGACAACATCCTCAAAACTTCTTGGACGCCATACTCGATATAGCGCTTGATAACCCATTTTTTTGATCCCCTTTTAAACATTGTTCTCATAATTACTTCATATATATGTATTGTAGCAAATCCGCCAAACAAAAACGAGTATGATTTTTTATCGCGGTGAACAATCGCCCGTAAGACCCTCACTTCAAGAATTAGAATAATAGAAGTATAAGTGGAGGATAACGGACGCTAGCACCTTGATAAGTTTCGCTAACCATCAGCAGGGGATGAAGCCCCACTGATGGAAGTCTCTCTTTATATATAATCAAAAACCTCTTGTTTTTCAACAAGAGGTTGTTATTTCTATCATAAAGCCGTGCACCAAACCTCGATGTCAATGCTCTAAGCGTTACTCAAGTTCATAGCTCGACCCAGGCTTCCCCGCGGCACACAGGAGAAATCGCTTAATGCTGCTTCCTTCCGGACCTGACATAGTTCACGAGTTCCTGTTGCGCAGGACCCAAGTGTCCACACTAATTCCTTAAGGCAGACCTTAAAGCATTGCCACCTCAGCAAGGTATTCAGTCTCGCTATAGCGGATTGCGAGTACAGGGCACCGCTACCTCCCCACCTAGCACGGCAAATTTGCTAATATATTCAGTTGCGCTGTTAGTAGCGCATTTATTAGTATAACTTGTTCTTTCAAAAAATGCAATTATTAATTACTTTCATTTTTATCCAATTTCTGCTGTTTCTTTTTTTGACGCAATGCATGGAAAAAGGCAGACAACAATTCACTGGATTCCTGCTCCAATACTCCTGCACAAACATCCACTTGATGATTAAAACGATTATCCTGTAACAGATTAAAAACCGACCCCGCACAACCTGCCTTAGGGTCACTAGCTGCATAAACAACTCGAGGAATTCTCGATTGTAAGATAGCACCCGCACACATTGGACAAGGTTCTAAGGTTACATACAACGTACAATTTTCTAATCTCCAGCTTCCAATCGACTCATTTGCTTTATCAATCGCAAGCATTTCCGCATGCGAACTGGTAGTCTGTAATTTTTCTCGTAAATTAAAGGCAGAAGCAATGATCTCCTCTTCGTATACAATGATAGCACCGATTGGTACTTCTCCTAATGTTGCTGCTTTTTTAGCTTCTTCTAAGGCATATTGCATATATTCTTGATCTGTCATCATATCCCACACTTTTTCTTTATTCTTTATCTTTACTATGCAAAAGATTTAACTTTTCTGCAAGTTATGTCCCATGATTTTTTCATTATATGGGAAAGATATCTTTATAATAGATAACAGAGGTGCAGATGATGAATAAAACCGCTATTTTAATCATTGACATTATAAATAATTTTCAATTTCAAGAAGGCTACTTACTATTAAATGAAACGAAGAAAATCCTGAATCCTTTAATAGAATTAAAAACATATGCAAAAAGGAACCATATTCCTGTTATTTATGTTAATGACCATTACCAGACATGGGAGACAGACTTCAAAAAAATATGTGATGCTTGTTTAAATCAACAAAACCAAGAGATTATCGATAAATTAGCACCGACCTCTTATGATTATTTTTTAATCAAACCACAGTTATCGGGCTTTTTTCGCACACCATTATCATCGTTATTGAAGGAATTAGATGTTACTCAATTAATTATTACAGGTATTGCAGGCAATATTTGTGTGCTATTCACAGCCAATGATGCTCATATGCGAGGGTATGATTTATATATTCCTAAAAACTGTATCGCATCTAACAGTCCTCATCAAAATAAGGAAGCATTAAAACTCATGGAAAAAATATTTAAAGCAAAAACTGATCCAATCTAACCGTTCTAAATTTTTATTTTCATCATATGGTAGGAAAGGGTAGAGAATTGGTTAGAAAGGAGAGCAATCTGTGCAAATTTATACCGTAAAACAAGGAGATTCCTTATATAACATTGCCAATCAGTACGGTATTTCCTATCAGTCCATTGCTAATGCTAATGAAATAGATGCAACAGAAAGCCTGGTTGTTGGTCAAAGTCTAGTTATACCTATATATGGGGATTTTTACACCGTTCAACCTGGAGATAGTCTTTATTCCATTGGGCAAAAGTTTGGTCTTTCTGCATCTGAAATAGCAAATGCCAATCAAATTAATATGTATCAGCCATTGTCCGTTGGCATGACTTTGTATATTCCAGAAGGAACAAAACCAGAAATAGAAGTAAATGCCTATATTGAGCCAACAGGAGGTACTGTTTCGGAAACATTGGAAAATGCCGCAAGAAAACATAGTGAATCTTTAACGTATCTTGCCCCTTTCTCCTATCAAGTAACAAGAGAAGGGGACCTTATCCCTCCGCCACTAAATGATTTCCCTCAAATCGCACAGGAAAACAATGCAGTATTAATGCTTGTTGTGACTAATTTGGAAGAAGGTGGTTTCAGTCAAGAACTCGGGCGAATCATTTTAACGGATGAGAATGTGCAGGATCGTTTACTTGAACAAATTATCCAAACTGCTAATGAACAAGGATACGGTGATGTTCACTTCGATTTTGAATTTTTGCCGGCTGAAACGAAACAAGATTACAGAGCTTTTTTAGAAAAGGCAACTCAGAGATTGCATAATGCAGGGTTGCTTGTATCCACTGCCTTAGCACCTAAAACAAGTGCAGAACAAACTGGACAATGGTATGAAGCCCATGATTACCAAGCACATGGTGAGATTGTTGATTTTGTAGTACTTATGACATATGAATGGGGTTATAGCGGTGGGCCTGCGATGGCTGTTTCGCCTATTGGGCCCGTAACAGATGTAGTAAATTACGCTTTAACAGAAATGCCTGCAGATAAAATTATGCTGGGACAAAATTTATATGGCTATGATTGGACACTGCCATATGAGCCTGGTGGGGATATCGCAGATGCCATAAGTCCACAACAAGGCATTCAGTTAGCACGTGAAAATAATCAAGCAATCGAGTTTGACACAGAAGCTCAAGCACCTTATTTTTTTTATTATGATGAAGAGGGAAATCAGCACGAAGTCTGGGTCGAAGATGCAAGATCCATTCAAGCTAAATTCGATTTAATTAAAGAGAAAAACTTACGAGGGATTAGTTACTGGAAGCTAGGTTTAGCATTTCCACAAAATTGGGTACTTCTGCAAGATCAATTTCAAATTAGAAAAAGAGGGCAGTAATCAATAGGGAATCAGTCAAATTGACTGATTCCCTATTGATTCATTAAAGCCCTCAGTTCTTCTTTATTTTCCATTAAATCCGCCAATGTATATTGATCTAATACTTGAAAAAAGGCGTTCATCGCTTCTCCTATAACATGCCTTAAATGACATGCAGGGGTAATCACACATTGATTATGTCCATCATCAAAACACTCTAATAAATAAAAATCATTTTCCATTATTCTAATCACTGACCCGATATTAATGTCAGTTGGGCTTTTGGCTAAAACAATCCCGCCATTTCTTCCTCTCGTTGTTTCAATATACTCCGCTTTACTTAACTGATGGACAACCTTTCGAATATGCTCAGATGAAATAAAAAAGGTTTCCGCTATTTCTTTTATGCTTACCTTTTCCTCATTCTTCGTTGCCGTATACATTAAAACACGCAAAGCGTAATCCGTATATTTCTTTAATCGCATAATCGCCTTTGCTCCTTCCTCTCTCCTATTTTACCGTATCTGTTCTTTAGATACCATTTTAATGGTTAACAGAATTGTCAAACATTTCTTTTATTACCTATAGCCATAAGTAATAAAATGTTTTATTATAAAGATGTATAAAAAATACATCTTTTTTTAAATAAATAAGGAGTGAATTCCTATGACTACTCAGACCACCTTATTAGATCAACAAACAATGAAAACGGTGAAAGCTACAGTACCTGTATTAGCAGAGCACGGTCAAGCCATTACTTCCAGATTTTATGAACGATTATTCCAAAGTCATCCAGAATTAAAAAATATCTTTAACCAAACAAATCAGCGAAAAGGAAAGCAGCCTCAGGCTTTAGCAAATGCTGTATATGCAGCTGCCGCTAATATTGACCAACTAGAAAATATTTTACCAGTTGTGAAGCAAATCGCTCACAAGCATAGAAGTTTGAACGTTAAACCAGAACATTATCCCATTGTCGGCGAAAACCTCTTAGGGGCAATGAAAGATGTGCTTGGCGATGCTGCAACAGATGAGGTCATCGAAGCATGGGGAAAAGCTTATCAAGTCATAGCAGATGTCTTTATTGCAGTAGAAAAGGAAATGTATCAGAGAGCTGAAGAACAACCAGGGGGATGGAAGGGATATCGTGAATTCGTTGTAACGGATAAAATAGAGGAAAGCGAAGTTATAACATCCTTTTATTTAAAACCAAGCGATAACCAATCCATACCAACATTCCAAGCAGGCCAATACATTACAGTGAAAGTGGAAATCCCTGAATTACCATACACTTGCCAACGTCAGTATAGCTTGTCATGTAAACCGAATGAGGAATACTTCCGCATTAGTGTCAAAAAAGAAGCAGCAACTGAAAAGCAGCCAGCAGGTACTGTTTCTTCTTATTTAAATGAATCAGTAATCGTTGGAGACAAATTATCTATTAGTGCGCCTGCAGGGGATTTTGTGTTAGATGAAAAAGAACAACCGCTTGTTCTGATAAGCGGTGGTGTTGGACTAACTCCATTAACTAGCATGTTAGAAACAGTCATTGACCAACAACCGGATCGAGAAGTGTATTATATTCATGCTGCTCAACATGAGAAAGTCCATGGATTTAAAGAAAGAGTAAAAAGTCTAGAAGAACAAAACAATAAAGTTCACGTCTATACGGTATATGACAAGCCGTTTGACCGTTCATTATGTGACAAAACGGGATATATTGATTTACCTTTCTTACAATCTATTTTACCAACAAAAGAAGCATCCTTTTATTTCTGTGGCCCGGAGCCATTTATGAAAGCTATCAACGATGCTTTAAAAGAATGGAATGTCAGCGAAGAAAACATCAACTATGAATTTTTCGGACCAAAAGGAGACATAGAATAGTCCATTGAAGATCCTAATCATTTTTCCAAAAACTTCGTAGTAGAACCAAACTGCGCAATACTGTAGGGTGAGAGTTTAAATGACGCTTCGGAAATATACTTCGCTTTCCGCGGGCAACGCTTCAGCTTCCTCGGAAGCAAAATACACTTCTTGCGGGATCTTCAGCCGTTGCTTTTCCCGCAGGAGTCTACGTATATTTCCTACGCTGTCAGGATGGT
>NZ_WIXM01000055.1 GCF_010993965.1 Gracilibacillus sp. YIM 98692 | reverse complement strand
CCAACTATTATCTATAAAAGGTTAAAAACTTGTATTTAACTTTTACACAATATTAAGGACTTGACTGCCGTTGCTTTTCCCGCAGGAGTCTACGTATATTTCCTACGCTGTCAGGATGGTGAATTTTTTGTGCAAATGCATCATTTATAAAAGCTACTAGAATTTTTTCTTACTAAATAAGAAAACTCACACAAGCGGCGGAAAAATGCGAGACTCCTGGGGGAAGAGCAGCTTCCGAAGACCCCACAGCGAACGGTTTTGGTGAGTGAGGAGGCTGAGGTGCTGCCCCCGGAAAGCGAGTGTTTTTCCGCAGCGTCGATTACGCACTCATCGAGACAAGCGGAGGAAAACTTCACCAAAGTTACTGCACAGTTTATGGATACTGTGCCACAAGGTTTATTTTAGAAAAGAGCCTAAATAAAAGAGACCAGTTTTCGTACTGGTCTCTTGAGTATAAAAATTATTTATTTTTTTAGGTGAGAAGGGACATCCACATTTAGTTTGGCTGCAACTCTTTCTGCAAGCTCAGGGTCTACTTTATGGAAGTTTTCTAATTGACGTTCAATGACACCTTCTTTTGTAACAGCGCTCATATGGTCGGCAAAGTTTTGCACTAAACGTTCGCGTTCATCATCATTCATGACATCACGGAATAGTGCGCGTGGTTGTGAGTAATGATCCTCATTATCATAAGGAACACTATCTGCAAAACCTGATACTTCATAAGGACTTGTCTTATTTTCAGGCGTTTCTTTCGGAGCATTGTCGTAGCTGTTAGGCTCATAGTTAATAGTGCTTCCACCATTTCCGTCATGGCTCATAAATCCATCACGCTGATAGTTGTTAACAGGTGATTTTGCTCTGTTAATAGGTAGAGACTCATGGTTAGCGCCTATACGGTAGCGATGTGCATCAGAGTATGCAAATAAGCGGCCTTGCAGCATTTTATCTGGTGATGCTTCAATACCTGGCACGAAATGTCCAGGAGAGAATGCAGCTTGTTCCACTTCTGCAAAATAGTTTTCAGGGTTTCTATCTAATACCATACGGCCTACTTCCACTAATGGATAGTCTTCATGCGGCCAAACTTTTGTCACATCAAATGGATCATAGCGGTAATTCAAAGCATCTGCTTCTGGCATAATTTGCACTTTTAATGTCCAAGAAGGATAGTCACTATCTGCAATAGCGTTAAATAAATCTTCTGTATGGTAATCTGGGTTTTCACCAGCTAGTTTATCAGCAACTTCTACATCTAAGTTTTTCACGCCTTGATCTGTTTTAAAGTGATATTTAATGTAGAAAGATTCTCCGTCTTTGTTTACCCATTTGAAGGTATGACTTCCATAGCCATTCATATGGCGATAGGTTGCAGGAATACCTCTATCTGAGTGAAGTATCGTGATTTGGTGTAAAGATTCTGGAGATAAAGACCAGAAGTCCCAAACGGCATTTTTATCTTTTAAATGAGTTTGAGGATTACGTTTTTGGGTATGAATAAAATCAGGGAACTTAATAGCATCACGAATAAAAAATACTGGAGTATTGTTTCCAACTAAGTCGTAGTTTCCTTCATCAGTGTAAAATTTAACTGCAAAACCACGAGGGTCACGTACGGTATCAGCAGAACCTAATTCACCAGCAACTGTTGAAAAGCGGATAAACATAGGTGTTTTCTTTCCAACCTCTGATAAAAAGTCTGCTTTTGTATATTTGGACACATCATTTGTAACTTCGAAGTATCCGTGCGCACCAGCACCTTTAGCATGTACAACACGTTCAGGAACTCGTTCACGGTTAAAATGTGCTAATTTCTCTAGTAAATGAACATCTTGAATTAAAGTAGGTCCTCTGTGACCAGCAGTAATCGAATTTTGGTTATCCCCAACAGGAGCACCAGAGGCTGTAGTTAAGTATTTTTTTTCTCCACTCATATAACACCTCTCCTTTTTGGAATGTAAAATGTAACACATCTCTTATTATAATACAAACTTTATAAAAATCAATATTTAATTATAATAATTTTAAATAAAAAAATGTGTAAAATCTTAAAAATCGTTACAGGCTAATTGCACAAAAGCTATATTCTGTTCAATGAAATGAGAGAAAGTTTTGCTCTTATTGTTTAAGACAGTGCTATGATACCGCTCCAGAAATGCACTTCGCTTTCCACTCACCTCATATTGTGCCTCCTCATGAGCAAAATGCTCTCATTGCGGCAACGTCTTCTTTTCCCGCAGGAGTAAACGTGTATTTCCTCCGTGGTGTTTTAGAGCCCATCCATCCTTCATTAGATTGGTATGAGATTTCCGTCATTTTATGTTGCAGTTTTTCATTTTTTCAACTGTGTACGAAAAAAACAAAGATACACGAAAAAGGGCAAAAAAAAGAGCTGCTATAACAGCAGCTCTATGTAGGGACAGAAACATTCGTTACTTTTGTTGGTTGGGGGGTAACAAAAGACATGTGAAAGAAATGGAATGTTTCTACATCAAATGTACACCTTATAACGTGTGTATAAATATATTATAACGATAATGAGAATCATTTTCAATATTTTCTCCAAAATTAATCAAAATTTGTTTTCAAGGTGTATAATAGTTAAAGGGAGGGAGTATGGAGATGGTATTAGATTTACAAAAAGTAGGATTAAAAAAAGATGGAAAATGGATACTTAAAGAGATTGACTGGCAAATAAATAAAGGAGAAAACTGGGTGTTATTAGGACTAAACGGTGCTGGGAAAACCGCTTTATTACATATGTTAAACGCCCATTACTTTCCAACTGCTGGAAAAATGAAAGTAGTAGGAAAACGGTTTGGAAAAGACGTCTTAGGCGAACGATTACGTCAAAAAATTGGTCTCGTATCGTCAACGATCAAGCAACGAATATATGGATCGGACTCTGCGTATCAAGTGGTACTTAGCGGTGGATTTGCATCTATTGGATTATATGAAACACCGACAGATGATATGAGGGAAAAAGCACAGCAAATATTAAAAGATTTAGGATGTTTTCATTATGCTAATCGACCATATGGAACATTATCTCAAGGAGAGCAGCAGCGCGTTGTAATTGGAAGAGCCTTAATGGGTGATCCGGAACTGTTAATTTTAGACGAGCCTACGACAGGGTTAGATTTTTTGGCGAGAGAGGACTTGCTTGATTCAATTACCAATATTAGTAATCAAGAGGGAGCAGCGCCAACCATTATTTATGTTACACATCATGTAGACGAAATACTTCCTATATTTCAAAAAACATTACTATTAAAAGGTGGGACTGTATTTGATCAAGGAGATAGTACAACCCTTATAACCTCCTCTGTATTATCCAAATTTTTCGGTGTACCAGTAGAGGTGGACTGGGATAGTACAAGGCCCGCTATAAGAAAATTACTACAATAAAAACTAGGAGTCGACATCATGTTAACCAAGCTCAATAAGGTTTTACAAAAAGGAATGCCTTTTATTGCACCATCAAGCGTCTTAATTGGTGTATTATTTGCTGATTATTTCGTACAAGTAGAATATCTGGTTACATGGATTTTTGCATTTATGACTTTTGCGGGGAGCCTTAGTTTAAATTTTATTGCCTTACACCGTGTTATCACCAATCCTACTTCTATTTTTATTGCACTGGTCATTTTACATTTGGTCATGCCGCTATGGGCTTGGCTAGTTGGATGGATCACCTTTCCGGATGACAGTTTAACAGTAACGGGTTTTGTTTTAGCTATGGTGATTCCAACAGGGATTACAAGCTTTATTTGGGTGTCATTAAATAAGGGGAATGTTGTATTAACATTATCGATTATTTTAATTGATACCATTCTTTCCCCGTTTATTGTGCCATATAGCCTGTCTCTATTCGTTGGGAAATCTGTTGAATTGGAAGTCTGGCCAATGATGCAAGGGTTATTAATGATGATTGTCATACCTTCTATTATAGGGATGGTATTAAACGAATGGTCACATGGCAAAGTGCATGAAGTATGGAGTCCGAGACTAGCTCCCTTTTCTAAGATCGCCCTATCCTTGGTTATTATGATCAATAGCTCCGCTGTGGCACCATATTTAAAAGATATCGATTGGCATCTTATACGAGTTGCGTGTGTTATGTTTTTTATTGCGGGGACAGGCTATTTACTAACATGGATAGCTGCTCATTTATTGAAAAGAGACCGAATAGATGTAACAGCGTTAACCTTCAGTGGAGGGATGAGAAATATTAGCGCTGGTGCAGTAATTGCGGTTCAATATTTTCCAGGGCCTGTTGCAGTACCTGTCGTCATTGGGATGCTTTTTCAGCAAGTACTTGCATCTATATATAGTAAGTTTTTAAATAGGCGGTAGAATCCTGATTTTTTGCGCATCATTTTTCCTTTCTGTTAATAGAATAGATTAGAAAGGAAGGTGCTCAAATGATCACATGGCTTTCTTTTGTATTACTGTCGCTTGCTTCTTTTCGATTAACAAGGCTTTTTCTTTATGATAAAATCACCGGGTTTATTCGTGCACCTTTTTTAGAAATAGAAGCGAAAGAGTTGCCTGATGGTACGATAGAAGAGACCATCTATATGAAGGGAAGTGGCCTGAGGCGTTGGATTGGTGAGCTTTTAAGTTGCCATTGGTGTTTAGGTATTTGGAATGCTATGTTTTTATTTTTAGGATTTCACTTCTATACTGTTATCTTCACACCGATTATCATAATATTAGCAGTGGCAGGGATGGCAGCGATCATTGAAGTGATTATAGCTTATTTTATGTAAACAAAACAGGGTGTTTTTGCTTTTTAATTTATGGTGCAGATACACCTTATTTATTCAGCAATAGTGGTGTTTATTCAACACTGCTTAGAAATAATCTCATTTGTTATATAATTCTTTCCTGCTAAAAAAAGAGGACCCTAATTCTATAGGGTACCTCTTTTTCTTTTAGCACAACCGCATCTTCTTTTTGATCTTCTTCGTCTTCTTCTTTTGGTATTCTCTTGTTTTTTCTCCATGGAAACGTCCCCTTTATCCTGGCAATCAGGCCTGTAATATAACCTGCATTAATAGCTTATGTGAAAAAAAATGTTGTGTTCGGGCGATTATGACTGATTCCATTCTGAGATTTCTTTTAATAACATATCACTGTATTTCTCTACCTTCTTTTCCCCCATACCATGAATTTGAAGTAAACTTTCTTCATCCTGTGGCTTATGTTTAGCAAGTTCCTTTAAAGTGCGGTCTGTAAATAATACATATGGAGGTACGCCTTGCTGATCGGCCATTTTTTTACGAATCTGTCTTAAATGTTCAAAAAACTCTGCTGGATAATCATTTGTTGCTTCTTTTTGTGGCACTTTTTCAATATAGACATATACAGGCAATTCTCCTTTTAAAATGTCGATAGACCGTTGGTTAAGACGTAATGTGGGATAACGACCTTCAACAGCTGTCAGAAAATTTTCTGCCACTAAGAAATGAATAAAGTTAACTAGTTCTTTTTCTGTATAATCGTGTAATAAACCATATGTTGATAATTGATCGAATTGAAACTGTTTAACCTTTTTATCCTTAGAACCTTTTAGAACCTTTGCAGTTAAGCTGGCACCAAAGGACTGATTCATTCGCTTTATACAAGATAACACCATTTGGGCTTCTTTGGTTCTATCCACCTTTTGAAGTGTCTCATTACAATTCGTGCATTTCTTGCAGTTTTTCTTTGAACTCAAGTCTCCAAAATAATGAAGGATGAATTGAGGTAAGCATTGATTGGTATGACAATAATTAATCATCGCTTGCAGTTTTCCGTATTCCTTGGATTTCTTTTCTTCGTCTAAATCAGATTGTTCAATTAAATATTTTTGTAAACTGATATCTTGTCCGGAAAACAATAAAATACATTGACTTGGTTCACCATCTCTGCCTGCACGCCCTGCTTCTTGATAATAGCTTTCTAAGTTACGAGGGAGCCCATAGTGAACGACATATCGTACATTTGATTTATCAATCCCCATTCCAAAAGCATTGGTCGCGACCATTACACAGCCTTCTTCTTGTATAAAAGTGTTCTGAGCTTGTTGACGAGCTTCTTCAGTTAACCCAGCATGATATTTAAGAACAGGAACTCCAATTTTTTTTAACTGAATATGTATTTGATCCACTTGTTTTCTTGTGATTGCATAAATAATGCCAGCTTCTTCTTTATTAGTTTGAACAAACTGTAGGGTATAGGCATTGCGGTCTTGCCCTTTGACTAATTGAAAGGTTAAATTATCTCGAGAAAAGCCAGTGTTGACTATATTAGATGAATCCACTTCTAATAGTTGCTGTAAATCCTTCGTCACTTCTTTTGTTGCAGTAGCGGTTAATCCTATTAATGTTGGTTTTTGATTTAATTGTTGTATGGAGTCAATGACAGATCGATAGCTTGGCCGGAAATCATGTCCCCATTGTGAAATACAATGTGCCTCATCAAAGGCAATCAAGGAAATAGAGATAGATTGAAGTATATGAAGGAATTTTTTCGATTCTAATCGCTCTGGCGCCACGTAAAGAAAAGTATATTTTCCTAATCGCACATCACGAAGACGAGCAATCTGTTCGTCGTTTGTTAAAGAGCTGTTAATATAAGTAGCAGGGATGTTTAATGTAGTAAGTGCATCAACTTGATCTTTCATTAAGGAGATTAATGGAGAAATAACAAGTGTTATCCCTTCTTGAGTTAATCCGGGAATTTGATAGCAAATAGATTTACCGCCACCTGTAGGCATAATAGCAATGGTATTTTGTTTATATAATAACTTTTCAATAACGTTAGATTGACCAGGACGGAATGAGTTATAACCGTAATAGGTATGTAATAATTTTTGAGCTTGTTCTAACATCGTATCTTCCTCTATAAAAAAATATCATTCATCAAAAATCCGCCTTTATCATAACATTTTTTCCTTAACTTGAATATAGAAACCGCCACGCTAAAATTTGTTCCATTTAAATGAATTTTTTTATTTACATGTGTATGCCTACCGTATAAAATATCTTTATGTTCTAATATCAGAAATGGTATTAATCGCAAAATTGGCATATACGTCAATAAGTTTAGACAAAAATAGGATAAATAAAGTCTTTTATATAAAGGGGGATAACCATGGTAGACTCGTTATTACTTGTCTTAATGATTATCGGTGTACTAGGTGTAGGATCCCAATGGGTTGCCTGGAAATTTCAATTGCCAGCTATTGTAGTGATGGCAATTGCTGGTTTATTAGCAGGTCCCATTTTTGATATCATAAATCCGGAACAAGATTTTGGAGATTTATATAGACCATTTATATCTATCGCTGTTGCCATTATTCTCTTTGAAGGTAGCTTGAATTTAAATATTAAAGAGTTAAGAGGGTTAGGTAAGCCTGTCTTTCGTATTGTGACATGGGGAGCGATTTTAGCATGGGTTTTAGGTTCATTAACTGCACATTATGTGGCAGGGATGTCTTTGGCGGTAGCTTTTGTGATCGGCGGTATTTTTATCGTAACAGGTCCGACGGTTATCCTGCCTTTATTACGACAATCTAAATTAAAACCGACACCGGCTAAGATATTAAAATGGGAAGGAATTGTTGTAGACCCATTTGGAGCACTGTTAGCTGTCTTTGCTTTTGAAATTATTCTTTTCTTGTCTGCCGATGGACGTGATGCTACAGCGTTATTGTTTTTCTTTTTAGCATCGTTGTTTGCGGTGGTGTTAGGATATGTGTTTGCAAAAGTAACTGGCTGGATGTTTGAAACTGGTCATACACCGGAATTCTTAAAATCTCCAGCTGTTTTTGTCGCAGTTATTGCGTGTTTTACCATAGCGGATGAAGTAAAGCATGAAACAGGATTGCTAGCTGTTACGGCTATGGGGATGACATTAGCAAACATAGGGATTTCTTCCATTAAAGAGATGCGCCATTTTAAAGAAAATATATCGATGTTATTAATTTCAGCTGTATTTATTTTATTAACATCTTCTTTGACAATGGATACGTTAAAGGATGTATTTCGTCCCGAGATTATTGGTTATGTGCTTTTAATGTTATTTGTGGTGAGACCACTTTCTATTTTCCTATCAACAATTAAATCGGGATTATCTTTACAGGAAAAAACATTAGTTGGCTGGATTGCTCCAAGAGGTATTGTAGCATTAACGGTTGCCAGCTATTTTGCTTCCGTTTTAGAGGATGAAGGTTTTGCTGGTGCATCCATCGTCACATCATTAACTTTCGCCCTCGTTTTTGCTACGGTTTGTGTACATGGTTTTTCAATTGGATGGTTAGCAAGAAAGCTTCATCTTTCTTCTGAGGGAAAGCCGGGTGCCATAATAGTAGGGTCCAACCGTTTTTCTATTGGCCTGGCCAAGGTCATGGAAGAATTAAAGATCCCGGCTGTTGTAGTGGATGCGTCCTATGATCGTTTATATAAGGCAAGACGTTCGGGTGTTACGCATAACCATTGTGAAATTCTTTCCGAGCAGACCGAGTATACGATGGATTTTACGCCGTATGATTATTTAATCGCCGCTTCGGAATATGATTCATACAATGCTTTAGTATGTTCGACATTCCTTCCGGAGTTTGGCAGAAAGAATGCTTTGCGATTACCAAAACAAAATCATAGTGGAGATCAAATTGATGACATTGATCATACGATTGGCGGTAGGGAATTGTTTTCACCAGCAGTAGGTTTAGAGGAATTAAAATATCGTATTAAAGGTGGTTATGTATTCCGTAAAACAACTTTAACAGAGCAATATACTTTCCGTGATTATATGCATGATCGTCACGAAGAGACTGTCTTATTGTTCATTTTAAAACAGTCGAAACAGCTTGTGTTCTTTACAGAGCAAACGGAAAGTACTGCAACGACAGGTGATACAATTGTCAGTCTTACACCGCCTAGTAAAGAGTTTCATAAAATTCAAGAAAAGCTTGAAGAAAAAAGAAAGAAGGAATAAAAAAGGACCAGCCGGTTTAAAATGTACCCTATAGAGTAGACACTTTGAAAAAAGGACTACTTTATAGGGGGTTTTTTTGTATAC
>NZ_WIXM01000054.1 GCF_010993965.1 Gracilibacillus sp. YIM 98692 | reverse complement strand
TGAAACCCGAAGACAAGAAGGCACTATTTAATTCCTGTTTTCTACTCTACCGCGGAAAGCGAAGTATCTTGCCGAAGCGATTCTTTGCACTCAACTTCGGAAGAATGTTAGAAAGCCATGCTAAAGTTATTGCGCAGTTTATGGATATTATGCAATAAATTTTTTATAAAGCGACCATCTTTTCTGAAATAACATTTCATTAAAGTTATGATAACATCATCCGGTAATAATTTTGGAGATTACTCCATATAAAGAGGGGGTGTTCCTTATGCTTACGAAATCGGAAATCCGTAATCAAATCATGGAACGATGGAAAAAATTAGGTGAAAGGTCGCATGTTGAACGCGATATTCACCGTCATTTGCTTTCTTTAACAGAATGGAGAGAAGCAAAAACGATCGGGATTACATTATCAAGAGAAATCGAATGGGACACATATAAATTATTAGATGCAGCATGGACGGATGATAAAAATATAGTGGTGCCAAAGTGTTATCCCAAAGACAAAACGATGGCATTTTACCTTTGTCAAACCTTAGCAGACCTAGAAAATAAATATATTGATTTATGGGAACCTATTCCAAAACAGGCATCTTTAGTGGAAAAAAGCTTGATTGATTTAATGATTGTTCCAGGAATTGCGTTTGACACAAATGGGTATCGAATTGGGTATGGCGGCGGATATTATGATCGTTATTTAAAAGATTTTACTGGAACAAAAATAGCATTAGCTGCAACATTTCAAATCGTTCCAAAAATAGAGAAAGAATTACATGATATACCTGTCGAAAAATTGGTAACTGAACAGGGTGTCATTACCTGTACATAATTTAGATCCAATTAGTTAAACTAAGATCATCCCAATCATAGAAAGGAATGATGATCTTTTGCGAGTATGGAAATGGTTATCCATTATCATTAGTCTTCTAAGCACCATTGTGTTTTTACGTTCCTATATCATAAGGTTTGTGACATCCATTCCTGTACTTAGAAAGTTTCTGGTTCGAATAGCTATGAATATACCTTTTATACGAAATAAATTTATGAATAATATGTTTTCACAATAAAGAAACGGTTGATCACTAATTCTTATCAGTACCTCCAAATGATTTTTACATGATATGATATGGGTAAGGGTGAGGTTGGTGATCAATATGTATTTAAAGAATAAGTATCTGCAAAATAAATGTACTTTTGAGTTGATGTCGAAACATGGTTTTGAATGGTTATCATCTACTACAGACAAAGAGCATTATTTATTAGAAAAGCAAGAAAAAGGTAAGATATTCGTCATTAGGGTCTCGAATCAACAGTATAATTGGCGACGAGAATTAGAGAAAGATATCGAAAAATTTGAAGAATATTATGTGACAAAATTTAACAAAGGTGTATTCTTTCAAAAAATTTACTTTCATCATATTTTAGTGATGGACTTTGAACCTGTGGACGAATGGGGAGATTTAAAAAAGGGAACACATTCTTCCCCTAAAATTCAACAAACGAATGTGCACACATTTTTAGATGGTGATCAGTCATTAGATTTTTCCATCCATCATGACCCTATACTTATATCAGCGGAATTCCCAAATAACATGATTGATTTAGAACAAATGAATCATTTCTTTCAAACAAAGATTGCGAAATTGCATCAAGAAAGAACCAATCAACTCAAACAATTGTTTTTGCAAAGCAAGCCAGTTTGGATTTATCCTTTTATTATAGTGAATATCATTTTGTTTTTTATTTTGGAAATGAATGGCGGATCCACTAATCCTAAAACATTAATTCAATTTGGAGCTAAATATAACATAGCAATCATGGAAGGGGAATGGTGGCGTTTCATTACCTCTATGTTTTTACATATCGGTATCATGCACTTAACGCTTAATATGATCGCACTGTATTTTATTGGGGCACTAGTTGAAAGAATGTATGGTCATTGTCGTTTCATTTTTATATACTTTTCTGCAGGATTGACCGGGGGAATTGCTAGTTTTGCTTTTAATCCTCAAATTGCTGCAGGAGCATCAGGAGCGATTTTTGGTTTATTTGGTGCATTATTATTTTTTGGTCTGCAGTACCCTAAGATATTTTTTAAGACAATGGGATGGAATGTTTTGTTTATTTTAATGATCAATATCGTTTTCGGCTTAAGTGTTCCGCAAATAGACAATGGTGCACATCTTGGAGGCCTTATAGGGGGATTCATTGCTTCTACAACCGTAATGTTTCCACATCTTAGAAAAGGCTCATTACAAGTGATTGGTGCAATAGCATTAGCTCTTTATGCATGTGGGTTATTTTCATTCGGATATCACTATGAGGAAGTCCAAGAGGATGAAACATTGCATTTATACGTGATAGAACAACAATTAAAGGAAGACGATTATCAAACAGTAATTAATCGTTCAACGGCTGCTTTACTATATGCTGAAGATTATGAGGCGGAATTATTATTTTATAGATCTTATGCTTATCTCCAGCAGGAATTGTGGGATAAAGCACTTAGAGATCTTGAAAAAGCTGTTTCAATAAAACCGAATTTTGAAGAAGCGTATTATAATCTAGCTTTGATATACGAACAAAACAATCAGATGCAGAAAGCTGCATCATCAATAGAAAAAGCCATAGATATCAACCCCGAAAATGAGGAATATCATGACTTTTATCAAAAACTGAAGCCTGAATAATCATGACGCAATGTTTTGGTATAGCTTTTCGAGTTTGTTTTCTTGATTTTTATAAAGTACGATAATGTGATCGTTATTCTTATCGAATAGTATTAACGGCATGGTGCCTTTTTGAATGGTATCATATGAAGAGATAGGTAGTATGTAATTTTTATATAATCCTTCCCATAATTGGCCAATTACTTTATTTGTTTCATCTTGCGATAATCCGTCTATTGGCTTGTCTTGAAATCGAATCATGTCGATCAGGGGATAATATTTATATTGTGATAAATCTATATTAGCTTCCGTTATCCATTTTTTCCATGTGTAATGTAAATGTTGTTTTGTAGCTCTATCTAGTGTTTGTTTCCATTCACGATGTAAAGCAGTACTTGGTTGTCGAAATGCTTCTAATGGTGTATAAGGGGAATCTATGACATATAGATAGTCGTCGGTCATCATTTGTACGCTTTTAATCACATCGTTTGGATAATGAATTTCACCATGGTGAAAAGTAATAACTTGAAAATGACTGCTATCACTTTCCTGTAGTTCTGCATGTAATGTAATTTGTTTTTCGTCTTCCTTCCAAAGTCCTTTAATCCCTTTGAGCTGGCCATCCATATATAAGAGAGAAATATCCTGTCTTAAATATGCAGTATCGTCTAATATACTGTCTGTATCCCATTTTATGCGGAAATAATCTTTGTTTTCATCCAGTAATGTTAGCTTTGTAAAAGCAGACAAAAATGAATGTTCCGTATCATGAGGAAAATATTTAATGATTTCCTCAGTTTCTTCTGACTGCTTGTACGACACTAAAATAATAAAGCTGATCATGGCTAGTATCATAAAAGTATGTAAAATTTTTGTCTTCATTCTTTTATCACTCGCTTTATGATCTATTTGTGTTATGAAGCATGATTTATTTCCATTTGGCACACACTAACTTATAAAGTTCAACAAAGTAGGTGTGTAAAGTGGAGAAGGAAAAACCTTTATTTGATAACTATGAGAAAAATGTTCAATATATTCACGACTATTTAGGCGTAGATAAAAGTTTCGATTTGATTCACTTGGATGTGGAGTACGCTGAACGCAAAATGGCCTTGTTTTTAATTGATGGTTTAGTTAAAGATGAAATGTTACATTATTTAATGCGATTTTTAGCTACACTAGAACAAAGCCATTTAGAAAAAGAGCCTTTAGAGCATTTAATTAAGAGGTATATCCCATATGTTGAAATTGATGTGGAGGATGACCTGAATAATGCATCGAATTTAGTACTTGGCGGACCAACAGCTCTTGTTGTTGAAGGAATAGACAAAGTGATTATGATAGATGCTCGAACTTATCCTGTGAGGGGCCCTGAAGAACCAGATCTAGAAAAAGTGGTACGTGGTGCAAGAGATGGCTTTGTAGAAACGATTGTATTTAACACAGCTTTAACGAGAAGAAAGGTAAGAGATCGTACTTTAAGAATGGAGTATTCCTCTATAGGGAGACGCTCCAAAACAGACATTTGTATATGTTACATAGAAGATATTGTAGATAAAGAAAAGGTGAATATATTAAAACAACATTTAGATGAAATTGATACAGATGGATTACCTATGGCAGAAAAAACAATTGAGGAATTTCTAAGTGGTAAAACATGGAATCCCTATCCGACGATTCGATATACAGAGCGGCCAGATACTGCTTCTGCCCATTTATATGAAGGACATATTATTGTGATTATAGATGGATCTCCCAGTGTGATGATTACACCAGCAACTTTTTGGCATCATTTACAACATGCGGAAGAATATCGTCAAAAACCATTTATCGGTGTTTATTTGAGGCTAGTAAGATATATTGCGATTTGGGCTTCAGTGTTTCTTTTACCACTTTATTATTTATTAGTATCTAATGAGGGACTTTTACCTAAAGTTCTTCACTTTCTTGGACCTGAAGAGTCAGGGACGATACCGCTCATTTTTCAATTTTTAATTGCAGAAATTGGTATTGATATTCTTCGTATGGCTGCGATACATACACCTTCTGCGCTAGCAACAGCTTTAGGTCTAGTATCAGCTATTTTGATCGGTCAAATAGCGGTAGAAGTAGGTCTGTTTTCTAATGAAGTAGTATTATACTTAGCTGCAGCAGTTATGGGGACATTTGCGACACCAAGTTATGAGTTTAGCTTAGCAAATCGCATTAGTCGAATTTCGTTGTTGGTGATTACTGCAACTTTTGGTGTTGAGGGATTTGTTGTAGGGACTACATTATATATGCTTTATTTAATACAATTAAAAACCTTTTATATTGGTTATATGTGGCCATTCATCCCATTTGATTTGCAGGCCTTTATAAATGTAATCATACGCAAACCTGTACCAAATGACCATCTTCGTCCATCCTTTTTGAAACCTAACGATCCTGATAGAAAAAACGAATTGGATAGATAATACATTAGTTTTAGATTTTATTTTATCGAGCATTTTGGTATAATATTTTAGGTGATTACAAAAATGCAAAGTATTTATGAAATTCAAAAATTATTAATGAAATTTGGAACGATCATCTATATTGGTGATCGTTCTGCCGATTTAGAGCTAATGGAAGAAGAAATCAATGAGCTATATCAAGTGAATATGATCACAAAAGATGAGTATTGGCAAGCAAAGCTTGTTATGAAGAAAGAGAAAAATAAAATAAATGGAGAAGGGTGAGGCAGATGCATAAGGATTTATTAATAGGTGTAGATATTGGGGGAACGACAGTTAAACACGCTGTGATTTCTGTAGAAGGAAATATGCTGGAGAAATGGGAAATTCCAACTCGATTAGACAATAATGGGGAACAAGTACCATATGATATCTGGGAATCCATTCAAAAAAAATTGAAGGAATTAGATATCGAAAAAAATAGAATTTTAGGAATTGGAGTAGGTGCCCCTGGTTTTATTGATCCAGAAACGGGTAATGTGGCTATAGCAGTTAACATTGGATGGAAAGATTATCATTTACAAAATATATTAGCAGAGCTATCAGAGTTAAACGTTTACGTGGAAAATGATGCAAATATTGCGGCATTGGGAGAAAACTGGAAAGGTTCAGGTAACCAAGTAAAGAATATGATAGCTGTAACCCTTGGAACTGGAGTCGGAGGAGGTATTATCTCCAATGGCCAAATTGTGAACGGTGCAAATGGAACTGCTGGAGAAATAGGTCATATTACCGTAGAACAAAATGGTGCAGCTTGTAATTGCGGGCGTAAGGGTTGTTTAGAAACAGTGACGTCTGCTACAGGAATCGTTCGTCAAGCCAAACAATTAATAGAGGAAGGCAAAGCCCCTCAATTATTAGAGAAACAATCTGAAGTTGGTGAACTTACAACAAAAGAAATATTTGAAGTGGCGGCAACTCATGATGAAGCAGCAAATCAAGTGTTGGATTATGTTTTTAATGTACTGGGTCAAACTTTAGCTAATTTAGCTATTACAACAAACCCAGCAAAAATTGTTATAGGTGGCGGTGTGTCAAAAGCAGGCAGTCAGTTATTAGAGCCAGTGAAAAAAGCATTTCAATCACACACACTGGCACGTACAAACGAAGCATGCGAATTTGCGATCGCTGCTCTAGGTAATGATGCAGGAGTTTATGGTGGGGCATACTTGGTATTACAACATACAAAGCAGTAATTATGTAAAGTAATTGTTAACTTTTTTTAATTTTGATGAAACTTCTATGAGATTATTATCGTCTATAATAGAGAGAGAAGATTAAAAGAAAAATAGACTATTATCTACTAAATGTGGGGCAATTTATGAGGAGGAATATCGAATGAATAATAAGAAGCTGCAATTGCCGCTATATTTGCTTGCAGCATTGCTGTTTGGGTTGAAAACGTATGTTGTATACCGATTTATATTTAACATTTCATTAGAAAACTTCCTGCAAGAAGTTATTCTATTTATAAATCCATTTGTTACAGCGTTTTTTATATTTGCTATCGCTGTGTGGTTTCAAAAAAGAAGGCAATTAAAATATACGAAATATATGATATTATTAGGATCGCTTATTTTGTATTTTAATATTGTCTTTTATCGAAATTTTTCAGACTTTATAACAATTCCACTGCTATTTCAAGGAAGTAATGCTGCTGATCTTGGTTCCAGTGTGTTAGGTCTTGTTGAATGGTGGGATATAGCGCTATTTTTAGATGTTATCGTTGTATGGTATGCAGCAAAGAAATATGGTGATAACCTGCTATTGCAAGCTAATAAACGTTATAAAAGGTTAGCATTTGCATTATCCATCATACTTTTAGTAGTAAATTATGGATTAGCACAAATCGAACGTCCTCAACTACTACAACGTACTTTTGATCGAGAGTATTTAGTTAAAAATATTGGTGTCTTTAATTATCATATATATGATGCCGTATTACATTCTAAATCAAAGGCACAGAGAGCTTTTGCGGATGGAAATGAGTTATCGGAAATAACAGATTACATGGAGAATGAAACAACTATTAATGAAAAAAGTGAACTTTTCGGTGTCGCAAAAGATAAGAATGTTATCTTTATTTCTCTAGAGTCAGTCCAAAGTTTTGTGATCAATAATACGATGAATGGGCAAGAAGTAACGCCATTTTTAAATGAATTAATTGATGATAGCTACTATTTTGAAAATTTCTATCATCAAACAGAACAAGGAAAAACATCTGATTCAGAATTTCTTGTTGAAAATTCATTATACCCATCTTCACGTGGGGCAGTATACTTTACCCATGCTCAAAATGATTATCATGCTTTACCTGAAATAATCGGTCAACATGGATACAATTCAAATGTGTTCCATGCTAACAACAAAAGTTTTTGGAATCGTGATGTGATGTATGATAATGTTGGTTATGAACGTTTTTATGATATAAATGCATATGAAGAGACAGATGAAAATTCAGTAGGTTGGGGATTAAAAGATGAAGAGTTTTTCAGTCAATCCATGAAATATTTACAAGGATTGCCACAACCGTTTTATTCAAAATTTATCACCTTAACTAATCATTATCCGTTTGATTTAGATGAAGAGGATGCTACGATAGATAAATATAACTCGAATTCAAAAACGCTAAATCAATATTTCCAAACTGTACGTTATACAGATGAATCTCTACGAGAATTTTTTGATGACTTGAAGCAATCAGGATTATATGAAGATTCCATTATTGTTATAATGGGAGACCATTATGGTATTAGTGATTTTCATAAAAAGGCGATGAGCCAGTATTTAGAAACTGAGTACAATGATTATCAGCATATTCAAGCTCAAAGGGTACCATTTTATATTCATATACCTGGACATGATGGTGAAGTTATATCAAAAATCGCTGGACAAATTGATGTAAAACCTACTTTATTACACCTTTTAGGTATAGATACAAGTAATGACTTGTCATTTGGTACAGATCTATTTTTAGATGAACGTAAGGATTTTATTGCATTACGTGACGGCAGCTTTATCACAGATGATTATGTGTATACAAAAGACCAGTGTTTTAATAGAGAAACAGGTGAATTGTTGGATAGTACGAATCAGTTAGCGGGTGAAGGAGAAGACTCTGTTTGTCAGCCTTATGTAGAAAAGGTGGAAAAGGAATTATCTTATTCCGATCAAATTGTGTATGGTGATTTATTCCGCTTTTACGATTTTAAAGATTAAAAAAAGAACCTGATCTTGGTAAAGATCAGGTTCTTTTTATTTGTTTCTTTAATGGGATTAGGCTTGTCCCGTAAAAAGTGGTAGGATAAGCTCCCAATAGAGTGTTGCAATTGAAAAGAAGCCAAATACAAGGGCAGATAATGCAGCAAAAGCTGCTCCAAACATATTCTGTGTTTTAAATTCACGGACAATAGCAACAACACAAAGAATAGTAACTACAAGCATGATAAATCCTAGTTCCATAATGTATTTCCTCCTATCTAGCGTATAAGCATTTCCAAACAATTGGTTTCAAGTTATAATATGTATAGTTTCATTATCACTCATACATTCTAAATCAAAAACTGACATTTGTCTATTGAAATTGAAGAAAAATATTTTTAAAAAAGGAGTACAAAAAAATGAATGTGAAAATGCTAACATTAGGACCACTGCAAACAAATTGCTATATATTATATCAACAAGGTAAAGCTTTAATAGTGGACCCAGCTAATGACGGAGAGCATATTATAAAAGAGTTAGATGCATTAAAATTAGAACCTGTTGCTGTTCTATTAACTCATGCACATTTTGATCATATCGGTGCATTAGAGTCTGTTCGAGAGAATTATCAAATTCCTGTTTATATTCATGAAACAGAAAGTGAGTGGCTTACGAATCCGTCACTAAATGGCTCGCAATTATTTGGAGCAGGTGATGTCATTTGTCAAGAGGCAGAAAATGATTTAAAAGAAGGGAATTTGCGGATTGATGACTTTCAATTGGAGGTTCGCCATATCCCTGGGCATTCACCAGGCGGCGTAAGCTTTATTTTTCATCAACATCACATCATTATAGGTGGAGATAGTCTATTCCGTCAGGCAATTGGAAGAACGGATTTGCCTGGTGGCAGCATGGAAGCATTACTGGAAAATATTGAAGAAAAACTATTCACTCTACCAGGCACTTATACAGTCTATCCAGGACATGGACCTAGTACGACAATAGAAGAAGAGAAACAGGAAAACCCGTTCTTTAACTAGACTTTGTTCTAAAAGATTGTTACTTTTTAAAATAAACCTTATTGCGCAATATCAATAAACTGCGCAATAACTTTAGCATGGCTTTCTAACATTCTTCCCAAGTTGAATGCAAAGAATCGCTTCGGCAAGATACTTCGCTTTCCGCGGACACGGCCTCAGCCTCCTCGCTCGTCCCTCGTCCCTCGCTGCGGGGTCTTCGGACACGTGTTGTTTCCGCAGGAGTCTACGTATCTTGCCTACGCTATTAGTGAGGTTCTAATTTTTGAAAGAATAAATCTTGTGAAATCAGTGCTCCATGGAGCTCTTCTCACTCGAATAGAAAACCACAAAAAGCTGTGAAAAAATGCGACACTCCTGGGGGAACAGCGCGAGCTGAAGATCCCGCAGACAGTGGGTTTCTGCCGAGGAAGCTGAAGCCGTGCCGCGTGCCTAGCAAGCCGTTCATTGCTAATTGG
>NZ_WIXM01000053.1 GCF_010993965.1 Gracilibacillus sp. YIM 98692 | reverse complement strand
GATCAATTTTTGTTAGCGACAATTATTAATAATAACAAAATAGATTAATAATGTCAATAACTTTTTTTAATTTGTCTTGCTGTTTCGTTCGCCTCTTTTAAAGCGACAAAAAATATAATAACACACTCAAAATCAGTAAGTCAACAACTTTCAAAAACTTTTTTGTTGGTTGTTGATGAAGTTTGTTGTGTTTTCGTTCTGTCGTTTCGGCGACGTGTAATAATATAGCACGCACCTTCATCATGTGTCAACAGGTTTTTAAAATTTAACTTTCAAACTCTTTCTCTCTGACAAAAGCAGTATATGCACCTATCCATGAAATGTTCCACTTACTTTCCTTCCTTTTCATAACAATAAAAAAGTAGCAGAAACACTCACATGCCCCCACTACTGTCCCTTTAGTCAGTCTTTACTTTATATTTGCGATGCTTTATCTTCTCACTTTTTGTATCTTCTAAAACCACTTCTACTTTATCTTTTGATACCAGATATTCTAACATGCTAACTAAATCATACTTATATGGATCTGTTTCAGGATGTACCTTTAACTCGCCAAAACCCCATGGAGCTTCTTGCGTATTCATTACTTCTATTAAATGCTCTGCACATATATCGAGGCGCTTATTTACCGACAACTCAATTGCCATTAGCATTAATTCCACCCGTTTTTTTGCTTCTTCCTTACTACGAACTAATTCCTCGTATAATTTATAAACTTCTGGATCGATTCGTTTTACCTGACTCCAAACTAAAACCTCTGGATGGTACCCTTTCTGAATAATCGCTATGCGACCTAGATAATGTAAGGTACGGAGTAATCTGCTGTACGCATCTAAATAATTACTGGAATCATATAAATGTTTTGCTTCCGAATAACTCCTTGTCAACTTCGAAAACTCAATCGACAATCGTAATTTTCTCTTCTCAAAAGGAAATACTCGTAGTGTCTCTTTTAAATTTGCTAAATACTCATTTCGATCGTAAATAATTCTTCCCTCAATGATCCATTCTACTGCACGTCGAAATGTACTGGTATCCATCCATTCATTTAGTAATTCTTGATCTATTACATGTAATGCCGCAGATTTTTCACCGAATTCATAATGCTTGACGACCCATTTTTCATCAGCAGATCGGACAACCACCAATAATATAGAATCAAAATTATCTGTCTCTGGACTAATTCTACAGTTTTTTTCCATAATTAAAATACCTAGTGTATTTCGATTACTCGCTCTTTCCTGATATATTGGACGGAGTATATCCTCCAATTAAATCTCCCCCTTTTTCCATAACACTATAATAAATAGTTCGATACAAATAATACAATCCCTTTATTTCAAGATAAAAAATAACGAGGCCTATCTCTAAACTGAAACATACCCTCTTCTAGAAACATTAAACAACATTTTTCTACATTGGTCGAGCAATAGCTTTTATGCTATACTACAATCAACATAATGTAAATTATCTTGGAGGAAAAAGAATGGCTGATATCACATATAAAAGTAAAATCAATAAAATCCGAACCTTTGCTTTAAGCCTTATATTTATTGGCTTCGGTATTATGTATGTCGGATTATTATTCAAAAAAATAGAATGGCTCATGTTAATTTTTATCATCTTAGGTATGATCGCCATTGTGTTTAGTACAGTCGTCTATTTCTGGATTGGCATGCTTTCCACAAGAGCTGTTCCTATCATTTGTCCAAGCTGTGAAAAGCCAACTAAAATGTTAGGCCGAGTAGATGCATGTATGCACTGTAAACAAACATTAACATTAGACAAAAGTTTAGAAGGTAAAGAGTTTGACGAAAGTTATAACTCCAAAAAACAAAATAAATAAAAAAAAGCACACGGACTAATTCGTGTGCTTTGTTTATACTATACAATTTGATTTTTTTCTTTTTTACATTCTTGACAAACACCATACACTTCCATTCGGTGATGGCTTACATCAAACCCTGTAATTTGCTCTGCCAATGATTCCACTTCATCAAGGCTTGGATAGTGGAAATCCACAATTTTACCACAGCCTTCGCATATAATATGGTAATGCTTAGACGTATTACAATCAAAACGACTAGAAGAATCACCGTAAGTCAACTCGCGAACAAGTCCGATTTCACGAAAAACACGTAAATTATTATATACTGTGGCAACACTCATATTTGGAAACTTACCTTCAAGAGCTTTATAAATCTCATCAGCAGTAGGGTGTGTATCTGAATTCATTAAAAATTCCAACACCGCATGACGCTGTGGTGTAATACGAACTCCAGATGACTTTAATTTATCTACTGCCTCTTGTAACATATGTTCTGACACCGCCATGCACCTCACTTTCCCTACAAAATTAAAGTTTAATACTCATTTATAAAAAACAGTATTAATACAATTATTACTTTATAATTCTTATAATTAGTGTACCCTTTATTTATACGTTCTGTCAAACATCGTTTCACTCAAACCATTACTTTAAAGGGAAAAAGTTATACTTTATTATATGAAAAGTGCTCGTTTTCATGAACGCTAGTGCCTCATTTCCAAAATTTTTCGTCATAAAAGCCTACATATCTGCCTCAAGCAAAGCTTCGTCAGCCCCCGCTTGTTGGTTCACTAATCGTGCCGCAACAAACAAAAAATCGGATAATCGATTTAAATAAATGAGCACTTTATCGGAATGCACCTTCTTTTCTTTTTGCAAGGAAACGACTAACCTTTCTGCACGCCTTACCACTGTTCTAGCATGATGTAACGTCGTAGAAGCAATATGTCCAGAGGGCAGGATAAATTGAGTTAAGGCTGGCAACTGCTTATCCCATGCATCTATTCGTTTTTCTAATTCCTCAGTATGTTTATCTTTCAGCTTCCAGCTTACCTCTTTGCCAAGCGGTGTCGCTAACTCTGAACCAACATGAAAGAGGATGGTTTGCACTTTTCGCAAGCTCTGAATCATTTCTTTTTTTCCATTCCAATCATTCATTTGTTGAATATGACTTATCGCAACTCCAACGATTGCATTAAGCTCATCACATGTCCCATAAGCCTCTACCCGCGAATCATTTTTCGGCACACGTTCTCCATAAACCAATGATGTCTCGCCTTTATCACCAGATCGTGTATAAATCCGCAAGTTTAAGCACCTCCCCATTATTCGAGTCACTTTTTTCATTTTATCGGTCAGTATTTTTATTTATCGGTCACTTTCAACCACTTATCGGTCAGTATTTTTATTTATCGGTCACTTTCAACCACTTATCGGTCAGTTTTCCACATTTACCGGTCACTATTATATTTATTGTATCAAAAAATAAGGCGCAAGCTCCGTACCA
Organism: Gracilibacillus sp. YIM 98692; assembly: GCF_010993965.1. GTDB lineage: Bacteria > Bacillota > Bacilli > Bacillales > Amphibacillaceae > Gracilibacillus. The sequence goes on along the minus strand of NZ_WIXM01000053.1, from coordinate 7,943 downwards.
GCTTGCACCTTTCTACCTCTAGTTTAACTCTTCACGAATATAATTCAATGCTTCTTCTACATGCCCTTCTACTTTAACATTGCGGAATTCTTTACGAAGAACTCCTTCTTTATCAATGATAAACGTAGAACGAACAATACCCATATATTCCTTGTCAGCCTTTTTCTTCAGCTGCCATACACCAAATTGTTCCGCTACCTCTTTCTCTTGATCCACTAATAAATCAAATGGCAAGTCATGCTTGTCAATAAAATTCTTATGGCTTTCTTCAGAGTCAGGGCTTACCCCTAAAATCACGGCATCTAAATCTTGGAAGCTTTCATGATTATCGCGGAAATCGCATGCTTCTGTTGTACAACCAGGTGTATCGTCTTTTGGATAAAAGTATAATACAATATTTTTTCCTTCAAAGTCAGATAACCTTATTTGTTCCCCTTTATTATTCACTAATTGGAAATCAGCTACTTTTTGACCTACATCTACTGACATTGATATCCCTCCATCGATTTTTATCCTATTCATAGCGTACTGGAAAATAAGTGAACTCTCAACTAATTCACCCTATTGTCTTGAATTCTTTCCCCATCTTTCACCTGCCATATTTTCAAGAAAAAAGCGGGCGGCAAAATGTATCCAATCAGCGATTCTAATAATGCCAACAATCTTCCCCATCCAACTGGTGTAATATCGCCATAGCCTACTGTCATTAAGGTGACTCCGCTAAAATAAAAGGAATGAGCCAATGTTTCGAATGCAGGCATGGCACTTAATTTGCCTTCTTCTAATAATAGTACTCCTTGAAACGATAAAACAAAATAGAGACAAGCAAAGGAGGTGAGCACAGTAAAGTAAACCGCTAATAATGTATAAAAAATTTCATAGGAAAAATAGCTTCTTTGATGGGCTTTCCCAAAAATAAAGGCATATAAACTGCCACACAATAAAAAGACAGTTAAAATAATCGAAATAACAGCTATCATCGGCACACCCCGCACTAGATATGTTAAGCTTTCCTATCATTAGTTTACGATAAATATATTGGCGTGATGACACATGTTCCCAGATATTTTCCCCTCCACTATAGAAAATGCTATAATGAAACAGGCATTTTCTATAGTGGAGGTTTTCTTATGCAAATAGATCAATCAAAAGTTTTACATAAAGAAGCACAAGAACATATCGTAGGAGGAGTCAATTCCCCATCCCGTGCTTACAAAGGGGTTGGCGGAGGAACTCCTATTTATATGGAAAAAGCAAAAGGTGCACACTTTTGGGACGTAGATGGTAACAAGTACATCGATTATTTAGGTGCTTATGGACCAATCATTACAGGGCATGCTCATCCGCACATTACGAAGGCCATTCAGGAAGCAGCGGAAGACGGTGTACTTTACGGCACCCCAACAAAGCTGGAAAATATTTTTGCCCAAAAATTAAAAGAAGCAATCCCTTCAATGGATAAGGTACGCTTTGTGAACTCTGGGACAGAAGCTGTCATGACTACGATCCGTGTCGCAAGAGCTTATACCAATAGAGAGAAGATCATTAAATTTGCTGGCTGCTATCACGGCCATTTTGATGCTGTATTGGTACAAGCAGGATCAGGCCCTTCGACTTTAGGCAACCCTGATTCAGCAGGGGTCACCCAATCAACAGCAAAAGAAGTAATTACCGTTCCTTTTAATGATTTAGATGCATTTCAGGAGGCACTCGATCATTGGGGCGATCAAGTAGCCGCTGTGTTAGTGGAACCAATCGTCGGCAATTTTGGGATTGTAGAGCCAAAGCCAGGCTTTTTAGAAGAAGTTAATCGTCTTACACATGAAACTGGGGGACTTGTCATTTATGATGAAGTCATTACAGGTTTTCGATTTACTTACGGCTCTGCACAACAAATAGTCGGTGTTGAACCGGACATGACTGCTCTTGGGAAAATTATTGGCGGCGGCTTACCAATTGGTGCTTATGGCGGCAAAAAAGAAATTATGGAACAAGTTGCACCATTAGGACCAGCATATCAAGCAGGTACCATGGCTGGTAACCCTGCATCTATGTCAGCGGGTATTGCTTGTTTAGAGGTTCTTGAAGAAAATGGTGTTTATGATGAGTTAGACCGACTTGGAGCAAAGCTGGAAAATGGAATGCTTGACGCTGCTGCGAGACGTGGAATCGATATACAAGTAAATCGACTAAAGGGCGCACTAACCATTTATTTCACAGCTGATGAAGTGAAAAATTATGCAGACGCTGAAGCAACAGACGGCGAAAAATTCGGTCAATTTTTCCACCTGATGTTAAAACAAGGGATAAATCTTGCACCATCGAAATATGAAGCATGGTTTTTAACAACTGCTCATACCGATGAAGACATTGATCAAACGATTCACTGTATCGACCATGCTTTTTCTCAAATGTAAAAAGGTACTTCTTCCTGTCAATTTGGTTAATTGTTACAAAGGCAAACGAGAAGTCCATTAATCAGCTTAAATAAAAAGAACCCTCCTGTATTATACAAGAGGGTTTTCTATATACTTCCAAAACAGTCTAAGTTGCTGCTTTTTTGACGTTGTTGGATTGGATTAAAAAACGGTGTAAAATATATTCACATATACCTAAAATAATCGAAAGGGTCAGAGCTCCGATAAATGATACGGATGCAAATGCAAACAAATTAGAAACAATATAAATAACAGCAAGTGAGGTAATAAAATCTAAGGCAACACTTATCCATAAGGTTTCCTTATTTAGTATCAAATACTCCATCGCTAAGCCTGTACCAATTAACAATAACGAAATAATAATTGGCTGCCAAACAGCCGTATAATTTACTTGATTAGAGGCATACATTGCAATAAATAAAACCAGCGGCACTGTAATTAATTTAACAACAAAACTTATCAATTCTCTCACCTCCCCCCCTTTTTATAGGATGTAACACTTTTCTATATCTATGCAGATTGGTCTTCGGCACTTGGCTTTATCGCAAAAAACGTAAGCAATGCGGCTATGACACTGAAACCAGCTAATGAATAATAAAGCATCCCATTAAAACGATCCATTAAAATAGCAATAACCGGCGGACCTGCAGCTACCCCTAAAAAGCGCATACTGCTATATAAAGACGTAATTGTTCCTCTAACATCCTTTTTCACACCTTCAGTAATCAAAGCATCTAAACATGGTAAAGAAACACCGATTCCGATTCCAGCAACAGATAACAGGGTAGTGATGAAAATTAAAGATTGATCACTGTTAACGAAAAGGAGTGATCCAGCTGCTAATAAATTTCCAGCTAATATGGTCCATTTCATTACCACTTTACTTTTCCCAATTTTCTTTCCTGCCGTATATGAAGCGATACATAAAAATAATAATGGAACTGCCAAAATGAATCCTTTATTGACACCTTCTACTTGATACTGCTTTTCCAATAAAGTGGACAAATGGAATAGAAAACCAAACAAAACAAACATATTGATACAGCCAATAAAAAATGTATTCAATAACCAACGTCCATTGTCATGAAAAACCTGTTTTAATTTCTTCATAACCTCAGTAAATTGTGGCTTTTCCTCTTCTTCATCTTGCTTTGGTGTTTTTACCAGAAACCATACAAGGATAATCGCAATAGCAGAAAAAAACGGAATTGAAATAAACGGTAAATACCACAACCAAATAGCAAGTAAAGCACCAATGATTGGGCTCAAAACTTTACCAAACGTATTAGATGTTTCAATAAGTCCTAGTCCTGCACTAACCTTTTCTTCATCTTTAAACATGTCCCCTACTGTAGGTATGACAACTGGAAAAGCACCTGATGCTCCAATCCCTTGTAAAAAACGTCCAATCAAGATCAACATATAAGGGTTATCTAAACTCCAGGCTGCAAAAGCAGATAAGACACCTCCCCCCCCTGCAATAATCAGACTTGGAATGATGACCTTTTTCCTTCCGATTTTATCGGACAGAATGCCAGCAAAAGGGATTAATATTATAGCCACAACAGAGTAGACCGTAATAATTAAGCTTGACTGAAAAGCGGAGATATTAATTTCTTTTTCTATAATCGGAAGTACTGGTATTAACATCGAATTTCCTAGCGTCATTACTAATGGAATAGATGCTAATGCAAGTAAATCAAGTTTTTTATTTTCCATAGCGGCTATCCTTTCCGTCATAATCAGTATGTATGCTTATCTAGCATACAACAGACACTTATCATTATGATCTATTCTGCCGTCATTTATTCCTTGATTCACTGGGAAACAATTACCTGTTATAATGATGATGACACAAGGAGAAGGGTGGGTTGTTATGAAGCTAGGGGCAAGAATGTTAAAAACAGGGGTCGCTGTTGCTGCAGCTCTTTATTTTGCCAGTTTAATTGGACTTGAATCCGTTACATACGCAGGAATTGCAGCAGCATTTGCGATTCAACCTAATATTTACCGATCATTTCAAACCATGCTTGAACAAATATATGCCAATATTTTTGGTGTAGGTATCGCTGCTATTATTGTCTTTTCCATAGGAAATGATCCAATTATTATTGGGGTAACAGTTATTATCGTGATAGGTATTTGTATGTATATGAAAATGAATGAGAACACAATTGCACTGGCGATTATCGCCGTACTTGCTGTGATGGAAACTACTGACATGCTGCTGATGCATTTTGCTGGTATTCGTTTTGCATCCCTCACACTCGGGGTAGTATGTGCCTTTGTTGTCAATATGTTGTTCTTACCGCCCAAGTATGATATACGCTTATTTAAGCAAATCGATCAAATGACTTCAGATATTTTGCAATGGCTGCGTATCTCCACCCGTCATTTATCTGACGATCCAGCCCTTAAAACCGAAATTGAACGAATTCAATCCGAGCTTCGGTACATAGATCATATTTACATGCTCTATAGCGAGGAAAGAATTTACCGAAAAAAATTACGTTTTGCGAAAATGAGAAAATTAATCATTTTTAGACAGATGATTAATACTTCTAAAAAATCACTGGAAACGTTAAAAGCAATCCATCAATATGATGATAAAATTGATACGATCCCTAGAGACTTCCAAAAAGTATTAGTCGATGAGTTAGATAAAATTATTTATTCCCATGAAAGACTCTTACTTAGTGCGATGGGGCGAATTAAAAAGAATCCGACCAAATCGATTGAGGTTATCACCAATCCCAATATTCCTCATCTTGTTGAAACGTTAATGAAAGTATACGAAGATGATGAAAAGGATCACTTAGCCTTATTACCACTCGCTTCGAGACTTTTAGAATACCATAAACAAATACTACATCTTCAAAAAATATTGAATAGTTATCAACAATTTCATGAATATGAAGATTTTAATTTCAAGCAGAAAAAAAGGAGAATCCCACTTCCATAATGGGATTCTCCTTTTCTTTATTCCTATTCTTGATCCAACTCTTGAACCTGATATAAATTATAATAATGACCTTTTTGTCTCATTAACTCTTGATGTGTTCCTTCTTCAACGACTTCTCCGTTTTCAATTAATACGATGCGATCAGCATGGGTTATTGTTGATAGGCGGTGTGCCACAATAAAGGTGGTTCGATCGGAAGCTAGTTTTTCTAAAGCATCTTGAATTAAACTTTCGCTCTCTAAATCTAATGCAGACGTCGCTTCATCCAAGATAAGCAATGGCGGGTTTTTCAAGAAAACTCGAGCAATTGCGATTCGTTGTTTTTGTCCACCTGATAGCTTTACTCCGCGCTCCCCAACTAATGTGTCATATCCATTTGATAATTCCATAATAAAGCGATGGGCATTCGCTGCTTTTGCTGCTGCCACTACTTCTTCATCTGTCGCATCTGGGTTTCCCATCCTAATGTTCATTTCAATCGATTCACTAAATAAAATATTATCTTGTAACACCATTCCTATTTTATCTCGTAATGACCTTGCCTCCACATCACGGATATCATTTCCATCTACTAATATACGACCGCTCGTTACATCGTAAAAACGCGGGATTAAACTGATAATCGTTGACTTACCACCCCCGCTCATACCGACAAGGGCGATGGTTTCTCCATGATTCACATGGAGATTAATATCTTTTAACACCTTTTCTTCCTCTTCTTCATATCGGAAAGTTACATGTTCAAAATCGACCGTTCCATCAACTTGATCTAATTTTTTAGCATTCTTTTTGTCTTTGATATCATAATCTTCATCCATAAAATCAAAAACACGATCCATCGAAGCAATCGACTGGACTAAAACAGTAGAAGAACTAATTAATCGGCGTAATGGACTGTATACTCGATCCATATAACCAACAAAAGCAGCTATCGTACCAACGGTTAAATCAGTTGTTATAGCAAAATAACCCGCAAAACCTATGACAAGTAATGGTGCTAGATCGGTAATAGTATTCATAACTGCAAATGTTTTCGCATTCCAGGAAGTATGCTCGATCGCCCGTTCTAAAAAGTTTTTATTTTGTTTATCAAACTGTTTTTCTTCATAATCTTCTAAAGCAAAACTTCTTGTAACCGGAATTCCTTGCACCCGCTCATGCAAATGCCCCTGCACTTGAGCTAGCGCCTGTGATCTATTTCTCGTTAATGAACGAAGTTTCCCATAAAAAATCTTAACAGATATACCGTACAATGGGAATAAAGAAACAGCAACAATGGTTAGCCATACATCCATATAAAGCATAATAACAATTGCGATTAAAATAGTGACCATATCTAACCAAATATTCATAAGTCCCGTCATGACAAAGTTTTTCGTCTGTTCCACATCATGGACTACTCTAGAAATGATTTCTCCTGTTTTGGTACGTGAATAAAACTGCAAACTTAATTTTTGAATATGATCAAATAATTGCTCACGAATATCATATAAAATTTTGTTTCCTGTCCATTGCGCTAAATATTGACGATAATATTCTATCGGTGGTCGTAACACGATAAATAACAAACCAGAAATCCCCATCAGCCAATATAACTCAGTTAACTTCTCACTCGATGTTAAATCTTCTGCCCCAATAATATCATCAATCACATATTTCACGATAAGAGGCATAATTAAAGGGATCCCAAATTTGACGATCCCGATCACAATCGTAAGTAGTATTTTCCATTTATATGGAAATACAAATTGCAAATATCTCTTTATACTATTCAAGCAATGCTCACCTCTTTTTTCTTCTGCATTATGAGCGATACGTCAAAAAGAATTCATACCACTCATCGACAAACTGTGGTGAAAATGGCCCCTTTCTCTGTCTAATCCAATGTAACAAATAATTGACATTTTTCCGCAATATTTTATCTAACACTTTCGGGTAATTCATTTCTTCCTTGTGTAATTCATATTCATCTTCGTCCAAAAGAGAAAAAGTCATATCTGGAAATACTTTAACATCTAAGTCATAATCGATATATTTAATTGCTTGATCTTCAAAGACAAATGGTGAACTAATATTGCAATAATAATGGATCCCATCGTCTCGGAGCATTCCGATTATATTAAACCAATATTTCGCATGAAAAAAGCAGATGGCTGGTTCTCTTGTAATCCATGTTCTGCCATCACTTTCTGTTACAAGGGTTTTGTCATTAGCACCAATTACTTTATTGGTTGTCCCTTTTAATACTGTTGTTGTATCCCAGACACGATGGAGTTGACCATTATGTTTATAACTTTGAATTTGAATTCTGGAACCTGGTTCAAGGCCATCCATTCGTATCTTCCTTTCTTAAAGTTTGGTAGTACTATTTATTATAACGATAATGAATCGTAAATGAAAATAATACAAATTATTTAAAGTATAAAGAAAACTCGTCGATTGACGAGCCTTTGGCGAAGTCAGAGACGTAGTTGCCCTTATCTATATTCCTAAAATTGTCCACTACTTCGAGATTGCTTCTTTGCTGACAATTTATATTTTCC
>NZ_WIXM01000052.1 GCF_010993965.1 Gracilibacillus sp. YIM 98692 | reverse complement strand
GCCGTTACCCTACCAACTAGCTAATGCGCCGCGGGCCCATCTGTAAGTGATAGCAGGAGCCATCTTTCAACCTTTCTTTATGCAAAGAAAAGTGTTATCCGGTATTAGCCCCGGTTTCCCGGAGTTATCCCGATCTTACAGGCAGGTTGCCCACGTGTTACTCACCCGTCCGCCGCTCGTTCCACTAACGTCACCCCGAAGGGATCTGTTAACTTCCCGCGCTCGACTTGCATGTATTAGGCACGCCGCCAGCGTTCGTCCTGAGCCAAGATCAAACTCTTCAAAAAAGTTTGTTTCTTAACTACTCTTTAACGTTTGCTCGCTTTTGTAAGCTAGCATGTTCTTGACATACTGGTTGTTTTGTTCAGTTTTCAAAGATCAATAAATGGTGGGCCTGAGTGGACTTGAACCACCGACCTCACGCTTATCAGGCGTGCGCTCTAACCAGCTGAGCTACAGGCCCATTTATGATTATATGGAGCGGGTGAAGGGAATCGAACCCTCGACATCAGCTTGGAAGGCTGAGGTTTTACCACTAAACTACACCCGCGTAATAACAATTTGTATTATAAACTATTAAAAACTTGTCGGCTGGTCGGGAAGACAGGATTTGAACCTGCGACCCCTTGGTCCCAAACCAAGTGCTCTACCAAGCTGAGCTACTTCCCGGTTATGGCGCGCCCGAGAGGAGTCGAACCCCTAACCTTTTGATCCGTAGTCAAACGCTCTATCCAATTGAGCTACGGGCGCTTTCTTAAAAGCGAAAATTATTAATATATCATATTGCGCTTAACTGTGTCAATAGTTTTTTGTTTTTTATGCGGTCGAGAGGACTTGAACCTCCACGGGATTACCTCCCACTAGGCCCTCAACCTAGCGCGTCTGCCATTCCGCCACGACCGCTTAATATCATTGATTGATATGGTGAGCCATGGAGGATTCGAACCTCCGACCCTCTGATTAAAAGTCAGATGCTCTACCAACTGAGCTAATGGCTCGCATCTGATTTTTTCTTTTATCATTTAATTGTGAAAAATCGATCAAACTTTCGCATAAGATCATACAATTATTTTAATTCATAAAAAATGGCTGGGCTAGCTGGATTCGAACCAGCGCATGACGGTACCAAAAACCGTTGCCTTACCGCTTGGCTATAGCCCAACAATGGCGGTCCGGACGGGACTCGAACCCGCGACCTCCTGCGTGACAGGCAGGCATTCTAACCAACTGAACTACCGGACCTATTCGATTTATTAATAAGATGACCCGTACGGGATTCGAACCCGTGTTACCGCCGTGAAAGGGCGGTGTCTTAACCACTTGACCAACGGGCCATTTATAAATGGCGGAGAAGGAGGGATTTGAACCCTCGCGCCGCTTACGCGACCTACACCCTTAGCAGGGGCGCCTCTTCAGCCACTTGAGTACTTCTCCATGGCTCCACAGGTAGGATTCGAACCTACGACCGATCGGTTAACAGCCGATTGCTCTACCACTGAGCTACTGTGGAATAAAACCAACTCGTGTTGGCGACATTTAATATAATATAACATCCATTAATGAAAGTCAACAGATATTTAAGATTTTTTGTGTTTTTTTAATATAAAATGGAATCACATGCGCTTTTTTTCTAACGCCAATACAATTTACCATATCTTAAAATATTTCGTCAATAGTTTATGACATTTAATTTAAATCCTTATGTTTCGACGTTACATTCTCCAATTTGCCATGACACTTCCCGCAACGATAACGACGCAAGTTCATTTGCCTTACTCGTTTATAAACGGTATAACAATGTTTGCATCGATAGTAATATTTATACTTCTTCTTCATAGAAGGTAGTGGGCTACAGTGTCTTGGTGATCCTGTTTTTTTTAATAGTTGTTTAAATTCTTTATCACGGTGCTGGTACCCCTTCCCTTCAATATGTAAATGATAATGACATAATTCATGCTTTATAATACCAATAAACTCTTCTCTACCTAATTCCTCCACATACTTAGGGTTTAATTCAATTTTCCTTTTAGAAGGGATGTAGCGACCACCAGTGGTCCTAAGTCTGAAATTAAATGATACATCATCTATAAAGGGCTTATCAAAATACTCTTCTGATAGTCGATTAACTAATTTTTTCAATTCTTCTTGGTTCATCTTTTCCATCATGACTCACACCTATCCAAATATCACATAAAATATATTATAGAAGTTCATAGTCTAAAAAAGGGAGGTAACGCAATGCCCGATTGGCTGCGAAACCAATTAACAGGTGCCTTTCTAGAAAAAAATAAGTATCAAATTCGTTTACTTAACCAATGCTGGTTTTTCTATTGCGATCGGTTTGATAACAGCAAAGGTACAGCAAAATGAACTGTACCTTTTTTCTATCAGCTTATGATGAAATCATGGTCAAAGCTATACGTTGTTTTGTTAGGTCGACCTGCTCGACCCAAACCGTAATAACATCTCCAACAGAAACAATATCCATTGGATGTTTCACAAACTGATTAGACATCTTCGAAATATGAACAAGCCCGTCCTGCTTTACACCTATATCAACAAATACACCAAAATCAACTACATTACGCACTGTACCTTGAAGCTCCATCCCTTCTTTTAAATCTTCCATAGAAAGAACGCTTTTCTTTAGTAATGGTTTTGGTAAGTCATCCCTTGGGTCTCGATTTGGACTAATCAAGGATTTGATAATATCTTCTAAAGTCGGCTTCCCTATTTCTAATCGCTCTGCTACCTCTGTTTGATTAATTTCCACTAGTTGAGCTTTTAGTTTATCAGAGCCTATATCTTCTGTTGTACAACTTAACTCATATAATAATTGATCGGTTACTTGATAACTTTCAGGATGAATAGGTGTACGATCTAAAGTTTCGTCCCCATCTAATACTCTCAAAAAACCAATACTTTGCTCATATGTTTTATTTCCTAATCGTGGTATTTCTTTTAATGTACGACGATTAAAAAATTTCCCATTTTCATTTCGGTATTTCACAATATTATTGGCAACTGTTTTATTTAATCCTGATACATATTGCAATAAAGACGCAGATGCTGTATTAACATTAACCCCTACTTGGTTTACCGCTGTTTCAACGACAAAAGATAAGGATTGATTCAGCTGTTTTTGGCTGACATCATGTTGATATTGTCCTACCCCTATAGATTTTGGATCTATTTTAACTAGCTCTGCTAATGGATCTTGTACCCGCCTAGCAATAGATACAGCACTTCGCTCTTCCACTTGCAAGTCAGGGAATTCCTCTCTAGCAAGCTTAGATGCAGAATATACACTGGCACCAGCTTCATTTACAATCATATAGGCTATATCTAATGTATTCTTTTCAATGGTATCAGCTAGAAATTGCTCCGTTTCACGCGAAGCTGTTCCATTTCCAATCGCTATAAGCTCAACAGGAAAATCATTCAAAAACTTTAACACCTTTTTCTCAGCACCTGCCACATCATGCTTTGGTGCCGTAGGGTACATGACATCAATGGCTTGAACTTTCCCTGTATCATCAACCACCGCTAATTTACATCCTGTTCGAAAGGCAGGGTCCACGCCTAGTACATATTTTCCTTTTAAAGGTGGCTGAAGTAATAAGTTTTTTAAATTTTTGGAGAAAATATCGATCGCTTGCATTTCTGCTTTCTCTGTTAATTGTGACCGAATCTCCCTTTCTACAGATGGTTGAATGAGTCGTTTATAACTATCGGCTATGGCATTTTTTAAAAAGTCAGCTAAATCATTCTTCCCATTATGGATAATTTGTTTTTGCAGATATGTAAGAATTATATCCATAGGAGGCTCAATCGAGACTTTTAGTACCTTTTCCTTTTCTCCTCGGTTTAATGCCAAAATACGGTGTGACACAATAGCTCTCACTGCTTCACTATAGTCATAGTACATTTCGTAAACTTTCTTTTCATCTAATTCTTCTTTTTTAGCTGTTGACTGAACTAGACCTTTTTGAAATGTTTTCTTCCGAATCTCCTCCCTATGCTCTGGAGCATCAGCTACCCACTCAGCTATAATATCATGAGCACCTGTTAGTACATCATCAATGGTTGCTAATTCCTTTTCTTCAGAAATATAAGCCTCCGCTACTTGATGGAGTTTGATGTTCTCTTGTCGATAGATTTGTGTCGCCAGAGGCTCTAAACCTTTTTCTTTTGCAATTGTCGCTCTTGTACGACGCTTTTGTTTATACGGGCGATATAAATCCTCCACCCTCTGTAATTGTTGAGCTTGTTCAATATCCGCTTTTAACTTATCTGTTAATTTCCCTTGCTCTTCAATTAGTCTAAGTACTTCTTGTTTTCTATCATGTAAAGCATTGGCATAATCCCATGCCTCTTGAATGTCTTTTATTTGTACTTCGTCTAAAGAACCGGTTTGCTCTTTGCGATAACGAGCGATAAAGGGAACAGTATTCCCCTCTTGTAATAGGTTGATCACTTGCTTAATGGATTTTTCATTCAATTCGGTCTTCTTTGCTACCGACTTTAACATATTTGTCTCTATTTCTGACACACCATTTCCTCCTATCGAATTCAGTGTTTTTATTTTATCAAAGTTTGCGGATAATAGAAAATCAGTATAACGATAAAGAGAGACTTCCATCAGTTGGGGTTTTACGGACGATTGTTTACCGCAATAAAAATCCTCCTGATCGAAAGTCAAGAGGACCGATTATACTTCATGGCTATTAGTGTCGTATCATCTTCTAATTGTTGTTGGTAAAGGTGTGCAAAGCTATTCGTAATATGGTATACATCTCTAGCTAAGAAATATGAGTTAGAGATCTCCTTTGATGTGACACCGTCAGAAAACATAACAAAAACCATTTCAGGCTTTAAATGATCTGTTACTACTTTTACCGGTCTTTCATAACCACTCAAATAACCGGACTGAGGGATATTTCTTTTTTTAACCGCATCCTTCGTAACAGTCATGAGACCAATATTTCCGATAGAAGAATACGCATACTCTTCAGATTTCAAATCCATTTGTAAAATACCCAAGACAACTCCGCGCTTTCCTACTAGCTTTTGGTTACACTTTTTCATCAAAATCTTTACCGGTATATCTTTATATTCTTTTATAGTATCAATAACAACCTGTGATGACTCCTTCGCAAATTCACCACTTCCTAGTCCATCGGCTAATGCGCATATAAAAGTGTCGTCTGTTTCAGCATAGAAGTAACTGTCTCCGCAAAAATAATTTCCTTTTTTCGCTTTTTGGAAAACAGATACCTCCACCTGATAATCAACCGTCATTAACGACTAGCCTCCATATTCTCCGACTGTAAAGATTCTCTTAATTTCTTCAGCGCATGCCTCTGGATTCTTGACACATGCATTTGGGAAATCCCCAATAATTCACCGGTCTCCTTTTGACTTTTGTTTTCGAAATAAGTGTAACGTATAATTTGTTGTTCTCTTTCGCTTAATATAGGTAGGATTTTTTCTAATAGCAATTGTCGATCTACTTCATCGTACCCTTTTTCCTTATTACCTACAAGATCTAAAATAGATACTTCACTGCCATCTCCATCTGCTTCAATTTTTCGATCGACAGATAAAGCATTATAACTTTGCCCCATTTCCATTGTTTCTAATACTTCCTCTTCCGATATCCCTAAAAACACCGCTATATCCTTAACAGTTGGAGACTTTTGATTATCTGTTGTTAGTTTTTCGATGGCTTGTCTGATTTTAGGTCCTAATTCTTTAATCCTTCGAGGTACATGTACACTCCATGTCTTATCACGTATAAATCTTTTAATTTCGCCAATAATAGTTGGAATAGCAAAGGATTCAAAAGATTTTCCCACATCGGGATTATACCTTCTGATCGCAGCCAATAACCCGAGCATCCCCACTTGTACTAAGTCTTCATAAATCATATTATTTTTAGCATATTTACGAGCTAATGACTTCACTAACTTATCATAAGTGATGACAATTTTTTCTTGGACTTCTTTATCGTCTGGGTTCTCTTGAAATTGCCTGATCCATTGATACACCTCACCCTCACTCTTGCTACTGTGTGGTTGAGATTTGGTCGTCATTAATATCCACCTCATTTTCATGGAGGTATTTTGTCATTAACACAATTACACCATAGTCATTTTTTATTTCGACTTTATCCATCAGAGCCTCGATAAGAAATAATCCAAATCCACCCTCGCGTAAATCTTCCACAGATTGATTATTTTTGTATGGACCAATGTCATCTTTAATTCGACTAAGGTCAAAGCTACCTCCACGGTCTGCTACCATTACCTCCAATCGATCAGTATACAATCCGAAGCCTACTGTTACTTCTCCGCCTTCTGCATCATCATAAGCATGCTCAGTTGCATTGGACATCGCCTCTGATATCGCTACTTTCAAGTCTTCAATTTCTTCATAACTAAACCCCATACGATTTGCAATTCCGGAAGTGCTTAGTCTCACTACCCCAACATATTCTGCTTTTGCCGGCACTTTCATCTCAATGAAGTCAAAAGGTTCCATTTTATTTCCCACCTCGTACTGTTGAATCGATATTGATAATATTGTCTAAACCAGTTATTTCAAATAATCTTTGTACACGATCCTGTAATGAAATTAATTTTAGTTCACTATTATATTCTCTAGTTGCTTTTAGAGCACTAATAAATACTCCTAATCCTGTGCTGTCCATATAGTTAACATTCTCCAGATTTACTTCTACTATCCTATCTTTGGTCTGTGTAAGTGGTACTAATGTCTCTTTCAACTTCGGGGCAGTATATGCATCAATTTCTCCGGTAAGTTTCACTTCATACACGGAGTCCTTTTGGTCAATAGCTATATCTAAATTCATTTTCATCTTACTACCTCCTCAACATGATCAGACAACATATTTATCAATAAGTTATTATACTGTAAGCATTTAGAATTATTACTCTTGGGATTTTCCCTCATTTATAGATCCGCAAACCTACTTTTTCAAAAAAATTAAGGTGAAATCATCTCTTAGGTGAAAATCTTGTAAGCGTTCAAAATACCGAAAGACCCCTTCCACCGCCTCTTGAGCTGGTAAGTGCATATACCGACGAATGACCTCTAACAGTTCATCAGATTCAATGAAATGATCTCCTATTCTGCATTCTGTTACACCGTCAGTTAGCAAAATAACCATATCCCCTTTTTCCAATTCTATCTCAAACTGCTCATACTCTATTTGTTCCTCAACACCAAGTACAAGCCCTTTCGTCTTTATTTCAGAAAACTGATCTTTCGCAGCGTTATAATAGTAACCAGGTTCGTGACCCGCAGATGAGAATTGCAAAAGATTTAAATGAGTGCGGAAAACGCCATAAAACATGGTAACAAACATACTTTCATCAACATTTCGTTCTACTACTCGATTAAGATTTTCTAAAATTTCACTAGGACTGCTTTGTGTATCTGGAAAGCTATCCATCGAATATTTAATCATGGACATGGCTAATGCTGCAGGGATCCCTTTCCCGATCACATCTGCAATGGCTATCCCAACATTTTCCGATTCATCTGTTACAAAGTGATAATAATCTCCATTCATTTTATTAGCTGGAACGCTTATAGCTCCAATATCTAAGCCCTCAATCTCCGGTTTTGTAGTAGATAGTAATGTCTGCTGCATACTTGCTGCTACATCAATTTCTGACTCTAATTCCCCTTGTTTCTTTCGCAAGGATTGAAACTCTTGATAAGCTAATCCATATGAAATCATAGTTTCTAGCAAAAAGTTTAAAGAAGCATCAATTTCTTCCGATAAGTTAGGGTATAATTCTTTTAATGCTTGAATATGAATATTAATAATTTCTTCAGGAGATATATTGTGCTGCATCGACAATTTGCTGAATAGTTCTGCTTGGTATAAAGAAGTTTCGTCTTGTGACTCGATGTAACTTCCCAATAGTTTACGATAATTAGTTAAATCTAATTTACAGGGCTCCATAGTATTACCTCCCAACTTACAACTGTCCATAAGCAGATATCGATTATATATACTGAATAACCCTAGGAAGCATCATAAGACATAACGTATTGATGGGTTCTCTTTATTATTCACTCATTTTAACGAACCCATTTTAATGTCGTGATTACTGTCCCTTTGTCTTTCTCTGACACGATATCAAACTGATCCATTAACCTTTTCACACCAGGTAATCCTGCTCCTAACCCACCAGAGGTTGAATATCCATCTTCCATTACTTTGCTTATATCTGAAATGCCCGGCCCTTCATCAGAAGCAATAATTTGCAACCCCTTCTTATTCATCCCTTCCATTACGTTGAACGTAATTTCCCCTTTGTGCGCATATAAGAAAATGTTACGTGCTAATTCGGAAATGGCTGTCGCTATCCTTGCTTGATCAACTGTTCCAAACCCTATTGCTTTTGCCCTTTCTCGACCCATTTGTCGAGCACCAACTATATCCCACTCTTTTTTTATCTTCACTTTGGATTGATGTTCCATAACTACTCCTCCAATTCCTGGCGAAGTTTAATCAATCCTTGTTCTAGATCAAGTGCTGTCGGAACATTTTGCAAGTGTATTCCTAAATCAATTAATGTCATGGCAACTGCCGGCTGGATACCTGTTAAAACTACTTTAGTACCCATTAAATTGGACATAGACACCACATCCCCGAGCACTTTGGCAATAAATGAATCAATTATATCGACAGATGTTAAATCAATTACCACTCCGCTTGAACCACTTTTATGAATTTTACTTAATAAATCCTCTTGAAACTGAATAGCTGTTTGATCATCTAAATCAATTTGGATGGATACCAATAAATAGTTGTGCAGTTTTAATATTGGTATTCTCAATTCCAACACCCCCTTATCTTAATGAATCTAATATGTCCTCAATATCTTGTTTATTTGTGTCGTCTAGTTGTACAATATCTCGATTTGTCAATTGAAGGGCGGTTTTAAATCCTTTACGTAGTGAGCTCTTAGTCGGAAATTTACTTAAATCAATACCTAAATTTACAATGGTTTGAGCTATCTCAGGTCGTATACCTACCAAAATACATGTAGCGCCAATCAAGCGAACGGCTTCAGCTGCTTGAATAATATGATGCGCAACCATCGTATCCACGACTGGGACACCAGTGATGTCAATTAAAACTACCTCAGCATTATGTTTCATGACACCTTCTAATAAATTTTCCATAATAAATTTTGCTCGTTCGGTATCAACTGTTCCAATGAGTGGCATTACGGTAATTTTATCCATGACTGGGATTAGTGGAGCTGATAATTCCTGCAAGGCTAATCGTTGCAAGGAAACAGTGTGCTCCCAACTTCCCGAATATTCATTGACTAGTTGTTTAATAATAGGCTCCACCCAACCATCTACTACTTTTGATATTTTAAGAAATGATTCCGTATTGATTTGATCCGATTGACCAAGAATAAACTCCATCGTTACTCTGCGAAACGTTTGCAAACCATCTACAATATAACTTAGAGGCCACCCTAAGTTAATTAAGCGATCCGAAAAATTATCTAATGCTTCTTTACTTTTTTGGCTATGTATGCTGTTGAAGATCACGTTGACAAATTCTCTGTTTGTAGATTGATATAGTTCCTCTGAAATAGAAGAAGTATAGTCATTTCCCCGTTTTTTTGATACTTCTTCCAGCCACTTCTTTGAAATAGCATCACTGTTTTCCACTACAATTTTCCGCAATGCTTCTGGCATTTTCTTCCCCTCCGATAGATATTTGCATTTTTCTATTTATTACCTTCATTTTACACGAAAATCTAACATTTTTCGATTGCTTCACCTTTATTTATATATGATTCGACGGCTTTCGATTTTTACTGAAAGTTTCTTGGAGGTGTAAAGAAAACTCGTCGATTGACGAGCCTTTGGCGAACATAGAGACGTAATTACCCTTATGTATCTTCCTAATAGTGGGATCTACGTCGAATTCACTTCATCTGTAACACGATATAAATTCTGACAGGGTAAAAAAGCACTCTTGTCTTTTTTCACAAGACAAGAGTGCTTCACAGCCGTTCTATAATAAAGCATTAGAAATCAGTCAAACCTAAACTAATCTCTAATCCTTTATCAATTCGTTCCATCATATTGCTATCCAATTGTGTAATCTTATCAGTTAACCGCTGTTTATCGATGGTACGAATTTGTTCTAACAAAATAACAGAGTTGCGCTCAAACCCATATTTTTTAGCATCTATTTCAACATGTGTCGGCAATTTTGCTTTTTGAATTTGTGCCGTAATAGCTGCAACTATGACTGTAGGACTAAAGCGGTTACCAATATCGTTTTGCAAAACTAAAACTGGACGTACTCCGCCCTGTTCTGATCCAACGACTGGAGAGAGATCGGCGAAATAAACATCGCCTCTTTTGACAATCAAAACCTACACCCCGCTCACTAAGCGTTCAAGGGTGTTTTCGGCCTCCTCTTCAGCTTGGAAAGCTTCTGATGCTATATTTAAATTGATTTTTGCCATTTCCATATATCCCTGCTGCATCGACTCTTGTATATGTCGTTTCTTTTTTTCACGGAGATAGGTCTTTGTTGCTTGGCAAATAAAATCACTTAAATTGCTATCTTCGCTCTTCATCAAGCCATCCACCTCATTCAATAGGTTTTTAGGTAATCTTACTGCAACTTCTTGCAAGTCTTCAGACAAAACCATACACCTCCACCAACATTGACAAGCCTCTTTTTTAATCCAATATTATTTTACCATTCTATAATACGCAATGCAAAGGGGATTATAACATTTTTATCAATTTTTTTACATACTTCTTCCCTTGATTATAAAATGTCTTGCTTTTTCTAAGCCCCTTATTCTTGCATTGCTTGATATAGTCTAGGGACTCTCGAACTTATCATACACGCTATTTCATAGTTAATCGTATCTAGAAATTCTGCTAGTTCATCCATTTCAATCTGTTGATCTCCTTGTCTTCCGATTAATGTCACTTTATCTCCAACTTTCGCGGATTTTGACAATTTAACCATAAATTGATCCATGCAGATCCTACCAACAATTGGACAACGTTCTCCATTCACTAAAACTTCAGCCCCTTGTAAGGCTCTTCTGATACCATCAGCATATCCTAAAGGTACAGTTCCTATCCATTCTTCTTCGGATGTTGTATAAGTGGCTCCATAACTAATAGAGCTTCCTGGCTTTACCTTCTTTACATGAATTAAGCGACTATGCAGAGAAAGAGCCGGCTTTAGCTCTATTGGCTTTTCTTTTTTTACAACCGGGGAAGGATAAAGACCATACATACTAATACCGAAACGAACATAATCAAACATTTTCTCCGGAAATCTCATACTAGCCGCACTATTTCCGGTATGCAACATCACTTTTTCTGGCCAAATGCTTTGGAAATATGACAGGAGTTGCTCAAATTTATTAACTTGTTCATCAAAATAAGCGACTTCTGATTCATCAGCTGTTGCAAAATGAGTAAATATTGCTTCAAGATCAAAACTTTTATCGTTTAATATGGGCAGTATTTCTTTTAATTCTTCAGGTTCACGTATTCCAATCCGCCCCATTCCAGTATCCCATTTTAAATGCACTTTCAATGGACTTGGTAGTTGCAAAGCCTTTACAGCTTCTAACCAATCCTTTTGATAACAAGTAACCGTAATATCATATTGGATAGCTCTAGCCGCATCCTCTGGCCTTATCCACCCCATTACTAATATAGGTACGGTAAAGCCTGCTTCTCTCAGCATAATGGCTTCATCTAATATCGCCACCGCTAGTCTGGAAGCTCCTGCATCCAGTGCAGCCTGAGCAACTTGCGGGGCTCCATGCCCATAACCATCCGCTTTAACCACTGCATATATATTAGTATGTGAACCTAGTCTGTTTTTTAATTGTTTTATATTATACATAATATGCTGTAAATTTACTTCTATCCATGAATCTCGGTAAAATTTTTGCGTCATTATCGTAACTCCTTATTAGAATAGGGACATTGCCACTCTATTCTATGTACCAGTGAAATTCCAAATTCCATTATAACTCATTTTATCACCGCCAACCAAATACATTCGATAAGAAAAAACAGGCAAAATCCACCCGTCCCTATACACTTTATCTTACATGAACTACTTCGTATTAGAACAAAACTGCGCCATACTGTAGGGTGAGAGTTTAAATGACGCTTCGGAAATATACTTCGCTTTCCGCGGGCAACGCTTCA
>NZ_WIXM01000051.1 GCF_010993965.1 Gracilibacillus sp. YIM 98692 | reverse complement strand
TTAGGAATATTGCTGCCTCTTACTTCTCTAAAGACAAAACATCTGACACAAGTTATTTTTGTATCCGCTGCCATAAGTTTAATTATTGAAATAATTCAATATCTGACTAAGTTAGGTGTATTTGATATTGATAAACTAATACTAAACATATTAGGTTCCACACTAGGATTTTATGTGTATAAAGTGGTTTACAATCTAACTAAGAAAACTAATAGCTAGTTCAATATATTTAATCAATAACAGGTGTATCTTGCATAAAAGCACCCCTGTAGTTGAAGATTAAAGTGTTTTTACTTCTAAAAAATCGCATCCAGAAATCCCTTGTTTTAATACAGTATCTTTATATATTTCTGAAACAAACATTGGTATTTCATAACCTTTAATTTTGAATATATGATAATTACTTACTGCATTTTTGTTTATTGCGTATTTCCTTATCGAATAAACCCTTTCATCATCAAGTTCAATAACGCTATAATCGGAATGTTCAAGATTTAATACATCCAATACGCTAAGGATATTCGCCACAGAATAACCTTTTTTTATAGAATTGTCTTTTGAGTTAACAACTCTTACTGGGAGATACTGAATTTCACTTTTATCAATTTCTTTTAGTAAAGTTTTTAATTTATTCGAAATAAGGAACCAACCTAAATTGTTTGCCAAATAATCTGTCTCATCGCTAGCTTCCTCTGGGTTAAAGTAAAAAGTTAAATCCTCATTCCAATTTTTAATGAACTTACCTTCTTGAAGATGGTATGACTCAAATCCCTTATTGTCTTTACAGAAGCATACTATATCGTTCTGGTTACTATCATCAAGAAGCAATTTATAATATTTCATATGTCCACCAACCACATTTTTTCTCTATATTTTATCATGCCCTTATTCCACATAACTGCCATTTACTTTGACAACAATAGATACTAATCTTACTTAGATCAGTAGGCTCGTCTTTCATATTCGCACCCTTTAGTTCAAGTGCAAAACTTCACAATACATCCCTATACTTCATAAAATATGGTGTTAGCAATGAACCAATTATAAGTATGGATATCCCTATAATAAGAGTCACAATGAAATTATCGAAAGGGGAAAGGAAGTTAGTAAAAATCAACGTTGGTACAATCGTCAAAAATACAAATGTGAACCTTCCAGAGATGGTTAATCTGTGTTCTGTGCCACATTTATCACACTCAATCGGTTTGTATGTCCACACAAAAGATTTATAAATTTTACTCCAACTAAATTGCCTATTGCACTTTTTGCATTTTTGCAGAACAAACACCTCCTTTTTTATTTAAATCAACATTTGCTCACCATTTGTTGAAAAAAATGGTTGCTATAATAGCAACCATCCTTTGTTCCACTTTTTTAATACTTAATTTTTTCTCGAATGATACTTTTCTCTCTTTCTCAATAGAAACAGCCATTGTCCTCCCAAAAATACTGTAAATACAATAGAAACAACCAATCCTCCTAATAAATCATTCATTAGATTTATTCCAAAATGAAAACCAAGAGCAATTGACGTTAACACCATAGCAAAGAAACCATACCATTTATAATTAAGCCCTTTTTTATGAGCGATAAAAGTCGTTAAACCCACAACAATAGCTCCAGCTACAATAATCCATGTCATTGTCACTAAAAATGGATCCATGTAAACATTTCACCTCCAAACTCAAAAGTTAAAAATTTTCTAATAACCACGGTTTAACAAATTCAAAATATAGTGGTATGACTAAAGCATACACAGCAAGCAAAATATACCCAAGCAATAGAAGTTTTCTAGGTTTTGACCAATTTTTTATATTTTTAAACTCTACTTTTAATTGTGAGGCTGAAAAATTATTTTTACTCTCTTGTTGTTTACTTATAATTTTTTTACCTTCCTTAGAAAATGCCCATATGATAGTTCCCGCAACAACAATAAATATAAGTACCATTTGACCTAAAACCAAAAGTTTACCAAACAAATCAATGTTCATATAATAAACCACCTTAATCCCTTTTTAAATGATAACAAATAGAATGCCCTAGATTCCCTAGAAAAATGTGGAACCTCTTGTTCCACTATCCTGCTTCTTTAGTTTAAGTTAAATCCTTCACAAACCCACATTTATTTTAATATATATATCCAATAACTTATTGAAAATGATCATATTTCATTCATTTTATGTTCTTGATTATAATAAGTAATTAAAAATGACTACGCATGGATACACAAATGTAGTATTCCATTTTCATAAGACTTTTAATTTTTGTCATTTATCATGGTAAACGGTAATTTTAAAAGGTTCTACTTCGTCTTTTTGATCTTTTAATTCCCTCCAAATGATTAATCAATGAGTATATTTTCTTCTTTTATTGGGATTATTTTAATAGTTATTGTTCAACATATCGATTGAACATAACATCCACAGACACACCAAATAATTTCCGATCCCGTCCCAATAATTATAGGAAGTAAACGATAAGTCTAGTTATCTCAAATCCTAATATATTTTATGTGAACTATAATAAAAATTAATGGGACATTGCCATATGTTAAATATTAAACTTTTCCCCTAATGAAAATAGATTAAGCAACCAATGCTGTCGGATGTTCACTGGTTACTTTTTACCAAAAACTATAGAAACCCTTCCCTATACTCCGTTGGTGTCATCCCTTCTTGCTCTAAAAAGCGTTTATTAAAATAACTAATACTTGGGTAACCAACCTCCATAGCGATTTCTCTTACTGTCATATCTTTTTTATCCAATAATAGCTGCTTACTCATTTGAAGTCTGCATAACGTAATAAACGCCATTGGTGTCATTTGCGTGGCGCGTTTAAATAATCGGCAAAAATAATACGTACTCACTCCCGCTTCGTTAGCCCAATATTCTAGCTCAAACGGTTCATAGGCACGGGTTTGCATAAGCGGAAGTAATGGCTGGATCCGGTCATCTAATTCAGTCTTCCGATCCGAAGTTCTTGGTAATCCATTCGAAGTGAACTCCATCAAAAATGCATACATCAATGTCGATAAGTGTGACAGCTGCAAGAGACTGTGCCGCTCTCCTTCTGCAAGTAGTTGTTCATGTGCTTTTTCTAAAGTTGGAAGCTGTTGTACGCTCCAAAGAATCGATTTATGAAAGCCTTTTTCTGTTAAAAATTGATTTAGAATACCTCCATAAAAATGTACCCACCGAATGTTCCACGGATCATCTTTGCTACTATAATAGCGCTGTTCCTGCATCGGAAAATACAAAAATGCATCTCCTCGTTTTAGCAAAAATGTTTCACCGTCTATCTCAACATAGCCAGATCCTGACACAACAAAATGAACACTAAAATTATTCAATGTCCCCACTTTTCGATTAACGTTATGACCTGGTTCTTCCCAATACCATCCCATCGATTCAGGGAGAATCATATATTCATGTTTATGTATTGTCGGTAAAAAATATTGTCTTTGCAATCCAATCACTCTTTCACAGCAATATTGTTTCATGTATATCGCAAAAAGTTTTTATTTTTATTATATTGATAGTTTAATATAATGACAATATAGTATTAATTTATAAATCTAAGGGGTGAGAAGATGAGAAAAGTACGTTGGGGTATCATAGGCAGTGCTAACATTGCGAAGAAGTCTGTGATCCCAGGCATCCAGCAATCTGAGACTGGTGAAGTTGCTGCTATTGCTAGTCGTGGTATCGAGAAAGCTGAGCAAACTGCAATAGAACTAAATATACCGACAGCTTATGGGAGTTATGAGGAACTATTAGCTGACCCATCAATCGAATCCGTTTACATTCCACTACCAAATCACTTACACAAGGAATGGACAATAAAAGCGATAGAAGCTGGCAAGCACGTTTTATGTGAAAAACCAATCGCACTTGATGCAAATGAAGCGCAAGAAATGGTTGATGCGAGTAAAAAAGCGAGCGTCGTTCTAGCAGAAGCATTTATGTATCGCTATCATCCACGGTATAACCTTATTCGTAACATGATTGAATCCGGTGAAATCGGTGAAATTCGTGGAATCCATGGCGCGTTTACTTTTAACAATTCAAAAGACATAGGAAATGTTCGTTACAGAAAAGACTGGGGTGGCGGATCGTTGTATGACGTAGGAGTTTACCCAATTAGTGCAGCTCGTATGTTGTTAGGAAAAGAACCACAAGCCGCTACTGTTCACGCTTTCTTTTCAAACGAGCACGATGATGTCGACATGATGGCATCTGGGCTCCTTGAGTTTGAAAACGGAGTAGCTTTAAGTTTTGACTGTGGCATGTGGGCAGCTTTTAGGAACACACTTGAAATTGTTGGTACAGACGGACGAATTGAAGTACCTTCTGCTTTTGTTACGAAACAAGATAAAACGGACAATATTTTTGTCACGACGAAGGATGGACGTCGAGAAGTTGAAGTTTCCCATGTAAACCAATACGCTCTACAGACGGACATAGTTGGAAACAGCATCCTAAATGATGAACCGCTTCCTTATCCATCAACAGATGCCGTGTTAAATATGAAAGTGCTAGATGCTTGCTTACAATCGGCAAGAGAACGCCGTCGTGTCGAATTTTAAAAAGGAGGATGTTTGATGAAAACAATTACCATTCCAGGTTTAGAAAAGCCCGTTTCTACGCTTATTCAAGGTTCAGATTATTTCAAGCCGAGTATTTATGAAAAGGTTTGTACCGTACTAGATCGTTTCTTTAAAATCGGTGGTACGACGATTGATACTGCGCATGTGTACTGTGGTGGTGAAAGTGAGGTTGCTATTGGCCAGTGGCTAAAGGATCGTGATAATCGTGAAGATGTCGTTATCCTGACAAAAGGAGCCCACCATGACAAGAACGGTCCGCGTGTAAATCCGGCTGCCATTAGACAAGACCTGTTCGAGAGTTTAGAAAGGCTACAAACGAATTATGTTGATTTATACGCACTACACCGTGATGACCCTGATGTACCGGTTAGTGACATTATCGATGAGTTAAATAAACATATCAATTCTGGGCGTATTAAGGCCATTGGTATATCGAATTGGTCCGTGGAACGAATTCAAGAAGCAAATGATTACGCCAAAGCGAATGGATTAGTCGGATTTACATTTAACAGTCCGAATCTTAGCTTAGCTAAGGCCAATGAACCGTTCTGGCCAGGATGTGTATCCGCTGATGAAGCATATTGCGCATGGCATGAAGAACACCAACTCCCGCTTCTATCTTGGTCTTCTCAGGCAAGAGGATTCTTTACAGGTCGCTTTTCACCAGACGATCATAGTAATGCGGATCTTGTGCGTGTATTTTATAACGATGCTAACTGGGAGCGTCTACGCCGTGCCGAAGAGTTAGCAAAAGAAAAAGGCGTAAACAAAATCCAAATCGCGCTTTCTTATGTATTAAACCAACCATTCCCTACTTGTGCGCTAATTGGTGCACAAAATGAAGAGGAATTGCTGTCTTGTTATGAAGGCTCAAAAATTATGTTGACAAGAGAGGAACTCAATTGGTTGGAGAAAGTATCTACACCTACGTCTAATAGTTAATTCTAAAGACAGGCACGGAGAGAGTGTGTCTGTCTTTTATGTGTAGAGTACAAAAGGTTATTTTCTCAAGTTGCCTCCACTCTTACCAATTAATCCCCGTTATTTTTTATGTAAAGTTAATTTCATTTAAATATCCTGTTCTTTAGTTGATTCCTGATACATCTTTCTTGCAATGTTTTGTATATAGATGGAATGGTTAAGAACACCACTCCAAAGACTTTGAAAGTATTTTTAAAAATTGTTTATTTAACAACCCTTCTTCTAAATGGGCTGGTGTAAGGCAGACAACCCGGCCTTTTCCATACTGATGATGCCAACCCGCAATTGAGGACCCATATATGTCGCAGTGCTAAAAGAAGCGTAAACACATTAGTTATTGTACATCGTAAGCAATTAATTGAGCAATGGAAGGAAGTCAATGGGACTTTTTGATATGAATTAATTATTTTCATACACTAGGATATGTAGAGAGTGTTGAGAAGAATTCCTAAACTTCTCAACACTTCATATTGATAAATTAAACTGATTTTTTCAATTAAACTTTTTACTTTGTAAGCCTTTTATTCTCCATATTAATTTACTAATTCTATATATCAATCAAATTTTTGGTCCTGCCTGTTGTATGTCTTGAGTAACATTTGAAAAGCGTTTAAAATTTTCACGAAATCTTTCTGCTAACTCTCGCGCTTTATTGTCATAGGCCTTCAGGTTTTTCCAGGTATGGCGTGGATTTAATATTTCTGTTGGGATCCCAGCTATTGCTTCTGGAATAAACAGACCAAATAAAGACTCTTGTTGATAGGCTACGTTTTCCAAATCACCATTTATTGCTGCCCGAACCATGGCACGAGTGTATGCTAATTTGATCCTTTCTCCGACTCCATATGGCCCCCCTGACCATCCTGTATTCACAAGATAAACGCGTACAGCATGGTCATCAATTTTTTTACCAAGTAATTCAGCATATACTCTCGGGTCAAGTGGTAGGAACGGTTCACCGAAGCAGGTTGAAAAGGTAGCTTCCGGTTCGGTAACCCCTCGCTCGGTACCAGCAAGCTTTGAGGTGTAACCAGATAGAAAATGATACATGGCCTGTTCTCTCGTCAGTTTCGCTATAGGCGGAAGTACACCAGATGCATCCGCTGTAAGAAAAATAATGACTTTCGGATGACCTGCCATACTCGGCGTAACTGCTCCCGGGATTTTTTTTATCGAATAAGCTGCACGGGTGTTTTCTGTATGCTTATTATCATGGAAATTTAATTTACGTGTTTCCTCATCAATCGCTACGTTCTCCAATACTGAACCATATTGAATTGCCTTCCATATTTGTGGTTCTTTTTCCAGTGATAATCCGATACATTTAGCATAACAGCCACCTTCAAAATTAAAGACACCGGTATCTGACCACCCATGCTCATCATCACCAATCAGTTTCCGCTCGGGGTCTGCCGACAGTGTTGTTTTGCCTGTTCCAGATAAGCCAAAAAACAATGCCACATCATCCCAATTATCACCCATATTAGCGGAACAATGCATTGGAAGAATGCCTTCAAATGGTAATAAATAATTAAGAACGCTGAATACAGATTTTTTCATTTCACCTGCATAAGCTGTACCGCCAATTAACACCATTCTCCTTTCAAATGAAATAGCAATAAATGTCTCTGAGTTAAGGTCGTCCTCGGTTGGATCTGCTTTTAATCCAGGCAAGCACATAACTGTAAAATCGGGCTCCAGCTTATCTGAATCTAGGGTATCTTCATCAATGAATAACTCCTTTACAAATAAATTATGCCAAGCAAATTCATTGATAACCCTTATGAAGAGTCGGTGCTTTGGATCAGCACCAGCTGCTCCTTCAAACGTAAAAAGCTCTCGTTCAGATATATATGCTAATGCTCTTTGGTAGAGAGAATCAAATGTTTGTTGGGACATCTGCTGGTTGACATTCCCCCACTTTACCTTTTCCCTTGTATATGAATCCACAACAATATATTTGTCCTTTGGTGATCTACCGGTAAATTGTCCTGTAAAGGCATCAAGCGCTCCACGTTCTGTAAGTGTAGCTTCCTTCCGTGTTATGGCCTTTTCGATAAGCTGGGATACCGGTAAGTTTTTGTGAACCTTTCTTGTATGAAACGTATCCATGATATTAAATGCTTCATTTTCATCGATCCTCTGCTTCATATAGTAAGACAGCTCTGCTACGCGACACGTGTAAGCCCATTCATTGTCATACCAAGCTAATACTTTTATTTGATCATCAATCACTGCCAGCGATGGACTATCCACAACTGCTGATTGTGAACTACCGATATAATCGACGGAAACTAATGGATCATGAACAATATCCATGATTTTGTTCATATCATCCTGGGCTGCTGATTCAAATGCTGCTCTTACCTCATCTAGGGTATATTCTCCATCCACCTGTACAGTCAAATCAGCTAGAGATACATCTTGTGTTGGCACGCGGACAGCCGAACCTTCCATTCTAGATGCTAAGTGAGGCAGCACATCTTTCAAGGCTTCTCCTACCCCTGTAGTGGTTGGAACAATTGATTGTGTACTTGAACGTGCTCTACGAAGATCTTTGTGAGGGTTGTCCAAGGACTTTTGATCAGACGTTACGGAATGAATACTTGTTAACCATCCTTTTTGTACATGAAACCTGTCATCTAGAACCTTTAATACGGGAGCAACACAATTTGTTGTACAGGATGCTGCAGAAACAAATGTATGTTTTTTTGGATTGTATAATTGTTCGTTTACCCCCATAACTACGGTTAAATCAAGATCTTTTCCTGGTGCCGTTACGATTACGGAGGATGCACCTGCATGAATATGCCCACCTGCACTTTGCCTATCCTTGAATTTCCCAGTTGCGTCAATAACCAGGTTGACACCTAGATCCCTCCATGGGATATTAGCAGGCTCACGGCAATAGACAACGTGAATTAAGTTTCCATTGATGCGAAGTTCATTAGTTGAAGCAGAAACGTCGGCATCCCATTTTCCATGTACGGAATCATACTTGAGTAAATGTGCGATTGTTTCTGCTGGATAAACACTGTTAACAGCCTTTAGAGACATGCTCTTATCAGATATCATCTTTCTAATTAAAAGGCGCCCAATTCTCCCCATACCACTTACTCCAATTCCTATTTCCACTTTAACTCCTCCCTTAACCAGGATATAGTATAATTTAAATGATTATGTACATATACTATATGTTGTTTTCATTCATTTGGGACAGAATTTTATATGACGTTCGCCTTATTGACTATATATAAATATTTGCATTAAAAAAAGACTCAGAAGTATGTCGCTTTTGAGTCTTTTTAAATAGGTGTCACTACTACCTTTTATGAGCTCATTGGTAAACGGGCTTGCCAACCCTATATGTCAGTGTAAGTGTATTTTTCAATATCATGAGAGATTCCTAACCTAATAAAATTTTCAACCAATACTGTAGATACTTTTTTTATAATCTATTTTCTCTTCTTGATAATTAATAATTTAGAGGGAGAACTATATGTACTTCAGTCCCTTTCCCTTTCACCGAATCGACTTTTATTCTTCCGTGATGAGAATGTATGATATCAAAACAAATAGGTAATCCCATCCCAAGCCCACTTTCTTTTGTAGTGAAAAAAGGTGTGCCTAGATTCTTCACTTCCTCTTCCGTCATACCTTCTCCTTCGTCCTTGACACAAATATGAATTTCATCCCTTTTTAAGTCGGATTTTAATTGTATACAAACATTCCCTCCGTTAGGCATTGCCTCGAAGGCATTTTTTATGAAATTAATTAGTACTTGTTTGAATTTAGATTTATCAATATAGACTTTTGTATTGGTATTTGAAGGTTCAACATAAATGTCAACATTATGTAGACGGGCATTACTGTTCATTAATTCAACAGTATCGCTAATTAGCTCGTTCAAGTTACAATCGACTCGGTCTATAATGGTCGGTTTCCCTAATGAAACAAATTGATTCACTAAGTTTTTCATTCTTTCTAACTCACCTGTAATGATCTCAAGATATTTATTTTTATGATTATTCTCTTTTAGTAACTGGGTAAGACCTATAATGGATGTAAGGGGATTTCGTATTTCATGTGCTAATCCTGTACTTAACTTCCCAATAGCCGATAACTTTTCTGACTCTATGAGTTTCTGCTGTAATTCATGGTAATTGGTCATATCCCTAAATTGAGCAAAGGCTCCGATCATATAGTCCTTATCAAAAAGAGGTAACACATCGATTAGGAGGTTTTTAGAGTCATCGCTTTCCGTAAGGGAAATGGAAAATTCAGCATTCTCTACCTTTTTTCCAGTCTTAAGAACATAATTAATATAATCTCCTATCTTACTAATCAGTCCAATTCCATTATCTATAACTTGTTCTTTTTTTATTCCAATTATCTCTTCAGCACTTGCATTAAATTCTAGCGGTTTTCCATTTTTGTCTGTCATAACTATACCTAGAGGAGTCGATTCTATTAACACTTGATTTAATAAATGAAGTGTGTGATTTTGTTCTTGAAGCTGAATTTCCCTTTCGATTGTATCAACGGCAGACGATAATAGCCCAAGATGAAAATTACTAGCGAAATTAACCGTCGTCATAATAGAAACAGTACCAACTAAACTACCATTAGATGAGAAACAGAAAGGAGCTGAATAGCATGCTGCTCCTGATAAGCAATGATGGAAATGGTCATTACCAATCAAAGCGATTGGCTTCTGGTGTTTTAAGGCTAGCGAGACTGAATTTGTTCCAACATCCTTTTCATCAAATCTTGCGCCTAATGTTATACCTAGGGAGTCAACCATTTCTTTAATACTGTTATCCCCATAAATATCCAATATATAACCCTCGTTGTCCGTCGTAATAATTAATGTAGGAATCCCTTCCATATATTGAATCAGTTTTTTCATAAAGTGTTGAACAACATTCAATACCTTCGCAAACAGTTGTTCCTTGAATTGCAACTGCTCCATGGTAAGTCCTACTTTTAAAAAAGGGGCATCATCAGGGTTCATATTATAAATCACTTCACAATTTTTTTTTGAATCACGTATGTATGTATCAAAGTCTTTCATTAATTTCCTCCTTGTTACTCGTAAAGATAGTATAATTGAATTTCGACAAGTTATGCAATCCTTCAATCAAACTTACTTTTATTTCTAAGTTTCAATTTTTGATATATTATTATTTTTTCATCCAACAGTTTACTTAACTTTAGAATTTCCCCGCTTGAGAATTGATTTGTTTCTCTTCCTAATTTATATAATTGACTTTGTAATGAACGAATTTCAAATTCCAATTTTCTTATATCCAATAACACCATCCTAACAATTTACATTTTCTATTAGAATACCATCTCTAGACTTCTGATACTAGCATTCTATTCAATACATAATTGTCTCCATCAATCTACTTTAAATTTTTGGCTCTATAACTAGTAAGGTGCCAAAACCATACTATCAAAGGAAGTTAAGAATAAGTGAAAAAAATAGAAAAAAATAAACGCACTTTTGCGTTTATTTTTTTCTTAACTTATGTTTATGTATTAAATAATGATCATCCATATCACTGTTCATATCCCATTGTAAACCTTTTTTCCTGCATTCAGTTTTACATTGTTCTATACATTTATTTACCAAAGGTATATTCAATGATTCATACATTTCTTTTTTTTCTATTTTATTTATTACATTTAAAATTAAATGCAAAAATTCTTCTGCTTTTATCCCATATTGAATAGCTATTTTCTTTTTTTCTTCAAATTTCTCTTTTGATTTTAATAGAATTTTCTTTGCCCCCGCCATGTTTCCCCTTCTCCAATGATACATACCAACAGCGAATTGAATTAAAGACTCCCAAAATAATTTATCTTTTTGTGCTTTTTCTTTCCAATAGTCTTCTCCAACTTCATGACATTCAAAGTAATCCCTCTTTGCATGAAATTCAATCATAAATGTTATATATTCTTTTGGATATTCCATTCTTCTCACCTCATTTCAGAAAAAAAGAGGATATATCAAGAATAAATTCCTCACTAAGTTTCTATCGGTTAAGGAGATTTAATACATACAATGAAAATGGAGCAGAAGGAAATGGGCTTTCTAAAAATATTATGACCTAAACTCTTAAATAATTTTAACTTAGCTATGTTAACACCACTATCCAAGTGTTTCTATTATGGAAATCTTTATTTCTTAGGGTACGAGTCCTTAAGCGTTAGGTACTTTACGTGGTTTGTAATTAACTATGTCAGAAGAGTATATATCAATGGTTACTACACCACCTAGTGTCTTAGATCGAATAAGTAATGGTTGATTATAAGTATTTTTAAACGTAAAATCAGGACCGTACCAACTGACCGTTGCATCACGTCCAGGTGGAACATAAGGAACCCTTTTGCTATGGGAATACCGTTCTATAATTTGTACTCCGGCTCGATCAACTGCATTATATAGAGTGGAAGAAACCTGACAAATTCCCCCACCTATTCCTTCTGTCAATTCTCCTTTTACAATTTCAGGAGCAGGCAAATACCCTTTTTCTTTAGTCCTTTTTCCAACAACTTTGTTAAAAGAAAAGGTCTTACCAGGGAATACAACATGGTTATTTATCGCTTCTGCCGCAAGAGAAATATTATGGACTCTTTTCTTATTATTCGTATTAAAATAAGTAATATATTGACCTATTCGTTGCGTTCGAATATTTGCCAGCAACTCAGTGTCTACATCAGGATGAATTTTAAGTATAGGAACTTCTACCTTAGCAGATTCATTTTTAAAAAAATAGGTATAAAACAGTTCTTTAAATTTTTGGCGGTGTAATTTATAACCGACTTTACCTGGGACTATCTCTCCATTATTGTCGATTATGGCATTTACCGGCTCTTGGTAAATTTCATTATCTAGTTTCTCGATGAACTGAAAATATTTGTCTGAATCCATCACTGGTTCATCAAAATAAGGTACTGTAAATTCAGATCGATTGACACTTGCAATTGATTCCCCTTTATATGTCAACAACAAGGTATTAGAGATACTGACTTGATGAACCAGTAACAAAAGGATTGTTAAACATGTAAATTTCATATACGACTCATGCCTCCCGTTATTAGTATGAATGGAAGACATGATTTCATACTAATATAAGCTTACTCTCTATTTATTATTGTATATTTTTAAAAGCATTTTTATGGGCTTTTTACATACAATGCTTTTAGAGGTGATAAAAAGTGCCAAGAGTACAATATACAAACAAAGATGTTGCTTTAATGGCAAGAATGATGAGGGCTGAAGCAGAAGGTGAAGGGCGAATAGGGATGCTTGGGGTTGGTAATGTAATTGTAAATAGACGAAAGGCTGATTGTTTAGATTTTGAAGGTTTAAGAACAATTCCTCAAGTGATTTATCAAGTGCAAGGGGGAAATTATGCTTTTGAAGCAGTACAAAAAGGAAATGTTTTTTATAATAGAGCAAGAAGCAAAGAAAAAAGATTAGCTGAACAAACCTTAAAATATTGGAGAGAACATCCTTCTAAGTATGCACTTTGGTATTTTAATCCCTATGGTGAATGTCCATCAACATGGTATGGTCAACCATTTGCAGGACAGTATAAACAACATTGTTATTATGAACCTGAGGCTAATACATGCGAAGGCGCTTATAGGTGGTAAAAAACTCTCCACACATTGTGGGGAGTTTTTGAGAGTTAAAACTTCTTCGATCAACACTCCTCGTTTGCTGATCAACTGAACGAAACTTGGTAATGCTGTGCTCCTTACTCTCAACAAAAGACGCACCCTGTTATAAAGGCAATAAAAACTGTTCCATTACTATAACTCAAAAAAGGACTATTCATGAATAAAATGTACCCTATAGAGTAGACACTTTGAAAAAAGGACTACTTTATAGGGGGTTTTTTTGTATA
>NZ_WIXM01000050.1 GCF_010993965.1 Gracilibacillus sp. YIM 98692 | reverse complement strand
CTCGTCGATTGACGAGCCTTTAGCGAAGTCAGAGACGTAGTTGCACTTATCTATATTCCTAAAATTGCCCACTACTTCGAGATAACTTCCTTGCTGACAATTTATATTTTCCTATAAAAAAAAGAAAGGCCCTTCTACATCTAGAAGAGCCTTTCTTTTCTATTCAATTTTTTGTTATTGTTTGTTGTTTTGAGACTTTTGGTTTTGTTTTCTCACTTCTTGTGCGTTTGTTTCTCCAGCGAACTCAGCACCAAACTGTCCTTGTCCTTGTGCCGCTTGTTGATTTTGACGTTTTACCTCAGCTGCGTTTGTCTTGCTTGGGTTTTGGTTGTTTTGTTGTTTAGCCATCCATATCACCTCCACGAAATTTAGATTACCCAGGCAAGATTTTTTTATACAAAAATAATATAGTAACGGATGGAAACTTTCGCGCCACTTTATGATGTTTTCGAGACATTATATTAGTTAATCGAGTCACTTTTTCCTATTTTCGAGCCACTTACCTTCACTATGTAATAAAGACACTTGGCTTCATGCCAAGTGTTATTTTAATTGCTTATATATTTTTTGATGAGAAACTGGTAAAGGGTAGTCACTAATCTCATTTATCGAAAGTAATTTGCCATTTTCATTAAAAGAAATATCTCCTTCGACATATAATAACATGACATCTAGATGCCATGTTATATGGGAAAATACATGCTTGACTGGTTCAATGCGCTGTTTTTCTTTCACGTTTACTTGATATTTCTCTTGCACGTATACAGATAAATGCTTTTCATCTACTGTTTTCATTTCAATCATTGGGAATTGCCACATTTGAGCAAGCAACCCATCGTTCGGCCTTTGTTCTAACAAAATGTTCCCTGCATCATCTTCTATAACTAGAGCAAAATAAGATTGTTGTTTATGTTTTTTATTTTTCGTTTTGATCGGTAAATTTTTCTCAACACCATCATGAAAAGCCTGGCAATGCTCTTGGACGGGGCAAAGCAAGCAGGATGGATTCTTAGGCGTACAAACCAAGGCCCCTAATTCCATCAATCCTTGATTAAAAGCAGATGGATTTTCCTTTGATATAAGTTCTCGCACTACTGCTTCAAAGGTTTTTCTTGTTTTTGGCTTAGCTATATCTTCTTCAATACGCAATATTCTTGAAAGTACACGCATGACATTACCATCAACTGCTGGTTCTGGCTTGTCATATGCAATACTTAAAATAGCTCCTTTTGTATAAGGACCTACACCTTTTAGGTCACCAAGTTGCTTAGGATCATCCGGAACTTTCGCATCATAAGATCCCACTACTTCACGTACTGCAGATTGTAAATTGCGAACACGGGAGTAATAACCTAATCCTTCCCAAGCTTTTAGCACCTTTTGTTCCTCCGCGTCAGCCAAAGCTTCTAAAGTGGGAAATAATTGAACAAAATGCTGAAAGTAAGGAATAACTGTATCTACTTTCGTTTGTTGCAACATAATTTCAGAAACCCATACTTTATAAGGATCTTGATCTTCTCGCCATGGTAAAGATCTCTGTTCTTTTTCAAACCATTGGATTAAATCATCTCTAAACTGGGGTATATCTATATTAGACGTATAATTATTTTTCACAAGCTGACATCCTTCATGATAAAATGATTAAAAATGTTGACATAAACCGCATATTATTTAATAAAAGATGAAGGAGGTAACCTAGATGGATACAGCAACACACATTACGATGGGCATTGCAATAGGTGGTGTCGCCACATTAGACCCTGCTATTGCTGGCAATTCTACTTTTATGACGGCTGTTATGGTTAGCACTGTCGTTGGATCTCATGCACCAGATTTTGACACCATCATGAAGCTTAAAAATAACGCAGCTTATATTAGACATCATCGCGGCATCACCCATTCCATCCCTGCTGTCATTTTTTGGGGGATCTTTGTTGCATCCATCATACATTTATTTGTACCAGAGGTGAATTTCCTTCATTTATGGCTATGGACTTTCCTAGCGGTTATTCTACATGTATTTGTCGATATATTTAATGCTTATGGTACACAAGCATATAGGCCATTCACAAAAAAATGGGTAGCTCACGGTTTCATCAGCACCTTTGATCCATACATTTTCTCCTTGCATCTGATTGGCATTATTGCTTGGATCATTGGTGCACATCCAGGCTACACTTGGGCGGCTATTTATTTTATTATTGTATTGTATTATATAAAAAGGTATCTCGACAAGCGGGAAATTGTTAAATTACTTTATGAGAATTTTGATAATATTGAACAGATTGCTACTTATCCTACCACTAAGCAAAATATATGGCGTGTTGCAATAAGTACAGATTCGCAATTTTTTGTTGGGCAAGTAAAAGATGGACATATTAAAGTGGATGATCGATTCAAGAAACACATTTTGCCAGATAATCCATTAATGGACAAAGCCTTATCAGATAAAAACATTGCCGCTTTTCTATCCTTCTCTCCTATATATAGGTGGGAAATCCATGAATACGATGATTTTACTGAGGTTCGATTTATGGACCTACGTTATCGCCATGAAGGACATTATCCGTTTGTTGCCATTGTCCAAATTGATGATCATTTACAAATTATGAATTCCTATACTGGTTGGGTATTTTCAGAAAAAAAGCTGCGAAATAAATTAAACGTGGACGAACAAACAACTTCGTAAAAGGATACTAACATGAAAAAACGGTCAATAGCTTATCTATTGACCGTTTTTTAGAAAACCTATTTACTCTTCTTCCTCTTGCTCCAATAATCTTGTGTATTCTTTACCCATCTTGTCTGAAACTTGTTCCGGTGTCATTGCACCCGATAATAACTCTTGCCCTGTAGTTCCCATTGGATTCCACATACCACTTGGCAGGTAAACACGATCAAAATATGGCTCTACCTTTACATCTGCAAATTCTTCATAATAATCTGCATAGTAAATATCTGGATCTGCATTAGTTAAACCAGCTGGTAGTGATGTACCTTCTGCTAATTCTTTTACGATATCCGGCTGTGAGATAAATTCAATAAATTTTTTAGCTTCCTCAGGGTGTTCTGTATCTTTCCATACTGCCATAGAGTGGCGTTCTCCCCCAATCCAGCTCGGATTATCACCTTGATGGATCGCTGGTACAGGCATAACACCTAATTCTGTATCAGGATTTAACTCTTTCACAGAATTAATCGGTACTGTTGCCATGACAAAAGCAATTTTCCCTTGAGCTAATAACTGCGCTTGCTGATGACTTTGTGCTGTTAACACATCTACATTTAATAAATCATTTTCTTGCATTTCTTTTAACTTTTCAGGTAAAAAGGTATAGTTTGACCAATCAAATGAGCCATCTAGTAGTGATTCACTGTAATCATGATCTGAATGTGTGATTAATAATGGTGTGGCAAACTGATCAAAGTACTGACCAAATGAACCAGCAT
Organism: Gracilibacillus sp. YIM 98692; assembly: GCF_010993965.1. Lineage (GTDB taxonomy): Bacteria > Bacillota > Bacilli > Bacillales > Amphibacillaceae > Gracilibacillus. Next base: position 10,104 of record NZ_WIXM01000050.1, on the reverse strand, counting down.
CATTTCCTGCAAACCAAAACGGTGTAACGTCACCGCCGCTTTCTTCTTTTACTGTTTCTAACGCTTGCGTAAATTCATCAAAAGTTTTTGGTGGTTCAATGCCATACTCATCTAATACATTTTTGTTATAAGTTAAGCCATCCTTTGCTTGATTGATTGGATAAGCGTACACTTTTCCTTCCTCATCCATAAAGATTTGTTCTAAAGCAGGATCTAAATCATCCACCCAATCCATATCGCTTAAATCCATTGTGTACTCGCCATATCGATTTTTCGCCCAACCGTGTGTATCAAATAAATCCGGCATATCATTTGCTGCCATTTTGACACGCAACATACTTTCATAACCGTCACCAGGAAAGTTAAAATCAATATTAATATTCGGGTTTTCTTCTTCGAATTGATTAATGGCACCTTCTAATGCTTGTTGATCTGCTTCATTTGTCACAGTTGAAAATAAAGAAAGTGTTTCGGAGTCTTTTGCACTCTCATTATTTCCTTCATCTTGATTATTTCCATTTGCTTCTTCAGAAGAGTTATCTCCACTAGAACACCCGATTAACAGAATAGTCATAAATACTATAAATAATGTTGTTTTTAAAAGCGCTTTCATAAATTAAACCCCTTTTCTGAAAAATCGAAATTGATAAAACCCTCTTACTCGTGAGTAATTCCGTTGCCCTTGAGCACCGATGTCCTATATAATGGAGGTGCTCTTACTAAAAGAGTGACTGTTTTTAGCTCTAGGAATGTTTCTGCCCAAATATTTCTAGAGCTGTTTTTATTTTTGTTTTTTCACTTAAGTGGGCCTCACCCCCTTAAATTAATGTTATTTTACTTTCTAGCGCCACAACTTTCTCTGACTACAAAATCAGTTGGGACTGTGACTTTTAATGGAATTTCTCTTCCCTGCAGTCTTTCCACTAACAGCTTCACACCTATGTTCCCCATGTATTTTGTTCGAACGTGAACAGTGGTTAATGGACAGCTAGCGAATTTGGCCATTTCTACATTATCAAAGCTGACAATTGCTACATCATCCGGTACACGAATTCCCTCCTCTTGTAAAGCTCTTAAAGCCCCGACGGCCATCGGATCACTAGCAATAAAAAATGCTTCTGGTACATTTCCTTGAGTGATTGATTCTTTCATTAGTCGGTAGCCATCTGTCATTGTAAATTCTCCAATAAAGACTTGATCTTCTATATATTTTCCTAATTCAGTCAGCTTTTCTTTAAAAACAGTATGCCTTTCATCCTCAAAATACCTCATCTCATTTCCCTTTGTATGCTCTCCATGTTGTGCTCCAATAAAGCCAATTTGTTGATAACCTAAATCGAGCAAATGATCTAATGCTCTATTTGTGGATTGTTGGAAATCAATGACCACTGAATCGTATTTTTTGGGATCAGGTGAATAATCAATATATGTGAAATGGCTAATCTTTTGATGTAATGATTCGACAACTTCCTTATTTAACTTTCCAATCACAATTAATCCATCTAAGTCTACATTAAGCTTGGACATTTGGAAATTTTGAATTCGATAAATTTCAGTCGTTTCAATACCTAGCCTATCACATTCACTTTCTACTCCTTGTCTAATGGACAAATAGTATGGATCGCTTAATTCTTCCTCTATTGTTTGACAAAGAAAGATTCCTACTTTGTAATTTATTTCTTTCTTATTTTTCTTTTTCTTGACACGTTTGGTTTGATAGTTTAACCTTTGCGCGGCTTCCATTACACGTTGTCGTGTTTCCTCCGAGACGGACAGCGTTTCGTCATGATTTAACACCCTAGAGACCGTTGCTGGAGAAACCTTCGATTGTGCCGCAATATCCTTAATTGTCGCCATAACCTCATTCCTCGCTATGTATTTAGTAAATACTATATCTTTTAGTAAATTATTATTAGCTTATTTTAATAATAACATACAATTTAAGCGCTTTCAATCAATTTTACCTATTTTTTCAGTAATTTAAGTTCAGTTTTTAGTAAAAACAAATTGGTTTTTATTTATTTTACAAAAAGTCTACTATCTAAAAATTTATTCTTTTTTACAATACCCCCTCACTGCGCACTAACTCATCCTACTCGTGCTGAATCGTCGCTGCGGAAAACCACTCGCTTTCCGCGGGGAACGCTTCAGCCTCCTCACGAGCAAAAAGCGCTCGCCCGAGGGGTCTTCAGACTGTTCCTTTTCCACAGGAGTCTCGTAGTTTTCCGTAGCTTGGATGGGTGCTCGTTTTTAGTGAGAAAAAATACATTTTCTTACTACTTACAAGCGGAAGAAATATACGTAGACTCCTGGGGGAACAGCGCGGGGCCACTGAAAAAGTCCCTAAATTGTTTAAGTCAACTCAAACACCTACTATATATAAAGATTTAATAAACTGGAATAACTATATATAGTGAGTGTTGTGCGATTTTCAAAATAGACACTTTTTCAGTGGCTTCGAACAGCGCGAGCTGAAGATCCCGCAGGCAGCTTGCTGCCGAGGAAGCTGAAGCCGTGCCCCCGGAAAGCGAAGTATATTTCTGGAGCGGTCTTCAGAGCTTTTTTAAGTCTTATGTCGTAGTTTGGTTCTACTATGTAATAAAAAATAAAGATTACGAAAAGAGCCAAATAGCAAAATGGAATCACCGTAAATGGTGATTCCTGCGTTAATGTGTTATATTATTTCCATTAACCATTTTTTTATACTTAGGGTATCTTTCTGCAAAATCATCTAATTTATCTCCATACTGTTCAATCCAGTGTCTGACAATTTTCATCGTAACTTCGACCCCTTCATATTTTCTTCCAGCTTTGGCTCTTGTAGATTCAAAATCTTCCCATAATAACTCTACCCAACTTCTCGCTTCTAAGGTTGTCAATGAAGGGTTTTTTGCTAATAGCTCATCAGCTAATTTTTCTATCTCCTTATGCATTTCTTTCCTCACCTATATCCTTTAATTTTCTTGTTTAACTCCTAATATAGAAATAGGTACCGCTTCTTCCACTTCAAATTTCTGACCTAATAAGTTCACACGGTGTCCCCATGCAAAAACTCCATTTATATACGTTATTTCAAACGATTGCCCAGGGTCTCCAGCAAGTTCATACCTTGCTCCTTTTTCAAAATCATCTGGGTTGATTAAATAAGCACTTGCCATTTGCATTTTTCGTTCTAAAATTTGATATTCGCTGACATTCCCTAATTGTTCTGCCCTTTGAACTTTTTGTTTTAACTCAGCAATTTCTTGTCTTAACTCTTCTACTGTATACGTACTATATCTTCTATCCATTATGACACCACCATCTCAGCATTCCCTTATGAATATTTTATCATGACGGTTGCAAGTCGTAAAACTTTCAGATTTTACACACTTTTAATATAGGAAGACATTCCGTTAAACGATGATGTCCTGTATAATAAAAAAAGATTAACTTACTGAAGGAGACTTCTTTATGATTAAATTATTCGCTACAGATTTAGATGGAACCTTGTTAAAACCAGAAAATCACATCAAAGAACATGATAAAAAAGCTTTGCATACACTTTCCAATCATGGAATCGATTTTGCTATTGCTACGGGGCGCATGGATCGAGATATATTAGAAATCTGTAAAGAAATCGGCTTATCAGCACACCGCATTAGTCAGAACGGTGCCTTTGTTGATGTAAAAAGCAATCAAAAAATATATAGTAAAACCTTTGATGCTATTACAAGTGCAGCCATTCATAAAACCGTTCAAGATTACCCTACTATATTCTGTATCACAACGGCTGATGAAATCTATATATCTGAAAAAAATGAAGAGATAAGAGCAATTGAAGCACTTCAATATTTCCCATTAATTGAAGGTGTTGATTTTATCGATGAGTACGGTGACACAGTTCACCCAAGTAAATTCATGTTATTAGGTGAAGGAGAACAATTATTTTCATTACAGCGTGAACTAAATAATCATTTTGCTGAACAAATAGAATCCTATATTTCGGATGAACGCTGCATGGATATTGTTCCGAAGCATGTAAGTAAAGGAAACGGGTTAAAAAAACTAGCCAAACAGCTGAACATCGAGACAAGTGAAATAGCAGTAATCGGAGATTCTTATAATGATATTCCGATGTTTGAAATGACACCTTATAGCTTTGCAATGGCAACAGCACCTGAACCAGTCAAGGCAAAAGCAACTTATGTAGTAGAAGATGTCTATGAAGCCATTGAACAACTTACTATTACAATCAAATCATCTTAGAATATCAGGACTCTAGATTATCTTCGAGGTACTGTTCTATTAAAGAAGCATCAAATCCTTTACGAAATAATGCTGCTTTAACTTTTTGTTCTAGAACATAGCCTGTTTCTTTTCGTGCATACTTTCGGATTAACTTTTCACCTTGAAACTGAATGGCTTGATATTCTGTATCCTGATTACGCACCATTGTTGTATTTTCAATCGCCTCAGCAATGACATCTTGTGTAAAGCCCTTTTGCAATAAGGATTGCTTTACACTTTCAAGTTGCTGCTTATACGATTTTTTAGCAGAATGTTGGAGCTTTTTAACCATCCATTTTTCCACTTTTTGATATTGCTTGTCAAAGCTATATTGGTATAATGCATGCTCCGCTATTTCTGCAGATATCCCCTTTTCCAAAAGCTCTTTTTTCACTAGTAAAGGCCCTTTATTTGAAGTATTTATCCGCGTCCGCACTAGCGCTTCGCTAAATGCCCTATCATCCAGAAGCCTCTCTTGTTTTAATCTCTGTACAATCTCATCAATAAAATGGATAGGAATATCTTTTTTTTGTAAATAATCTGTTAATTCTTTCTCTGATCGCATTCGGTAGCTTAAAAAATGTAACGATAGGGTATAAGCTTTATAAGAAGCATCCTTTTGCTTAATAGACTCCATCATGTCGTTCGAAAGAGAAAGGCCTTTTCGCAATTGGAATTGAATTAGTAGATCTTCGTCTACACTAAAGCCATAGTATTCTGTGCCATTTTCGCTTAAATATATATTATAACGATGTTTAGATTTTTTTTGGGTGGTTATTCGTGAGATTTCAAGCAACTTTATCACCTCTACTTTCATTATATATCACGAACGTTAGTTCTGTAAATAGATAGAAGGAGGACTTGTAGATGAATGTTGTAATTGCTGGAGGTACTGGTTTTGTTGGAAAGCATATAACGAGAAGTTTAATCAACCGAGGAGATCATGTTTTTATTTTGACAAGATACCCTAAAAAATACCAAAACAGCTCACAAGTTACTTATGTGGGGTGGATGGGTGCCAATCAAGAACCAGAATCAGAATTATCAAACATAGATGCTATTATTAACCTAGCTGGTGAAACCTTATACGGCTATTGGACAAAAGGAAAAAAAGACAAAATATTTCAAAGTCGTATTAACACTACATATGCGATCATTGAATTGATTCGCAAGATGGAACATAAACCAAGAGTATTGATTAATGCTTCTGCGGTTGGTTATTTTGGTACCTCCAAATCAAAAACGTTTACCGAATCTTCTCCTGACAAAGGAGACGATTTCTTAGCTGAAGTGACGCAAGCATGGGAAAAGACAGCTTTCCAAGCTAAAGCGGAAGGGGTTCGAACAGTGATTGCAAGATTAGGTGTAGTATTAGGTGAGGAAGGAGCTTTACCATTCATGACTTTACCATTTAAATTTTATGCAGGTGGTAAAATTGGCTCTGGAGAACAATGGGTATCGTGGGTACATATAGAAGATGTTGTCAGTTTGGTTTTGTATGCGCTAGACAATCCTATCATAAAAGATGTTTATCATATTACTGCTCCAAACCCTGTACAAAATGACGAATTATCGGAGGAGATAGCCCAATCTTTAAATCGTCCAAACTGGCTTACAACCCCTGCTTTTCTCTTAAAAAGAGTATTAGGTGAAATGAGCATACTCGTGGCGGATGGTCAGAAAGTTCTTCCACAAAAAGCAATTGATTTAGGATACCCTTTTCAATATCCAACTATTGATAAGGCATTACGACATATTTTTACATAAAGAGAGACTTCCATTAGCGGAGTTCTTACGGACAATTGTTCACCGTGATAATTTATAATGAATTTATCCACATGCATTATCCACAATTATGTGCATAATGTGAATAAGTGTTGTGGAAACTGGTATTTCCTTATCACTTATTCACTGCTGATTTTTGACGAAATATGTGGAATTTGTGGATAAGTTGAGTATATTATGATTTATTAAGTTTTTTTTGTGGAAAAGGTTGTGGGTAAACTTCATACTTGCCTAACCCAACATCTGAAGCGTATGATAATGTAGTGGAGGATGGAGAAATGTTTACATGGACCAAAAGGATTTTACAAATAGCAGTACTTTTTCTTTTTTATTATATTGGAGAAGCCATTCAGGCATATTTCTCGCTCGTCATACCAGGAAGCATTATTGGTATGCTTTTATTTTTCTTATTGCTTACTGCTCAAGTAATAAAAATAGATTGGGTTGAAGAAGGCATAGATTTTATAATAAAAGATATGCCTATTTTTTTCGTCCCTGTAACAGTAGGGATTATACAGTATTTCGACTTTTTTTATGGAAAAGGAATCATCATGATACCTAGCATTATTTTGAGCACGATATTCGTTATAGCCATTGCTGGTCTGTTAACACAATTTACTTTAAAAAATGGGGATAATCGAAATGAATAATTGGTTTATCAGCACACTTTTTCTTGTCATTACCATTTTCATATTTTACGGGAGCAAACGCTTATATCAACGTTTCCCGAATCCTTTCACCTTGCCAATTTTCATGAGCACTTTTAGTATAGTGATCTTTTTACTTATTTTCGATATTCCATATCAAACTTACATGCAAGGCGGTAAGTGGATTGATCTTTTCTTAGGTCCCATAGTCGTTAGTTTAGCTGTGCCTCTTTACCGACAGCGTATGTTAATAAAAAAATATGTTAAAGCTATCACTGTCGGTATTCTCTCAGGTTCAACAGTTGGCATTGTCAGTGGTATAGCAATGGCAAAAGGGTTTGGATTTCAACAAGAGATTATCCGAACCATCGCAGCAAAGTCTGTGACAACACCAGTTGCTCTAGGTGTTACCGATACCGTTGGCGGAAATCTTTCTCTTGCTGCTGTCTTTGTTATGATTGCTGGCATTAGTGGAGCAATGATTGGTCCTGGTGTTGTGAAGTTATTTCGCATTTCCCACCCTGTTGCACGCGGATTAGGCATTGGGACAGCCTCTCATGCGATTGGAACAGCTAAAGCATTAGAGCTTGGCGAATTAGAAGGAGCCGTAAGTGCTTTGTCCATGACGATCAGCGCCGTTGTGGTTTCATTACTCGTACCATTCTTTATATATATACTGGTTTAGGACTTGACAAAAGTACGTAACACTTGTATTTTAAGTAAACGATTCCTGTGCAATTGCACATAGATGGAAGGTGATTATAATGGGAATCGTCGTAGTTGAAGTATGTGATAGTAACCTAATGAACACGATCGATATTGAGCAAATTATCGAATCAGAATATCCAGAAGTTGCTGTATTAATAAATGATTGTCTGAATTTTTGTGGAATGTGTCGTTTAAAGCCATATGTCATGGTAAATGGTAAAAGAGTTCACGGAAAAACCCCTGAAGAAACATTAGAGAAAATTCGTAAAGCCATCGAAGAAGAGCTGGCTTTTTATAAATAAAGAAAACTCGTCGATTGACGAGCCCTTGGTGAAGTCAGAGACGTAGTTGCCCTTATCTATCTTCCTAATCGTGATATCTACGTCGAATTCACTTCATCGGTAACACGATATAAATTCTGATAAGGTAAAGAGCGATCGGGAGGTATAAAGTTCCTCCCGATTTTTTATGTTCTATTGACTACTGAATTTTTACTAACTGTAAAATAATGGGCACATTTTTTTCCGGTGTATCTTCTGTTAAAAAGGTCAAAGTCCCATTTTTAAATTGGTAATGGGTGTTGGGTTGTATTACTCCGTTAACAAATAATGAGGTATAAGAAAGATCCATTTCTTCTATTCGAGTGTCAGGTAGAGGAAATGCTTCGAAATCACTTACATGATATTCATATTTTTCTTCATCAGATATCGTCACTAAAGTGATCAAGTCCGTTGTTTTGGGTGGGCTAAATCTTTTAGACTGCGGGTCTTTATTAACAGGAAGAGATAAATAGACCTGTGTTTTACTCATTTTCTACACACCCTTTATGCTTTCTTCTATTTTGTAGTATATGGTCATTGGAGTTATTCGTGACCTCCGCCTATTTTTACTGGAATCAACGCCAACCGAGACATTTATGCATATGTTGTAGTACAATGCAAAATTTCGAGGAGGATCAATCAAATGGGACTCAAAATTATTAAACCAACATTTGCTATGGGATCTAAACTTATTACAACACCAACTGTTACTAGGTTTTTTTTTCAAACAACAGAAGACGTTGGAGAAGGCGAAGTATTAAAGATCGACGCTTCTGATTTTTTAAATGATACAGGAGAAAGTGCTCAAGCATTACCGGAATTACAGATGAACAATAGCTATTTTAATGTTTACATTAATGGCATGTTGCAAATGAAAGACAACTTCACCTACACAGCAGGAGAATCAGGAAGTGGAAACTTATCCATTAACGTGCCAGAAGAATCTCAACTATCGAGCGGCACCCCTATTATACTCGAAGTTATTAACTACGAACCAACCCTTGAATAATAAAAGCTTGAGGATAGATTCCTCAAGCTTTTATTATTCAAAAATAGTATTTAGCTCGATATACCGTTTATCTAGCCCTTGAGCAACGGCTTGGTGAACAATTTTTCCTTGATAGGTGTTTAATCCTTTTGCGAAGGCTTTATCTTGTTGAATAAAATCTTTTAATCCTTTATTAGCTAACCTTAATACATAAGGAGCTGTCGCATTGGTTAGGGCAAATGTTGCCGTTTTAGAAACTGCACCAGGTATATTGGCAACGGCGTAATGGTTAACACCATGCTTCACATATACGGGATTTTCATGTGTCGTAATACGATCTATCGATTCAATTGATCCACCTTGGTCCACGGCAACGTCTACGACGACAGAACCTGCTTCCATGTTTTTTATCATTTCCTCTGTTACTAGCTTTGGAGCCTTGGCTCCGGGTATAAGCACAGCTCCGACGACCATATCCGCTTTCTTCACTTGTGAGCCAATGTTGTACTCATTCGAGGCAAGCGTCCTAATTTTTCCATCAAATAAATCTTCTAATTCGCGCAGTCGTTGGATATTGATATCTAATAAGGTTACATTGGCTCCTAGACCGATTGCCATTTTAGCAGCATTTGTTCCGACAATTCCACCACCGATAATAACAATATTGGCTGGCTCTACTCCTGGGACACCACCTGGTAAAACACCTTTTCCTCCATGGACTTTTTCGAGAAAACGTACTCCTGCTTGCACGGACATTCGACCTGCGATTTCACTCATTGGGGTGAGCAAGGGTAAAAAACCATTTGATAATTGTATGGTTTCATAGGCAATCCCAGTTACTTTATGTTTGATAAGAGCGTCTGCTACTTCTGGTTCTGCAGCAAGGTGTAAGTACGTAAAAAGCATTAAATCTTTACGAAAATAGGAAAATTCTTCAGGTTGTGGTTCTTTTACTTTGACAACAAGGTCTTGTTCCCATGCATCCTCAGCTGTTGGCACGATTTGAGCACCAGCCTCTTCATATTCCTTGTCTGTAATACCACTGCCCATTCCTGCATTTGTTTCGACTTTCACCTCATGTCCTGCCTGTGTTAACATCATGACACCTGCAGGGATCATTCCGACTCGATTTTCATTTGCTTTTATTTCTTTTGGTACACCAATTTTCATCTATTCCACCTACTTCCTCTCTCGTAGTATGGTATGTTGTTTTATTATTATTCGTTTTCCCTTTTTTCCCATGACTTAATACATTTTCATTGTAAAAACCAAGCAAATTTGCTCATTCTTTAATGATTTTTCTAACATGCTAAGTTGCGTATTAGAACCATACTGCGCAATAGAATAAGTTGCAGTGTGAAATACCGCTTCAGAAATATACTTCGCT
>NZ_WIXM01000005.1 GCF_010993965.1 Gracilibacillus sp. YIM 98692 | reverse complement strand
TTGGCACTTACTTGGATTGGACTTTCACCAATTAGCAATGAACGGCTTGCTAGGCACGCGGCACGGCCTTAGCCTCCTCAGAAAGCAAAAGTCGCTTTCCTGCGGGGTCTGCGGCTCGTGCTGTTCCCGTTGGAGTCTACGTATCTTGCCTCCGCTTTGTGTGGTGTTCTGATGGAAGAAAGAAAGAGCACAAAAGAAATAAGTTCCTATGCGCCTATTCTCCTGAAAGGTAGAACTTCTTTATTAGCGAAGTATTCTGACGGAGCGAATGATAGTACACATCTCAAACTAGAATGGAAGAAGCTACATCAAGACAAATTTTGACTATTGCGCAGTTTTGTTCTACTGTGTAAGTAAAACAATAATGAATACGACAATAGCTATTCGTTAGGATTCAAATGTTTCGAGGGGCCTCTAGTGAATGTTGATTAATAGGGCATCGATTTGGAGAGAATGATAGGGGGTGATAACATGATGTTACTCATTATAATGGGCAGTATATTTGTGCTGCTGTTCATGTTCGCTTTGAAGAAAAAATGGCCGAAATCTCACTTGATTTATCATGGGATAGCTCTCATATCTGCATTGATTTTCGGTAATATTTCAGCTCTAACTATTTATCGAGTGATACGAGACAATGCGGTATTTATGACGAAAGTTCATGGAATTTTTCTGAACCCATTCTTTTTAATCACTGGTGCATATTTAGGTGTTTATTTTCTTTATTTGATTGCTTCACAAATACATAAAGAATGGTCATGATAGTGGATTACTTTTTAACTAAAAGTTCTGCCATTGCGCATAAAAACAAAAGTAAACCGAATGATTGAATAAATATCACTGGCGAAAGAATATGAATAAAGGATAACCCAATTATAATAGCGCCGACCATAAGATAATGATCGACAGCATGTAAACGATAAGCTTTTTGTTCAATATGCCAAGCGCGAAAATACCCTTGCAGAAACCCCAGTATAACTTGTAACACAACAGCAGCATATATCAAAAAGTCCATATACTGATTTAATTGTCCCACCGCAAGGTATACCACACCCATTCCGACATAAACTAGCCAAATATAAGAGCGAGTTTGATCTTTTTTTGTTTGAAAGACCCGAAATCCTAATGCAGCAGAAAATGAAAAGATAGCAAACAACCATGCAAATAAGGTAAATGTCATCGACACTTGCTTTAGCCACAAAATATAGTAGGGAAAAATCGCCACTTGTCCAACTGTCACCACAAGTGGAATTTTGTGCGCAATCTTATTCGTCATCGTCTCCCTCTTTCAAATAATAGTCATAAAACATGTTACGAAACACCTCGTTCGGATCCCGCTCTAATTTTTCTTCTAAGAAATCCTTCCAATTCGGGTATGCTGCCTGAAACTGTTCCCTCGATTGATATCGATAATAAGGAAGGTAATAGGTCCCTCCATGTTCTAATGTCAAATCGGTCCAATCCTGTATGAGGCTTTCTGCCTCCGCTATCTGCTCATCTTGCAACCCATGCTGAATCAATACGACAAGTCCAACCATATTTTCCTGCGCATAATTTAAGCTTGTCACCTGATCTTCCGCTGCATATCTTACCGTAATATTATGTATTTGAAAGTCATCCTTTTGATCGTTAGATGGAAGCAACTGCTTTAATTCTCTTAAATACGTCTTATACTCATCCAATGGCACAAAAAATTCCTGTAAAACCTCTACACGTCCCGGCTTGGTGAACTCCATAAAATTCGATTCCGAACGCATCGCATTATTCCTCGTGATCCTATCTCCATCAAGCGAATCAATATACTTTTTTTGAGCAGACCAAAAGATATCTTCGAAAATACCACCTTGCCTGCCTAAATCAAGAGCTATTTTACTCAAACGTACTCCTTCTTCTCCTTTTAGCGATTTCTGTTTATCTATCTCACCTGTTTTTCGATAATCAATGACATACATTTCTTCTAAAAATGAACTTGGCGCTACACTTACTCTCGCATAATGCATCGCCGTTTTACTATCATCTAATAGTCGATCAAAATATTTCGGGTAATCAGCAGCTGATAGCTCCTCTGTATGAATGGTATATATCTCATTATCGGTTAACTTCAACGTCACATCTAATATGACACCAAATAAGCCATATCCACCTAGTACATATCGCATCCATTCTTCATCATCTGCTCGGGTAACTTTTTTTACATCACCAACCGGCGTTAACACCGTCATCTCTTTGACAGTACTAGCCATGGGTCCAAACCGTATATCCCGACCATGAGCATTTACAGACAATGATCCACCTATCGTAAAAATCGCTTGCGACTGTGACACCTGTAAAGCGAACCCTAACGGTTGTACCGCCTCTTGTACCTCCTCCCAAGTCGCACCAGCTTCTACCTTGACCGTTTTCTCCTCTTTATTGATCTCTAACACTTCATTAACAGGGCGCATATCAAGCACCACACCGTCTTCATAATATGTATGACCACCTTGCGAATGTTGCAATCCCGCAACCGAAATATGCTGCCCTTTCTGATTGGCCTTCTGAACAATCTCCTGCAATTGCTCTTGGCTTTTTGATTCTACTACTCTTTCAATCTGCTTTGGTAGCAAGCCAGTATAATCCGTTGCCAAGCCATCTTGAAAAAATCCATATTTTCGTTTCTCAACTGGGATATTCCATAAAAGCACAAAACCTAAAACCCCAACCAATATCGCAAGAAACCAAGGCTTTTTTGTTAGCTCCCCTAATTTTTTCATACGATCCCCTACTAATACTTAATTTCCGCTGTCCATTCGTTCTAATTTATCAAAATCTAACAATTGCCCTGCTCAAAATAAAGATGATAATGGTTCTTGCATCCTTCATTAAACAGTGCTTTACATTCAATGCAACGATCTGTATGGAGATATTCATTTATTGTGTGTTCTTTTCCGCACACACCGCACAAGATCGCTTTTTCATCAAATTCAGCTGCTTTCCATACTTCTATATCATGATCCTCACAAGCTTGATGACATTTATAGCACGGATAATATTTTTGACAGCACTTAAATTTAATCGCAATAACATCTAGCTTCGTATGATAATGCTCACATCTTGTCTGATGATCAACAATATATCCATAAACTCTCGGCATATTATACCTTCCTCGCTTTTTTTACTTGTTCTCTTTTAGCATGAAAAAAGTCGCCACCCTTTTTCTTCTCATCATCCGTTCCCCAGTCCATCATTTTTTCTACAGGTTTCAACTTTGGAATATGTTTAGAACAATGAATATACGCTTCTTCTACTTTTACCTGAACCCATCTTTCCGGTTTATTTCCTTCCCTTTCCTCTATTTCTTCCAACAGAGATGATGTTATATTTTTTAGTAACTGCAAATCGTCATGTTCAACGATCGAAGCTTGTCCATTCACATGTAAGCCAATTTGCTGTTCAATAAAATCAATAAACATAATACCGATATGAGGATTCTCTGATATATTCCCGAGACTTGCCATCACACCATTGCCTCTATATTCTGGGTACATTAAGGTATATTCATCTAGTACCACAGCAAACCCTGGTAATCCAGCACGAAAAGAGGAATCGCAATTACCATTCGCATCTGCTGTTGCGATAAACATCATCGTTTGCTCGGCAATAAAACTTCTCATCTGTTGATTAAGAAAATTTAACATTTGATTTCGATAAAAAGACGCCGCTCGTTTACCGGTTCCATACTTCTCTTGTAATAATCGCTCTCCTCTCGACATGATGCTCTTCCTTTCTATGAATCATTCCATGTATCTATTTATCATATCACGCCTCTACCTTCTAAACCATGATTCAACTTCTTCCTTTAAAGCTAGCCACTACACCAATCCCAAACCCTACAAGCATGATAACAAAGGCTGGCACCGCTCCACTTTTTAGATAGATCAATCCACCAAATATGGTGATATGTATACCGAAAAGCTGCTGTTGAACCGATGTAGGTTGGATAAACTCAAGTGAAAAAAACAAATAATATAACAAAGCGAGCACAAGTAAAATAGCAACAAGAACAATCAAACTTATCGCAAAAATAGAAACACCCCACATATACTCTCTTAATACCTTTTATTTTAACATTAAATACCAATTATATGGAGATAAAATAACTTTTATTGGATTGAGCATAACCTTAAAAAATTGTGGGATAGTAACGAAATGCGGAGGATTGGATACATAAGGAGATGAAGCAAATGCCATATGCTAGAGAAGGCAATGATCCTGCTATATATTATGAAACAGAAGGCAACGGTACGCCCATTATTTTTATCCCACCGCCAGGCATGGGACATCTTACTTTCCGATATCAAAAATATTTAAAGGAAAACTGCCAAGTGATTACGTTTGATGTGCGAGGAGATTGTCGTAGTGAGAAATCGAAAGCGTCATTTGATGTTCATACACTAGCCCATGATGTAAAAACAATATTAGATCATAATGACATTGATAAAGCGGTTGTTTGCGGCTATTCTAATGGCGGATGCATTGCTCAAGAATTCGCCCTCACTTTTCCAGATCGGACAGCTGGAATTATTTTAATTGGTGGATACTATGATACAAGCAACTTTTGGTTAAGAAAGGAATATCAACTTGGTATTTGGGTCGCAAAAAGACACTGGATCAAACTGTTGGCAGCTGGGCTTGCTAAAAACCATTTTAAGGATAATCAAGCTGCAAAGGAAATGATGGACGAAATTGTGGATACAGACCCTGATATGCTTGCGAAACAATATCAAGCAGGGCTAGTATATAACAGCTTAGACAAGCTTCACCTTTTAGAAGTCCCGTTACTTCTGATATATGGTGCTAGAGATTTGTACGTTCATGCTTATCAAAAGAAATACCGTGAGCTTGTAAAAGATGTAGAAGTGGTATATGTGCAAAAATCCAAACACCAAGTTCCCACACGTTTTTATCATGAATGTAATGCAATTATACAAGAATGGGTGACAAGAAAAGGAATCAAAGTATAGTTATAGTTGATGAATAATAAAATCCTTAAGAAAAACTGGCTTATCGCCTTAATGGCGAAAGCCCTAGTTTACATATACTCTAAAAATAGCCATTGCAAGCTTTCACATGCAATGGCTATTGTCATATATTATTTTTTATTGCTGCTGATCAATGTGTACATCCATTTGAGGATAAGGGATGGAGATTTCTTCTTGATCAAATTTTGTTTTCACGTCTTCTATAATATCAAAATATACAGTCCAATAATCTGGTGAATTGACCCATACTCTGACCGTATATACAACCGCACTGTCTCCATGCTCCGACATTCGAACAAATGGCTCAGGATCCTTTAATACTAGCGAATGATTGTCCGCCACTTGCTTTAATGTATCTAATACATGCTTTGTATCTGCTTCATAGCCAGTACCAAATTTAAAATCTACACGACGTGTCTCTTTCACAGAATAATTCGTAATACCTGTATTGGATAAATTTCCATTAGGTATAAAAATGACTTTGTTATCTGGTGTCACTAACTCCGTGTATAATATCTGAATGCCATTAACCGTGCCACTATAACCTGCCCCTTCTATGTAGTCCCCTACTCGAAATGGTCGTAGTGTTAAAAGTAAAATACCGCCAGCAAAGTTGGAAAGCGAACCTTGAAAGGCCAAACCAATCGCAAAACCTGCAGCAGCTATAATGGCAGCAAATGATGTCATTTCAACCCCTAATACTGATACAACCGTCAGCACTAATAAAATCTTTAATATAGCACCAATCAGCGATACTAAGAATGGTTTTAAACTATCATCCATTTTTGATTTCTCAATTCTAGTACTGATAAATTTCGTGATTGCTTTTATCACCATTAACCCGACAATTAATACAATAATGGCTAAGGCAATGTTTTTAATTATGGGCATGGCAATTTCTAACCAATCCATATGATCATTCCTTTCTATCTGCTTGATGGCTTCATGCTCTTACATTTCTACAATGTACCCCTATCAAAGAAGAGCAAAACGTCAAATTAACCAATATTTTAACAAAGTAATATACAATTTTAAATAAAACATCCATATAATGCTAAAAAATAAACCAAATGCACTAAAAATTTACTTTTTTACAAGGTGCCAATCAAACTTTGTCTAACAATAGTTCAATTGGTCTTTCTTTGTCTCTTTAGAGAAAATATATTTACAGAATCAGTTATTAAATGTAATATATTTCTATAGTTTTAAAAAATTGTTTTTAACAACGTTTTCAAAAATGTAAGGGGGAATTCAATGAAATAAGGTATCAAGCTTAAGAAATATTTAAAAAATAAAGTAAAGGGAGATTGTGAAAATGATGTGGAAAAATCATAAGTATGGAATGTATGCTGTTATTTGGACATTATTGGCTATTATCTTATTTGCTTGCAGTAATAATGAAAACGTTTCAATAGAATCTCAGAATAACCAAGACTCTCCTAAAGAAAATACAGACAACCCCCAAAAAATTTCTATGATGTTTAATCTGCACGTACCGGAAACACCTGACGAACATTTAGAAGAATTACTTGAAGAGGCTACGAATACTGAATTAGAAATTCGCTGGGTTCCAGACAATAATTACGCAGAGAGTCTAAATACAGCAATCGCAACGAATAACTTGCCTGATGTTTTTCTACTGAAGGATGTGACGTTAGATCAACAAAAAGATGCCATTCGTGATGGACAATATTGGGAAATTGGACCGTACCTTGATGAATTTCCAAACTTAAGCAAGCTTAAAGAAGAGGTACTGCATAATACTTCGATTGACGGTAAGATATATACATTATATGCTGGGCGTCCACTATCCCGCCAAGGTTTAATCTATCGAAAAGATTGGGCAGATAATCTCGGTTTAGATACACCTACTAATTTAGAAGAGCTATATGAAATGATGCGAGCTTTTACGGAGGACGACCCTGATGGAAACGGTGAGGATGATACCATTGGCCTAACAGATCGAGAAATTTTAGGAACTTTTGAAAATTTTGCGACATGGCATGGTGCCCCTAATAATTGGGGAGAAAAAGATGGACAACTCATGCCACAATTTATGTTCGAGGAATATCGTGAAGCAATGGATTACTTCAAAAGTTTATTTGATAACGGCTATATTAACAAGGATGCACCTGTAACTAGTAAAACTGATCAACAAGCAATGTTAAAGAATGGCACAGCAGGTGTGTATATTGGAACAATGGGAGATGTCGAGCCAATGTATCAGGATGCTGTTGCTATTAATCCCGATGTTACATTGGATGTTCATAATTATATCGAAGGTCCAGATGGTGAATACCGTACAAGATCTATCCCTGGCTATGGAAGTATGTTAATCTTTCCAAAAGCAACAGTAGAAACGGAAGAAGAGCTAAAGGGTATCTTATCCTTCTTCGATTTTCTCATGACACCTGAAGGGTCCAACCTGCTTTACTGGGGAGTAGAAGGAGAACATCATGAAATCATTGACGGAAAAGCTAAAGTCATAGAGGACAATATGGATGCTTATAATCGTGAAATCCGTCCATACACGCCATTTGAAATAGGGGAACCTGAAACAAATGGACGCTATTTGGGATATTATGAATATGAACCTAGAGCAAAAGCAGATGACCTTTACGTAGACAATAATGACTATTTAGTTCATGACCCAACCGCTTCACTAGAATCTCAAACCTGGTCAGAAAAGTCAGAAACACTTACACAAATCATGGAAGATGCGACATATCAATACTTCCTCGGGCAAATTGATATGGACGGTTTCGAAGCAGCGATAGAAAAATGGAGAAGTGAAGGCGGAGCACAAGTCATCGAAGAATATACCCAACAATGGCAAAATCAATAATAATTTCTAGTAGCGGTTCTACTCCTTTCGTAGAACCGTTATGTTTATTTTTGATATACCTCAATAGGGAGGGGTATCAGGGTCCAGAAAAGAAAACAGCTCCAAAATATAAACTCCATTTAAGGCTAAGTTAAGTTTATAAGAACCCCTTTCCTCTCTATATTTCTCATCTATTACCTCTAAACCGAGCTTATCTGCATAAAACTCTCTAATTGGAACATAACTGCAATATGATGAATCTTATTAAACATTTCTAACACCTTTCCATTAAGTATTCGTTTTCTATAAGGAACAACCTTTCTATATTATAAAATGGTACAGCAAAAGAGGAAAAAGAGGAAAAAAGCTATTTCATGTATGTATGTAAGTAATGAAAACATCATATACTCTGTTAATCCTAAAGTAACAAAGGCTTAAAACCACTTATTCAAAATAATAAGGAGTTTATCCTGATGAAACTAATCTGCTGGATATTTGCATTATGTCATATCGTTATTTTTATAGGGTGGGTGAGAAATTCCCCCCACTTATTTAATAGGTGGGGCATCACGGTTTGGGCGATACTTATCATTACAAGCCTTTTTATGCAATATGTAACCAAAAAAGGCATCACCACAAAAACCTTAGCTATCAGCACCTATACTACAGCCTTTCTCCTTTTTCTCACTATTGCTATTCAAATCACCATAGACTACATGCTCTAAATTTTTTATCAAATCTTTTCTTACTAAAAAATAAGTACGAAAATATAGAAGTACGAAATCAAAATAGCACTGAAAAGACGAGTAAGAACCAAACATAGGTAGCAAGCGAGCCAATATGGTACTTAAAGCCGGTTTCAGTACCAAAATGAAATTCAAGATCATAAATTTGGAACTAAGAAAGTGGATAAGTACCAAAATTTAAAATGAACAAGATAAATTGAAACTGATTAAGCGATTTGACTAATATATGTAAAAATGTAGGTATTTCATGATTGCAAAATAAAGAAAAAAACTGACGAATTAACCGCTTATGAGCTATTATCTAAACGAAAGCAATTGAACGACGAAGAAAAGAAACGGTACCAAAGTTCAGCTCGTTTTAGTAAAATCTACAAATCAGTTTTCTTTCCATAATTGCTCTAACACAATCACAAGCCCAGTCCCAACTAGTAAACCATTACTCATCAAATTTTGTGCGATAGAGGGTAATTCTGCAAAAACATCTGCAGGCAAAAACATCGTACCCATTCCAATTAAATAGGCGATTCCGACGATTGTCACTTTTCGTGAGTCCAATGGTTCCATCGTCACATTATGAACCGCTAATCCAACTAATTGTACAAAGGACGCCATCAGTGCCGCATTCGCAATCGGTGATGGTATGCTAGAGATGAAAGATACAATTGGCGGAAAAAAAGCAATCAAAGCAAGTAGGATCGATGCATAAATAAACGGCCTTTTTCCTTTTTGACCTGTTAATCCTATAAAGCCAGCAGAAGTCGAAAGGGGAACATTAGCTATCGAAGCAAACCCACCAGCTAGACTATGATTGATCCCTGAAAATATAGTTCCTCGATTTACTTCTGCTCTGCTATCCTTTGTCTCTTTTCCCAACGTCTGTTTGACAGCAACGACAGAAGCAACCACATTGGAAATCAGAATAATAGCCGTAATAAAAGCGATTGGTATAATACTGAAATCAAATGCCGGCACGCCAAAAGCAAACCATTCTGGTAAGGAAAACATGGCAACATTCGTATTTTGCTCAGGCCCTCCAATAAATACCTCGTAAATAATCCAACCAATCACAATTCCTATAAATATGGCATAACTGCTGAGCCAACCTTTACCAAAAATCGATAATCCGAGCACAATGGCAAAGGTAATAAAAGCAATCAAGGCTGCAGAAAGCTGAATTGTATTCGAACTTCCTTGTAAACCGAGCATCCCTTGCAAGAAAGTCCCACTCAACTGCACCGTTAAAAGGAAGAAAAATGTTCCCGTAACCAATGGAGTAAAAATAGGCAAGATCTTTTGTGAAATTTTAAAAATGCCAAATAAAAATAGAAAGACCCCTGTCATTATCATAGTAGCTTCTAAAACACGCAATGTATCATTCAATGAAGTTCCTTGCTGAATCCCAGTTACAGCCATCACAGAAAAAATACTAATCCATATCCCCGCAGGCCCCTCCATGATGGGAAGCTTATGTCCGAACAAACCTTGTAATAAAGAAGCTATTCCTACGATAAAAAATGTCCGTTGCATTAATCCAGACACTTCCGTAAAACTCATATCATAAATAGCTCCAATTACAATCGGTAATGCAACGGAGCTTGCTAATAGAAAGATAAACCATTGTAACGTCTCCATTGTTATATTAGTAAAAGACTGTACTCTCAAATCAAACTCCCCTACCCTTACATGAAATTCCAATCATTTCATTATTATAACACGACAAAAATCAGCTCCAAACAATCAACCTAAGTCTATACCATCTTTAAAGTCCAAAGCATAAATTGTCAGCAAGGAAGCAATTTCGACGTAGTGGACAATTTTAGGAATATAGATAAGGACAACTACGTCTCTGACTTCGCCAAAGGCTCGTCAATCGACGAGTTTTCTTTAAAACAAGACCCTATGTGTAGTTAAAAGTTACAGGAATTTGATAGTATAAAAAAAACAGCAGCTACTTAGCATGATATATTCATACTAAATAGCTGCCTTATATGTTAGGGGAATATTCCTATTATGGACAAACAATTGGAATAATACACTAGATTAATAGAAAATCTGTTAACTGATTACTATACGAAAGTTGTTAAGCCGATGAATAACTTCTCTAATATGTAAAAACGATTTTTTACTCTATAGGATAATCAACAACAATGACGTCTTCTATAACACCTTCTAAAGATGCAACAAAGTCTTGGTGAACTGGATGTGGACCATAATTCTTTAATGCTTCTTCATCTTCAAACGTCACTCTTAGACCTAATGTATATCCTTGACCTCTTTCTTTTTCCTCAGTAACATTAATTCCTGCAGTCAACTCAACAATACCTGGAATTACTCCTTTAAAGGCTTTGAGCTTGCCTAACAATTCTTGCTCCTTTTCTTGCGTTAAACTATCATTGAATTTAAAAAATACCATATGATCATACATGTTTATCATCCCTTTCCAATAATTATTGATAACTCTTAATGTACCCCAAACATGGACAAATGTCCATTTTAGGCATCGGACAGCTGACTTTGATTTTGTTGTCTAATATAGAAAATAACAAGACCAAACAAAAACACGGAGATGTGCCTCACACCTACGTTATTTAGTTAATTGCGGTGAATCTGGGTGTAGCTGCATGAATTCGATCCGGTTTCCATCAGGGTCTTTTATCCAACATTGATAATTCAAATCTAATCCTTGCTGTGGTTCCACATCTAATGTTAGCCCTTTTCCTTTAAGATGGTCTGAAATTTCGTTAATATCGTCCACCTCTAAACATAAATGATTATAACCAATCGTCTCACTATCTATGTTATTTCGTTTCTTTCCCCCATAAAACAATTCGATAAATTGCCCCTCACACACTTTGAGATAGATAATCCATGGCTCGTTGTCTTTATTATGTAATTCAAATAGTTTTTCAAATCCTAAGTGATCACAATAAAATTCTAATGATTTCTCCATATTCTCAACAGTAAATGCGGTATGACCAATTCTTTTGATCATTTTTTTCTCCTCCTTCACCTAAATTCACACATTTGTTGTTAACGTTTTCATTATTTTAACACAGTATTTTCATTACTCCCAATTTTTCGTTTTTTAAAATGTCAAATTAGAAAGAGGCGTTCATAGACCGCCTCTCATTCTTGGTGGATACTTGGTTTATATAGCTTTTGTCGTATTACCAATGATCAATTCTGCTGGTATCCGGTCTTTCTTAATGGCAGCTTCGCCTTGATACATGCCTAATAATCTTTGTAATGCCGTCTTGCCTAACTCCTCTTCGTTTTGTTTGATATATGTAAAATTACACACTACATCAGTTCGTGATGGACTATCAAAACAAAGAATAGAAATATCTTTTGGTACATCCATCCCTAATTGTTCAACTGCATTCTTTACTAATAAAGCAATAGCATATTCCAACGCAAATATCGCTGTCATCTCCGGGTTATCCCTGATGTGTTGTTTAATGATTTCGATATCTTCCTCTGGAGTAGCTTGCGGAATTGGTAAGGTACTCTTTATCTCTGAACACCAAAGATCACGATTAACTTTTACTTGTTTTTCTGCAAAAGCACTAACAATTCCACTTAATCTATTTTCTATCGTTGTCGCGCCATAATTCGTTGGCATCATCACACCAATATCTTCATGCCCTAACTCAAATAAAAAATTCACACCTTTTTTAGCTGCTTCTTGATTATCGGTAGAAACGGAAGTAGCTGCTATCCCCTTGAAGGTGCGATCAATTAATACTAATGGAAACTTATTCACTACCATTTTTAGTATTTCTGAGCCATAGTGTTCTCCCTGTGCCGGAGATACAATAATGCCGTCTACACCGTAATCTAGTAATTCTTTTACTATTTGTTCTTCTCGCTCAGGAACACCTAAGGAACTTTTTAATATGATCAAACTTTTTCCACTTGATTCTTCTATAATGGAATTCACAAAACCGCTACCAAAAGCATCATCACCTAAGGATGTAACAATTAATCCGAATAATGGCGTTTTCTTTTTAACGGAGTTCTTATTTGCATTTTTTTCATTTTGGAAATCTGAAACGAATGTACCCTTCCCCCGCTGACGATATACATAACCTTCATGCATAAGTTTTTCTAGTGCCTTCTTACTAGTGATTCTACTAACTTCGAAAGTTTCAGATAATTTTTTCTCTGACGGAATCCGGTCACCCACTTTATGCTTTCCTGAAGTAATTTCCTTCTTTAATGTTTCATAGACTTGTTCATACAAGGATTTCATTCTGTCACCTCAGATGTTAAAACCTCTTATTGATATATAATGATATAACAATAATACCAAAAAAGCTAATATTGAATTTGATATAATTCTGTTCCCATAAATTGAGAAAACACTCTAGTTTTTAGTGCGTATATTTCAACAAAGTATCATTCAAAAGCATAGAACTCCTTAATCTTTCATTATCTTATCCAACTCCCTATACAATGGAGTATCCTTAATTGCTTTCCCAGAAAGACTTAAAATAAACTCACTGAACATCGAGTTGGACCACGCAAACCAACTTCTCGTATATTCAGCAGGATTATCCGCATGAAAGCCTTCATGCATATACCCTTCCCCACCATCAGTCGTTGTAAGATATTGTAATATTTTTCGGCGTTCATTTGCTGATATTGAAGTCATCCCTTGAACGGACAAAGCTATATGCCAAATGTAGTGATCTGGTGTATGTGGACTTCCTATACCATTAGCTATTTTCCCTTCATAGTAATATGGATTTTCCCTGCTTAAAATTAGCTTTCTTGTATTCTGGTATGTTTCATCCTTATAATCACAATATCCTAGATATGGTGCAGCCAACAAACTAGGTACATTAGCATCATCCATGATAACATAGTTGCCTTTACCATCTGTCTCATAAACATAAACTCTTCCATATAAAGGGTGATTAATTGTTCCATATTGTTCAATACCATTTTTTATTTCTTTTCCTAGCGCCTCGCATCCCTTCCCCAATTCCAGTTCTCCAAATTGTCGGCTTATTTCTTTTGCATAATCCAAAACAACCACTGCAAACATATTTGACGGAATATGGTAGCCATACAAGCAAGTATCATCACTTGGACGGAAGCCAGACCAAGTCATCCCTGTCCAAGCAGTTTCCGCACCTTTTCCACCATTAGGAAGTGTATCTATCCTTCTTACATTTTTACGATTAAATCGGTACGAGGACAGTTCGTTGTGGTTTTGTTCTACCTTCCACGTTTTATGAATCATTCGTATCACATCAAAAAATGTACGATCAAATATGGAATGATCGTTTGTTTCTTTCCAATATAGATAAGCCAATTGAATTGGATAACACAGGGAATCTATTTCATACTTTCGTTCCCACACAATTGGAGACATATCCGTTTCATCGGTTTGATGCCCATTCCCATTTGCCGTTTCATTAAATGCATTGGCATAAGGATCTTGTAAAATATAATCAAATTGCCTCCGAATTACACCTTTAATTATCTTTGCAATTTGTCGATCTTCAGCAGCGACCATTAAATAGGGACGAACTTGCGAAGCTGAATCTCTTAGCCACATCGCAGGAATATCACCTGTTACTACAAATGTGGTATCATCCTCTTTCCCCGTTAAAGTAGTCTGATATGTATTTAGAAAACAATTTCGAAATAATTTAGATATTTTTTCATTACTCGAGAAGTACTTTTCAACTTCCCCAATTACTTTATTTAAAGATTTTGGTACATGCGTTGTCATTAGCTCCATTAAAACCTCTCCTCTCTCAAACATATAAAGTGAAACTATTTAAAAGCTTGCACTTTTAAAAAAAATTTAAAAAACCCGAAATAAGAAGCAAGCGCAATTAAAGATCCCATAAAAAAAGGAATTAAAAACGTCATAATTTGAAAACTACAATAAATAATGAACCCGCTAAATAATCCAATCCCTAAAGTCAAAAGTGGATTCCCAAGCGTAATTAGGCAAGCATTTTTCATCGCTCCGAATAGACTTGTATACATATGGACGGTGACTGAGAAAAAATGCAGTGTAAACACTAATAAAAAAAATGCAATAATAAAGAAGAAATACGCAAATAACTTACTTACATTTTCCATAAAAAAGTAATAATCGACAGCTAAGATCACCAGCACCAAACATATAATAAGTCCACCAAGCATACTTCTTACATAGTTTTCTTTATAATGAATGAAAAACGTCCGAATTAATTTTATATCCTCATCTATCACTCTTTTCTTAATTACTCCAAACATCGCTGTTGTTGCTGGAAATAAAACAAATGGTGCGAGAATAACGACAAAAGCTCCTAAAGCTAACCATTCAAGAAGCCTCTCTGTTAATAGCATAATGAATACTAAATAAACGATTGGTAAATTGAAAACAAACCATAGAAAATTTGCTGTTGCAAGTGCCATGATCCAATCCGTAATTTTATAAACTTTACCTGAAACCCCACTGATTTCCAATGCAACCCTCTCCTCAAATTTAAAAAAATAGCTAGAACACCACACTATTAACATTAGTAAAACTAGTAAAGCTGGAGAACTGAGATACTTAACTCCAAACCTTTCGCTAGTTCACTTTTTCAAAAAAAATAAATAGTAGAGGCCTCCGACTTCTAGATGGCTAGTCGGACAGCCTCCATAAACGTCGATCCGCTTTTAAATTAC
This sequence comes from Gracilibacillus sp. YIM 98692, assembly GCF_010993965.1. GTDB lineage: Bacteria > Bacillota > Bacilli > Bacillales > Amphibacillaceae > Gracilibacillus. The sequence goes on along the minus strand of NZ_WIXM01000005.1, from coordinate 184,267 downwards.
ATCCTACTCATTAGCTACCTTATTTTTATTCACATTACTGCGCCCACTTAAAATTTCGGGAATATGAATATCTACTTCCTTCCCTTTTTCAGAAGATCGTAAAATACCATCGATAATCGCCTGGTTAATAACGATTTGTTCTCCTGGAATTGGTGCAGGCTTTTCTTCTTTGATTGCAACGACAAAATCACGCACTTTTTCTGCAAAGATATCAATGTTGTGTTTTTGAACCGGTATATCTGTATCCACATGATGGTTATTGATGTCATGATACAGGCTAATGGATCCAATTCCCCCATCCCAAACGCCGCTCCACGGGCCACTTCCAGCTGGCGTTAACTTAAGACCAGCATCTGTGCCAAGGAAGATAGTTGACCCAAGAGAGTCCATATGCATCGCCCATGAAATTTTAAAGTTAAGTACTTTTCCGCCTTCCAAACGTACCATTGCAATACCGAAATCTTCTACTTCGAACTTATCTGCCTCAGGATGGTAGTTTGGATTTGTGCCAAAGTGATTGGAAGTATAAGCAGATACTGTTAATGGTTTCGGATAACCTAAGACATTTAATGCTAAATCTAACGAATAGCATCCAATATCAGCCATCGCACCAGCACCGGCTAATTCTTTATTTATAAACGTACCAGTCGGCATTCCACGGCGACGTCCACCGCCAGTCTGTACATAATAAACATTTCCCAAGCGTCCAGATTGAACGATATCTTTGACTGCCTGCATGTTAGGGTCATATCTAGGCTGGAATCCAACAGACAACATCTTGTTTTGTTTTTTAGCTACTTGAACCATTTCCACACCTTGGTCGAGAGTTACTGCCAAAGGCTTTTCGACTAGAACATGTTTATCAGCCAGCAAGGAATCAATACTTGTGCTGTGGTGGGCAACATTTGGTGTGCAAATACTTACTCCGTCCAAATCCAGGTCTAATAGTTTTTTGTGATCGTCAAATGCTTGTGCATCCTTGATCTCTACCCTTTTAATAAATTCCTCTGCTTTTCCAGGAATAATATCGGCTACTCCAACAATTTGTACATCATCCATTTCTAGATAAGCTTTTGCATGTGCAGCTGCAATTCCACCACTACCAATAATTCCTATCCTAACCATTTGTTTCATTACCCTTCCCCTCTCTTATAATTCATCTATTTTACTTGTGTGTAGCTTGCTGATCGATAAATTCTCTCCGTCAATTGCACTACCTCTTTTGCAAATTGCCCTGGCACCAACACATCATGCTTTCCTAAAATAGCATCGACAAAGCTTTTGTCTTGATTTGTTGTTTTTTCTGGCAAGGAAGGTATGAACGGTTCTTCTCCTAATCTACGAATCGTAATTTTTCCATTTTCATAGAAAATAGCGCCATCTTCTCCGCAAAAAACATACGTTTCATGCCAGCATGGAGCATACCCTACGATATTTATCCCCACGACAACATCATTTTCGAAACGCATAGAGGTAAATGAATCTAATTCAACACTCGTGTTATGACATTCTATTTGTGACGTAACATCAATCGGAGATAAGCCAATTGTCCATAGTAAGACGTCAATAATATGACTTCCAGAGTCCATTAACATCCCGCCACCGGATAAATTAGGATTTTGACGCCATGTTCCTTCAGTGATTTGCTTCCACTCTTGATAGAGTGAAGCAGTTACAGATGTAAGCTTACCAAGCTTACCATTAGCAATCGCGTTACGAATAAATAGAAATTCAGGATCAAAATGACGTTGGTAAGACACTTGAAGAACCTTGCCTAATCTATCGGCCGCTTTCATCAGCTGTTGTGCCTCTTCTTCTGAACAAGCCATCGGTTTTTCGATTAACACATGACAACCATTATTCATCGCATCCATTGCTTGCTCAAAATGCAAGGTATGCGGCGAACAAATAATAACTGCATCCAACTTAATTGCAGCTAGCATCCCCTTGTGGTTACTGTATTGCTTCACATCTTCTAATTGAAATTTCGAAAGAATCGCATGTCGATTATTTTCACTTGGATCAGCTACAGAAACAATGTCAACATCAACAAGTTCCTTTAAATGTTTGACATGTAAATGAGCAATACCACCAGTTCCAATGATTCCAATACGTACTTTTTCCATTTTTCACTTCCTCAAAAGATTTTTTCATTCACTTCAGAAAAAGTAAATAAATAAAACGAAATACATTTTATTTTAGATATAGCTCAAGGTGCTCTTTTGCTTTTACAATTCCTTGCTTCTCAGCCTCTAACGAACCCCAATAACGATGATCTTCCAACTCAATGCTTACCGGACCTTGGTACCCTATCTTTTCTAAACGTATGGCAACTTTATCCCACTCTACTTCCCCATGTCCTGGAATTGTGTAACGCCAGGAACCTTCCGAAAAACCGTAATTCGGACCAAAAGTAGCTGGCAACACACCAAATTCATATAATTCATCCGATAGAATCTCTGTATCTTTTCCGTGACAATAATTGACATGATCACCAAACTCCGTTAATACGCGTAAGTAATCAATACCTAATCGAACTAAATGGGATGGATCATAATTAAGACCAAAGTGTTTAGATGGAATTTCATTGAACATCGCTCTTAGCATTTCCGGTGTACATCCAATCGTTGGATATTGCGGAGCCGGCCCCGGATATCCTTCCAAAGCGATATATATCCCTTTTTCCTCTGCATGCCTTACAATTTCAGGGAACGTTTCCCTCCAAATTTGAAAGCTTTCCTTGCGAGGTGTATGAACATCCTCAGGAATAAGGCACATAAACATTACCTTTCCACCTAACTCAGACATCTCTGTCATCTGTTGCTTAATGGTTTCAACCGCTTCTGCCCGTGAAGGTTCATTCTTGCTTAATAGTTTTGTGTTCCCAACAGCCCCTTTCCCATCAACAGATCCAATGTCGAGGCCATTTTCCTCACTTACTTTTTTTACTTCTTTCGTTAAATAAGGCACATCTAATACATCAAGGCCAATACTGCCAGCCCATTTCGCCACTCTTTCTATTCCCATATTTCCAATCTGAGGTGAAAGTCTCATACCAATTTGATAATTCATCATTAAGTCCTCCATATTGTAATTTAGTAATATATTAAAAATTAAACCTTACTATTTTTATTAAAGATACACTTATTTAATACCGCTAAATGTAATCCCTTGAATAAACGTCCGTTGCATAAAGAAGAATAAAATGATTATTGGTAGTGTCATCATCGTCGACACCGCCATCATTAGTCCCCATTCTGTACCTTTCTGACTTTGGAATTGCTGCAGCCCTAATGATAAGGTATATTGTGTTTCATCTGTTAAGTAGAGTAACGGCCCGATAAAATCAGTCCAAACATTCATAAATTGAAATAAACCAATCGCTAACACTGCAGGCTTCGCCAAAGGAAGCATGATCTGCCAGTAGATCCGAAACTCGCTAGCACCGTCAATTTTTGCAGCATCTCTCAATGTATCAGGAAGTCCCATGAAAAACTGTCGCATGAGGAAAATAGAAAATGGAACCCCGAAAAAGGCAGGAACAATTAATGGCAGCGGTGTACCAACCCAGCCGATCTTATTAAATAGCAAGAATAACGGTATCATTGTTACTTGCATTGGTATCATCATCACCGCTATTGTAATCGCAAACATGACATTGCGACCTTTCCATTCCAACTTAGCAAAACTATATGCAACTAATGGACACGAGAGAATAACACCAAGTGTACTTAATACGGTTATTAGCGTTGTATTTTTCAAGTACGTAAAAAAAGGAATATATTGTGTTGCGTCAACATAATTGCTCCATTGAAACGGATTAGGAATCCACTCAGGCGGAAAGGTAAACACCTGTGTAATTGGTTTTAAGGATGTCGATACCATCCACAAAAACGGAATGATGAAAAATACTGAAGCTAAAATCAAACAAATCTGAGCAATTGTTCTTTGAATATTTCTCTTCATTTTTGGCTGCATATGAATCGCACCTCCTTATTTGCCTTGATAGTGTACCCAACGTTTAGATGTAAGAAATATAACTGCCGTAAGAGCCATGATAATCACAAAGAGTATCCAAGCCATTGCCGATGCATATCCCATTTTGAAAAATTTAAAGGCATTGTCATATAAGTACATTACATAAAAAGTTAACGAGTTAGCCGGTGATCCCTGTCCTTGTGTTAATGTGTATGGCAATGTAAATTGTTGAAAGGCACCTATTGCTCCCATCACTAAATTAAAGAAAATAACTGGGGTCAATAACGGAAGGGTCACTTTCCATGTTTTTTGTAACCAATTAGCACCATCTACTTCAGCAGCCTCGTAAAATTCCTGCGGGATATCACCAAGACCAGCAAGATAAATGATGACCGGCTGACCAATTGCCCATAAAGACATTAAAACAAGGGAAGGCTTCGACCAGGTTTCACTACCTAGCCAATTCGGTCCTGTAATACCTACTACTTCTAACATGCCGTTCACTAGGCCAAATCCTGGATTTAACAACCACATCCACAACACAGCTAGTGCAACATGAGGTACAAGAGTAGGTAAAAAGAACATCGTACGGTAAATGGACATTCCTTTTACTTTCATATTCAGCATCATCGCTAAAGCAATACCTATAATAATGCTTAACGGAACAAAAAACACGGCAAAATAAATCGTATTGTAAATGGATTCCCAAAATAGGCCATCGTGTAGAAGATCACTGTAATTTTTAAATCCAACAAACTCACCCGGCTGCAAGATGCTATAAGTCGTAAAGCTAAAATAAATGGATGAAATTAACGGAAATGCATAAAATAACAACAAACCAATCACCCAAGGAGAAGCAAAAAGCCACCCTGGAATGGACGAGTTTTTCAACATTGCTCTTTTTTTTGGTTTAGCAAAAGATCCTTGCATTTGAGTTTGCATTGTAGAATTTTTAGTTACTTGTTTCATCATTAAACACCCTTTTTAAAATAATGAAGGGAGAATAGACTTCTCCCTTCATATATTTAGTTTAATTTTCAAGTGCTTCATTTACTTTGTCACTAACTTCTTCCAAGATCTCTTGTGGGGTTCCATTGTCACGAGTTGCATTCTCTACTGCATCAGCTAATTCATTCCAATAAAGAGAACCTTCGGTCATTACTGGACGTGCATTCGACTTCGGAAGAATATTAATAAACTCTGAAAATATGGAGTCATCTTTATAACCTAACTCTTCATTTACGGAATCAATGACTGAAAAGTCTCTGCTTGTTTCACTAAAAATCTTCTGGCCCTCTTCACCGCCAAAGAACTTCAAAAATTCCCAAGCAGCTTCCTGATTTTCTGCCCCTTTAGGCATAACTACGCTCCATCCACCAGACCAGGTCGTATGATCTTTACCAGTTGGAGTTGGCATAGGAGTAACACCATAATTTAAATCCGGTTTGAATTTTTCGATACTTGCAACACCAAAGTTACCGTCTACCTTCATACTTAGTTGACCTGTAAGGAATGGATCCATTGCCCCATCTCCTTGAGAATCTGTAAATCCAGCAATTTCTTCAACACCATACTTTTGCGCAAAATCGGTCATCCATTCAAGCGCTTCTACATTTTTAGGATGATCGGCAGTTGCAGTATTAGTAGATGGGTCATAAAAATCTCCGCCAAATGACCAACCCCATCCATAGAACCAGCCTTGACCATACCAAGGTATGAATCCAATTCGCTCAAATCGATTCCCTTCTTTGATTGTTAGTTTTTCAGCAGCCGCTTCCAATTCATCTATAGTCGTTGGTGGATTTTCCGGGTCTAAACCTACTTCATCAAAATGATCTTTATTGTAAAAAAGCAGCCTGGAATCTGTAGTTGTCGGGATACCGTATAGTCCACCCTCATAGCTAGCTTCTGCCCAAGCAAAATCATAATACTTATTTTTTGTAATTCCGTCATCTTCAGCAAAGTCTGTCAATTCTTCTAAAGATCCTTGTGCTGCCCATGAAGCTACCTCAAAACGGTCAAAGTATGCAACATCAGGCGGATTCCCCCCAGCTATTGCTGTTAGGAGCTTTTCATTTTGTCCTTCACCTTGGTTCGCAATATATGTTGCATCAATGTTAATATCAGGGTTTTGTTTTTCAAACGCTTCAATAACCTCTTCCACTGCATCACCAGATGTATCAGTCATTGGATGCCAAAATTTCACTGTAGTTTGACCCTCTTCATTACCCGAATCTGAATTATTATCAGAACCAGCCCCTTCCTCTGAAGAACAACCAACCAAAACTGCAAACGCCATCAATAACAAAAGAAGATTGCACTTTACAAGTTTTATCCTTGTTTTTCTCATAGGAAAAACCCCCTTAATTTAATTTTAGAAATAGATTGAGCTGAAATGAAATATTTCCCACTCCCCTCTTATTAATTTATATAAACAAAACTATATAAGTTTTGTCATACACTTTTTCACTTATTAATCTAATAACATGGTGACGAAATACAAAGGATGGAAAAATCAGACGGAAGGAATGTAAACGTATACAAAATGTTGTAAAAAATTAAATACTCTGCTTATATATGTAGATATATTAATTGATAGATATAAATAGATATATTTATATATCAACTTTATAATTTTTATGTGATTTTTCAAATCATTATTCCATTCGGTTAGTTTAATTTCCAAAATCATTTTTAAGTTCATTTAATGTAACCGTTACCATTTATTATACACACCATATAATTAGTGTCAATAGGTATATGTTAATATTTTATATCTGCGTATTGTTATATTGATATATCAATTACACTATTTATATATAACCTTTGGTGCCAATAGTCAAACTTTTATGTGAAAAAGTCGAATTTTAAGGTTTCTATTGATTCCAGCTTTACTACATACGGAAAATATTCAACAAATAGAGGGAAATTTAAAGGAATATCTGGTTCTCTAAATTCAAACCTTTCGAAAGTTAGGAATAAAAATCGAACCTAAAACGTTTATGCTAGTCTCTTCAAACATTAACCCTTTATTAAGGATTTCAAGAATATTCTCTTGACTCGCCATTACACCATTTTTGGTACTCTTATGCACATTCAAAAATCATTTATCAAATTACCGATGGCCCAATTGACCATGAATATGGCTTAATCAGTATCGATACAGAGTCCGTATGTATTTAAAATAAATATATAATAACGCATCTAACCAATATAAAAATAGCTCTTTTCTCTCTCTAGCATGATGAAAAGGAGGCTCCATATTTTGAAAACGATTATGATATCACTTGATTCTCTTCGAGCGAAAAGATTAGGATGCTACGGATATGCAAAACTAACAAGCCCTTATATGGATCATTTAGCTTCAGAAGGGGTTCTTTTTGAAAAGGCATTTGCATCGGACATACCAACTGAGGCCGTTCACACCTCGATTTTTACTGGAAAAGTAGGGCTTCGGACAGGAATTGTTTCACACGGTTCACAGTTAACCAATCTTCCTAAATCAACCGAATGGCTCCCTACCATGTTGCGTAAAGCAGGATTTACCACTGGAGCTGTCGATAACTTATACCAATTAAAAGAATGGTTTGCAAGAGGATTTCGTTACTATATTAATAGTGTTGGCAATACACGGTGGATAGACGGAGAAACCATAAACGAGCTGGCAAAGCCATGGCTTCGAGAACATAAAGACGAAGACTTTTTCTTATTTCTTCACTATTGGGATCCTCATACACCATACTTACCTCCCAAAGAATATGTAGATGAATTTTATGATCCAAGTAAAGACCCATTTGATAAACAAAATGATAGTATGAAACCAGCCTATAATCATTTAGCCTATCCGTTTTTTAAACACCATCACTTTGATTTGCTAGGTCCTGTTACAGATGCCGAATATGTGAATGCATTATACGACGCAGAAGTACGTTATTTAGACGATAAATTGAAAGAATTAGATGATTACCTAGAAGAATTAGGAATCAAAGAAGATACAATGCTGATTATTTTTGGTGATCATGGAGAAAGTTTAACAGAACATGATATTTATTGGGATCATTGCGGGCTTTATGACACAACAGTCCAAGTACCATTAATCATGAGATGGCCTAAACACATCCCACAAGGTAAACGTGTAAAAGGCTTAGTTCAACAAGTAGATCTGATGCCTACCTTATTTGAAGCTATTAATAAAGAGAAAGAATCGGACATTGATCCACTAACTCTTCCAGAAAATATTGATGGCAAAAGCCTATGGCCAGCCATTTTTGGAGAAGAAGAAGGGACAAAATCTAAAATTTATTTAAGTGAGTGTGCATGGCAAGCAGCACGAGGGGTACGTACGGAGCGATATAAATTTATCCGAACGATGGACAGCGGGCCTTTCACTCGGCCACCGAGGGAATTATATGATTTGTACACAGACCCAGAAGAAACGGTTAATCTTACTCACTCACATCGTCAAATGGCTGACCAATTCGAGCATGAACTAGATACATGGATAGAAGGCATTCTGCAAGGCAGAGAAGATCCAATGGAAAAGCAAATTACGCAAGAAGGATTACCTTTCCGTAGAAGAATTGAAAATATTCTCAGTGAAGTTGGACTTAGTTGGGAAGAATGGCTAAAGGATCCGTCCCATGAAAGGTTAGAAAGTCTTTTGAAAAAATAAAGAGAGTCTTACATCAATGTAGGGATCTTATGACGATTGTAATAAATTAATGAAACAGGTAATCATCTAGAATTGTAGATAATTACCTGTTTTTATTTTTCAATTACTTGGCTGTTCTTTGCTTTTGACAATATTCGTAAATGATAAATAAGCGGAACACATAATTAAAAAGGCAAACAAACTTGGTCCTAAAATGACAACCAATCCCAGAAAATTTCTTAGCGAAAAATAAAGGATAATGCATCCCGCAATCATCATTATAGTAGGAAGCGGGGAAACAATCATGGTTAGAAATGAGGTTTTTAACACTTTAATAACCGAAATATCATAATGAACAAAAACGGGGAATGTATATAAAAGAGTTAGGATATACATAAATGTGATAGCTGCAACGACATAAGTGAGAATGGTTATGAAGACACTAGCACTAGCATGTTGCAAAAGTTGAAAATCGATATATAACGTATAACCGATCATAAATAGAATTGATCCAAGTATATTACTCTTAAAGAAATCTTTTTTATAATAATTCCAGAAGTTCTTCAAAATTGGTAAATCTGTCTCTCCCATTATCCATATACGGAAAATAGCGAACATGGCAATGGTTGCTGGAAATATGCCCATCATAACCAAACCTAAAAAAGAAAAACAGATCCATAACAGATTCACATAAGCAAACTTCAATATCCATTCCGGTATTTTTAATATTCCAAAACTGCCCATGATTTCACCCCTCTATGTATTTGCTTAACTGTTAATAAACTTAGGTAAGTTTGCTAAAGGATCGTTGCTTTTAAAAAGAACGCTTCTTATACCAGTTTGTCGCTGATTCTTCTACTAAAACTATCGATAGAGCGCTTCTTATGGCTGTTTAACGCTGATTCTTCTACTAAAACTATCGATAGAGCACTTCTTATACCAGTTTGTCGCTGATTCTTCTACTAAAACTATCGATAGAGCACTTCTTATGGCAGTTTAACGCTGATTCTTCTGCTAAACTACCGATAGAGCACTTCTCATGGCAGTTTAACGCTGAATCTTTTGCTAAAACTACCGATAGAGCGCTTCTCATGGCAGTTTAACGCTAAATCTTCTACTAAACTACCGATAGAACGCTTCTCATGGCAGTTTAACGCTGAATCTTCTGCTAAAACTACCGATAGAGCACTTCTTATGGCAGTTTAACGCTGATTCTTCTGCTAAAACTATCGATAGAGCACTTCTGATTAAATGAAGGAGGATCTACCTGATGGCAGATCCTTTTATTTGGCTTGTATTTTTCTAGCGTTTGAAATTGAACCAAGATATAACTTATCATAGGCTTCTTGAGACGACTTCAACGGCGCTTCATCTAGTCCGTGGTAATGAATATTCGTGTACATTGGATTTATTCTACCCGTCTCCGCTTCACGCTTCGCAATATAATCTTCCATTCTTTGTTGCAATAGCTTCACTACCTCAGGCTCCTGATCCGCTACGTTATGATTTTCCTCAGGATCCTTCACTAAATTATATAATTCTATCTCTGGTTTAAAATGAAAATCCGGTTCTAACGCTTGAATCAACTTCCATTCTGGGGTACGCCACCCGTGCTTTCTCATCCATGTACACTCTGTTATATAAAACTCTGATACAGGAGCCAACTTGTCCCCTTTCAAAGGACGAGCTAAACTCTGACCATTAAATGCTAAATCTGTTTCGATGCCTAACAATTCTAAGATGGTCGGTGTCACGTCTTGTATCACCGTAGTATCTGAAATGCGTTTGCCTTCTGGTAATTTCCCAGGAAATTTTAGAATCAGTGGCACAACTAAACAATTGTCATACATGCCGTGATGGTCAAAATAACATTCATGCTCATACAAGGTCTCTCCATGATCAGAGGTCAAAACAATCAGGGTCTCCTCTTCGATGCCAAGCTCTTCTACGGTTGCAAATATATTTTGAATACAGGCATCCATATAAGCTATGGCACCTTCATATTGTGCACATACATATTTCTCGTCTGTCACTCCTTCTGGAATCCATGACTTAAAAAAGTCCGCATGTGGCTTGAAATTATAGACAGGTTCCATTGACTTGTTTGCTGGATCCTTTTCATCTCCATCGTAAAACATTCTTTCAAATGGTTTTGGCGGAAGATATGGCGAATGTGGATCCATATGTCTTAAAAATAGAAAGAAAGGCTTGTCTTCCTGGTTCAATCGCTTCAATTCAGGAATGGCCACCTCATTCAAATTATCCGCTTTTGGGCACCTTCCTGTTTCATCAGGCTGCCATGCTTCGTAATCTAAGTATTTTTGGAACCCTCTTGAAGAAGGGTTATTAGAAAAACCAACGCATGTCGTATTATAGCCGTTTTCGTCTAGTATTTCTGGTAATGTTTTAACATGGTTTCCTAAGCCACCCTGATGCCGTAGTGCTACTACATCTGTACCGAAACAATCCATACCTGTAAGCATCGATGCGTATGCTGGTGTAGTTGGGATACTAGGGCTAAAATGATTTTCAAACAGAACTCCTTGACTCGCAATTTTATCCATATGAGGAGTTGTTAATCGATGATACCCATAACTACTCATATAATCACGTCTTAAGCTATCTATTCCAAAAACAATAACATTTGGCTGTTTTTTCATAAAAATCCTCCTTTAATAGGTTTATACCTTTGATACTTCACTAGATAATGGATGATTTGGCACAGCTAGGAACTCTTCTCTCTCCATCGCCTCTACATTACTTTGATCACGATATTTCCCTGGTGAACAACCGACCTTTCGAGTAAATAATCGAGTGAAAAATGCGGGGTCATCATAGCCTACATCCATAGCAATCGATATGACCTTTTCGTTCGTCTCGGTTAATAGTTTCATTGCTCTCGTGATACGTATATGGTGGATAAATTCAATGACGGTCTTACCTGTCTCTGCTTTAAAAATCCGATTCAAATGACGAGGGCTAATATTGAATAATTCAGATAAATTAGATATCGTTAACTTTTGGTCATAATGCCTTTCCAAATAACCGCAAATCCGTTGAATGAACATTTTTCTTTCATGCGTTTTGACATTTAATTGTTCCGTCGTAACATTGCGCCTCACGTAAATTCTAGATAATAAGATGAGCAGTTGGACTAATTGCAAACGAATTAATGGAGAATACCCATTCCGCTTACTCTCAAATTCATCCGAAAGGTCCTCTAATCTAGTACGTATATCCTCTGCTTCTTGCCCTCTTAAATTCAAGCAACGGTGAAACCGCTCACACTTTTCTAAAAATGGATGAACATAGAAGTAATCCATAGATTCTGAGATTCCTAATCCTCGAAGCCACACTTCATCAAATAAGCTTGGCATAAAGAGACAATTTATGATTCCTAATTTACGATCACTCTTAACTTTATAGGTGTGTACCTCTCCCGGATTAATGATAAAGACATCACCTTTTGATAGAGGATAAAGCTCCCCTTCAAAAATATGCTCTGCTTCCCCTTCTGTCACATAAACTAATTCGATAAAATCATGTGCATGTATTGGTGGAGTATTCCGAGCTGTATGAACTTTGTAGTTGATCCAGAATGGGAATTCTTCTTCCTTCATAAACTCGCTGCTTTTCATTCTCAATACTCATCCCGCCCCTTTATTTCAAAATGTTTGTGAAATTACAGAGGTGTCATACAGTCAGTATCTTTATTACTTGTCTTCTGTGGAATACGCCATTGTTGTAAACAAAGCAAGCGCTTCTTGAGAAGTATCTAACCTGCTATGTTGAACGATAATGGGAACAGAACTATTTACTTCAATAGCATATGGAACTCCTCTTGGAACTTGGTTACCATATTGATCCGTTAATTTATCTAATCGAATATGATGGGTTCGTTTCGCACCACATTCTGTCACAAATGCATCCATTGGATCGCGATCCTCGAAATAAAAAGTTAAATGGATGGTTGCGGCTTCATCTCCTAAATTCAGCACACATACCGCTTCGTGGCTGACTTCATCCCCTGTACTTTTAGGCTGTAAAAAGCCATCTGGGATAATCCACTTCTTTTTACCAGTCATAGCATGATCTCCTTACCTGTTTTCGGTACTTCTATTACTTTTCCATTAGCCATCTGTGATTGGATAGCTGCTTCGATTACTTCCTGTCCTGCTAAAGCATGCGCTCCAGAAGCTTCCATCTTGTCCGGTTCCACCCCTTCTTGCACTTGCTTCACAAAATGATCCAATCTATTTTTAAATGTCTCTTGGAAACTTCCAACCCCAGTCATGATAGAATTACGAAGAACTAACAATTCATCACTGTCATGTGGATAGAAAGTGAAATTTTCATAAACATTATCAATGACAAATCGTCCCTGATTCCCTGCCACTTCACAGTATTCGATTGGATGGCGGCCAGCCATGTCGTAACTGCCAGTTAAATGACCAACAGCACCAGAAGCAAACTCTAGATTAATAGAAGCAGTCGACCAAATACTTCTTCCAGGGGCTTTCGTCATAAAGGCTTGCACACGTTTAATATCACCAGCAAAATAGCGCATGACATCAACAGAATGTGGGTGAAGTGCCCGTAAATGGAACCATGGACTCGTTTCTTTTGGATTTTGAATGGTTAACTTCATATTTAAAAATAGAAGCCTACCTAAATCCCCTTTATCGATTAACTCTTTTCCTTTGTAAGCAGCTGGAACAAAGCGGTGATTCAAGTTGCTTACTAAGCGAACATTTTTCTTGGCAGCAAGACGAACCATTGACCTAGCTTCTTCTATATTATTGGATATCGGCTTTTCCACTAACACATCTTTCCCTGCCTCTATCGCCATTACAGCAGGTCTATAGTGATCACCTCCATTTTCTTCTCCAGCCGTTGCGATACTAACAATATCAATCTCTTCCTTTTCTAGCATTGTTCCCATGTCCTGATAAGCTTGTGTTCCGTAAAGATCAGCCATTGCCTGAGCACGCTCTTCTATTAAGTCACAAGCCGCTACTAATACAACATTTGGATTTTCACTATAATACCTGCAATGAATTTTTCCGATATTTCCAACACCTACAACCGCCACTTTTAGCATTGTAATTCCTCCCTCTTTTCCTTTGCCTCTTCAAATAAACGACTTAGATAACCACGACTTTCAGCTGCAATAGCTGTAACTTCCGGTAAGGCATAGTCTTTTGCCCCAATAATTTCAAGCACTGTAGCACCTTGATAATCTATTTCCACCATCTTATCGACCACTTCTTTTAGAGGAACGGTTCCTCTTCCAGCTGTTTGAAATTCAGGAGCAGAAATCTTTAATTGTTCCATATATGTGTCACGGATGTGAGAATGAATAATATGGTCTGAAAGGGATTCAATTGCTGCAACAGGATCATCCCCAACACGGCCAACATGTGTAGCATCAAAATTCAGCCCCAAAGCTGGATGCTTAACTTCATCCATTAGTCGAAGGGCCGTTTTCGTGTTGTAAATACTTTGACCATAATGTAGTTTTAATGCATAGCGTATCCCAACATCACTAGCAGCTTGCGCTAATTCTTCAATTGCTCGAATGGAAGCCTCTGTACTTTCTTCATCATCAGATTTCCCAGCACTTCCTGTTGTTACCATTGGAATACCAAGCTTAGCAGCCCGTTCAAAAACCCTTTTCGTTCTCTCACGATTTTCCGGAACGAGTATATTAGTGGCCGCTTCTACACAATAGAGATCAAGCCCGGCCTCCTCGACCATTTTCCGTATTTCAGCAAGTTCAGCTTCAGTTGCTGTATCAGTTAAGTGTTCTACCATTCCAACAATAGATGATAATTCCATCCCGTCATAGCCACTGAATTTGATGTATTGGATAGCTGTTTGTAAATCATACCCACTAAAAAGAACTGAATTTACGCCTAACTTCATTTTCCTTCCTCCTCACTAGTAAATAGAACGCTTACATAAAAGTTTAGAATCCTCTTAAATATAATCTATTTCGATTAATTAAAATGATAAAGGTTAATAAATAAGCTTTCATGGTCCATCAAGCCTTCGCTTAGGTCAATCGGGACAACAATAAAAAGCAGATTAACCCTTTACAGCTCCGGCTGTCATTCCATCTACAATCTTCTTGTTAAAGAAAATAAATAAAACAAGCGGCGGGATCGAGATTAATATTACGTCTGCAAACAACAAGTGATAGGATGTTCCGTAAATTCCTGTAAAATTGTAAAGAGTTAGTTGTACCGTAGCGTTTTCAGCTCCTGGAAAGAAGTACAACATGTTTTCAAAGTCATTATAGATTTGAATAGAAGACAATACGATAACCGTTGATGTTACGGGTTTTAGTAATGGAAAGATGATTTTAAAGAATAAATTAATAGGTCCACACCCATCCATTAGAGCTGCTTCATCTAGCTCACGAGGAATGGTTGCAACAAAGGCTGTATACAACAAACAAGCAAACGAAAAATGCAAGGCGGACTCTAGGGAAATAATCCCTGGAAATGTCTTAAATAACCCAAGGTTTTGCAGCACCCAAATAGTGGGTACAATGGTCGGCGGAATCATTAAACCTACTAAAATAACATAATTCAGTCTTTTGGCCATTCCTTGCCTGCGCGAAAGAATAAAACCAGCCATAGAACAAATCAAAATAATGACTGTAATCGAGGATACCGTAATAATAGAACTATTTATAAAAGCCCTTATCACAATACCATCATTTAGCATGAGAACTTCTTTATAATTCGCTAAAAACTGAAACGTTTCCGGCCAAGCTAAACTCAACTCTGCTGCAGCTGCACTATCTTTCATGGAATTAATAATAACGAAATAAAATGGTATCCCAAAAAAGATAATCGCAAACAGAACGGCTATACTCTCAAGAGCAAATAATCCCTTTCGTACTTTTTTCTTCTCTGCCATCGTATCAAGTGGCATAGACGAATCCTTTTGATATGCTTGATCCATAACATCTCCTTGTTTAGAACTCATAGATCCACCTCTTTCCGGTTCAGAAGTTTAAAGATTGGAAAGGCAATTAAACCAACAAATAAAAACAATAAAACATTACCAGCTGTCGCAAGACCAAAAAAGCCACTTGCATATTGCTTATACACAATCGAGGCAAGAAGGTCGGTACTGAATCCTGGTCCACCACCAGTCATCGCCCACACTAAATCAAAAGTACGTAAACCACCGATAAGTGCAAGGATAACCACTGTATTTAACGCTGGCCTGGACAGTGGCAACGTAATATGGAAAAACGATTGAATAGCATTTCCACCATCAATCTTAAGTGCCTCATAATAGTGAGTTGGTATGGCCATAATCCCTGCAATAAAAATAACAGTGGCAATACCGACACCTTTCCAAATATCGGTCATGGCGACAGATAATAAAGCAATCTTTGCATCACCAAGCCAATTCGGTCCATCAATTCCTACCAAAGCTAACGTTTTATTAATGACACCATTCGTAGGATGCATCATGGCACTAAAGGTAAACCCTACGGCAATGGTACTTAGCAATGCAGGGAAAAAAACGATTGATCTTAAAAAATCCTTATTGCGAATTTTTGAACAGAGAAACACAGCAAGGATTAAACCAAGCACAACTTTCCCGCCCATAGTAGTAAATGCATAAATCAAGGTGTTCCGAAACCCAATCCGCAGTGATGGTTCTTGAAAAAACTGAATAAAGTTTTCGAACCAGATAAACTCCCAATCATCCAATGTCCACCAAGTCATACTATAAAAGAAAGCCATCGAAGTCGGAAACAAGAAAAAGGTACAATAAACAAGTGCTGCAGGAATAAGAAAAGCTAAAGGATACATATTTCTGGTTGAACTGTTCATCCTATCATCTCCTTTCGTATGTGGAATAGGAACTCTGTTAAAAACAGAGTTCCGTTATATCATTAGTCCCAATCAAGCCCTAATTGTTTCGCTTGCTTCTCAACATCATCGTCATACATTTCTGCAGCTTCCTCGGCAATCAATTGTCCACTTCCAACTGAAGTACAAATTTGTGGTAAGTTTGGTCCTTTTATTGGAGAAACAAATTCTAAAGCAGGTGCCACATTACCTGATTCAAAATAAGGTACTAAGTCTTTAACAGCTGTATAAGAATCTTCTGGTAACTCCACTCCTTCAATAACATAAGGCCCAATACTCTTAGATTTTGACTCGTATAATTCAATTGCTTTATCTGATATAAAGTATTCCATCCACTTTTTGGCAGCTTCTATCTTATCTGATTCTTTATTAATCAAATAGGCATTAGGCATCCAAACCGTATGTCCATTCACATCTGGATCATCACTAGGCTGAGGGAAAACGCCAATATCGTCTACCAATTCCGGGTAGTTATCATTAATATTTTGTAGTGCTTGTGTAAGCATTGGATAATGAACTCCTGTTCCTTCTGCTAACATTTTTCTTCCTTGGTCATACGTTGCAACTGTGTAATCTTCATTCATAAAACCTCTATCATGTATTTCTTGGATTCGCTCAAATCCTCGTTGGGCTTGTGGAGTATTAGCAAACTTTGCTGTTCCGGCTGTATATTCTTCTGCAAAGTTAGAAACCTCTGCCTGCACATTGTAGTAATCAGCAAGAATTGGCAGCTGTGAAGTCCAAGTCTCCCCATAAGTACCAATAACAGCTACTTTGCCCGCTTCTTTAATTTTTTCGTTATTTTCCATCAGCTCATCCCATGTTTTGGGAACTTCTAAACCTAATTCCTCATAAACTCTCTTGTTATATAACCATCCGCCTACTTGACTCGAACCTTCTGGAATTCCAAACACTTTTCCATTAGAACTAACCACTTCTTTATAGGAATCCATCATTCTATCAACAAATGGTTCATCCGATAGATCTACGAAATATTTTTCAGGGTTCAATGCCATCAATAGTGAGCCAGAATTAAATAACATAATATCTGACATTTCACCCGTAGCAAGACGTGTTTTTACAATGTTTTCTCCTTCTGGTCCTCCTGGTCGCAGTTCAATTTTTGTCTTTATCCCAATGTCTTCTTCCATTGCATTCATTACTGCTCTAAAACCTTCCGTATCATCAGCTTCACCCATTAATAAGGTAATCTCAGTAATTTCATCTTCTGCAGCTTCTTCTGTATCAGTGGAATTATTGTCTGTATCCCCTTCTCCGTTAGAAGTAGTTTCTTCTTCTGATGAACTATTACATCCCACAAGAAGAAGTGCACAAAACAACAAACTGGCTAATAATGAAAAATAATAAAATTTATAGTGACGCATGATTTCCATTCCTCCTTTATGAAATCCAACATCTTGTCGAATAATGTAATCGCTTACATTGACTTTTAAAATTTTTTCCTTTGATTTCGCAAACTATTTTGAAATACTATGATGTGGATAAATGCTATTGTGGAAGAATCAATTTATAATAGGCTTTTTTACTTGTGGAACTTCTATTACTTTCCCATTGTTTACTTGGGATTGAATAGCCGCTTCAATCACTTCTTGTACAGCTAAAGCATCTGCACCGGAAGCATTCATGTTCTCAGGTGGTACTCCTTCTTTAACCTGACTAATAAAATCAGAAAAACGATTAGCAAATGTATCATGGAAACTTCCGACACCTGATAAAATGGAATTTCGTTGTGCAAGTAGCTCATCTCTTTCATGTGGAAAAAAAGTAAATTTTTCATAGACATTATCTATTTCAAAACGCCCTTTATCTCCAGCTACTTCACAATACTCAATCGGATGACGCCTTGACATATCATAACTACCAGTTAAATGGCCAACTGCTCCTGAATCAAATTCCATATTAATAGAAACAGTAGACCATGTATTTCTTTCAGGTGCCTTCGTCATAAAGGATTGAACACGATGTACATCACCACCAAAATACCGCATAACATCAATGGAATGTGGATGCAGTGCTCGCATATGAAACCACGGGGTCATGTCCTTTGGATTTTGAATCGTCAATTTCATATTTAAAAATAATAATGATCCGAGGTCTCCTTTTTCTATCAATTCCTTTCCTTTACTAGCTGCAGGTACAAATCGATGATTTAAATTACAAACAAATCGCACCTGTTGTTTCGCAGCGTATTGTACCATTTCTCGAGCTTTATCTATGTTGTTGGATATTGGCTTTTCAACTAATACATCTTTACCAGCTTCTATTGCAGTCATAACCGGCGTATAATGATGACTGCCATTTTCCTCGCCCGCGGTAGCAATACTTACAATATCTATTTTTTTTGTCTCAAGCATTCTATTTATGTCTGTATAACATGCAGCGCCAAACTTCTCTGCCATCAACTCAGCGCGTTCCTCCACCAGATCACAAACAGCTACTAGTTTTGTGTCAGGATGAAGATGATAATGTTGGCAGTGAAGCTTACCAATTTTGTTGACCCCAACGACAGCAACTTTCAGCATGATGGTCCACCTTTCTTCACTATTACATCCGAGATCTATTGTTTTGATTTCACCTCCATCAATTTGTTATTTATAATAGTAAAGGATTTTTAAGGCTCAATCATAGCCAATAACGCCAACTTTTATAAGCATTCTAAAAGACGAAAGAAACTATGTAAAATAATCATTCTTTTCAAAGTCCCAAACCGAAAACCCTTACATAATTAGTCATTTTAAACTTATTTAATATACAAGCTTACGTTAATCATACCATTTTTTTATTCATTGAAGAAGGTTTATCTTGTTCTTTTCTGCCATTTATTAATAACTACACCATTATCGAGATGTCTATATTATCAATGACAATTGATAAATGGAATAGCCTATTCAAAAGCATTAAAAAAAGCATAAGAATTGTTTAAACACCTTCATGTAGTTTTCTTTGAAAATATTCGTTAATATAGAATTAAAGTTCAAAAATATAGGGGGGACTCCCATGAGTAACATATTATTTGATATACCAGCAGAAACGTACAAAACATTAAGCGAATCGGAAAAATATTTATTAGAATATATTCACAATCATTTAGATGAGATTTCGTCTATGTCGATTGTCAAACTAAGTGAATATGCTAGTGTATCCACCGCTACCATTGTTAGATTAATGAAGAAAATCGGATATGATGGATATACTTCTTTTAAATATAGTTTAAAAGAAAAAGTGAAGATGGCAGATGAAAATAATGAGATGGAAAACATTGATCAAAAAATCAATCAAGCCATTCAAAAAAATGAACATGAAGTGTTGAAAACTATCCAATTACAGAGTATTGGCCAAATAGAAGATGCTGTACAGAAAATCTATGATGCTGATAAAATTTTTGTGTTTGGGCGTGGTTTCTCTGAAATGATTGTGAAAGAAATGACGATTAAGCTTCAATTAATGGGAAAAAACTGTGAAGAACATAATGACCCGAATATTATTAAAATTAAATCAAGAGATATTCAACCAAATGAAATAGCTATCTTTGTTTCTTTAAATGGAGAAACAGATGAGCTAGTTGAAGCTTGTAAAAACTTAAATATTAGACAAATTACTACGATTACGCTTACTACAAGAATGGAATCGAGCCTCGGGCAGATGTCGGAAATGACTTTTATCGGATACAAGGGAACCCATTCCTATTTTCCAGATTACGAAGTTCGCTCTCGTCTTCCCCTAAGCGTTATCTCACGAATTTTATTAGATGCTTATGCAATTCGGATGCTGTAAAACTTGGCTGAACACGCCAAGTTTTTTTATTTTACATCGAACGAAAACCTTTACATAATCTGAAAACATTTACGCCATTTTCTATGCCATAATAAAGACAAATAGAAAAACAAGGCAGGTGAGTACATGATTTATACACTAACACCAAATCCAGCTATTGACCTTTATGTTGGATTAGACCAATTAAAACCTAGTGTTGTGAATCGAACATATGAAGAAGACTATCAGCCGAATGGCAAGGCAATTAACGTCTCCATTATGCTAAATAAGCTAGGTGTTAAGAATACTGCCATGGGCTTTATTGGGGGATTTTCAGGAGAATTTATCGAAAAGGAATTAAAGAACCTGTCCATTGACACTTCCATGGTTCATGTAGAAGGGATTACCAGAATAAATGTATTCGCTAATGCTGACAAGGAATACAAAATTGTCAATAAAGGCCCTCTTATCTCGAAATCTAAAATAGCAGAAATGCTCGAAAGAATTCAGCGTATTCCTCCTCATAGCATACTTTTCGTTTCAGGTAGTTTACCAGGAGGGATAGAAGATGATTTTTATATGGACATCGCTAACATATGTCAGCAAAAAAATATAAAACTTATTTTGGATATTAGCTCTCATGCATTGCTAGACTGTCTGACATATAAACCATACCTTATTAAACCAAATGATGATGAGCTCGCTGCTTTTTTCCAGCTATCACCATCAGAGCTCACACAAGAAAAAATCGTAGAGCTTAGCCATAAACTTTTGAACATGGGAGCTCAGCAAGTTCTGGTTTCAAGAGGAGAAAAGGGAGCAATCTACACATCACCTAATCATATTGTCAAAGTAAGTTCAGCTAAAGGTGAAGTAGTGAACACTGCATGTGCAGGTGATGCGATGCTAAGTACCTTTATTGGAAAACGAGAACTAAATGAAGATTTAGAAAATGCTTTAATTTATGCTTCTGCAGCAGGAGCAGCAACTGCTTTTAGCAAAGGCCTTTGTAGCCTTTCATATATTGATGCACTTATACCACATATTCAAATGGAAAAATTAAAGGAGGAGAGTCTTTATGGCTAACATTAAAATTGTGGCAGCAACAGGTTGCCCAACAGGTATAGCGCATACCTTCATGGCAGAAGAAGCACTAAAGAAGGCAGCGAAGAAGCTTGGAGTAGAGATTAAAGTAGAGACACATGGACAAGTTGGAGTAGAAAATGAACTATCCAAAAAAGACATTGCAGAAGCAGATGGTGTCATCATGGCAGCTGATAAGGATGTCTATGCGTACCGCTTCCATGGAAAGCCAACAGTTGAGGTATCTGTTGCGAAAGGAATCCATGAAGCAGAAAAACTAATTCAAACCATCATTGATGGGAAAGCAACGGTATACAAAGCGAAAAAAAGCAGTTCATCGGATGAAGATGAAAGCGCATCGAATAACAGTGGTAATACCATGATTCATTCCATCTATAAGCACCTTATGAACGGTGTTTCCCATATGCTTCCATTTGTTGTAGGCGGTGGAGTTCTTATTGCTTTATCCTTTTTATTCGGTATCCACTCCGCTGATCCAGAACATGAAAGCTATAACCCAATTGCAGCAACTCTGATGGACGTTGGCGGTCTTGGATTTCAAATGATGGTGCCAATTTTGGCAGCATTTATTGCAGAATCGATCGCGAAGAGACCAGGGATGGTAGTCGGTTTTATCGGTGGTTTGATTGCTAGTAATGGTGGAGCCGGATTCTTAGGAGGTATTGTGGCAGGTTTCCTTGGTGGTTTCGTTATTGTATTACTAGGTAAGTTACTAGAAAAAATGCCAAAATCATTAAACGGACTTAAATCTATCTTTTTATATCCTTTAATCGGTATCTTATTAGTCGGTGTCATCATGACATTATTAGTTGAGCCTATGACAGCCATTAATGAAGGCATGATGTCTTTCTTAAGTAATTTCCAAAATGCAAATCCTATCTTACTTGGTGTCATTGTTGGTGCTATGAGTGCCTTTGATATGGGTGGTCCTGTCAATAAAGCAGCCTATGTAACAGGTACAGCACTACTTGGAGAAGGAAACTATTACTTTATGGCAGGTGTTTCTGCAGCTTGTATTACACCTCCACTTATTACAGCATTTGCAACCGTATTTTTTAAAAAATACTTTAATCAAGCAGAGCGTAATTCAGGTGGGGTTAACTTTATTCTTGGATCTACTCACATCACAGAAGGTGCGATTCCCTTTGCAGCCAAAAACCCTATTGTCGTGATTCCAATATTAATGATTGGTTCATCCATATCCGCTATTTTAACTTATATGATGGGAATCGAAGTACCAGCTCCGCACGGTGGATTTCTTGTATTACCAGTCGTTACAGGAGCTATACAATGGGTCGTTGCTATTTTGATAGGTTCTCTAGTTGGGGCATTTATTTACGGATTCTATAAAAAAAGAGCATTTCTAAAAGCTGAAAAAGAAAAAGGTGGAGAAAAAGATGGACAACAAATTGCTTGATATCAATCAAATTAAACTAAAGCAACCTTTGACATCGCAGCAAGAAGTTTTTCAACAAATTGCATCCATTGCGGTTGCTCAAGGGATTGCTTCGGATCATAACGAAGTAGTAGAAGGATTAATTAAAAGAGAACAAGAAAGTACCACAGGCTTTCAAGATGGTTTTGCTATTCCACATGCACAAGTGGATGCGATTAAACGACCTGCTATTGTCATCGTATCTTCTAAAGAAGGAGTCGAGTGGAATGCTTTAGATGGAAAACCAGCTAGCTTCTTTATCGCTTTATTAGTTCCAAAACAAGAAGCAGGAACGACCCATATTCAGACACTAGCTTCCATCTCAAGAATGTTAATTTATGAAGAAAAACGTGAAGCATTAACAGATGCAGAAGATGCAAATAACGTAATGGAAGAATTTGCGGGAGCTTTAGTATAAATTCTACTTAGGGGGAAATCTTATGACACTCGTTTCATCAACACCAATGTTACAAGAAGCAAGAAATTCAGGTTATGGAATTGTTGCCTTTAATGTTCACTCTTTCGATATGCTTTACTCGGTTGCAGAAGCTGCAGCCGAGATAGATGCACCTGTAATTATTCAAACAACTGTTGGAACTGTAAAAAATTTAGGGCCAGATAGCATTGTGAAAACAGCACATGCTGCATCTGAAAAATATGATATTCCAATGGCACTCCATTTAGACCATTGCACCGAACTAGACGTCATTATTCAGTGCATTCGAGCAGGTTATACCTCAATCATGATAGATGCTTCGATGCATCCATTCGAAGAAAATGTTCGTCTTACCAATCAAGTAATGGATATAGCCAAACATATTGAGGTAAATGTTGAAGCAGAGCTAGGGAAAGTCGGTGGTGTTGAAGATAACATTGTCGTTTCCGATAAAGATGCGGAAAAAGCAGTTCCTTCTGAATGTAAGGAATTTATTGAACGAACCGGAGTACCAACATTAGCTCCAGCAATTGGTACAGCTCACGGTATTTACAGCGGTGATCCGGATATTGATTTTGATCGAATTCAACAAATAGCACAACTTGTTGATGAACCGCTCGTTCTACACGGTGGTTCTGCTATTCCTGAAGAAGATGTGAAACGTTGTGTATCATTAGGAATGGCAAAAATGAACGTATCAACTGAATTAAAAAATGCTTATTCAGAAGCAATTAAGGACCATTTTTCCAAAACACCAGATTCCTTAGATCCCAGAAAATATCTATCCAAAGCAAAAGAAGTAGCAAAAGAACTTGCAAAAGAGAAAATGACCTTAGTCGGATGTAATGGGAAAGCACAAAAAATAAAAACAAAAGCTTATCCAAATCAATATAAAAGAGATTCATTGCATGTGTAATGGAAATAAAGGAGCTCGCTTAGAAAATAGCGCGCTCCTTTTCGCATGCTGGCTTAACCCTTTATTCATCAGATTTACGATTAGCTATGCTAACTTCGGAAAGGTTCCACCAGTTAGGGCTTCCCCTTTTTCGATATTTAGTCCATCGACAACAGGATGTGATTTTCCGCTATAAATCGTACCATCAGGCATAAAAATAATGGCTAATACTCTTCTTGGTTTATCCGTTTGGTTAGAGTAAGCAGCATGAAAGGTTAATCCATCATGGAACGTACAACTGCCTGCTTTCAATGGCACTGTAACCGCTCTGTCCTTGTCTAATAACTGCCCCTTTGTTTTTGCATCATCAAAGATGTCATGACTATTTACCAAATCAACAGCCTTTAAATCTTTTAACTTGTGCGTCTTAGGCAAAAATTTCATACAACCATTCTGCTCATCTACATCGTCTAGCGTTAACCATATCGATAGTGCTCCTGGTTCTTTCATCGGCCAATATGGGTAGTCCTGGTGCCATGGGGTCTCTTTTGAATCAAGCGGCATTTTCAATAGAGCATGGTCATGAAATAATCGAATACCCTTATGACCAATTAACTGATTTGCCATCCCGGCTAATCTTTCGGAAAGAACAAATTTTGCCATTCCACCATGGTCACGCCAGGTATTAACACGTTGATTTAGTACTTTATAGTAAGCAGCTCCTTTTTTACTATTTTGCACGGATCTCTCACTTTCATTATTCATCACTTCATCAAGATAAGTACGCAGCTCCTCTACTTCATCAGAACTTATGACAGTATCCACCTGAACAAAGCCGTTTTCCTGATAATGATTGATTTGTTCCTCTGAAAGCTCGATTTGAGAATCTCGAAACACGAATACATTCCCCCTAAAAGGTTGTTTAATGTAACTTACTTTATAGTTTATATTGGTCTTGATTGATTTACTTGGTCGATTTACTTTTCATATAGGACGATTTGCCAAACAAAAAAAGGTTCTCATTTGATAAAACGCTTACATAATGATATAGTACAGAATATCCTTTTCTTGGAGTGGTTTTATGGCAAATCAACATAATGTTTCAACACTTCTCGGTGAGCAATTTTTTTCCAAACCTGCATTTCCTTTTCATATTCATCAATACTTTATTTCAAAAGAAAAGCCGATTCCTCCCCATAATCATGATTTCTTTGAGCTCGTGTTTGTAGTGGAAGGAAATGCAACTCACTATATGGAAAACCAAGCATATCCATTATCAGCGGGGAATGTCTTTATTATTGAACCCGAGGTCTATCATCGTTTTAATCCCTCGACACATCAAGATACCATTGTTTATAATGTGCTATTTAGCAAGAATTTTTTAGGTAAAGAACTTGCTATTCTTAATGCCATTCCATCATTTGTTAACTTGTTTTATTTAATCCCTTTTCTACGTAAAAACGCATCTTTTATCCCATATTTACCTCTTCACACTTCACAAAAAATAGAAATAGAACGACATTTAGATACGATTCATCATGAATATCAAGAACAAGAAGATGGTTTTGAACTCATTATAAAAACTAGATTAATTGAAATACTTGTGCTATTAAGCCGGTATCATACACTGAACCAATCAGATAATAGTGTTATCATGAGTGATAAAGAAGCGATTCATTCGATTACACAATATTTAAAAGAACACAGCGATCATCCATTAAAACTTTCCCATCTTGGCCAAACCTATGGAATGAGTGTATCCTCTCTAACAGCCAAATTCAAAGAACATACTGGTAAAACATTAATTGAATACAAGCATAGTGTGCAAATTCAATACGCCTGTGTCGAGCTTCAAAAATCTCAAAAGAAGATCGCAACTATTGCTTTTGATTGCGGTTTTAATGATATTAGCCATTTTAATAGAATTTTCAAAAAACAAGTTGGCATGACACCAAAGGAATATCGGGCTATTCACTAAAAATAATTTTCCGAAAAGAATATCTTCGAAAAATCATATACAGACACTTCACATATAAATCGTATTCCCAACATTTACTTGAAGTCCTTTAACCATTTACATATTAAAATAGGGGATAGTGAATCTAATAGAAAGGATAATAGAATGCAACGAAGAGGAAAACATCACCTAATATTGTTCTCTAGTCTCTTATTCGTATTCCTATTATTTGTAGTACTTATAAATAATACTAAAGTAGCAAATACACAAAGTACAACAGTAGATAAGGCCCCAAGCATAAGTGATATAACTGTTTCCCCTATCGCTGAAGACAATCAAACGATAAAAGGAACGGTAGAATTATCTGTTAAGGCTTCAGACGACAACGGAATTAGTAAAGCAGAATTCTATAGCGAAGGTGGGAACTATTTAATCAAAACCGTCACATCAGCCCCTTACACGATTGACTGGACGACTGATCCGTGGGTTCCTGATGGGGTTCAACATATAAAAGTCGTTGCTTATGACACGGCTAATCAAACAAGTGAAGTTTCTAAATCAGTTCTGGTAGATAACACTTCCCCTGTCGAGGCAGCACAACAAAATTATAAGCGTGTGGGCTATTACGCGAGTTGGGCTACTTATTCAGAATACCAGGTGACAGACATTGATGCTAGTAAACTAACACACATCAATTACGCATTTGCTAACATCTCCGAAGACGGGAAAATGAAAGTAGGAGATCCTTGGGCAGATACACAACAACCGTTCCCTGGTGATACCGAAACCCAAGAACTCAAAGGAAATTTCCATCAATTAAACAAGCTAAAAGAACAACATCCCCACTTAAAAACATTGATTTCTGTAGGTGGCTGGACATGGTCTGATAAATTCTCTGATGTCGCCCTAACCGAAGAATCAAGAACCACCTTTGCAGATAGTGTATTAGACTTTATGCTTCAATACGGTTTTGATGGCGTTGATCTTGATTGGGAATATCCTGTTAGTGGTGGAAAAGCAGGCAATACAAATCGTCCAGAAGATAAACAAAATTATACGCTATTATTGAAAAAAATTCGTGAAACATTAGATGCTCAAAGTGAAAAAGACGGAAAGGATTATCTGTTAACTATAGCAGCAGGCGTAAGCAGTCACCATGCAGCAAATATGGAGTTAGATAAGCTTCACCAATATGTTGATTACATTCAATTGATGACATATGATATCCATGGCGAATGGGATCAAATTACTGGTCTAAATGCTCCATTACACAAGGACCCAGACAGCAAATTTGCTCAGGAGTGGAGTGTACAAGACGCTGTTGAAACTTATATTAATAGAGGTGTACCAACTGAAAAAATGGTGATAGGAATACCTTTTTACGGCAGAGTTTATAATCAAGTAGACGAAGCTTCTTCAGGCTTGTATCAACCTTTCTCAGATGGAAAATCGGTCGGGTATGCATCTATTGAAGAAAACTATCTGAATAAAAATGAATTTAGGCGTCAGTGGGAAAGTGATTCGAAGACTCCTTATTTATCTAATGATTCCACGTTCATAAGCTATGATGATGTTGAATCAATAGGCCATAAAACATCTTATATCCAATCGATGGAATTAGGCGGTGCCATGATGTGGGAGCTTAGCCAGGATCCTGATAGAGTATTATTAACCAAAATATATGAAGATTTAAAATAAAAACCTGCTTAAAATAATGAGCAGGTTTTTATTTTCTGATCGTACCGCCTTGAATATCGCTTTTATTCGACAAAATAATAATCCAAACCCAAGAGGTGACAGGACCTAATTAGCAGATGCCTTTGATTCCTGGTTATTTTCATAATCTTCCTCTGATTTTTTACCTGACAAGAACCAACCTCCAACTGCAGTTAGTAGTAAAACACTCCAGAAAGTAATGGACCATCCTAAACTATGAGGAAAGTGTTCATCTAAGAAACCTACATGTTTATGGGAAAGTGTAATAACAGCAAGCTTTACGCCGACCCAACCTACGATTAAGTATGCAACAGTTTCTAATCCTGGACGCACTTGCAGAAGTTTGACAAACCAAGTCGCTGCAAATTTAATCAGGACAAGACCTGCAATGGCTGCGATAACGATAACTCCAAATTTGGCTCCATCCATCCCACCAAAAGATGGAAGCGGTGACTCAGGTAGAGCTATCGCAAGGGCTACAGCTGCAAGAATGGAATCGATTGCAAAAGCAAGATCTGCGACACCAATCTTGGCTACAGTTGGCCAAAATCCTTTCCCTTTAGGTACTTCTCCCTCTTCTTCCGTATCTTCTTTTGAACCAAAATAAGTACCAATAATATGTTTTAGTCCTAAGTATATTAGGTAAGCTGCACCAATTGCTTGGACCTGCCATACATTCGCTAAAAAGGATATGGCAAAAATAGCTCCGAACCTAAAGATGAATGCTCCGATAATCCCATAGTTTATGGCTCTTTTTTTCTGATCTTCCGGTAAATGCTTAGCTATGACAGCTAGAACCAGTGCATTGTCAGCAGACAATAGACCTTCTAAAGCAATCAGTATTAACAATGTCCATCCATACTCTAACCAAATTGACTCCAATTTCCATTCTCCTCTCAAACGAAGCTTACTTAAGATCGTTTTAACGACATAAAAAAGACCTCTGCCGTATTTGGCAAAGGTCTTGCTAACAACTCTTGGTCGCCAGTAATGCCGAGAGTAAATGACTTTACTCTGAAGTGACGACAATTACTGTAAAAGCTACTCCCCTATTACACTTCTTACAATTTTACCAAATCCCCTTGAATTTGTCTAGATGGACCCAAAGGAATATACTTAATAGTTATACTCCCCTCTCTTTTTTTTACGCCTCCAAAATATCCATAAGAGCAAGACAGTTAATAAAATAACAGCACTGAAAATAATGATAACGATCATGATATCACGATTGGAGACACTTGTTATTCTCCCTTGATCATCGTTCCTGTTTTTATCATTAAAAGTAAATAATTGATTCGCTTTATTGACAACGCTCATCGTATTATTTTTAGATTGATCAACCTCTCCTAAGAGATCAAAGAATTTTTCATGGATATATGGACTATCACTCTGTTCATCATCCGTCGAATGAAAAAATACCATTGCTTTATCGTTGTTCCAATAAGAAGGTTGTATCCAAGAAACATAGCTCACTGTTTCTGTTATGAATCCAAAAGGAGATAAATCTACCCCATCTTTTTTGCTCCATGGAACGACTAAGCCTTCATGTACGGAAGCAAAACTATCATTTGCTCCCTTAAAAAAAATTAAGTGAGAATTTGATCGTGTATGATCACTTAAATCACCAACATCTCCTATGACAACACTGAAATTATTAAACGAACTGTATCTTGACAGGTTATGGACAATCAAAGACAATTGTTTCAAGCTGTTTTTCTGTAAATTTTTTGGCAAGATAAAGACTACATCATCATAAGCTTTTTCCCCCTGGCGAAAAAGCGGTGTTGGCCAGTGATGTAAAGAAAGAGCTCTCTCTATTTCATAAGGAATATCCAAATTACTATCCTCTTCAATGGTGACCCAATTGCCGCTTTTATAACTTTGCCTACAACCATCTGGAGTGTATGGATAGTTAAATTCAAAACTGACAGTCACGATCTCTTGATTAACAAGCTGTTCTTTCGGAATAGAGAATGAGTAATCATACTTTTCTACTTCTGTTGTGTCTTCTGCTAGAAGATTAGTTAATGGAACGGTATAAGGTTGATCATTTACATAAACAGTCAGACCGAGCTGATCCTTGAATTCTGTATTCTCCCATTCTCTTAAAACTGGCGATGCTCGAAGTGATAAATAAAAGGTTCCATCACCTTGAATAGTCTGATAAGGAGGAATAGATAGATAGAATGTTTGTGTCGATAATTGTGTATCGTCTAAAACAAGAGACTCATCCACAATAGGAAGTGCCAGATCTTCCCTTACCTCCTCTTTTTCCACAGATGGCATACTCGTAATTTTGATGGCATTTCCCGTTAATTGCTCGGTTATCTGTTCATTCATCAGTAAGGAGGCCTTTTCTATTAATGTCTCGTTATTATTAGCAGACACAAACAATATTTGTCTTATTTTGTTATCTGTTTTCTCAATCGTGTTATTTAAGTAAAGCTCATCTGGGTGTAACGACATATCTTTAAATGTCATCCTTTTTGCCATTTCTCCCGACCATGCATCCATTGTGCCAATTGCAATGACATGATCTTGTTCCGTTGCAGGGTACCATTCCGTTTCAAAGCGAACAGGTACAAGTTGCTGGCTAACCGTTTTTCGAGATAAATGTTGACTAAGGTCTAATGCTGTTTTCATTATATCCTCATCGCTATTGTCAGGAATCACGATTGACGTATGAACTTCCTCCTGTGCTCCTGACGTAATAAATGGATACGGATAACTATTTAATAAATCATCAGTAATGGTTGTTTCTTTTGTATCAATAAATGCATAGGAAGTTTTGTGTAAAACCATCCAATTAGCAGGATCTGTCTGATCTAAACAGTAGTTTGCATGTATATATAATCGTGCTTGAAGGGAAACCTTGTTCACACCATCCACAAAAAATTCTTTATCAAGTGGAATATTAAACGTTCTAAATTCAAGCTTATCTTGAAAGGAGTAACTCTTTATCGGCCGATCATTGATTAAAACAGTGAAGGAAGAGAGATCTCTTATCAATAAATCAGAGGAACTGATGGTTAATTCCACATAACTGTCCTCACCAACCGTACTTAGTGGTAATGTAAAATAAAAATCACGGTTCCCATTAACACCCTTTAAGGTCATATCCTCTTCACCAAATAAAATGATTTCCCCTTGATTTTGAGGTGTAGTTTTTGACTCATCTTGATCCTCATTTGAAATAAGGTTTAAATCGTAATTAGGGTTTTGATCTTCACGGTCTGCTTGATCTATTGTTGCCTCTCCTATTGGCGGATCTTCTGAAGATGGTTGGTCTGATTCTTCATTATCGTGTGTGAGCATTTCGCCATTTTTAGATTCTACATCGCCCTGAACAAAAGGAACACTAGTTTCGATATACGTCATCATTTTGTCACCATATAAGATAACAAGATAAATCAAACCACAACTTATAAGCATTATAAAAGGTGTTAGCCATATCCACTTTCTCTTTTTGTTTTTCGCATACGTGGCCTTTCTGGATAGGTTTTGATATAGATTTTCGTCATTGTTAGCATTACTCATCAAGATCTCCTGCCTTTATATAAGCTTTACGGTCGTTTGTGATCGAATCGCTCTGTTTTATACCACTTCATCTCTTCTTTAAAGAGAACTCGTTTTGTTTCTAAATATAAAGCATAGACGACCAATGCTATCCATAATTGTGAGTAAGTAAAATACATAAAGAGGACCGTAATAAAATTCCTTTTGCTCATTTGATCTTTTTCAATACTTAATGCAATCATTACCTCGGTTATATACAATAAATAGGCCAATATCCAAAGTATCATCGAAATAAAGCCTAGCTCTAACTCTAAATCAACAAACAAGTTGATAGCGAATATCGAACCAGAGAGAATCACGCCAAAGAAAAATAGAAAATAAGTAAAAAAGAAATAGATTAAGTCAAAGACGATCGATTTTCTATCCAAATTGAGAAATCGAAATAAAAACTTGATGACAACATATTGATTTCCTCTTGCCCACCTTGTACGCTGCTTCCACCAAACCTTCCAATGTTCAGGCTCTTGTTCCCATGTAGTAGCTGCTGGAAAAAAACGAATATAATAGCCTAAGTTATACACACGTATCGTCAATTCTGTATCTTCTGCTAATGCTTTGACATCCCATCCTTCTAACTCTTCCAGTATCGACCTTCTGATAGCGAAGTTCGTTCCTGGTATAGTAGCAATGTGGAACCAAAACCATCGTCCAGCTTGTGCCATCCATTGAAAACAGAGTGTTTCGATGTTAATAAAACGAGTAAGTAAATTTTTCCCTGCATTGTTCACACGGAATTTCCCAACAATGGCTCCAGCCTTCGGATCATTTACCATAGCCAGAGCGAGATAATAAATCGCCATACTCTCTGGTGTATTATCCGCATCATACACAGCAATCATTTCACCTGTTGACACCTTAAATCCTTGATTTAATGCTCCAGATTTTCCTTTTCCTGCTTCGCTTGGTTCTACATGAACAGGAATGATGTACGAATAAAGGGAATGATAATATTCAATAATTTCACCAGTCCCGTCTGATGAATTGTCGTTCACAATAATGATTTCTAACTTATCTTTAGGGTAGTTTAGTTTCACCATGGCTTTGATCGTCCGTTCCATTACTACTTCTTCATTATGTGCAGGGATTAAAATACTGACTGTAGGCAACAAATGAGTCTCTAGTTTTTCATTCCATTGAACGATTGGCTTTGCATATCTTAAGTAATGTAAATATCCCCCTTGCATCAGGAACATGTGATATAAGAGCATCATCCAAATAATCGATAGAGCAATGATAAAAAGTGTATTAGCCATTCCTTTTCCTTTCTAAAAAAAGAGATTTTCTCAGACATATCCTTAAATAGATTAAATAAAGCAAAAAGGCTGTGATAAAAATGCTGACAATCAGTACAATACTCCACAACACAATTTCCAAAGCAGTCAGTTGATAGCGATAAGTGAATTCTCGAATTAGAGACATTTGGTTATCAATTTCAACATCCCCATTCACATTGGAGCGGATCGATATATAGGGGGCATGCACAGATAAGTCCCAATGTTTTAAATGTAACCATCTTTTCCCTAGAACAGTATCGAATTCTTTCACCATTTGCTCTAAGTATTCCAGGTCTACATAAGAATGGACGGTCATTCCAAGGGTAGCACTAGGTATAAGGGCTAGGTCATTCATCTGTCCCTTGATATTCAGCACCCCACTCGTATTATTTGTTTCTATATATCCTAACGTTTCCGGAATCCATACCATATCATTCAAATACGTTGGCTTTGTTACATAGGGCGCAGTATGTTTAAAGATGCTAAGGTTAGATCGTTTCCCAGATGCAATGAGAGTAGAAAAATATTCGCTGGCTATATCCAGATCTTCTTTGGTAAAAGTGGTCATGTTACTGGAAAAAGAGACAGCAATCGGATAAATTTTATAACTCGCTAACTCTTGTAAACCTTCTTCAACTGTTTCCCTTTTTTCCTCTGTACTGATATCTTCAGAAAAGGAGGGATAGGAATAAATAATTGCTGCACCAAGTTCTTGTAGGGATAATAGTTTTTGCACTAACATAGGAGAATCAGTCAAATGATTTTTTTTCTTTGTATTCGGATCTTCATAAGTAGGAGACACGGACAAAATAATAGGTATATCATTTGCTGCTAAATAAGTGGTTACTTTGGTTAAATGTGTTATATCTGTTGATGGATGGATAGCTTCTATCTTGATAAATGCTGATAAATATGATGCACGATCGACTTTAAAAACATCTGCTAAAACAGTGGATAAATAATACATCAATTTATCATGTAATTGGTGTGAAGCTAAATAGTAATCTACCCCATTGGTCACAAAAATTGGGTAGGAATAGTTGCCCCGCTGCCCTTCTATAACTTTTTTCATATCTCGATCAAAGGTAATGGAGCGGATTTTTTTCACTTCTGTAAAAGCTGATGTCCTTTGAGAATCTATCATCGATATGGTTTTTACGTCTATTGTCGAACCTGTATCCGTCACACCTATTCTTTGATGTAATTGATTGACATTTTCACCGATAAAAATAATCGGATTATCGAAATCCTCTATTAAATCCAATAAATATCGATCTAGTCTTTTAGAATGAAAGCCTATATAAAAGAGATAATCATAGTTTGTTAGGTCTGTCACTTCATTGTCTGCTTTGATATCAGATTTGGAGTAATGGCTAATGAGTTGATCAAGGACGTATACTTGTTCATTCGGTGTATTTTCATTGTTGGAATATAGAATGAGCGACTTTACTTCAGAGCTAATATTAGCAGATGCCGGTTGCGGCCATTGTGTAAACATCACTACTAAACTAATCAACATAACTGTTAAGTTCATCAAGCGCATCGTTATACATCCTCATATCATCCTCTAATTGCTCATCATATAATATATATCCAAACTCAAAATGAAGGGTGATCAGACGATCTTTACTTTTTAACGAAAAATCACTATTATTTTCCACCAGATTTTTAATAATCTTCTCTACATCACTTTTAGGTGTCTCCGGTAAAATAAAAGCAAAAGTATCCTCTGTAATGCGAAATCGGCTATCACTTTCCCTTAACATTTTCCTTAATTCACCAGAAAAATATTGCAATAAATGCGTTGCCTCTTCATTTCCGTAAAGACGCTTAAATGCTTCCCAATTTTTTATTTTCATTAACAACAATGTGAAATGTTGTTGATAGCTCTCTGCACGTTTGAATTCAGTCTTTAATTGAAGGAAAAAACGCCTCTTATTATCAAATGCAGTCACTGAATCAATAGTGACTAATTGGTTAAATTGTTTCTCCCAATAACGATACTTTTTGATGAGCAATTCTTTTTGATGATGAAAATGTCCAGAAACAAAGGAAGATATTAGGAAGGCTATTTGCCAAACGAACATATCTTTAATAGTGAAGAACGGTTCCATTGCCATTTCTGATTCGGTTACAATGCTATTTGCAAAATGAAATTGCAACCAGATCATATAACTGCCAAAAATAAAAATAACCAATAAACTAATTCCCAGACTAATCAGTGTACCTTTCGATATTCCGATAAGTGTTAAAATCATAATGGAAACATATAGCGTTTTATCTAAATGGGTTTGATTGGTGTACATAAAAAAATAAAAGGAAATAGAAAAAGTATAGAATAGAAGCAAGCATGTGCTGATAAGCAAACGATGACTATCAATCCATTTCAATTTCCATTAGTCTCCTCTCTGCTATTAGAGGAACAAGGTTGTCAAAAATATGTGTATCACTTGTGGACGAATCTAGATATGCCCCTTTAAAAGAACCAGCTTTTGTTTGTAATGCTTGGAGCTTGTTATAGAATTGTAATGCCATATCATATTCCTCGATGCTTAATGTATAGAGAATTGCTAAACCATAAAGAGCTGGTGATTCATAACCAACCACTGGCGTCAGATCATCTGTATCATATTGACCATATAGTTTGTCATGTTCTGCTAGCTCTTGTGTAAGAAATGCCAAAAATCTGTCTGTTTGGATACCAGCTTTCGCAAAATGATAAGCGGTATACATTTGTTCTATCAGATTCACTGTATCTTCCTGGATAAACTGATTCGTATCTATATGATACCTGGTCGGATACAAAGGACTAGATTGATGAGATGCTTCTATCGCGACTTGTTCTACTTGGTTTAAAATGTTTTGATCAATCCAACCTAAAGCATATAGCCTTCGTATTGTTTGAATATCTAAATACTGTACAGAGATGGAAGGACTTTTCCTATCATGCTCCCAATCATAAAAATCAACAAACATCTGTTTATATGTTCCTTGTATCACTAATGCTTTAGTTATTTTTCGAGCCATTTTGTTATACTTGCTCTTATTCCAGTGTTCTTCTGCGCCTAATAATGCATGAATAATTCTTATGTCATCCATAAATGCGTTCACTTGTTCTGTTGTTTGGCCATTTTCCTTTATTCTCCAATGTATAAAACCTTGACTTGTTACAAAGTATTGATCTAATTGTTGGTATGCTATCTCAAAGAGAGGATAATTATCGGTCAGTACGGCATACTCCATCCACAGACCAATCGTTTCGGACAAAGAGTAATCACTTGAATGGGATTGAAGTGTTGTTTTTAATAATAGATTTTGATTGAGCATCTCCTTCCAAATGAATTGTTCGTGTGGTGTATCTAACGGTATTTCGGGTGTGGAGTTTCTGTCTTTTAATAGAAATACTATAGTGAGAAGCAAAGCTGCAGTTAATATAATTACAACCATTCTCCGGGATCTTTTCATTCATCATACCCCTAACATCCTTGCACACATGGCTTTCTACTTTTAATAAAAGTATATGAAAGGCTGTCAGTGAATTAGAACTAATTTTGTTTCATTACACAAAACTAAAGTCCTAAAAAAAATAAAAACTGTCTACATTGTTGTCAGAATATATCCAACAAAAAATAGACAGTTTCCCTTCTTTAGCACGATTTCCACATGTTTTATCCATTTGCTATCATATGTTAAAAATTTGCTAGATTCAAAAATGCAAAAAAGAGTGCCAACTTCATATATATATATGGTATCATATACCTATGACAAATATTCTATTACTTATATGGAGGCATCACAGTGCGAAATCTATTTAAGAAAAAAGAATCACAACAAACTTTTGTAGTAGAAATGGATAATCATGATGTATTTATGGATATTGAACCGGACAGCACCTTCTATAAACAGATACAGATGGTAGATTTAAAGGAAACAGATCTTGTAGTTTTGTGTCAAATCAAACCATTTATCGAACAAAATATTGAAAGAATTGTCGATCAATTTTATAAAAACTTAGAATATGAAACATCCCTGATGGACATTATCGAATCGAATAGTTCAGTAGAACGATTAAAGCAAACATTAATAGTTCATATACAAGAAATGTTTAATGGACAAATCGATCAAGCCTTTATGGAAAAACGAATAAAAATTGCACATATTCATTTTCAAATTGGATTAGAACCGAAATGGTATATGTGTGCCTTTCAAGATTTGCTAAACTCTTTACTAGCTATTTTAGATGAAAACATATCCGATAAAAATGAGTTTTATCAAGCGATATCGGCAACATCCAAAATATTAAACTTAGAACAGCAATTAGTACTAGATGCTTATCAATTAGAAGTAAACCGGGTACATGAAGAGCAAGAAGCAGCAAAAGAAGAAATCCATCAAAAAATTAAAGACACATCAGAAGAATTAGCAGGCATTTTCCAACAATCTGCAGCATCTTCCCAATCACTTGTGGAGCAATTAGAAGATATTTTAGCTTATGCTCAAAAAGGTTCCAAAACATCTGAACAAATTGAACAAACATCACAAGAGCGAAGAAATGACTTGCAAAAGCAAGAAGAAAAAATGGGGCAAATGGAAGTTAAAATGCAGGATATTGAACAAGAAACCAATCGTCTAGCCGAAATATCTAATCAAATTGAATCGATTGTCAGTATGGTGACAGACATTGCGGAACAGACCAATCTATTAGCGCTTAACGCAGCAATCGAAGCAGCACGTGCAGGGGAAGAAGGAAAAGGATTTGCCGTAGTAGCGGATGAAGTACGCAAACTAGCGGAACAAACTAAAAATTCTGTGAGTAATGTGACAGGATTAATCGAAGAAACCAACTCACAAGTTGCCAAAGTAGCCAATTATGTCGATGAAGTCCAAGAATCCGTTACAGATAATTCACAAAATATCAAACAAATCTATCAATTTTTTGAAGATCTAGTTTCACAAATGAATCAATCAAAGGGGCAAAACAATACGATTGAAAATGAAATCTCCCAATTTTTTAATAGTTTAGAACAAGTGAATCAGTCATTCCATCAAATCTCTTCTGCCATTGATAATTTAGTCAATATGACCAATTCAGTAGATACCGAGTATTAGGACTTATATCCTATCAAGCAACTGGAATATGCGTGGCTTATAGTATATTCCAGTTGCGTGTCTAGTGAATCTTTCTTTTCCAAGTTTAGCTTATTAAACGGCCCCCTGCTGCTGCATTTTTTTATCTTTTATCAACAACGAAATATACAATACTATCGATGTCATGATAGAAACAGCTGCTGCGATATAAATATAGCGATAGCCAAATGCAGATGCAATAAAGCCAAAACCAATCGCACCAACGCCTACTCCCATATCGAAGAAGGAGAAGAAAGTCGCATTCGCCATTCCTTTACGATTATCAGGCGCCTGATTCACCGCCCATGCCTGAAGCGCAGGTTGTACTGTACCAAACCCTAATCCATACAACGCTGCAGCTAAAAATAGAACAAAAGAATTTGGCAGCCATGATAATAATACCATCGCTGTAAGAATCGAAATCGTCCCAGGCAAAAACACGACAATATGCCCTTTTCTATCATACAATTGCCCCGCAAACGTCCGAGTAATCATCAAGAAAATCGCAAACACAAAAAAATAAACTTCAATACCTGCAACATCTTCCTGCTCCGCATATAACGGCAGGAATGAAGCAATTCCTCCAAAGCATGTCGTAATAAAAAACAACAACAGTGACGGCCGCAATGCCTTTTTCTCCAACACATCAAATCGAGGAGCAGTAACCTTTTTCGCTTCAGGGTCAACAGGTTTGTACGCAATCAGACTAGACAACAAAAAAGCCACTAATCCCAATGCCGAACATATCAAAAACAACATTGTAAACGAAATGTACCCATATAAAGTGAGCCCTAATGCCGGGCCAAAAGCAAGCGCAATATTACCAGAAAGACCAAAATAGCCCATCCCTTCTCCACGCCTGCTCTGCGGAATTAAATCTGTCGCTATCGTCCCGGTAGCCGTCGTCGAAAACCCCCAGCCTAACCCTTGCACACAACGCATGATAAACAAAAAGACAATACTTGTAATAAACGCATACGATCCAATCGAAATCACAAAAATCCCAAGACCAATCATATATACATACTGCCGTCCCTTAGACTCCAACGCATGCCCAGCAGTCGGGCGTAAAATTAAGGCAGAAAACGTAAAAATCCCCGTAATAATCCCAATAAACTCATCACTTCCACCCAAATGCTGCACAAACAACGGAATCGTCGGCAACGTCATCTGAAACCCTAAAAATATAAAAAAATTTGCCAAGCAAATCAGGGCAAAATCCTTCGTCCAAATCTTCTCTTTTTTCCTTTGCGATTGACCCACAAGCAGGACTCCTTTATTTCGATAGTCGAAATATATTATAACGCAAGACGCACTAACGATAAAAACAATATGCACTTTATGAACGTATATCCTCATGCTTTTTTGTAAAAAATAAAGAGGGAAATCGCACGTGTGCTCCTAGTACATGTCGTTAGAAGCTCGGACATAAGAGATTGAAAGTGAGGATCGCGCAGTATGTGGTGGATTGTTGGCGGGTTGATGTCGTTGATTACGTTTGTATTATATTGCTGTCTGGTGGTTGCTGGCAGGTGTGATGAGGAAATGGAACGGCATTTAAGGGGGAAGTAGAAATTGAGTTCTGCTTCCCTTTTGCTGTTACGTTATAATCGGAATAGTTCCCAAATGAATTTTAATACTTCGCTTGCTCCGTGCTTTCTTGTTTCATGGTTTTTCCACCAATTCTGATCATACACATCGTCGCGTACGGGTACGGAGATGACTTCGATGTTTTTTTCTTTTAATGTTTTTT
Source organism: Gracilibacillus sp. YIM 98692 (assembly GCF_010993965.1). Taxonomy (GTDB): domain Bacteria; phylum Bacillota; class Bacilli; order Bacillales; family Amphibacillaceae; genus Gracilibacillus. The sequence continues at coordinate 144,693 of NZ_WIXM01000005.1, read as the reverse complement.
GGAAAATCCATGTTGCTCGTGCGGAGTGATATTTATTGGTGACAAGGATGAGAGTGTTGACGTCTAATTCGCGCAGCAGCGGTATCGATAGTTCTGCTTCTTCTCTGGTGCTGGTCACTTCTTTATAAGAGTAAATGGCGTCTTTTGGCACATCGAGTTCTATTAAATGCTCTGTCATGATCTCGGATGTGTAGGTTTCCCAGCCAACAAGGGCGCCAGTGACGATAATGGTATCACTCCATCCTTCATGATAGAGCTTGGCTGCTTCTGCTTCACGATCCCCTTTGCCACCGCTTAACACTAAGATGGCATCTGCTTTTTTCGGCTGCTGTTCTAATACTAAAAACTTATGTAAATTAATCAACACAATAAAACCAATGAGCAGTAGAAAAAGAGGCAAAGAATAGAATAACCATTTTTTCCAACCCATACCGTCATCCCCCCGTTTAAAATATCATCCGACCATTCTAATTTACCACCAAAATATTCATTCGACAAAATTTGAAATAAAAAGAGTACACAACGAGCTGTGTACTCTTTTTTAGGAAAATATTATCCTAAAATATTATAACCGGAATCTACGTAGATGATTTCTCCTGTCACCCCTCTGGACAGGTTGCTTAGCATGGCTAAGGACATATCGCCTACGTCATCTTGCGTAACATTTCGTTTCAGTGGTGCTGTTTCTTCTATTTTATGAAGAATTTCATTAAAAGATGGCACCCCTTTTGCTGCTAATGTTTTTATCGCTCCTGCTGAAATAGCATTGACGCGAATATTCTCTTTCCCTAAATCCATTGCTAAATATTTTACAGAAGATTCCAATGCCGCTTTGGCAACACCCATTACATTATAACCTTCTACAGCCCGCTCTGCTCCGAGATAACTCATAGCTATAATCGAACCGCCTTCTGTCATAAAAGGTTTCGCTTCGCGTGCGACAGCAATGAGGGAATAGGCACTAGTATCCTGTGCAAAACTGTAACCATCCCGTGATGTTTCCACAAAGCGATTTTTTAAATCCTCTCCATGTGCATACGCAATCGAGTGAACTACACCATGTATGGTGCCTACTTCTTCGCCAATTTTAGAAAATGTTTCTTGGATGCTTTCATCATTATTTACATCACACGATAAGACAAGTTTTGCCTCAAGGTCTGTTTTTTCAAGTAATTTGTTTAACTTAGATAAAGAACGTTCTTTACGATAGGTGAAAATAAGGTTAGCGCCTGCTTGATGAAGTGATTTGGCCACACCCCACGCAAGGCTTCGTTCATTCGCAACCCCCATAATCACCATGTTTTTTCCTTTAAGTTTTAGTAAATCTTCCATTGTGTCCTCCTAGCCGATTTTTCGTTTCATGTTGGTGTTGTGAAAACTCGTCATAGTGATTATGACACAAATCCATTCGTAACGACAAATGTATGTCATTAGATTCAGCAAAATACTTGAAAATATCCCCCCTTGCATTTTTTTGCATTTATTGGAATAATTTGAATAACTTTTTAAATAAAGGAGGATAAGGCATGGAATATTTTTGGAGTTGGTTAACAAAGGTAAACGAACAAGGGGCAGACGTTCTTAGTGAAATTGGGGGTTGGGTATGGGGACCACCGTTACTCCTGTTATTAGTTGGTACAGGCTTATATTTAACATTCCGTCTCATATTCCTGCAGTTTAGAGCCCTTCCGTACGCATTGAAACTATCCTTCAGCAAAAATCAAGACCAACAATCAAAAGGGGATATCAGCCACTTTCAAGCTCTCACAACAGCGATGGCAGCAACGATTGGTACTGGAAATATTGCCGGTGTGGCAACAGCTGTCGTAGCAGGTGGGCCTGGTGCTGTATTTTGGATGTGGATTACAGCACTTGTTGGTATGGCTACAAAATATGCGGAAGCACTATTAGCAGTCAAATACCGTGTAGAAAATGCAAATGGAGAAATGGCTGGCGGCCCTATGTATTACTTAGAACGAGGGCTTCATAATAAGAAGCTAGGTCGCTTTTTAGGGGTTTTGTTCGCAATTTTTGCATCCATTGCTGCTTTTGGAATTGGTAACATGGTGCAATCCAATACAGCGGCAACTTCTTTAGAAGAGTCTTTTTCTATTTCCCCAGTTATAACAGGGGTTGTTTTTGCATTATTAGCTGCACTTGTCATTATAGGCGGTATTAAAAGCATTGGACGTGTCACTGCTTACTTTGTCCCGGTCATGGGTGCTTTTTATATCCTTGGTGGACTCTTGTTAATTATATTACATGTGGATTTAGTACCTGAAGCTATCGGATTTATTTTTCATGATGCCTTTACAGGTCAAGCCGTTACAGGAGGTCTACTTGGAACAGTTATTCGATATGGGGTAGCACGTGGTGTCTTCTCGAACGAAGCTGGGTTAGGTTCTGCACCTATAGCCGCAGCTGCTGCTAGAACTGATTACCCTGCAAGACAAGCATTAGTCTCCATGACACAAGTATTTATCGATACTATTGTTGTTTGTTCGATAACTGGTATTACGATTGTAATGGCGGATCAATGGGATAGCGGTTTAGACGGTTCTGCTTTAACTAGTGCCTCGTTCGCACATTTCTTAGGAACAGCAGGTTCTTATATCGTAACGTTCGGCATTTTGTTCTTTACCTTTTCCACCATACTCGGCTGGTCGTATTATGGAGAAAAATCGGTATTTTATTTAATGGGAGAAAAAGGAGTAAAAGTATATCGCTATATTTTTATCGTCTTTGTTTTTGTTGGTGCCGTAGTATCCTTAGATGTTGTATTTCATTTCTCTGATGTCATGAATGGGCTGATGGCGTTTCCTAACTTGATTGGTTTACTTGCTTTATCTGGCATTGTGGTAACCGAGACGAAATCATTTATGAAAATAGCAAAAGAAGAACGGAACTCCGGCAGTTGATACTATATTTCCTAAATTTAAAAAGGAAGGGCACTTTTAAATGCCCCTCCTTTCTATGAAACTTCTTTTATATCAAAGGAAACAATTCGATCTGTTCTCGGATTATAAGTGACGGTTCCTCTTACTTTGATCTGTTCTTGCGGAGATTGCAGTGAATATTCATACGTTTCCTTCACTTGGTTAGCAGCAGGCTGCGTTCTCTCTATAAAGTTGTAATCCGTCACATTGTAGTTCGGATAAGCTACTTGAGTAACTTCTAATAAATATTTTCCCCACTTTTCTTGCTCTAACTCCGGTGAAGGCTGAAATGTTACATTAATCACTCCTACAGAAGGATTTGCTCCCAACGCCTCAAACGCTCTGCGATGTAAGTTGATACGTGTAGCAGGAGTACCAGGAACCGTATCTACTACCGTTACAATAATTACACGGGAAGTTTGCGGATTTCTTACCTTTATTGTTTGACCGCATTGGTATGGAGAATTCGTACTCACTGCAGCAGTCATGTATTGACTATAAGACCATGGAATCCCGCATTGCGTCACATTGCCGCCTTCTGTCCAAGTCGCCTGTCCTTGAATAAAATTTTGTCGCTCCAAGCCATCATGAGGCATCGCACTATACGCTTGCGGATAGACATAAGGATCATACATTGGTTGTGCCGGATGATATGGATACCCATCGTTTCTATAATATGGATACATCTTTACCCCTCCTAATTTTCGAAAAAATGATTCAGAATTATTTTATGAGAGGTACCACGCACTTTGTGACAGAAACCTAGCCATTACGTGATGGAATATCTGTCTGTGGATTGGAATGAGCCACTTTTTGGCGTTTATCGGTCGGTTCTTGCTGATTATCGGTCAGTATTTTTATTTATCCGTCAGTATCGCTCGTTTATCCGTCACTTTTATTGATTTATCCGTCAGTCGACTTAATTCGAACTGATACCGAGCATTTTTATTAGCTCCTATTTTGTGTAAACCTGCTCTGACTAACATCTTGTTAACAGCATCTGCTGAGTCTACCATTAAAAACTCTCTTGCCAGCTTATTTGAGATTAAATTATTTGAAAGTAATGCTAATTCAATTAATGCAGGGATATGCGCATCACGAGATCGGTGCTCGCAATACGGACATTGCCAACTCAAGCGCACTCGATTCATATATAGACGGGAACAGGCGGGACAACGCACTCCTTTCAGCAAGTCTTGCCATAAAATTTGAAACTTTTTTAAGATATCGATATCTGCTTCTTCGTGATGATCTATTAAATATTGCATAACACTCTGCCATTGATCGATTGAAAGCTGTGGCGTCTGATGATTGGCCATCAATAGCTCGATATAAAATGGAATTTCCTGCTTTGTTAGTATACGATTTCGATCTTGATAATCTTTTAACAAAAGTTTAGCGTTTGGATTGGTAAAAACAGATATGGTATACATAGGCATTAGCGGAAGGTTTGCAGATGTGAGGACTTGCCGAAGTTGTTTGGCTTGTAAATCGACTTGCAGCAAAGGATCGGAGAAGACTTTCTCTTTGTTTTCAATTTTTCGATAAAGCTGTCTGGAATGGGGATCGAAATAAATCGTGCCTGTGATATTTTTTGCCTCCATGAGAAGCATAAATGCTGGGGTTATATACAACCGATCGATTTGGAAATGATGACGATATTGGAGGCGGAGGCCTTTTAACCAATTGGCATAAGGATCTTGTACTATTTCTAAATAATAATCGAGTGATTTCTCTCCTTGAAAGCCGGAGGCATATCGATGATAGTAATCATCAATAACAGAAAATGAAGCATGGTGTTCCAAAAGGCGGTTACAAAGGGCAGCATACTTTTGATAAATGAGGGGAATAACGGGGATCAACGAATGATGCACTCCTTTATTTTTCCTTAATCATAGCACAATAAATAGCAGTAAGCCATCAGCATCCTATGCTGATGGCTTCCACTTAATACCCCTTCTCATAATCTACGACATTTACATTCGGGGCTCCGGTTTCTAAATAATGCTTTAAGTTAGGAATAAAAATATCCCGAATCACACGTTCAGTATAATGCTCGGTTGCTCCTGCTGTGTGCGGCGATACGATGACATTATCCATATTCCATAAAGGACTGTCTTCCGGCAAGGGTTCCTTCTCAAACACATCGAGACCAGCACCTGCAATTTCCTCTTTTTCTAACGCTTGAATGAGCTCGTCCTCTTTCACAATCGGCCCTCTTCCAATGTTAATTAAAAAAGCACTATTTTTCATTTGACGGAATGCTTTTTCCCCAAACATACCGGTTGTTTCTTCTGTTAACGGAAGCGTTATCACTACATAGTCACATTGAGGTAAAAGATCAGCCAATTGATCGGGGGTGTACATTTCGTCAACATGGTCTGCGGGCTTTCCTGAATGGCGAACGCCTAGAACCTTCATGCCAAAAGCCTTCGCGATTTTAGCTGTTTCTTGCCCGATGGCTCCGACACCGATAATGCCAATTGTTTTTTCGTGGATCTCGAGCTTTAGCCCTGCATGGTACCACGTTTTCTCCTGCTGTTGGCGGACATATGTATGAATCTTCCGTGTTAATCCAAGCATATGGGCAAAAATAGTCTCCGAAATGGGATAAGCATGTACACCATTAGCGCTCGTCAAGGCCACATTTTTTTGCTGTAATGCATCAAGCGGAAGGCTGTTAACGCCTGCGCTCCATGTTTGCAGCCATTTTAACTGATCATTTTTCTCTAGCAAAATAGGTGCAACAGCCCTTTTCCAATGCAGCACTACTTCCGCTTGCGACAGCTCGTTCTGAATTTTGTCAGTATCTTTGTTTGCAATGACGTTCCAGTCAGGTACTTCCTGCTGAATTTCTTTGAGCAGGTTTTCATCTAAATTCATATTTATTACTAAAGTCCTACCCTTCATCAAACCCCTCCCTATATATGAAACTATCTATATTTATCACGGTGAACAATCGTCCGTAAGAAGAAGAACGGACGCTAGCACCCTGATAAGTTTCGCTAACCATCAGTAAAAAACCTACTGATGGAAGTCTCTCTTTATATGTAGTTTACCATTTTGTTAGATATATCTCACAATTGATGCTTGATCTCATTGACCGAATGAGAAGTAATATAAGCCTCCGGATCAACATCCTGTACAATGGCTTTTAACTCTACAATTTCAATTTTGCTGATGACAATATATAAAACTTCTTTGTCCATCTTGGTATACCCGCCATATCCATCTAGAACTGTCACTCCTTTAGACATCTGGTTTAATACTTTATCCATGATTTGTTGGTGTGAGTTAGAGATGATCAACACAGCCAGTTTTTCATCTAATCCCTCCACAATGTAATTAATAGCTTTCGCTCCAATGTAAACCACAACTAATGTGTACATTGCTTTTTCTAATCCAATAATCAACGAAGAGCTGATTACCACAACAATATCAATGATTAAAACACTAGTCCCCATACTCCAGCCGAAATATTGATTGAACATTCTAGCTAGAATGGTTGTTCCTCCAGACGTACCGCCCGCTCGAAAAATGATACCTAATCCAACTCCCACAAGTAATCCTGCAAATATAACAGCTAATAACGTATCGTTCGTAACAGGAACTTTTATATCTTCAGTTAGATATAAAAAATAAGAAGAAGCCGCAATAGAAATTAACGTATAGGATATAGCCTTCTTGCCAATAAATTGATAACCTATGATTAAAAATAGGATGTTTAAAACAAAATTAATAACTCCTGTAGACCATCCAGATAAATAATGAACCACAATGGTAATCCCAATTAAACCACCCTCAGATAAGCCATTTGGAACGGTGAAAAAATTTATACCTATCGCAAATATTAAAGCGCCTATAATAATTTGAATGACATCTCTCACTATTCCCATTTTTCACGTCCCCCTCTCTAAACCTCCCTACTAAAGAAAGGAGAGCCCTTATGATATTGCATAGACTCTCCTGCTTTAACCATTATATCAATGTTTTCCAAGTATTTTTTATTCTGTCTAAACTTATATCTACTAAATGGATATGAATCAGATCTTGGCCAAATTCATCAAAATAACGATTTTATGCTCTCTTTTACAAGAGTTCTATCCAATCCCAAACTAAAACAACTCCTGCACTTTCTGATAACTCTCCAACGTTCCGATATCATACCGTCTCCCCTCAAAACGATAAGCATACACCTTCTTGTGCTCAATCAACCAAGGTACAAAATGCCCCGGCGCATCCGGATTATGCCCCTCTTCTATGTACTTCCGGAACAACGGCAGCGTCTCCTTCCGATACAAATAAAACGGAGGCACCGCTAACTGCGACTTCGGCATCTCAGGCTTCTCTTCAAACGATATTACCGTATCATTTTCATCCACTTCCACCACACCCGTTCGCTTCAACTCCGCTTCATCCTCCAGCACATGCACCGTAATACAATCAGCTTGTTTTTGCTGGAAAAAGTCCGAGAAATCATCTAGTTCGAGATCAAATAAATTATCGCCAGCAAGTACCATCACATCATCTGCTAGTCCAGTCGTTTGCAATACATAATCAATATCTGCTATCGCACCTAACCGTGTTTCGTTCGAAGTGGTGTGGTCGTTGATCACAGTAAACTGCTTCGGCCCGTTATATGCTGCGGCCCAATCAACAAAGCTCTGATAAAACTTTTCATTCGTGACAATATATATTTCATCGATTGCTTCTACTTTTTCTAACTTTTCCACAATGTGATCTAGAATCGTCTTCCCTGCTACTTCTAATAACGGTTTGGCTGTGTTTTTCGTCAGTGGATACAGCCTTGTCGCATATCCAGCCGCTAAAATGATTCCTTTCATCATAGTTCCTCTCCTTCGTCCGCTATCTATTACTTCTAGACTATCATGGCACTGGTACAAAATCCATTCACAAAAGTGTGACTGATTTTATTGATCATAAAATAAAAAAACGGAAGGTAAGAGTACCTCCCGAGTCATAATTAATGCACATGTGTCTTTGCTTTTTGATTAGATCCAAACAGTCTTATTTTTTCTTTGACGACTCCTCTAATTGCATCCATACCAGGGCCTAAAATGGCTGGCGGACTATAAAGCTCCGGATCATTTGATAATAGTTCTCTAATTTTTTTCGCCCATGCTTGGTTACACTCTGTATTGACGTTGATTTTGGCATGGCCATACTGAATGGCTTTGACAATTTGATGATCAGGAATGCCCGATCCGCCGTGTAAGGCGAGCGGGATATCTGTGCCTTCGGAGATTTCTTGCATCAAGTCGAAGGCAAACTTGGGTTCCCCTTGATATACGCCATGAACAGAGCCTAATGCTGCTGCTAATGCATCAACCTTTGTTTCTCTTACCAAGCGGAAGCATTCATTTGGGTCGGCATATTTAATGCCTGAAGTCACGCCATCTTCTGTCCCGCCAACCGACCCGATCTCTGCTTCAACTGAAACACCATGGGCTTTGGCATAGTCTACTACTTCTTTCGTCATTTCGATATTTTGATCAATCGGGAATTTTGAACCGTCAAACATAACCGAACTATAGCCTGCATCTATAGCCTCTTTACAACGCTCCACTGTAAAACCGTGATCTAAGTGTAAAGTAACAGGAACGGTTATATTCATTTCTTCTACAAGCTTTTTCGTTGTCGCTGCAATTAAACGCAACCCACCTAAGTAATCGACAATTCGATCAGTGGAAGCAATGATGACAGGAGATTGTTCCTCTTCTGCTGCTTGTAAAATCGCTTCTACCCATTGAAAGCTATTCATATTAAACTGTCCAACAGCATATTTATTTTGTTTCGCATCCATCAACATTTCTTTCATTGATAAAAGCATCGCATCACATCTCTCTTCTTCAAGTTTCTGGTCCCAGACACTATACCGCCATTTATTTCCCTTCCTATTATTTACTTAGCTGCTACATTTTCGATCTCTTGATAAAAAGCTGGACGTTCTTTCAATCCAATTTCCTGTTTCTCTCCTGTTTCTTGTGCTTTCACACAAGCGTCACTGGTTACCGCCGCGATATAACCATCCCAAGTGGTTGGACCTTGCACAGCTCCATGTCGTTCAATCGAGTTGATAAAATCTTGGAACTCTGCGTCAAAGGCGTCCTCGAAACGATCTTTCCAGTCTGTTAAAACAGCCTGGCTTAAGCTGGCATTTTTTCTCATGACAGTAGACGGCACTTCCGGTAGTTTAACGGTACCTAACTCCCCTACTATTTCACATTGGATATCATAGCCATATTGGCAATTCGTAAAGACTTCTACCGTTATAATAATGCCGGACAGTGTCTCCATAATAAAAAGCTGCGGATCTTGTAAATGTTCATATGCTTTTGTTGTACGTTTAGGATAAATGACACGCACTGATTTATAATCATCATTTACTAGCCAATGCAAGGCATCGATTTCATGAATTAACGTGTCTACTGCTGTCATTTCCGTTGTGTAACTTTCTGCTTGTGATTGATTGCGATGGCAAGCATGAATCATCAGTGGTTCACCAATTTCATTGTTTTTCACTGTTGATTTCAACTGTTTATATCCTTGATCATAGCGGCGCATAAAACCGACTTGTACTACTTGCTTACCAACTGCCATTTCTGCATCGACTATTTCAAGCGCATCTTTCGCTGTTGTGGCTAAAGGTTTTTCACAGAAGACAAATTTTCCGGCTTTAATCGCTGATAGTACACTTTGGGCATGGGCTGGCCCCCAGCTTGTCACAATCACGGCATCTACATGATCGTCTTCTAATAATGTAGTATCATCGGGATACACGGTTGCATCCAAGCCATACTCTTCCACTGTTGATTTTGCAGATTCATCATTAATATCGGTTACCGCTACGATTTTCCCGCCTGCTAAGCGATTAGTAATACGGTCGATATGTGTACGTCCAATCGCCCCTGTTCCAATTACCCCAAAATTAACTGTCATGCGATAGGACCTCCCCTTTTTTCAACAGATGTTGGTCAATATATTGACGTGTCATTAGGGCATATTCTAGCGGGTGAGCAATATCTGGGTCTTGCTCAGCTTCAATCACAATCCAACCCTTGTAATCTACTTCTAATAGTTTTTGATAAACTTCTTTAAAATCGATAACACCATCACCAGGAACAGTAAACATCCCAGCTAGAAACGCATCTTGAAAGGAGGTTCCTTTACTATTACAGTCATCCATCACATTCTCTCTGATATCTTTAAAATGCACATGTTGGATGCGATCGATATGTTTTTCTAGTAAGGGCATATATTCTCTATCCGAGGCATAAATGTGTCCGGTATCATAGAGGAGATGAACATGATCGGGATCGGTATTATCCATTAGTCTATCTACTTCTTCTAATGTCTGGACACCTGTCCCTAGATGATGATGGAACACAAGTTTCAACCCGTATTGATCAGCTATTTTCCCAAGTTCGTTCAATCCATTGCAAAGTTTTTCCCATTCTTCAGCTGTAAAATTCGGCTTTTCTTTAAAGACATTGTTGTTCAGCTTTTGAATACTGTAAGTTTGTTCCGAAACAACAGCAACAGACGCATTCACATCTTTTAGATATTGACAATGTTCGTGGAACTCTTTCGCTGTTTCTTCCAAACCATCACGGACAAGGAAACTAGAAAACCATTTTCCGGCAATTTGTAAGTTTCTTAGTTTTAACTCCTTATTAAGTATAGCCGCATCTGGAAAAAAGCCACCAACCTCTGTTCCTTCAAAGCCTGCGACTACAATATCACTTAATAAATGAGACAATGTATTATTTTCCCCGATTTCTGGAATGTCGTCATTTCGCCAGCCAATTGGGGCAATCCCCCAACGGATTTGATTGTTTACCATGCGCTCACCCTGCCTTTATTAATATTGTTTTGCTTTCTGTAGTACGCTTTGCTTTTGTTCATATGCTTCCTGTACCTTTTTATTTTCTGAAACTTCTGACACTCCAACATGCCACCAGCTTTCATAGCCATCTGACATCGTTTTTGGCAGTACCTTCATTTCAATTAATGTGGAGACTTCTTGTTTTTTGGCATCTTCTACAGCTGCTTTTAGTTCTTCAACCGTATTTGCACGGTATACTTTTGCCCCGTACGCCTCTGCTACTTTGGCATAATCAATATTTAAAACTTGATCATCGTGTGTGCGGAATTCTGTATAATAGCTATCGCTTCCATTCCCCATCTGCAAGTTATTGATACAGCCAAAACCGGAGTTATCGAAAAGCATGAGATTAATTTTCTTCCCATATTGGATAGCGGTTACAAATTCGGAATGTAACATTAAAAAGCTGCCATCTCCAACCATGGAGTACACTTCTTGATCTGGATTTGCTAATTTGACACCTAATGCGCCAGCGATCTCATATCCCATACAAGAGTAACCATATTCCACATTGTACGTATTTGGTACGCTTGGATTCCATAGTCTCTGCATATCACCTGGCAAGGAACCTGCTGAGGTAACCACAATGCTATTAGGATCAATCGTTTCATTAATCGTTAGCAATGCAGTAGTTTGAGCGAATTCGGATTGAAACGTGTCTGCATAGTCATTTAACCTGTCTTGTGACCAGTGACCTTTTACTTCTGGATCAAAACGTTCGCGATCAAACGTTACCTTCCCTAATCTCGCACGTTCCTGTTCCCATTCTGCTTTTAAGGAAGAAATGGTATGACCGAATGCAGACTTATATCCTTCCAGCATTGGGGAAAGATGTTCTAATGTTTTTTTGGCATCTGCTACTACTTGATGGGCATCTAATTTATATGTTTGCATACGGCTGACATTAATATTGATAAACTTGGTTTGATCAAAGTTAAAAGCTGTTTTTGATGAGGTAGCGAAGTCTGTATACCTTGTACCGATACCAATAATCAGGTCTGCTTCTTTAGCAGCTTTATTAGCAGCAAGAGTACCCGTAACTCCCAAACCGCCTAAGTTATTTTCAAAGTCTGCTTCAACGGTTGCTTTCCCTGCTTGTGTTTCGACTAATGGGATATCATGTTTCTGTGAAATTTCTTTTAAAATATCACCTGCTTGGGAATATTTCGCACCTCCACCGACTAATATCAGAGGTTTTTTACTAGATTGAATCAAGGAATTAGCACCTTCTAACTCTCTTGCTACTGGAGGTTTACGGTCCAAATAGTGTACTCGCCTTTGGAAGAAACTTTCATCAAAATCGAATGCTTCTCCTTCTACATCTTGTGAAATACAAATGGTGGCAGGACCAGCTTTTCCTGGATCTGTCATCACTTCAAAAGCTCGAAGTAAGCTCGACATCAACTGCTCTGGCCTTGTCACGCGGTCCCAATACCTGGACACAGGCATTAAGGCATCATTGGTTGTCACATTGGCACTATGTTCATGCTCTACCTGCTGTAACACCGGATCTGGTTGTCTTGTGGCAAATGTATCACCTGGTAAAAACAGAACAGGGATGTTGTTTGCTAAAGCAGTACCAGCAGCTGCTGCTAAGTTTGCTGACCCCGGTCCAACAGATGTGGTAACAGCATAAATTTTTTGACGTAATTTTTGTTTACTATAAGCTATCGCAGCATGTGCCATGCCTTGCTCATTTTTTCCTTGATATACTTTTAAACGACCGGCTTCTTGTTCTAGCGCTTGACCAATGCCTAGAACATTCCCATGGCCAAATATGTTAAAAACCCCTTCGACAAACGGAAACTCTTCTCCATCCACGTGGATATATTGCTGTTTCAAAAATCGTACTAATGCTTGTGATGTGGTTAATCTTACTTTGTTCCCCATTGTTGATCTAACCCTCTCTTGTATATTCTTTTGAGCGCTCTTCAATCAACTGCTCTATTTCCGAAACGGTCGGCATTGCTTCTGATGAACTATGTTTGCTGACAACAATCGCTGCAGATGCACTGCCAAATTTTAGAGATGTTTCAATATCCTTGCCGTTCACAAGTGCATATAGAAAGGCAGAAGCATAAGAATCACCAGCACCGAATGTTTTTAATACTTTCGTTTTGTACGCTGTACCACGATAAACATCGCCATTTTTAGCATAAGCATAAGATCCGTCAACACCGTGTTTAATCACGACTAATTCGGCATGGTGCGCAAACAAATGGTTGACCGTTTGCTCATTGTCGCCTTCTTCTTCTAAATTTTCCATCACATCAAACTCATCTCTCGTTCCGATAATGACATCAGACTGCTCGGCAACTAGAGAGTAATAGACAGCTGTTTCTTGTTTGGATTTCCAAGTATAAGGGCGATAATCCAATTCAAAGATGACTTTCACATCATGTTCTCTTGCAATGCTGACTGCTTTAAACACCGCTTCTCGAGACGGACTTTTTGCTAAAGCTGTTCCAGATACAAGTAAAATCTTCGACTGGCGAATATAGGATTCATCCACCTCACTCGGTTCTAAATATAAATCCGCTACATTGTCTCGATACATAAGGATGCTGCATTCTTCTGGGCTTAAGATTTCGGTAAAAGCAAGCCCTGTTTTACGGCCTTCTGTGTCAAATACCATGTTAGATGTGTCTACACCTTTTTCGCTCATATATTGTTTAATAAAATTTCCGTGCTGATCTTTTGGGATTTTTCCAATAAATCCTGCTTTCAGTCCTAGCTTTGAGCTCCCAATTGCAATGTTAGCTGGTGATCCACCCACATATTTTGTAAAAGTCATCGTTTCTTCCATCGGACGATTGTATTCGTTTGCATTTAAATCGATACAAGCACGCCCAATCGCAATAATGTCATACGTTCTATTTTCATTAAATGAAATACTCATTCCCATCACTCCTTTTATAAAATTAGGCTTTTCGTGAATTTTTTTGTTTTCCAACACAGTAGAACAAAACCGCGACATAGTAAAATGTTAATAAAGTGCTTATATCTTCCTCATTTTGAATACAGCTTTCATACGCTCCGACAACATACTTCGCTTTCCGCGGGAGTCTACGTATGTTGTCTCCGCTGGTAAGTGTTAAGATTTATGCTGTGCTCTATTTCATAAATTTTTATAATATTTTCTCACTCATAACGAGCACCAATCTAAGCTGCGGGAAAATGCGAGACTCCTGTGGGAAAGGAACAGTCTGAAGACCCCGCAGGAAGCGTTCTTTGCTTCCGAGGAGGCTGAAGCGTTCCCCACGGAAAGCGAGTATTTTTCCGCAGCGACGATTAAGCACTCATCATTAGACGAGTGGGAGGAAAATATTTATAAGTTACTGCGCAGTTTATAGCTATTGTGCCTTAGGCTTATTATAAAAAACAACATTCTATAGAAAGCCTTAAATTTATGGACGATCTATGATCCATTCGTGGTCTTTTTCATTATAAAACTTCCAAATTCTTTCGGGACCTGCCATGACATTTAAGTAATAGGAGGCATATCCATCTGGTACACCTACTGGGTGATATCCTGCAGGAACAAGGACCACATCCCCATTTTCAACAGCCATTGTCTCGTCGATGGATCGATCCTCTGTATACACTCTTTGGAAAACAAACCCTTGCGGCGGATCCATTTCGTGATAATAGCTTTCCTCTAACTTCGATTCCTCTGGCAGATTTTCTTGATCGTGCTTATGCGGCGGGTAGCTAGACCAATTTCCTGATTCCGTAAATACCTCCACCACTAGTAAACTATTAGCAGAAGGATCCGAGTCAGGCAGGATATTATGTACTTGTCTTTGGTTGTTGTATTCACCTCGCTTTTCGACACTATTGTCCTCTGCTTTTATCAGTTTAGTTGGCAGCGGATTGTCAGAAGGTGCATAGCATAACACGACTCTTGCTTTAGCATTTGCCGTAACTTCGAATTGCTTATCATTCGAAACATAGACACTATCTGTCGGTTTTCTTTCAAAAACACTCTCGCGTGTACCTATTTCTTCAAAAGTTTGATCACCATCTGTCACGGTAATCTTTCCTGTTAAAGCAACCACGCAACACTCCACATTAGTTAAGGACTCTTTGTAAGAGGCATTCGGTTCTAAATCGATCGCTTTAAACTCTACATATTCAAATCCTGAATCAGATTTCGGTACTTCCTGAACAAGCGTTACTCCTTCGCTTAGTTGTTTGTTTTGAGTCTTTCTCAGTAATTTACTCATCTATCTACCCCTCCATTTCATTGATTGAATAGGGAAAGGAGTTTATACTCCCTTCCGTCTAGGATTCTATTTTATGAAAAGTCTGGTTCATGATAACGAGCTGTCACCACTTTCTTACGAGTATAGAAATCAACACTGTCTTTCCCATTCGCATGCAGTGTACCGTAGAAAGAGGACTTCCACCCGGAGAATGGGAAAAATGCCATAGGCGCTGGTACACCTAAGTTAATCCCTAACATACCTGCATCAATGTTTTCACGGAAGTAACGAACGGATAGTGCATTTTCTGTAAATAGACAAGCACCATTAGCAAATTCCGACTGATTAGCTACATTGACAGCTTCTTTTAAATTTTTCACACGAACGACAGATAATACCGGCGCAAAGATCTCGTCTTTCCAAATCTGCATATCTGTCTTCACATCTTCAAAAATGGTTGGCCCTACAAAGTAGCCGTCATCTGATTGTTCTCCTCTGCCGTCTCTGATGAGTTTTGCTCCTTCTTCTACCCCTTTTTCGATATAGCCAAGTGTACGTTTTTTCGCTTCTTCACGAATAATAGGACCTAAGAACACTCCTTCATCTAAACCATTTCCCATTTTAATGTTATCAGCAGATTCTTTTAATTTAGCAATAAATTCGTCTGCAATGTCCTCTTCCACGGTTACTACAGCACAAGCCATACAACGCTCGCCAGCTGAACCAAATGCTGCACTCGTAATTTCCTTCGCTGCTAGGTCTAAGTCTGCATCTTTTAAAACAACGGTATGATTTTTTGCACCAGTCAAGGCTTGTACTCGCTTCAAGTTTTCACTTCCGCGTTTAAACACATATTCCCCAACCGGCTTAGAGCCAACAAAAGAAACAGCTTTGACCTCTGGATGGTCTAAAATACCATTCACCACATCATGTGCCCCATGTACGACATTAAATACGCCATTAGGAAGTCCGGCTTCTGCTAGTAATCCAGCAAGTTTTTCTGCTAATAAAGGAGTTTTTTCAGATGGCTTTAAAATGAAGGCATTCCCTAATGCAATCGCCATCGGGAACATCCAACAAGGTACCATCATCGGGAAGTTAAATGGCGCAATGCCGCCAACAACCCCTACAGGATAACGATAATTGCTTGCTTCAATATCTGTTGCAATGGTCGGTAGAGAATCTCCCATCATTAACGTCGGAGCACTAGCTGCGAATTCTACGTTTTCAATGCCGCGTCCAACTTCCCCTAATGCTTCTGTTTTGCTTTTCCCATTTTCTAATGTAATCAGTTCTGCTAACTCTTCTTTATGTTCTTGTAACAAGTTTTGATATTTAAAGAGCACTCTTGCTCGTTTGGAAACAGATACATTTTTCCATTGCTCATACGCTTCTTGTGATGAGCTTGCAGCAGCCTCAAAATCTTCAGATGTCGAAATTGGTACTTGAGCAATCACTTCTTTCGTCGCTGGATTATACACATTCTCATAAACATCTGTTTTACTTTCTATCCATTCTCCATTAATAAAGTTTTTTAGTTTTCTAGTCATGGTATTTCTCCTCCTTTTATTTTTACAAACGCTTTCAAAATTTATTTAGATACGGTGGATCCCGTTTTCTCTGGCGCAACTACTAATTGAATATTATGTTTATTAGCAAAATCAACATAATCTTTTGAAGGCAATTGATCTGTGATTAGATAATCAATCTTGTCTAAAGTACAATATGTCGTTAGAGCTGATTGATCGAATTTTTTATGATCTACCACTAGAAAATTGGTATCTATATGCTTTACAGCTAACGCTTTTAATTCACTTTCTAATGGCACTGAATTAGTCACCCCATTTTTAATCGATATCCCTGTAGAAGCTAGAAAAGCTTTATTAATATTATAGTCTTCTAGACTCTCCCTAATATTAATAGATGTAAGTGATTTGGTCCTTCTTTCTAACATCCCGCCAGAGCTATAAACAGTTAAATTCTCATATGGTAAAGCTTGTATGATCAAATCTATATTATTGGTGACAATGGTTACCTTCTTATCTTCCATAAAATGTACCATTTCCAAAGTTGTCGTACCAGAATCTATGAAAACAATATCGCCATCTTTTACATATCTTGCTGCTTGTTCTGCGATACGAACCTTTGCATTGTGATTACGAATTTTTCGATCTTGAAATGGAAGTGCAGGAGAATAATTCACGGAAACGCCTCCATAAATTTTCTTAAAGTGGCCACTTTTGACTAATTCCTGCACATCATTTCGGATCGTATTCTTTGAAACAGCAAATTGCTCGACTAGTTCATCCAATGACACAGTCTCGTGCTTTTGTATGTACGCTTGAAGTTCAGCAATTCGCTTTGTTTTCACGCTAATCACCTCTTTTCTTAAATCGAGTATATCATACTTAAAATTAAAAGTTAACAAAAAAATGATAAAAAGTTAATAATAAATTAACCATGTATAATAAATATGTAGTTTGGGAGGTCGGAAAGAGGCACTTTGTGCAGGTAAAGCATAAGTCCAAATCCCTATATGACGAGAATTAGAACATTGGATGAGTCACAAATCTTCCAAAAAAACCCTTATATAAAACGCTTTCATATTATTCAAAATCTTTTACAACCATAATTCAAATGATTTATCTCATCCCATTATATTAATTGTTGATTAATTTTCTGTTAATTATTGATTGAAAAATAACATTAAAAACACTGTTCGTCAAGAAACATTCTATTGATTATTAATGGGAAAACCGGGCTCTGTCCAACCATCAGTGGGGACGAAAAACTATCCCCATGATGGAAGTCTTTCTTTATGAATGGGGATAGAGAACTTTAAATTGGTGCTCTTCTGCGTATTTCAGATATTTATCGTCAGGGACACGATCTGTCACTAAATATTGAATATCGGTGAAGTTACAATAAGTGGTTAAGGAATAATTATCAAACTTACTATGATCTGCCATGATAAATACTTCTTCACTTTTATCAATCACAGTACTTTTGATTTGTGTTTCTAGAGGAGAAGAATTGGTAATCCCTTTTTCTAAGGACAATCCGGTTGAAGCCATGAATGCTTTATTGAAATTATATTTAGCGATGGATTCCGCACTTTCTATTCCAACGTAAGATCGAGTCGTTCGCTCATACATACCGCCAGTAGAATACACATGTAATTGGTGATAAGGAGTAGCTTCTAAAGTGAAGTCAATATTATTGGTCACAATAGTAAGATGTTTATCTTTTAAATACTCCAACATCTCGCCTGTTGTTGTGCCAGAATCAAGGAAAATAATATCTCCATCTTTTACATATTGCGAAGCTAGTTCGGCTATTGTCGCTTTTTCCTTATGATTTCGCACCTTCCGATCATGGTAAGGAATGGTTAAAGGTTTAGGCACAGAAACACCGCCATAAACTTTTTCCAACTTTTCCTGTTCTACTAGTTCCTGTACATCTCTTCTAATAGTATTTTTCGAAACATTAAACTCTTCCACTAAATCATCTAATGATACCGACTGCTTCTTTTGTACGTACTGCAAAATCTCATTTATCCGCTTTACCTTCATCATGGTTTATTTCTCCTAACGTCAACCTAAGTATTCTACCCCCATGTTACCAAAATTAATGCAAGAGTTCACCACTTAATATAAAAAAATACAAAACATTCGACAGAAAAGGAGTTTAGTTAGGTAAGTGCTAAACCTTTTGTTTAATTTTCTCCCTCCCATTTCTTTTGAACATCCGTCGCATTTCTATTAACATAAACATAGAAACCTACATATGGGAGAGATGGAATATGGAATTAACTGTATACTTAGCTGGACAGATTCACGATGATTGGAGAAAAGAGGTAGAAGAAAAAGCGAACGAAAAAGAGCTTCCCTTAACATTTGTGGCACCGCAAACTAATCACGAGCGTTCTGATAATATAGGGGAGGACATTCTTGGAGAGCAGCCAAATAAGTTATATAAAGATGATGCTGCGTCTGATATCAATAACTTTAGAACACAGGTATTGATGCAAAAATCAGATATTGTCATAGCGCTTTTTGGTGAAAAATATAAGCAATGGAACACTGCCATGGATGCAAGCACTGCCATGGCCATGAATAAACCAACCATTATTATCAGACCAGATTCACTTATTCATCCATTAAAAGAAATATCCAACAAAGCAAACGTAACGGTGGAGACGGTTGATCAAGCATTAGAAGTGATCCAATATATTTACGAGTAACCAATAAAAAGACAGGCTTCCTACCATAAGGAAATGCCTGTCTTTTTCAAATCTTGTATATCGTTTTAGCAAAAATATCCCGCAATGACTGTACATTCGTGACAGATTGAATCATCGCTTGGATATACTCATCTCGATCCATTTTTTCAAATTCCCACATAAATCCTTTGGAAATAGCAAATGCACGCAAGAAAATACGAATCGTTCTGCCATTTCCTTCACGAAAAGGATGAAGCAAATTTAACTCCGATTTATAGTAAGCAAGCCGATCTACGGCTTGTTCCTCAGACTTCCAAGGAGGCTCCTGACTCAATTCTTGGAACAAATTCAAAGAATAACGGTTAAGAAACTGAGCTTGACAAAAACGAGTATTGCCCTTCATTAACTGTACATTTCGATATTGTCCAGCAAATGGATAAATATCTTTAAATAGATAGTAATGCAAATCTTTAAATTCTTTTTCACTAAACGACTGTAACATTCCTTTTTCCTTTTCTAATGCTGCCGCTCGTAATGAAAAAGCGAATGCTTCCGCTTGCTCTAGCTCCTCAAAACTTTTTGCTCCAAGAAGATTGTGCTCAAGCAGATAATCATCATTATCTTGACTATTATATTTTGGCACGATTCAACGCATCCTTTATCACCTCAGGGGTTATTTCTTCCCCAGAGTTCACTATTTCAATGACTCTTTTCTGAAGCGTTGGTGATAATGTAATATTTTCTAGGTGTAAATTATACAGAATTCTTTGGAACTCCTTCGATTCTAACGACAACTCTTTCACAACAGAACTCCTTTCAACGTACCATCCATCTAAAAAATCACCTATCTCTATTGTACAGCTCAAGGCCACGCGAAACAAGTGAACTCGGAAATATTTAACATTCGCCTTGTTATAAATATAGAAAAAGAGCTGCCATTATAAGCAACTCTTCTCCATTCGATATCAATACTAGCCGTACTGAACATCCCATGTATAAGCTTCTTTATTGGTGATTTCTTGTCCATTCACCTTAATGATTCGCTTCTCTGTTACTGGAAAATGTAAGGTGATGGAATCATACGGCAGCTTATAATCACCGTCAACAGATATTTGTACATCGACTAACTCTTCCGTCGTTTCAACAGAAGTTTTAATATAACTGTAATCACCGTTCTTATAGTTTAATGTTTCTCCATCGTCCTCATATATATGCTCTTCAACTTTTCCTTCACCTTTTAATGGGAAAATGAGCAATCCTCTTTCTTCGTTATCTGCATTAAAATGAATTTCACCATCTTGAATTGGCAATATGGATCCTGCTTGTGCAAATAAAGGGATCGTATCCAATGAAGCATCCACAACCATATGTGTGCCTTCTTCGTGATACTGATGATTATTTAAATCATACCATCCATTCTTATTCTTTGGTAAATACACTTCTCTCTTCGTTGCACCTTTTTCCACTACATTACAAACTAAAAGCTTCTCGCCTACTAAAAAGTCATCGTTTTCTTTAAATGTTTCTTCATCATGCTCGAAGTAATAGAGTGTTGGTGTTAAGATTGGAGTGGCATCTTGATGTGCCTTATGAAGGGAATGATATAAAAACGGAATCCACTTCACTCTCTCTTTCATCAAGCCACGAATCGTATCGATATATTCTGGATACATCCAAGGTACATTGACTGTCTTATCATCATTCCATGAATGAATCGTAAAACGCGGATGGAAAATGCCATTCTGAATCCAACGAATAAACAACTCTGGTTCCGGGGCATTTCCGGAGAAACCGCCCACATCATGGCCGAAATTATAAACACCGCTCATGCTTAGACTTAGACCCATTTTGATATTGTAGCGAATCGTTTTCCATTCCGTAAAATTATCACCAGACCATGTTTGCACATACTTTTGCATTCCTGGGCCACCTGAACGAGATATTAAATATGGTCTCGTGTTAGGGAAATACTCAGATTGTGCCTCGTACGACGCTTTAACCATCAGCATCGTTTGAATAGGTTTGATATAACTTACCGGAATCGAGTCACCAAATCCATTTGCTAATGCTTTTTCATCCCAAATTTCATACTCATTATTGTCATTCCAAGTTGAATCAATGCCGTATTCGAGTAATTGTTCTTTTATTTTACTCTTCCACCAATTAAACGTTTCTTCATTCGTAAAATCTAAATAAGATCCAACATCATCCCAAAACTGAGACATTTCCGGTTCTTTCTGGTCGTAAGATTGAATAAAATATTCTCTATCTTTTAATTCCTGATATAACGGGTGATCTTGCAACAATACCGGCTTAATATTGGCACTTAACTTAATACCGTTGTCATGGAAACCTTGAACCATCTGTTTTGGATCCGGAATTTTAGAATAATCCCAATTGAAAACATACCGTTTATGCCCAATGCTCGTATAACCAGATGAAAGCTGGAAAGAGTCACAAGGGATATCATGTGTCTCCGCTGAATCGATAAACTTCTTCAGTTGCACTTGGGCATCAGGTGCATCTGTATATGTCATCGTAGAGCCTGAATAACCTAAACTCCATTTAGGAGGGAAAATAGTTTTTCCAGTCATTTTAGAGAACTTTTCCACTACATTTCGAATTTGTGGTCCAAGAATGAAATAATAATCAAGGTTTCCTTTGTTAGCTTGATAATATCGATAATATCCATGATAATTATCTAATTCATTTCCCATATCAAAAATAGAATCACTATAGTTATCATAAAACAAGCCAAAAGCTATTTTATTTTTTTGGTTATATGTGAGGTAAAATGGAATATGTTTATAAAGCGGATCAGTATTTTCCGCATCATACCCCATGGCATCAATGGTTTTCATACGAAACCTTTTGCCTGCCTTATTAAAAGAGCCAGCTTTTTCACCCAAACCAAAATAATAATCTTCACGGTCTCTTTCCATATAATGATAAACACCTTCGCCTAGGCTGTTATGGAAATTGTAGCTTTGGGTTTTTCGATCATTTGTAATATGAATCCATTGATTCTGATATTTGGCATACCATGTGATGTTGAAACCATTCAATTGAATGACCGCTTTTAATTTTCCTGTTTGAACCTCGACCGTATCCTGCTTTTTATCCAACGAATATTCCGGCAAACTAAATGGACTTAAATCAAATCGATCCCTTCCATTAACCGGCATATCTTCCATATCAGGTGTAACTGTCCATGTTTTGTTCAACAAAGGATGATTATCTGAAGGAATATACACACGGAAGATATCCTCTTCCAATACATATAGATATACTTCGACATCTTCACCTTTGAATAAAATGGTATTATTAGTATTTGATTCAATTCTAAAATTTATTTCTCTAATCATCGTATAGATCTCCCCTTATTTTTTTACATAAGCCCTAACCATTTAGGTAGTGTTAAACTGATCCATGGCATAAATGTTACTAATAACAAGGCAATAATGAGCGGAATATACATTTTTATTAACGGTCTTAAAATAGATTCAATGGATACATTTGCCACACTGCTTCCAACAAATAATGCACTTCCAACTGGAGGTGTTGTAATCCCAATACATAAGTTAAAGATTAAAATAACACCAAAATGAACTGGGTCTATTCCAATCCCTGTTGCAATCGGAAGGAATATTGGTGTGAATATTAATATGGCAGGCGTTATATCCATAAATGTTCCAACTACCAGTAATATAAGATTCATGATCAATAAAATAATAATTGGATTCTCAGATATTGTCATTAATAAATCGGTAATGGCTGATGGGATATTAGCATATGCCATTACCCATGACATAATCGAAGAAGCTCCAACCAAGAATAAAACAATACCTGTCATGACAATGGTTTCTTTTAAAATGCCAGGAAATTGAGAAATTTTGATTTGTTTATAAAATGCCGCTAAAATAATGGAATACAATACGGCTACGGCAGCCCCTTCTGTTGCTGTGAAAATACCAGCCACAATCCCTCCAATTACTACAACGATCAAGGAAAGACTAGGAATTGCATCTAAGACGACCAAGAGCGCTTGTTTAAAAGACACTTTGTCAGCAATCGGATACTTATTACGTTTCGCTATAAAAAACGCTACCGTCATGATCGATAACCCCATCAAAATGCCAGGTATATAACCTGCCATAAAAAGAGCGGAAATCGATGTTCCTCCACTTACAAGGGAATACACGATGAATGCTGTTGTAGGTGGAATCAATAAGCCAGTAGGTGCAGAAGCAATATTTACCGCTGCCGAATAGGAAGGGTCATATCCTTCTTTCCTCTGTAAAGGGTTCATGACACTACCAATGGCTGCAGCAGAGGCTACTGCCGAACCTGAAATGGAACCAAATAACATATTACCAACAACATTTGTATGCGCAAGTGATCCTGGTAACCGTCCTACAAGAAGCTTTGCTAAATTAATTAACCTTATCGCAATACCACCGTTATTCATTATACTTCCCGAAAGCATAAAAAAGATGATAGCAAGTAATGTAAAACTATCAATGCCTTGAAACATTTTTTGAGCTGCTGTAAATGTGATCACTTCTAAAGGAGCAATGGTCACTGCAGCTAATAAAGAGGATATCCCTATACTGACAGATATCGGTACACCAATAGCTAATAATACGAAAAAAGACCCGAATAATATGAGTGTTGTTAATAAGGTTGTATCCATTATAGATCACCTTCATTTTCTTGTTTATTAAAGTACTTTCTCACTTCTAGTAATTTATACAGGACGATAATAGCTCCCGTAATAGGCACTATCAAATAAACATATCCTGTTGTGATACCTAGGATAGGAGTCGTTTGTGTCATGGCTGTACTGACAGCATCCATTCCACCATCTATTAATACAATAATTGCAAAGAAAAGAATAAAAAGATCATTAATCATAGTAATAATTTGTTTTCTCTTCCCTTTGAATTTATCTCTAAAAAATGTAATGGCAAGGTGCTGATTAGAGCCAAAAGCATAGCTAGCACCTAATAAAGAAGTCCAAACTAATAAAAAACCCAATAGTTCATTTGTAAAAGTGCTAGGAGTAGAAAGTACGTACCTGCTAAAAACTTGCCACAAAGCCCCTATAACTAAGATGATCAGTAGGAATGAAGCGACAGAAAGTATGGTACGATCTAATACTTTCTTGATTTTGTCTACCATGAAGCAAAGCTCCTTTACTGAATATAATAAAAAGTCAATACTCAATTTGAAGGTGCTTATAATTCAGCACCTTCAAATACATCTGTTATTTGTCTAATTCTTTTATTTGCGTAATAATCTCAGCTAGTCTGTCATCTTCCATAAACTCTTCATGGATCGGCTGAACTTTTTCGATAAATGGTTCTTTATCTACTTCATTAAACGTAACACCCATTTCTTCTGCTTCTGTCACTGCATCTTCAATTGCTTGATTCCACAATTCTGTGTGTTCTTCTCTCGTTTCATTAGCAGCTTCGTTAAAGGCTTGTTTTTGCTCATCTGATAACTCATTCCATAGGTCATTGTTGATAATTAAGATATCTGGAATGTTTGTATGCTCTGAATAAGAAAAGTTTTTAGCTACTTCACCATGCTGACCAGTTGTTAAAGCAGTTGGGTTACTTTCTGCTCCATCAATAACACCTTGCTGTAATGCTGTATAAATTTCATTATATCCTAATGGAGTAGGAGTTCCTCCTAAATGATCTACCATATCAATAGCCGTTTGACTGTCCATGACACGAATTTTTTTACCTTCTAGATCTTCTGGAGTTTCAATAGGAGTGTCTTTTGTGTAAAAGCTTCGAGCTCCTGAGTCAAAGTAAGAAAGTCCTACGAAACCTTTGTCTTCTGTCGATTGATAAATTTCTTCCACGACGTCTGATTCCATCACATCTCGGTAGTGCTCATCACTTGTGAAAATGTAAGGCAAGGAAAATACACCATACTCTTTGGAGAATGATTCCAATGCGCCTGCACTAACTTTTGTGATATCTACGCCACCGTTTTGAACCTGTTCTAATACCTCTGATTCACTACCTAGTACACCATTAGCAAACATTTCAAAAGTGATCGTACCATCTGTTTTCTCTTCAACACTTTCTGTAAAAGTGGTTAAGGCTTGGTGGATTGGATGATCTTCACTTAAGTTATGCGCAATTTTTAAAGATTTTGATTCTTCTTCTGCACCTGCATCTCCTGCATCTCCACCTGCACCACAAGCTGTTAAAACACCTGCTAAAATCAAACTTACTGTAATCATTACTAGCTTTTTCATGATTAATCCCCCTTATTCTTATTTAAATTCTTAGTTAATCATATTTTAAGCAACTTCTATTTAAGGAAATCGCTAACAAAAGAAATAAATTGTTATTATTAGATATAACCCTTCTCGTTGATTTTATTCTTTTATTTACCACCTCCTGAATAAATGCGAATTGAAAATCAAACATAAAAAGAGCCACGCAAATAGCTATACCTATCCCTATCTAGGTATATCTAAGCGTGGCTCTCCGTATCTCCAACACTATAATTAATTAACTTATGCTTCTTATCATACATGATCATGATATCGCTGTCAACAATAATCGACAAAAGTTTTATATGGAGTTGGACTTACTCTTGTTTATTGCTCTAAGGCACACCTCTGCCACTCTTAATGATGACAATGGATTAATTAAAAGTACACTCCGAAGAATCTTATAATTAAATAATTCAATAGAATCTATTTTGGTCGTAAAACTTTTGACTACATGATATGATGAATACAATATTGCATTTTATTGGAAAGAAAGGGTGGAAATGATGAAATTTGCTTCTCAAGAAGGATTAGTGCCTGGTGATCAATTTGCAGATAAGCTTACATATTTAGAAGAAGCTGGATACGATGGGATAGAGTTAGATGGAGTGAAAGCAAAAACTCAAAAAGCGGCCATTAAGAGAGCGTTTCAAAAATCGTCGATAAAGCCAGCTTGCATTTGCGGGGGATATTCTTTTGACCTGTTAAGTCCTGAAAAAACCGCTCGTGATAAGACTGTGGAACAACTAAAAGAATTATTGGCCATTTCAGGAGAGCTTGAAGCTCAAGGTGTTATCCTTGTTCCTATATTTGGTCCGGCACAGCTTCCCGATTTAAGTCCATGGAAAGATGCAAGAGAGCTTGAAGAAAAATTATTGATAGAGCAGCTCGTTACTTTAACGGAATATGCTAAAAAGCAAGGAACAGAAATTATTCTAGAACCACTGAATCGCTATGAAACCCACTTTTTAAACCGCTTACAACAAGCGGAAGCTATCTGTAACCAAATCAACTCACCTGGACTTAGTATACTAGCAGACCTATTTCATATGAACATTGAAGAAACAAATATGACCGATTCCATTGATAAATATAACCAATCGTTAGGATATGTTCATTTAGCTGACTCCAATCGATTATTGCCAGGAAAAGGACATACTGATTTTCAGAGCATCTTCACTAAATTAAAAGAAATCAAGTATGACGGATGGATGTCTTTAGAATGCGGAGTACCCGATAACAACTCAACAGCGCTTCGTACATCGTTGGAATTTATGAAAGAGCAGATGTAGCTAAGGCACAAGCCCACTTTTATAGTGGGCAGGCTGTTTTTTCATGAACATGACAACTACTAGAAATTTAAATCCAGGCACAAGGGTTATATCTTATGGTTTAAACATTTAGACACTCCTTTCCCCTAAATCTTTTGGAGCAAGATCTACCGCCATCAACAACGCTTCCATTAATGAGCGTTCATCCGCTAAACCTTTCCCCGCAATATCAAAAGCAGTACCATGATCAACAGAAGTTCTGATAATACCGTTTCGTAAACCAACCGTTATATTAACTCCTTCCTCCTTCGCTTTTGCAATACTTGGAATAAGCTTTTCTTCTTCTTCTCCGTTACCAAAAAGACCATTTTCACCAGCATGAGGGTTAATGCCACATACAGCTATACTGGGACTTTGATAACCTGCATTCGATAATGTTTGATTAGCTAACTGTATAACGGTATAAGCTCTTTTCGGATTTATTCGCTCAACCGCCTCTATTAATCCGACATGTGTCGTTAGGTGAATGACTTTTAACGATGGGGCAGACAACATCATAGAAAAATCTTTCGTTTCGGTTAGTTCCGCCAGTATCTCCGTATGGCCTAGGTAAATGTGCCCTCCTAAATGAAGCGCTTCCTTATTTAACGGAGCAGTACATATCGCATGAATGCGATGTTCTAATGCTAACTGAACCGCTTTTTCATAAAGTCTGGTTTAAACACATCATATACAGCATCTAACTCTGCTCCAACATTTCCTCTCATCCGTCGAATCTAATTTTTTATATATGGTTTGGAAACGAAGTGATTTTAAGTACTGGGAAGCTTCTTTTACCTTCGTATAAGATTCTTCCATTAATCCCCCCCTGCTGTCCGTATCTACTACAAGTACATCTAAATTTGATAAAGCCCTTTCATTTCGCTTCATTAAAACAGAAGTTCTCATACCTGCTCTTGAAAACTGTACCCCTGTATCATTAGCTCCAGTTAAATCATCGGCTATTATTTCAATTTTCAACAAAGCACCTCCTGCCACTAATTAACAAAATAATACAATTCTTTTTTGCACGTTCTAAATATATACTATCATAGTTGAAAATTAACTATGATATAAATTTTTATAAGAAGAGATTTTTAAAGTAAAAATTCACCATATTTGCTCGATTGATTCAAATCTTCTATTGCTTCTAAAACCAAAGTTTATGCTATAATAAACATATGTATGGACAAAATGTACAAGTATGGAGGTTAGGAAATGGGTAAGCGTATATTATTGTTTTTATTAACAAACGTACTAGTTATGACCACCATTGTGATTGCTTGGACTCTTATCACAAGGTTTACCGATATAGATGGATCTTTTCAAACAGGTGGTCCAGGACTAGGAATCAATTATGAATCACTAATGGTCTTCAGTATCCTCGTTGGTTTTGCTGGATCCTTTATTTCCCTAGCGATGTCTCGTTGGATGGCGAAGATGATGATGAAAGTGAAAGTATTAGATCCAAATGGTCGATTATCTGCACAAGAGCGTTCTGTAGTGGAAAAAGTAGAACGTTTATCACGAGCTGCTGGTTTAACCCACACGCCGCAAATTGGGATTTATCAGTCAGCAGAAGTGAACGCTTTTGCGACAGGGCCAACTAAAAAACGTTCGCTTGTCGCTGTTTCATCAGGACTGCTGCACTCCATGGACGATGATGCAGTAGAAGGCGTTATTGCACACGAGGTAGCCCACGTCGCGAACGGAGATATGGTAACCATGACACTGCTGCAGGGAATCGTCAACACCTTTGTTGTCTTCTTCTCTCGAATCGCAGCCATTATTGTATCTAGATTCGTTCGCTCGGAAATACAATGGATCGTGCAATTCGCAGCGATTATTGTTTTCCAAATCTTATTTTCAATCCTGGGGAGCATTGTCGTCAGCGCCTATTCTCGATATCGAGAATATCATGCCGATCGAGGCGGAGCTGATCTAGCGGGTAAAGACAAAATGGCGCATGCCTTACGATCTTTAAAAAGATATGCGGAGCGTGCCAAAATAGATGATCGCACCGACGATTCTGCCATCCAAACCATGAAAATCAATGGAAAAAGCGGCCTTGTTTCTTTATTCTCCTCACACCCACCGCTTGAAGATCGTATTGCTAGATTAGAACGACGTTAATTTTAAAACAAGCAACTGCTTCCTCGTATTGAGAGCAGTTGCTTTTTTATGATTTATAGTACCATTCCATTACGACTTCTTTTCAAATGCAAAAAAAAAGACCAAGGTCATAACCTCAGCCTTACTTCTTCCAAACATCTTCTGCAATTCGCACGACATGGCGAATTTTTGCCCACTGTTCTTCTTCTGTTAAATCATTTCCTTCTTCCGTTGAAGCAAAACCGCATT
This sequence comes from Gracilibacillus sp. YIM 98692, assembly GCF_010993965.1. GTDB lineage: Bacteria > Bacillota > Bacilli > Bacillales > Amphibacillaceae > Gracilibacillus. Next base: position 115,455 of record NZ_WIXM01000005.1, on the reverse strand, counting down.
GCGGGCTTAAACATAATTGCTCTAATGGTACATATTTCGTCGCTTGATCAATTCGTGCTTTTACTTTTTCAGTATCCTCTAATTCAGGGAATTTCGAAGTGATTAAGCCTAACACGATGTAAAGATCATCTCTATTCACATGACGCAATGGCTCAAATCCGCCAGAACGCTCATCATCAAACTCTAAGAATAACCCATCAACATCTAGTCCACCAAAAATGATCTCTGAAGCCGCTTCATAGCTTCCAGAAGACATATACGTCGACTTAAAATTGCCTCGGCAAATATGCATCGTAATCAATAAATCATCAGGTCTGTTCGCGATCGACTCATTGACAGCACGAGCGCAAAGCTTCATCGCTTTATCAGGATCAATTCCCTTTGCTTTAATCGAGTCTCTACCCTCATCGGAGAAGAAAGAAGACCATGAGGTATCATCAATTTGCAAGTAACGGCAACCCTCCTCATATAAACGCTGAATCACTCCTTGATAAGCCACCACCAAATCATCAATCAGTGCTTCATCACTATCATAAACGCTCTCTTCAACTTCCGCTCTCATATAAAGCATATTGGGACTCGGAATCGTAAACTTAGCTACCGCATCACCAGCCACACTTTTCAAAAACTGAAAGTGTTCTATCATGTAGTGATCGCTAAAGCCTATTTTATCCACGACTCTAATGCCGCGTGCCTTCGTCTCCACGCCTTTAAACTGTAAACCTTTCTCGGCTTCAAAAAACTCCACACCATCTAATCCACCAAGAAAATCAAAGTGCCACCAGCTGCGACGAAACTCCCCATCCGTTACAGACTGCAAACCAGCAGCTTTTTGCTTTTCGACTAGCTTGGTAATCTCTTCATCTTCTATCTTACGCAATTCTTCTGCCGTTATTTCCCCATTTTCTTTCTCTAACCTAGCCTTTTTCAACCTTTCCGATCGTAAAAAACTCCCTACATGATCCGCCACAAACGGCGATTTTTTAGTAATCAGTTCTGACATTTCCTCTCATCCTTCCAATTTTTGCAATATAAAAACCCCATTCCTTAAAAGAGGGGCTATCCTTTCAATCTCTTCTCATATCAGAGTAGACACTTCTAGAATTAGAGACAGTACTAACAGTCTGTTACTAAGGCTACTCAGGGTCTGTTCCTCCACCTTATTGATAAGAAATCGTTATGTAATTGCTAACTACCTTACAACTTATGACAAATAATGTCAAGTAACATTTACTCTCCATTATACCATGTAACCCATGCATATTCCTTCTATTCCTATACACACTAAAAACGATCATCCAAACTATAGGAGGAATCCCATTGAAAAAAGGAAACAACATTTCAAGCCTTCAAGATCAAAATCAATTAGCCCAAGCACAACAATCCATTCTACATCTGCACAATGCCATCACTCAGGCGCAAAGCCATCCTGATGAACAAATCATAGAACAAATCAAGCATTCGATGGAGAGGGCAGAAAAATCACTAGCAAATGCGGAGAATGTAACAGATGATGAAGGTGCGATAGATTTAGCACGTCGTGATTTAGCGCAGCAAAAACAAGCTTTTCAAGAAATTGAACAGCAAAATAGATGATAACAAATAAAAAGTGTCAGCATTACACGAGGTGTAACATCTGACACTTTTTATAACAATTAAAGAGATTTTACTGCTTCCTCAATCGGTGTACTTCCTTTTACTAATTGAAATTCTTTTCCTATCGTTGTTTCATCTGCTAAAGTCTGGTAAATAACATGTGCCACATCTTCTCGTGAAATCTCGTCTCTTTCCACTTCTTCAGCAGCATTCACTTTTCCTGTTCCTTTATCATTCGTAAGCTTTCCAGGGTGAATTAAAGTATAATCTAAATCAGTAGACCTTAACCATTCATCTGCATAATACTTTGCCGCAGCATATGGTTTAAATGAGTCTGAAGCATCTAACCATTTTTCGCGACGAGTATCGAAAGAACTAATTAGCACGAATCGTTTTACATTAGCTTTCTTCGCAGCTTCTATTGTTTTTACCGCACCATCTAAATCAACTAAAATGGTTTTATCTTTTCCGGTATGCGGTCCTGATCCAGCTGTGAAGACAACAGCATCTACTCCATCTGCCGCATTTGCAATATCATCAATCGATCGCTCTAAATCAACCACAACCGTTTCCGCCCCTAAATCCTCAAAATAGGAGGCTTGGTCCTTATTGCGTATCATAGCTAATGCTTGATGATCTCCACTATCTTGAATAAATCGAACAAGGTGTTTTCCAATTTGTCCATTTGCTCCAACTACAAGAATTTTCATTGTCTCCACCCTTTCCTTTCATAATGCTTATCATTAATCCTCTTCTTTTATCCTATATGAATCGGTAAACTTCTGTCTATTCAAACGGGTTGCAGAGTTGTTGTTGGACAACTTTTTTGAAAAGATTGATGTCTTCTATAATGTTTAGACATTCATTGAATATCATTAACTGAGGAGGGATGAAATTGAATTATAAAATAATATTATACTTAGGATGTATTTTGGCTGGTTTTGCCCTATTAAAAGTACCTTTGCATGGATATTTTAAACCATTAGAACCGCTCGTCATTTTAATAGGTATCTTAACAATTCTTCTTTTTGCTTTGGTTATCATTTTTAATGGCGTAATGTTTTTGCTCGGCAAAAAGAGTAAGTTTTAAGTTCAAGATGTTATTACACCAAAAATGTATAGAGAAAAGCCTAAAGAAAGGAGAGGTTCGCTCCTCTCTTTTTCTATTTAAACACTACGAATCGCTTCTCAGCTATTTTTCCAGCTTCTATTGGCAGTTTTTATATGCTTTTGTTAAAAAACTGCTATTAAAACGTTTATATCAGCAGTTTTCCTCTAGCACTTGGTTTAAAACTATCATTAGAAAGGTTTTATCAGCAGTTTCCTTCTTCTACTCACCTTCAAACTGCTATTAAAGCAGTTTTATTAGTAGTTTTTATAGAAATTTTCGTGCCAAACTGATATTAGAGCTGAACCTCTCCCATCCTAGGAATAGATTCCTGAGCACCACTTCTTGTAACAGTAATTCCAGCAGCCTTCGATGAAAATTCTATCCGCTCTTTTGGCGATTTTCCTTCCGTAAACATGACTAAATATGCCCCAATAAACGTATCACCAGCAGCAGTAGTATCCACTACACGAACGTCTGATGCCGTAGTATGAAAAAATTCCCCGCTGTTGTCCGCATAATACGCACCGTCTTTCCCCATTGTAATGATGACCTCTTCCGTTCCTCTTTGTAATAAAATATCTATTGCTTCTTGAACCGAATGGCGATCCCTCACTTCAACACCTGTCAGCATATTTGCCTCTGATTCATTCAAAAAGATACCTGTAAGCAATGGATACAATTCACTTGGTATCTCTTTAGCAGGAGCTGGGTTAAGGTAAACAGGAATTTGGTTAGCACTTGCTTCTTTTATAATACATTCGTTTACATTCCAAGGAATTTCATTTTGTAATAAGATGGTTTGATTTTTATTGGTGAAATCTAACCTTTCCCTCACATCTTCCACCGTAAGCTCTCCATTGGCCCCTTCTTCTAACACAATATGATTATCTCCATTTTCGGCCACCGTAATAAAGGCTAGACCGGAAGTGCTATTTTTCTGTACAATGTCATTAATTTGAATCTGATCTTTCTTTAAAGAATGTAATAATTGTTCACTAAAAGAATCTTCCCCAATCGCCCCTAACATCTTCACATTACCGCCAAGACGCGCAGCAGCAACTGCCTGATTCGCTCCCTTCCCACCTGGATTCATCTTTGTTCCTTTCCCTGCAATCGTTTCTCCAGGCTTCGGAAATGCATCCACTTGTAAAACAATATCCATATTCATACTGCCAACTACAGTTATTGTAGACATATTACTCCTCCAACCTATCAACATTTCCTCACATTATAGCAAAAAGCTAAAAATAATACGTTATTCCGTGCTTGTAAACGCCGTCGTTAGAAGCCCTGGCCACAAGCAAAAAAACGAGAAGTGCCAAGCACCTCCCGTTTTTGCTTATATATGAAAAATCCCTACACTTCTTTAGCAACGCCTGTACGAATAGCCGCGTCGACCACCGCTGTTCTTATTTTTTGCACCACGTCTTGATTAAAAACACTTGGGATAATATACTCTTCACTCAATTCATCCGATCCAATAGTCGAAGCAATCGCCTTCGCTGCAGCAATTTTCATCTCTTCATTAATTGTAGATGCTCGACAATCTAACGCACCACGGAAAATACCAGGAAAACATAAGACATTATTGATTTGGTTCGGGTAATCGGATCTTCCCGTTGCGATAATCTTCGCATATTGCTTTGCTTCTTCAGGCGCAATTTCCGGTATTGGGTTAGCAAGTGCAAATACAATCGGATCCTTAGCCATCTTTTTCACATCTTTCAATGATACGATATCCCCTTTGGATACGCCAATGAAAATATCTGCATCTTCTATAACCGTTGATAACGAACCAGATATTTTCTTAGGATTTGTATGTTTCGCATACCAATTCCAATTGTCATTGTCGTATTTTTGAGTTGAGGTGATCGCACCATTTTTGTCTACCCCAACAATATTTTTAGCACCTGCCGCAAGTAGCATCTTTGTAATAGCCGTTCCAGCAGCCCCTATACCACAAACGACAATTTTACACTGACTTAATTCTCTCTTTGTTAGCTTCAGAGCATTGTAAATACCCGCTAGTGCAACAATCGCGGTTCCATGCTGATCATCATGAAACACCGGTATATCTAACTCTTCTTTTAATCGGTTTTCAATTTCAAAGCATCTCGGAGAGGCAATATCTTCTAGATTAATGCCTCCAAAAGCAGGACTAATCGCCTTAATGGTGGTGATAATTTCCTCTGTATCCGTTGTGTCTAATGAAAGCGGGTAGGCATTAATATCCGCAAAACGCTTAAATAGCATCGCCTTTCCTTCCATCACAGGCATCGCTGCCTCCGGACTAATTTGACCTAAACCCAACACAGCGGTGGCATCAGATACAACTGCAACGGAATTTTTTTTAATCGTCAAATTGTGAGCCAATAATGGATTGTGGTTAATCGCAGAGCTGACCCTTGCTACTTCTGGTGTATAAATGTGCGACAACTGCTCCCGGTTTTTCAGATCAAGCTTTGTATTAATTTCAATTTTCCCACCCAAATGCACTAAAAATGTTCGATCGGAAATGTGCCTGATCCTCACACCTTCCACCAAATGCATTCCATCTTCAATCTGCTTTTGCACATTTTCATTCGCAATTTTCACCGTAACATCTCGAATCGTTTCTTTAGAGGATTCACGAATCACATCAATTGCTACCAAGTCTGCACCACATTCTTCTAAAAAAGCTGTAATTTCCGCAAAGCTCACATTTTTCTTTTGTATTTCTAGACGTAAAATGATATGCATATTAGATTGCACCATATAATCCCACCTTTGTCCTATCCAAGATAAACAATACCCAAACGATCCCTACGAAAACATTGACTGTACTAACTTATACCCCTAGAAGCCAGTTGATAATCCGGATTTTTTAACAATTTGAAATAAAACAGATAAAGACCTCACATTCGTCGTAAAAACAACCCATAGTAACGTTTATGCGAAGAGCAAGTTTTCTATAACCTGTCCGTGAGCAAAAACTCACGCGTTTCATCGGAATAAAGAACTAGAGAGAAACTCCTTTACAAAATACTACCATCCCTTTTCAAATAAAGAAAAACTTGGCTATACGGCAAAAGAAAAGCCTGCCACTCCCTCACCAAAGGAAAGCACCAGGCTCATTCACAATATCCACTATTTTTTCTCTAAACGAACTGCCGTACCATAAACCAGCAGCTCCGCAGCACCATTCGCCACTTGTGACGTCACAAATCGAACATTAACCACTGCATCAGCATCCATTTCTTTCGCCTTTTCCACCATACGATGTGTGGCCATTTGTCTGGATTCAGTCAACAACTCTGTGTACTCTTTCATTTCGCCGCCGATAACATTTCGCAAACTAGCCACAAAGTCTTTTCCTATGTTTTTTGCCTGGACAATATTTCCTCTAACCATTCCTTTCACTTCCGTAATTTCATACCCTGGAACTGTCTCAGTATTGACTAAGATCATGATGATCATCCTTTCTTTTTCCTTCATTCTATCACTTAGAACACCAATAAATTTAAATAGTATGCTCAATACTTCCATTACTGTAGAAGCTTTAACGAGCAACAAACTATAATAACACAGTCGCGATCGGTACCAATAACAAGTCCACACGAATCACAACCACTCTATATAATCAGTGCTGCTACTATTACGAAATACTAACCTCAAAGGTTTCACCAATTTTATGTTATCATTCTACAAGTTAAGATTTGAAATAAAAATGATATACTATAAATATAAGCTAAATTTCGAAATAAGAATAAATGAATGCGGTAAATATTAAGTTACAAAGATTGTCGGAGGATAAAATTATTAAGGGAGGAATTCCATGTCAAATCACTCAAATGCACCATTGTTTAGAGACCCTATTTATGATGGAGCTGCAGATCCTACCATCATTTGGAACCACCTAGAGAAAGAATGGTGGATGATTTATACCAATCGACGTGCTACTGCGCCAGGACCTAAAGTTTCTTGGGTACACGGTACAGATTTAGGAATTGCGTCATCAAAGGATGGGAAAGCTTGGACATATAGAGGAGTTATTAAAGGATTGAACATCGAAAAAGGTAGAAATACCTTTTGGGCACCTGAAGTTTTGTATCATGACGGACTTTATCATATGTATGTGAGCTATATTCAAGGTGTTCCAGATGATTGGCCAGGCCATGAAAGAAATATCCTTCACTATACGAGTAAAGATTTGTGGGATTGGACATATGAATCCACCCTCTCTCTTAGTTCAAATTATGTCATTGATGCAGCTGTGCATAAGCTGCCTGATGGACGTTGGCGCATGTGGTATAAAGATGAAGCAAATCGCAGCCACACATACGCTGCTGATAGCTATGACCTTTATAAGTGGAATGTTGCTGGTCCAGTCATTACGGGATTTTCGCATGAAGGAGTCAATGTGTTCGAATGGAAAGGTTGGTACTGGCTGATAATCGATCAGTGGAAAGGACAAGGTGTTTATCGTTCTAAAGATGGGGAGAGTTGGAAAACAAACGGGATAATCTTAGATGAAAGCGGAACACGAACAGACGATACCGGTTATGGATTCCATGCTGATGTATTGGTATATAATGATCAAGCATATATCTTCTACTTTACTCATCCTGATAGGCATAAAGAGAAAAACGAGGAGTCCTATCGTTTTAAACGATCATCGATTCAAGTTGCACAATTAGATATCGAAAATGATAGACTTGTTTGTGATAGAAATAAAGAAATAACCTTAGACTTAACTATGAAGTGATAAACGCTTCAAAGTATGATTGAACCAAGAAAAAATACTTTCTGTTAATAGCGAAGGTTGATAGAACAAATTGAGACAAAAATGAAGGAATTGTTGGGATTTTCTCAAAAGACATTCTTTAGGAATTTTAGCTTTCAGCAACTGGATTATACGACACTCCTGCGGGAAAGCAACAGCTGAAGATCCCTCGTGGTAAGCGATTTTTGCTTCCGAGGAAGCTGAAGCGTTGCCCGCGGAAAGGGGGTATATTCCAGTTGCGTGTACAATGAGCTAACTTTTAGGACATCTCCTTTTTATTTTTTCAACGAGAGCTCTAAACTGTAAAATCATCCCCCAATCATTGCCATCAAATGCTGCATTTTTTCACGAAAACTTCCATCCTCTATCACCACAAACGGTCTTTCATTCACCAACAGCAGCCCAATGAACATCGGAACTAGAAACAGCATATATACCAAAAACAGCCTTACAACAAAATGACCACGAAACTTTATTACATAATAAACACATAGCGGAATCGCCAATCCAACAGTAACACCGAGCATATTCGCGACCGCATCCAATACCTCTGCACTCCGTGTCTCGATCGTTAATTGACGATACTCCTCTGCTATACCGAATGTAACTAATGCCATCCAAACATAACTCATCCGCCTGCTCACTTTATCACCATTTGATAACATCACCACAACTATACCGATAATCATGGAAAGCATGCCGTAACTCAAAAAATGTATCTGCTTGTCCCATCCCAAAATCAAATCCAGATCAAATCTCATACGCACCATCCTTTAGCAACATTCTTTCCATTGCAAAAGGATTCTAGACTTTTAACGCATAGAGATCATGTTACCTTTTATATCTAAGAACCAAAAAAACGGCCGGCGCAAGGCACCACCCGTTTTTTTAACTACCATATGATTCACTGAAAACGCTTCTGTTTTATTTTGTATCTCCTACCTTCATTTGTCGGTACTTTTTCGGTGATACACCCTCCCGCTTCTTGAAAAGCTTGCTGAAATATTTTTCATTTTGATAGCCAACTTTAAAGGCGATGTCCACAATTTTTAAATGTGGATTTTTCAATAGCTCTGCTGCCTTTTCCATTCGGATTTTCGTAATATAGCCAATGACCGTTTCACCATACTCCTGTTTAAACTTTCGAGCGATATACTCACGACTAAGAAAAAAACGATCGGCAATATCCTGTAGTTTAATATCTTGATCATAATGGTGTTGTAAAAAGGCTTCTATTTCTTGCATACTGCTCTTACTTTTTTGATAGTTAATATCATATAATAGTTCAATTAAATCATAGAATTCCTGTCGCTTCTCGATTTGAAACAGCTTAAAGGAAAAGCTGCCATCCTCTTGCCAAAAATCATGTCTCGCTTGCAATTGCTTAACATTTATCCCATATTCCTTCAACCAATTGTTCTTTAAGACTTCCAATTGCTCTTCCCAAACCTGAAGCTGTTCGATTGAAAGATTATAAGTTGTTTCCATCGACTTGAAAATTGGATTTAATATCTCATCAATTTTTACTTTGCTTCCACTTTGTAAGGCCCAACTTAACTCTTGTGAATAATCTAATAGGTGAAACACTGGACGAGAGTCTGTATCCAGATGTGTCATCACCTGTTTTCGCCGCTTATTTTGTATTAAATTAAAGGTTAACAGCGTATGCAAAGCTGAATCATAAGCAGCTGCAGGATTTGGCATTTCCTTTCCCCTCACACAAGTGCCATACATGTTCGAAAAGGTAAAAATCGATTCATGAACTTTTGATATTAAACAATTTGCTTTTTGGTTATCCCAAATCAGAATGACAATCTCATCCGGTTTATTCATATTTCTAAAACTGACACCCTCTTGTTTTACAACCTCATGACATATATTTAGCAGGGTAAAATAAGCTAAATCCTCATCACCATGAAAGATTTTCTCGATCAGAAACCGGATATGGAGCAATGCAGCCGTACATGAAACAGCACCGACATTCACGTTAATTTCTTCTTCAATTTTTTCGATCGTTTCCTTTGAAATATTAGATTTATGGATAATTCCAGAAAAAAGATGATTCCAATATATTGGTTTTACTGCATTTATCACTTTATTATTTTCTAAATGAGATTGATCTTTTAAATCCTGCTCTCGCCATTCATCTACTGCTCTTTCTAGTGTTTCATTTAGGACATCTGGTTCAATCGGTTTTAAAATGTAATCGAAACTGCCATAGTATAAGGCGTTTCTCATATAATGAAAATCATCATATCCACTAATGACAATCACTTTATATAGATACCCTAATGAATCTAGCCATTTTAACAAAGCAATGCCATCTACATTCGGCATATTCATATCTGTGAAAACAATTTCTGGCTGATGTTCCATAATGATCTTTTTGGCATCCTCACCATCTTTTGCTTCAAATACTTGATGAATACCGAACTTGTCCCATTCAGCTAATAATCCTATTCCTTCTCGTACATGCTTTTCATCATCAATGATTATCGACTTCATACCTTTCACCTTCATCATTTAGTGGTAATCGTATTTTCACAGTAAGACCGCCTGTTTCTCGCTTTTGCAGCTGCAGTTTGGCTCGTTCTTCATAATTCAACTTGAGGCGGTCGTACACATTTTTCAACCCAATATTTGTCCGTTCTTTATCCTTTATATCGGTTTCGTCAAGAAAAGATTGATTGACTGCCTCTATTTGCTCTCGCGTCATCCCTTTTCCATTATCATGGATACAAATGATAAGATAATCTTCCTCCTTTTTCCCTTCTAAATGTAAGTAGCCAACCTTATCGTCGGAGGATTCGAAACCATGTTTAAAATAATTCTCAACGAATGGCTGCAGAATCATTTTTGGTACCATGACATCCATGACATCAGAATCAAAGTCCAGCGTATAAGTGAACTCATCACCTAATCTTTCTTGGTATAGCAACAAATAAGACTTTATATATTGAACTTCCTTATCTAAAGGAACTTTATCTTCTTTCATATCCATTCCATATCTCATAATTTTAGACAGCTGTGTAATCAGCGAATAAACCTTTGGAGCATTGCTTTTCAAAGCTAATGTCCCAATTGATTGCAAAGCATTATACAGAAAGTGAGGATTGATCTGTGATTGCAGCACTTTTAATTGATTCGTTTTGTTTTCAATTTCTAATCTAAACTCCCGATTAATTAAATGATTGATTCTTTCAATCATCTGTTTAAATCTTTCACCGAGTATTCCTATTTCATCGTTTCCTAACGAATCGAATTTTACTTTAATATTGTTTTTTTCAATTTGTTGAATATTCTGAACAAGCACTCTAATAGGCGATGTAATTTTAAACGAAACAAAAAAAGTCGCTATAATGACAAGGGCTAGTCCAATTAAACCAAAGCCAATATTAATTAAACCGATATCATAAGCGCTTTGATGCAACGTGGTATACGGTAAACGCTTAATCAAAATCCAGTCACCTAATGCTTTTGAAATTCGATGATAGACAATAACACCTTGAAAGTTTTCATCATCCCTTTTCAGCACACCACTCTCGTCTTCAGAGGCTAATAATTCTTCCTTCCATGGTGCTTCTTCTTCTGTATAGTCCCGCTCATCAGAGCTGAAAACAACAGATCCGTCTGGAGTCACAATATCTAACGATTCCGTCGGTTCATGATAAAGACGCTTACTTAGATCTGATAGTTTACTAGGATCAACTTCTAATGAAATATACCCGAGAATATGAGGCGATGGAACATTTGCAATAGCTCTGTGTAAAGTAAACGAATGTAAGGAATTCGTGTTTGAAAAGAGATGATTGTTGGATTCAATATATAAATGATTAAGACTCTCTTCTGCCTTGGTGAAAACATCTAACTTTTTATTCATACCCATGGTCGAGTACACAATATTAGACCTATGCGAAACCGTTAATTGATAGTTTTGATTCAGATTAGATATGGTCACTTTCTTGATACTCTCATTTGCATACAAAATAGTAAGCATCACATTGCTAAAGACATCTCTCATCATATAATCTGTCCGGTAATCCGAAGCAGCTAAATGATTCATAAAATCCGGATTATTATAAATGGTCAAAGTAAGACTATTTAACTCGTTTAAATAATTTTCAATATTGATTTTTCCTTGATATAGTAAATTACTATTTTCCTCAATAGCTTTCTCTGTCAACGTTTCCTTTGTATAAAAGAAAGTCACAAACACAGAAGATCCAAACGGAATGATGGTAATAAGTAGTAATAGAACAATCAGTTTATTTCTAATGCTTGTCTTAAACAAGATGGTTCCTCCTATCTTGTCTTTAAAACTAGTATAAGACAAAATAGAAAGCATATCTACATTAGATATGCTTTCTATCAATCATTATTTAAGGTTATCCCAAGTAGCTTGGAACTCTTCTAATACTTGCTCATATTCAATTTGGCCTGTTACATATTTTTGGATGGATGCTGCAAATTCCTTATTAGCACCTTCTGGCCATCTAAACCAAGTCCAAGGAATCGTCTTATCTTCTTTAGAATATTCCAAAATGGACTTTCCTAATGCCCCTAATCCTGAAGGTTCGATATTATCTAAAGCTGGAATAAATGCAAACACTTCTGTCATGTAATGCTTACCTGTTTCTGAAGTGGTCATCCAGTTTAAAAAGAGTTTTGCTTCTTCAAGATGCTCGGAATTTTTATTGATCACATAACTGTTAGGAACACCTACCGGGATACGATTAGAATCGGGATCATCACTTAAAGGAATTGGTAAAAATGCCATATTGATATCAGGGTTTATTTCATATATCATGTTTTCTGTCCAGTTCCCTTGCTGAAGCATTGCTGTTTCCCCACTAGCAAATAACGTCACTTGCGTATTGTAATCGGTTGTTAAAGGATTATCATTGCCATACTGAGTTTCTAAATCCAACACTTTTTGAAAATTCTCAAAATGTTCATTTCCTTCAAAGGTTTCAGTTCCATCATATAAATCTTGTATAAATTGTGCTGGCTCGTCCTGTTGTGCAAACGGAACATTCAATAAGTGTTGTCCAATGATCCACCATTCTCCATAACCTGCTGCAAATGGTGTAATACCAGCAGCTTCTAGCTTTTCAACAGCTTCTTCTAACTCGGAAATGGTTTTAGGAGCTTCAGTGATGCCTGCTTGTTCAAATAAATCTTTATTATAAATAAATCCATATCCTTCTAAGTTAACCGGTCTTCCATAAAGCTTCCCATCTTCATCTGTCATTGGTTCTTTCGCAAATGGCAATACATGTTCTGCCCATGGTTCATTAGATAAGTCAGCTAAATGCTCTTTCCATAGATCCAATTGTTTATAACCACCATTGGTAAAAATATCTGGTGCTTCTCCTGAAGCAAATTTTGCTTTTAATGCGGCATCTCCATCTGCACCCCCGCCAACTGATTCTAATTCTACTTTAATATTTGGGTGCTCTTCTTCAAATTTTTCGATCATCTCTAAAGCTTGATCGTGAATTTCCACTTTCGTATTAAAGAACTCTAAGGTAATCTGTTCTGTTTCGTCTCCAGTTGTTTCAGAACCTGATTCATCACTTGCAGAATCTTCACCTGTATCACCTTTCGTGTCTGAAGAGGCATCTGACTCACCTCCACAAGCTGCCAGTATACCTACGACAAATAATAATGATAAACATAAAAGCATAAATTTTTTCATATTCCTTTGACCTCCTTGATATTTTTATATAAATTTCTGAAGCTTTTTATGGCCTCAAAAATGATATACTTTAGTACGTTCACCCTAACTCCACTTATTTAATAGAGCCTGCTGCAATCCCTTTGATAATATGTTTTTGTAAAAATAAGAAGAAGACAATAATCGGCGCAATCCCCATTACCAGGGCAGCTAATCCCATATCCCACTGTTTCGTATATTGTGCAAAGAATGAGCTTGTTGCTAAAGGAATGGTTCTTAATTCTGGATCCTGTAACACAAGAAGTGGTAATAAATAATCATTCCAAATCCAAAGCGTATTCAAAATGATTACAGTCACCGCAATCGGCTTTAGTAATGGAAATACAATTCGCCAAAAGATACCAAATTCAGATGCCCCATCAATACTTGCCGATTCTTCAATCTCCTTTGGTATCGTTTTCACGAAACCATGAAATAAGAATAGAGATAAGGAAACTCCAAAACCGAAGTACATTAGAATGATGCCATGTATACTATTCATTATTCCTAACATTCCCCCAAGCTTCATCAGAGGAATCATCACGGTTTGAAATGGGATAACCATTGCTGATACAAAGAATATAAATAAGAATTTACTTAATTTATTAGGTGTTCTGACCATTTTCCATGCTGCCATAGAACTAATAAAGACGATACCTGCAATGCTGAATACAGTAATCACTAAAGAATTCAGAAATGCCTTTGGAAAATTTAGAATGTCCCAGACTTTCATGTAATTACTAAATAAGATTTCCTTTGGTAATGCCGCTGCATCTATTAAAATCTCTGAGAATGGTTTAATAGAGTTTACAACAACAAAGTAAAAAGGAACCAGAAAGAGTAGACCTAAACCAATGGCAATCATTTCTATTATAAATGTGCTTTTGGTATATTTCCCTGTTATCATGCTTCTACCTCCTTTTTCTTTGTGAACATTACTTGGCATGTGGTAAAGATGACAACCACGATGAAAAATAAAATAGATTTCGCCGTTCCAAGACCGTATCTATTATTGGTAAACGCTTCTTGATAAATATTAATTGCAACAGATTCTGTAGAATTAAATGGACCGCCGCCTGTCAATGAAATATTTAAATCAAAGATCTTAAATGCCATAGAGATCGTTAAAAAGAAACAAATTGTAAAAGCTGGTAAAATTAATGGAATAATAATTCTCGTTAACACTTTCAAATAAGATGCACCATCGATTTTAGCAGCTTCTAAAAGTGAGTTGTCCACTCCTTGTAAGGCTGCAATATAAATAACCATCATATATCCACTAATTTGCCAAGCAAATACGATCACAATCCCCCAAAAAGCCGTATCCTCTGTCCCTAACCAAGGTTGTTGAAAAAAAGGAAGGCCCGTTAAATCGCCAATAGAAGCAAATCCTTTCACAAAGATAAACTGCCAAATAAAACCGAGTAACAGTCCGCCTATTACATTTGGTATAAAGAATACTGTCCTTAAAATGTTTCTTGTCTTTAACGCTGTGTTTAATATCAACGCAAGCCCAAAACCCGTTACATTACTAATAATAACAGCTGCAAACATAAATTTTGTTGTAAAAAGGAAGGAATTATAAAAATTTTGATCATCCGTAAAAATTTTAATATAGTTATCAAAGCCTACCCATTCAACAGCTGCACTCACCCCATTCCATGATGTAAAGGAGTAATATACCCCCATGAAAAAAGGCGCAATTTGAATAATTAAAAAGAATAGAAGTGCAGGGCCGACAAAGGCAGTATAAGATAAAATTTTCTTTAACTTTGCCTTTCTTTTGGAAGCCATTGCCTGCTCTTTTCCTGTTTGCACATCCACCTTTTTATTTTCTGCATATGAACTCATCTTTGTAGCACCACCTCTTCTGTTTTTGTAATCGCTTTCCTACATTATAAATGTAAGTGCTATCTTTTTTAGTGAATGAAATTGACGGATAAGGGATATAAAATTGACCTTTTTTAAAAAAAGAGATGAATCATTGATTTATCCGGAGTCATTTATAGGAAATCCACTCTACTTTTTATACACAAAATCTCTTCCCCATCAAATATCCGGCATTTTTGTTCAAAAAATAGACATTTTGTTGACGATCACTTCACATCTTGCCATAATAATCAGATAAAGTGAGACTTCCATCAGTGGGGGGCTTCATCCCAACTGATGGTTAGCGAAACTTATCGGGGTGCTAGCGTCCGTTGTTCTCCACTTATTCTTTTTTTCATTATTCTAAGTCTTGAAGTGGGGGATTACGGACGATTGTTCACCGTGATAAACTATGTCTTCTTTATCCACTACCTAGAAACTACTACTAAAACTCCAATCATGTAAACGTTATCAATAATTCCAAAACAACCAAAACTTCCTTTAAGGAGGTGATGCCATCAAAATTTTCTCCGACACCAAGGTCACCACAAACGACAACGTAAAAATCAAATAAAAGGAGGATTATGCATTTTGAAGAAGAGATTGTCTGTATTTCTAATCGCTATTCTTACTTTTAGTCTTTTACCACAACATGCGCTTCATACAGTTCAGGCAGAGACAGATGATAGTTTTCTATTTGACTTTGGTACTGAGGATAGTCCAGTCGCAGATGGTTATACTCAGGTATCAAATACTCTCATTTATGACGAGGAAAGAGGATACGGCTTAAGTAAGTCTACTGCTACTCGTGATCGCGGAAACCCAGATGATGTACGCCGTGATTTTGTTATTGATGGAGATTACTCCTTTACTCTAGATATACCAAATGGGGAGTATTTCGTACGCATCATAGCAGGAGATGATATTGCATTTAATCGCTCCAGTTTTGCCATCAATGGAGAAGATTACGGCAATATTACATCTAGTGCAGGGGAATATTCAGAACTCACTACAAATCTTACGGTAACAGATGAGCAGCTTGTCATAGACATTGGAGAAAATGGACGTATTAATGGATTAGAGATTGTTCCGATGACCAACATAGACAGTCTGGCAATTGATTCCATTACTTTTACGCCTGACAGTGAAGTGACCTTAGCATGGGATGACGATCCAAATGCAGGTCATTACAACATCTACCGCAAAGGCGAGTCAGAGGAAACATTTGAAAAGCTAGATGATACAACGGATGCAGGCTATGTAGATACGACGGTGGAATTAGGTTACAGCTATACCTATGCTGTTACACTTGTACACCCGTCTGGCATCGAATCCGAAAAAAGCAATGAGGTAACAGCTACGATCATAAATGAGGAAGTGGTCGCTCCAGAAGCGCCGTCGAATCTATCTGTAACAAATGCTGAACTAAATAACGTTACGTTAGATTGGGATGCGGTGGACGATGCAAGTCTTTATTATATTTATCGCTCCAAATATAATCCGGATGAGTATCCAGAAGGTTCGGTTACCTTTGATAAAATTGCCACCACAACAGATACAAGTTTTATCGATGACACCATTTTAACTTATCACCATTATTATTATCAGGTTCGTGCCGTGAACGAAGGTGGCATTTCAGAAGCATCTGATGTGATAGAATCGCCCGTAACAGAAGTGCAAAAACGTCAAATGGAACAATTAGACCGTGCACTAGTCGCAGTTGAATCTGACGATGGTGTGTATGTCGGTTGGAAGGTGCTTGGAACAGATCCAGACGATGTGAAATTCAATGTATTCCGAGATGGAAGACAAATTAATAAGAAACCTATTGAAAATAGCTCCAACTTTTTTGACGAAAATGGAACGAAAGATTCTACTTATCAAGTAAGAATTATTAAGGGAAGCGGCGCAAAAATCACCAAAGAAGTCGATGTTTGGTCAGAAAATTATTTAAGTGTTGCTTTAGATAAACCAGAAGGCGGTACTACACCAGATGGAGTGGATTACACGTATAGTGCGAATGACGCTAGTGTGGGTGACCTTGATGGAGACGGCGAATATGAAATCATCTTAAAATGGGATCCATCTAACTCGAAAGATAATTCCCATTCCGGTTATACTGGTAATGTTTATTTGGATGCTTATAAATTAGATGGCACCAAAATGTGGCGACTTGACCTTGGCAGAAATATCCGAGCAGGTGCTCACTATACGCAGTTCCTTGTCTATGACTTTGATGGAAACGGCAAATCTGAGGTTGTATTAAAAACAGCAGATGGCACTATTGACGGAGAAGGCAATGTAATTGGGGATGCTAATGCTGACTATCGTAATAGCAGTGGTCGTATTTTAGAAGGTCCTGAATACTTAACTGTTTTTGAAGGTGAAACAGGCAAAGCCCTTACGACTACGGATTATACACCTCCTAGAGGCAACTTAAACGACTGGGGAGATAACTATGGTAATCGTGCTGACAGATTTTTAGCTGGTGTTGCCTACCTAGACGGCGAACGCCCAAGTATCGTGATGGCACGGGGGTACTATACACGCACAGTTCTTGCTGCCTATAACTGGCGTGATGGCGAGTTGACCCTAGAATGGGTGTTTGACAGTGATGACGAAGGCAATGAAGACTATGCTGGTCAAGGAAACCACAGCTTAGCCGTAGCAGATGTTGATAAAGATGGAAAAGATGAAATCATCTACGGTGCAATGGTTGTTGATGATGACGGTACTGGTCTTCATACAACTGGATGGGGGCATGGAGATGCCAATCATGTGAGCGACCTTGATCCAAATCGTCCAGGTATGGAAATTTATCAAGTGCATGAAAGTACAGGTATTCCAATCGGATATGGTATACGTGATGCAGAAACAGGAGAACGATTATTTGGTGTCGACATTAGTGCAGATGTCGGAAGAGGTTTAGCAGCGGATATTGACCCACGCTATGATGGTGCTGAATTTTGGGCATCAGTGTCATGGGATGGTAGTAATGGAACTGGCCTGCACGCAGTAGACGGAGAAGTGATCACTAATACGATCCCGAATTCTGTCAACCACGCTATTTGGTGGGATGGTGATTTGGGTCGCGAACTGCTAGATCATACCTTTGATCCAAACACAGACCCACATGGTGTTGGTCGAATTGACAAGTGGGATTATGAAAACGAAAAGCTTGTGAATTTACTAACTCCTGAAGGCACACGCACCAGCAACTGGACGAAAGGGAACCCTTCTTTACAAGCAGATATCTTCGGTGACTGGCGTGAAGAAGTGATCTGGCCTTCTTCCGATAGCGAAGAATTACGAATCTATACGACAACAGATGTGACCGAAGAAAAAATTTACACGCTTATGCATGATCCGGTTTATCGTCTATCAATCGCATGGCAAAATGTTGCGTATAACCAACCACCACATACTAGCTTTTTCCTAGGCTATAACATGAAAGAAGCACCAAAACCTGCGATTGTAACAGGAGACGAATTGTTTGGTTCTAATAAAAATAATTAAGGAATAAATAAAGGGCGAGAATTGACTTCTCGCCCTTTATTATTTGTTCGTTTGTGGTATTACAATGTATGAACCATGTTAGCTGTAAAAATTTATCGGTCACTTTTTGCTGTTTATCGGTCGGTTTTATTGCTTTATCGGTCAGTTTTTCCTATTTATCAGTCAGTTTTCTCGTGTTATCGGTCACTTTTAACCGTTTATCGGTCAGTCCGCTATATATACAAAAAGAGGGAGCTCATTGCCCCAAGTGTTCATCAAAATTTTCAGCTGCTTCCACCAATACTTCTTTTGCACCTTCTGAAATATGCTCCTGCATCTGAGTTTTCTCGATCTGATTTAAATACTTCTCGATAAACTTAAGCGATTTACTTTCTGATCCTTTCTCATAATGATGAATCGCTTGTTTATACGTGTTGGTTAATTGTGATGCTAATGGTCCTTTCAAGTCACCAGATTCGATATAGCTTTCCATGAGCTCTTGCAAATCGGAACTAGCAACTGGCAGCCAGACATTTGGAACTGGTACTTTTGACCAATCGATATCAGAACCAAAGTAGAAGCTCGTATAGGAAGGCTGATTGTAGCTTGTATTTTGTCTAGCCACCTCTGCACGATATTGTTTATCATGCATCAACGTATACAACTTACGATCCGTCACCTCTGTGCTAAGGTAGATGCGAATCGCTGAGCTATCTGCTGTTCGTACAAGCATTTCTTCGCGCCAATCACCGAATACATCGGCTACTAAACTTGGATTACCTTTTGTCCAATTATTGGTTCTCGTTCCTTCAGCCGTTAGGACCGTACCTTTTTGCCAGTCATCAATTGTTGGGGTTTGATCGATAGAACCGTTAATAATTTGTGTCGTCATATCTTTAGACCATTTAATACTCATATTCGTTCCCGGAGCATCTCGCCAGCTATCTGCCATTTCTTTTCCGTCAGCTGTATGCATACCTACGGCCCATGTTTCTAATCCCGGTTCATCAGGCAGCACGTCACCAATCATGCCACGGCCAGTATCTCTACCAGTATATGCACCATAAATCACTTCACCAGTTGCTGCATCTCGTAACGCGTAACCATATGGTGCCCATGGCCCGCCTTCAAATACCATGTACATTTCCAGTCCTGGACGGTTCGGGTCAATGTCCGTTACATGCATCGCATCTCCATGACCTAACCGTGCCATCCCTTCTGCTGCACCTTCTTCTGGCATTTCATCGAACGTACTATACAAGAGCGAACCATCGTGATCGATCGTTGCACCACCATAGACAATTTCATGCTTTCCGTCTCCATCGACATCTGCAGCACTTAAAGAGTGGAAACCTTGTGTTGTAATCGTTCCAAACTCTTCATCTGTTCCATCGACTCCATGCGGACCATCGTTAAACGGATTGCTCATTGGAGTCCAGCCGCTATCTACGTACCAGTTTTCTGTTAGATTTTCTCCATCCCAGTCGTACGATACCAAGGTAGTTCTTGTATAGTATCCTCTCGCAAATACAGCGGAAGGATTTTTACCATCTAAATATGCAACACCAGCTAAAAAGCGATCAACTCGATTTCCTGGTTCGATTCTAGACATCGCATAGTCTCCCCATCTCAAACCATCGTCTTCTCGTGCTGGTTTATAATCAATGGTTTCTAGCTCATCGCCTGTTTCTCCATCAAATACTGTTAAATATTCTGGTCCTTCCAAAACAAAGCCCTCAAAGTTTCTTAAATCATTTCGGCCGCTTCGTGAAGGTGCATATTCATCCATGAAATAGTCCGCTAAATTTTCCGCATCCTCTCTAGATAACGGATAGTCATATTGCGGCTCGATTCCAAAACTTTCTTCCAATGTCTCTGGCCACTGACCGTTCACCACTTCTTCCTGTTCATGCCAGTTCATAAATAAATCCACGGTATACTCGTAATAATCGTCACTGCTCATACGGTAATCATCATCGTGACTATAGCCAGCTTCGATATCTTCTTCTGGCATTGTGATATATTCTTCCGATTCTACCTTTCCGTCTTCATCATACTTCATGATCTTTGTTCCAGGAGCTGTTTTAAACATGATTTCAGACTTGCCATTTCCATCAAAATCATATACTAAAAATTGCGTATAGTGCGCACCAGAGCGAATGTTTACCCCTAAGTCAATTCGATAAAGCAGTTTGCCATCAATGGTATACGTATCTAAGTAAGTATTGCCAGTGTAGCCAACCTGTGATACATCCTTAGAATTGCTCGGCTCCCATTTCACCACATATTCATATTGGCCATCACCATTTACATCCCCAACACTCATATCATTTGCATGATAAGTATAGGATTCTCCAACTGGAGTTACGCCATCTGCTGGTTTTTGTAAAGGTATATCATAATATCCTTCGTCCCAAGGCAGTGTTGTTTCACTCTCATCTACTTCTTCACCGTCCACAACGGCATGAACAGCATATTCATCACTAGATGAACCTTCTTCATCTAAATAGTTCGTGCTATCGTCAACCGTTCCAATTTTTTCACCATTACGATAGACATTAAAATCAACGCCTGTTAATCCGCTATCTGAATACCCTGCAACTTCATTTGCTAAAAGTCGCCAACTTAAAAATATACCTTCAGAGGTAGAAGCAGCGACTAACCCTCTGTCTAAGTTTTCTAGTTGAACACTTTCTGTAAAATCTGGCTGTTGCTTTGTATGATAATCATTTGCTGAGACACTGGCTGCACCCGAAAGAAGTAAAGTCGTAGCTGTAATCGAACTAACTACTTTTTTTGTGAACAATCCCTTTTTCAAATAATCACTCCTCTAATTTTTGGAATTTCCCCAACCAGACCGGAATAAGAGAACGTTTTCAATTTTAACAACAATGATCTGGCTACACTTGCTCGGTCCTCCCTTCGTGCAAAGCATTATAACAAGGACAACCCCTTTCGTCATTCAAAAAAACAGAGGAAAACCATTAAAAATCAGAGGTCGGGCGCTTTTTTTTAAAAACACAACAATAGTATTAGATTGATATTCACGGGGATTTCTTTATAATAGGTCGGATGGCTTATGGGTATTCATATTATTAATCAATGAAAGCTTATGGTATGGTAATATATAGAAGATTCCTCTAATATATTCTAACTTGAATAATAGGATTAAAAGACAATCAATTAAGAATCCAGAGAAGTGATTGATGAAAGAATGAATATATATAGATTACGTTGAATATGTTTTTTATCGGGAAGAAGCAGATATGGGGAACTTAAGAAAAGGAGCGATCAAATGGGGACATCCCTTATCTCTTTAACCTTTCTACGTCTGATTCCAATTTAAACACCCGCTTATTTAAGACTTCCGTTCTATCATTTACATGATCAATAATTCTTTCTGTGGTATGGAATCAAGTTCTTAATGAACTAAAAGAAATGCGTACTAACGTTAATGAATTAAAAGAAATCCGTACTGATATCGATGACTTAAAACAAGGACAAAAAAGACTAGAAGATGGGCAGATACAACTGCAAAAAAATCTAGTTGATGGTTTAGGTGAGTATTCCCAGACGACTTTTCTTACATCACGCTGACTTTATTATCCATCAACCTCCCCCGTATCTTTCATACTATCTGATTTCGTTTTATCATGGAATTCTCCGGTATTGTTCACTGTTCCCGAATCTTTTTGCTTGCGTAAGGCTTCAGATGCTGAATGGTATGCATAAGGTTTTTCATCCTCTATTGTGTCAATCCAACTATTTTTCTGTTCTTCTTTCGTGTCATCATGAATATTACGATTATAATAATTGGGCAGAATCCAATCATCAAGGCTATGCGAAACTACTTCATAAGAGTAGATCAAACGAGATTGCAAAATAAAACGAAATACGATTGCTATCATAAGACATAACCACCATGACTGAATCGACATTATGAGAGATTGCAAAATGCTTAATTTTTCATAATAAAAATAAAAAGCAATCGAGCTCCAAAAAGAAACGAAAAACCCAGTACAGAAGGAAGTGGTATACTCTTTTACTAGAGCACGTATACCCAATACGATAGATAAAACCACCAAAATTCCGACTGACCAAAAAGTCCAATAGCTTTTTGCAAATTCTAAAAATAGCGGAGTGTAGTAAATCATGATAAAGAAAATAAAACTTAAGACAGAATAAGCTGCAAAACTAATACCACGATCACATTCCATCATTTTACACATGAAGGAGAACAAACTAGTTAATCCAAGCAAAAATATAAAAAGATATATTTGCCAGCTTGGGATGATAAGATCGTTAGGGAATCCTTCTAATATTGCACTTATAAAGAAAAACACCGCAAAAAATACACAGACAATGTCAAGGAAAGCCAAGAATTTGAAAGTCCTAGTCGTTTCTCTTATAAGTCGAGCCATAATATCCCTCATTCTACTTATAATAAATTTAGAGATTAGAACACCTGAAATAAAAAAGCACCAATCTAGGTGCTCTATCATTATTTCGTTAAATGTTAGTCGAACACTTTTGTGTCCTTCGATCTTCCTGCCTTCACCTTTCTTTTTAACATTTATTACTTATAATTTTTTATGAGAAAGAACAAGTCATGAAGATACATTCTAAAACAGATTATGCTCTCTAATCTTATTTATGAAAAAAATGGACAAATTCCTTAACTAACATCTCCGTAATGCATCTTTATCTTTCCCTGTCGCAAAAAAACTAAAACTGCTCCTTGTATCTGCTTGGCGGCATGCCAACTACTTTCCGGAACACTCTGCTGAAATATAAAGGATTTTCATACCCTACGATCATAGCAACTTCTGAAACATTAAACGACGTTTCGGATAATAGTCTTTTTGCTTCGTTTATACGTATATCTGTTATATATTTTATTGGCGTGGTACCAGTTACTGCTTTAAATTTATGAATAAAGCGGTACACACTTAAGTTACATAATTTAGCAAGATCTTCTGTAAGCAAGATTTGACTATACTGTTCATGCATGTATTGAATGATGTTATTGATATCTTCATAATGAAACTTTTTATCTTTCTCTTTACTCCGTAGATTTCTCCCTAATAGCGCAAGTAACTCTAATAGTTTTGCGCTTGTCATATATTCGCTTAAGGGTTTGTTCATGTTTAATTCATGAATGATTTCCTCAAACACTGATATAATCTTATCTTTCACTCCAACTGAATGAATAGATGGATGTAATAACCCAAATTGGTTCAAGTATTCATAAGCCTCATATCCCGTAAAATGAATCCAATACGCTTCGGTAAAATCTTTCGCATCATAATCATAATGTTGCGGTTCATTAGGAGCATACAAGACTAGCTGTCCATTCGATACCTGCCTTGTCCCGTTCTCCATATAAAAAGTACCTTTACCACCAACTATATAGATTAATTGAAAATCTAACCTACCTTTATCACGTTTTCGAGTCAAATGCTTCGTGATTAATTTTTGGTACCCACAACAATTTACAGAAAGCGAACGGTCCTTATCTTCAATTCCATCTTCCTCCCATTTATCCGATATATTTCCAGAGATACTGATCATATACTCCCCCCTTTATAGCAATTTTGTGTATATTTCTAGCAATATAATATATTTAATATTTTCTATGAAAACGCTATAATTATATTAACTATAACATAAAGAGATACTTTCATCAGTAGGTTCTTACAGAAGATTGTACACCATGATAAAATCTCTTCAAATCTTCATCCTGCATCCAGACCAAAATTTCATACATCACAATTATGTGAATGCATTCTTCGACACAACATACTAAATGACAGAGAAATAAAAGAGAGGAGAGAAAATAGATGAAAGAAGCTAGAATCGTAAGTAACCTAAACTTAGATTGGAAATTTTCTCGAGGAGATGAACCGAAAGCATGGTACAAAGGCCATGACGATTCCGAGTGGCGTGATATCACCCTTCCTCATGACTGGTCTGTTGAAGAACCTTTTTCAAAGGAGCACTCAAGCGGAACTGGTTACGTAGCCGGAGGTACAGGATGGTATCGGAAAAATTTTAAGCTTCCTTCTGAATTAAAAGGAAAAAAAGTTTATATTACCTTTGAAGGTATCTATAATAACTCACAAGTTTGGTGTAATAGCTACTACATTGGAAAAAGACCTTTTGGCTATAGTACTTTTACATACGACATTACAGATTTTGTTACCTTTGAAAGAGACAATGTGATATCGGTTAAGGTGAACCATAAAGATATTGCGGATTCCAGGTGGTTTACAGGTTCTGGTATCTATCGTGACGTCTATCTTACTATCACAGACCCCATTCATATTGACCAATATGGCGTATTTGTGACAACACCAGAGGTATCAGTGGAACAAGCTACAGTAGCAGTGAATGTGCAATTAACCAATGAGACAAGTAATCCAGAGAATATTCAAATAAAAAATACACTCTTGGATCAAAATGGAGAGGCTGTAGGTTCCTCCTCAGAGATCACTAATATTTTAGCAGAATCCAATTTACATGTGGACCAATCGATTAATGTAAAAGAACCCCAACTATGGTCGCCTGAAAACCCGTATCTATATACAGTCAAAACAGAAATTATCAAAAACAATCAGGTTATCGACAATGTAACAACTGTAACCGGTATTCGATCCTTTTCATTTGATCCGAAAAAAGGTTTCTTCTTAAATGATGAAAATATGAAAATAAAAGGAGTTTGTGTTCACCATGATGCCGGTGGATTAGGAGCAGCTGTTCCGAAAAAAGTATGGGTTCGAAGACTGAAAGCCCTGAAAGAAATGGGATGTAATGCGATTCGAATGAGTCATAATCCTCCAGCATCAAACTTGCTTGATCTATGTGACAGCATGGGCTTTCTTGTGATGGATGAAGCCTTTGACGAGTGGGAAGGTGTGAAAAACAAATGGTTTAATGGACACAATGTGTATCCGCCTAAACATTACGGATATTATGAAGATTTTCCACAATGGGGAGAAACAGATCTTAAAGAAATGGTATTAAGGGACAGAAACCACCCATCAATTATTATGTGGAGCATCGGGAATGAAATCGATTATCCGAACGATCCATATTGTCATCCTTCTTTCGAAACCATGACAGGAAATAATGATTCGAAGAAACCGGCAGCGGAAAGAATCTATGATCCAAATAAACCAAATGCGGAAAGACTCACAACTATTGCGAAACGTCTTGTCCAATATGTGAAAGAGTGTGATACGACAAGACCGGTTACATCTGCTTTGGCATTTCCAGAGCTGTCCAATCTAACTGGTTACGCACAGGCATTGGATGTTGTCGGCTACAATTATAAAGAACATCTTTATGAAGACGATCTCGAAAAGTATCCAGACCATGTCATCTATGGCAGTGAAAACAAACCTGGTTATGATGCATGGTTAAAGGTAAGAGACAATGATGCCATCTGTGCTCAATTTATCTGGACAGGCATCGATTATTTGGGAGAAGCAAAGGGCTGGCCGGTAAGAGCTGCTCCGGCTGGATTCTTAGACCTTGCCGGTAACAAAAAGTCTAGCTATTATTACCGCCAAAGTTTTTGGAGTAAGGAGCCAATGGTATACTTAGCAGCAATGCCAAAATACGCTCTTGAATCAGAACGGAACCCTAGATGGCAGGGAGATCCTCACTGGAACTGGAAGGATGGAGAGGAGCTTGCAGTCTTTTGCTATACCAACTGCCAAGAAGCAGAATTATTTCTTAATGATAAATCCTTAGGAACACAACAAATGAGTGAAGATGGAAGCTACCTTAGCTGGGACATTGCTTTTGAAAAAGGGGTATTAAAAGTAGTGGCAAAAGATCGTAATGGCAACAAACATACACATGAGCTTGTGACGGCTTCAGCCCCTAAGAAGCTAGACATCGAAATAGACTATCCAGAATTGAAAGCGGATGGCCAGGATATCACGCATATGGAAATGCAAATTACTGATGAGAATGGAAATCCTGTTTATCTTGCCGATAATCGAATCGAGCTTTCTGTTGAAGGACCCGGAGAATTAATCGGAATGGAAAGTGGCAATGTCAAAGACTTACAAACATACAATTCCAATAATAGAAAAGCTTACCAAGGCAAACTCGTAGCTTTTCTTCGTTCCAAAACAGAAGAAGGCACCATTTCAGTGACGGTCAAGTCTGAAGGCTTAGAAACAACTCAACTATCCATTCCAGTTAAGAAAGAAGAAAAAGTTACAGCTTCCACGATGCATTAAACCATTTCTAAGAATAGACAAAAAGCATACCCTTTTATTTATAGGGTATGCTTCTAAATTTATTCCATATCACGCTTGGACAGATTCGGCCAGGTTATTCTTATTATTTTTCGCTTCCGCTTTCTCAAAAGCGACATATGTAAAACGCATCATCAGTAAGCTTAATACACTGCCTGAGAAAAATAAAAAGATAACCGGGTAGGATACGGTTACATAATAGATGACAAAGACAGCAAACGCCATATATAAGGTTCGCAACGGATAAGAAGCGCCAATAATGAAAGCATATTTAAAACATTCCCTTAACTTCACGTCAAAATGCACGAAAACGGGAAAGAGAAAAAATGTTACCATGAAATAATAAAAAGAAACAGTTACCAACAAAAGCATCATTATCATACTAAAAGGACCGTTCGTATTTTTAACTAGGGCGTAATCCAAATATAATACAACTCCACCAATGACACTTATATATCCGAGTATGTTCGCTTTTAAAAGGGTTTCTTTAAATGATTTCCAAAATGTCTGAAAAATTGGTAGATCAGTATCCCCTTTAATCCAATGCCTAACAATCGTAAACATGGCCACTGTAGCCGGAAATAAACCTATAAATCCTATTCCTATAATGGTGAAAAAAATCCATAGTAAATTTAAAAAACATAACCGCATGATCCACTCTGAGAACTTATAAATAAATGTAGACCCAAAACCATTCACCTGTATCATACCTTTCTTTTGGGAAATAGAAAGATGTCCCACAGGAATGTCTATAAAGAGTGACTTGATAAACGTACTTCTGTGGGAATAATCCTCCATCTATTTAAGAAATCCTTAACTTTTAACAGCTCCTGCTACCCCTTCAATAAAGTATCTTTGCATGATAATAAAGATAGTCATTACTGGTATTAAGGAAATAGTTGCACCCGCAGCCATACCGGAGAAATCCACTGCATATGTTTGAACAAAGTTTTGCATCCCTACTGCTAAGGTTCTCAGCTCTGGTTTACTAATCGTTAATACGAGAGGTACTAAGAAAGAACTCCAAGTCCAAATGAATTGCATGATCGCCGTTGTGGCTACGATTGGCATACTTAACGGCAGCATCACTTTGGTGAAGATCGTTAAAAATCCAGCGCCATCAATTTCCGCTGCTTCCTCAATCGATTTTGGCAAATTGGCAAAGAAAGAGGCAAACATTAAAATAAACAATACGTGAGCACCAGAGGCCTCTGCAACAATAATACCAAGAATTGAATCATCCAGCCCCATGTAATTTACTAACTTGAATAATGGGATAATGGTGTAGCCTTTCGGAATAAACATAATCGCAACAACACAAACCATAATCGTTTTTTTACCTGGAAAATCAATTCTACCTAACGCATATCCTGTTAAGGAGGATAGAATAATGACAATCATAACCGTTGCTACGGTAAAAATGACAGTGTTTAAAAAGTAGCCGGAAAAATTTGCTGTAAACCAAGCATCTGTGTAATTTTCCCATTGAAACTCTCCTTCTGGCATGAGTTTTGTACCACTTGTTAAAAATTCTTGATTTGTTTTTAAGGAAGAAAACACCATCCATATGAAAGGATAAATCCAAACAAGACCAAAAAGGACTAAAAATACATGTATAACAAGGCGCGCTGATTTAGTTGAAATCATGCTTTTACACCACCTTTGCTCTTTTTGTTTCCTTTTAGTTTCATAATCTGTTTACCAAAGGATGCAGCACCAAATATCATACTGATGACGAAGGTAAATAAACCTAGTAAAACACCCGCAGCCGAAGCATATCCCATTCGAACTTGTCCACCGCCAAGTTGGCTTGAAAAGGCATAATTATAGATAAATAGGTCCATTGTTTCTGTTGCGAAGTTTGGACCACCGTTTGTTAGTGTTTTAACTAAGTCAAATGCATTGATCCCGCTTACTAGTGATAATAAGATAATAACCGCAGCCATCGGTTTTAACAGAGGTAATGTAATGTGTCTTAAGGTAGACCAGAATCCTGCTCCATCGAGTTGGGCAGATTCATATAATTCATTAGGAATCGATTGTAAACCAGCTAGCCAATAAACCATGTTAATTCCAAGCCCTTTCCAAGATCCAACCACAATTAAGATGATTAAAGCAAGGACAGGGTCTGTTAACCATGGAATCGGTTTATCAATAATATTAAAATTCAAAAGGAATTGGTTAAAAAAACCAGTAATACCGAAGATATTTCCCATGATAATCCCAACAATCGCTGTAGTTGTTACAACAGGCAGGAAGTATATCGCTCGGTAAAAGCCTTTTCCATTCATCTTTTGATCATTCAGAATAATAGCTAGGATCAAAGCTCCCCCAACACCTAGCACCGTTGTTCCTAAAATATAGTAAATCGAAATTAACGCCGAATTCCAAAATCGTGGAGAAGATAATAACTGTTGGTAATTCCCAAGACCTACAAAATCTTCTAATGGCCCAATTCCCGTCCACTCATAAAAGGAATACACATAACTCATGACGATTGGGTACGCGGAGAAAATAAAGAATACTAAAATTTGCGGGGCCAGAAAAATATACGCCCATATAGTTTTTTTTCTTTTTAATGTTTTAAGGTTGGAATTTGACTCCGCCTTTTGTTTCTGTTCTAACTCTAGATTTTTAGCCAAAACACCCTCATCCTTTCTAATGGAATGATATGAAAAGGATAAAATTACTATAGTCTAGCAAAACTAGACTATAGTAATTTATATGGTACTTACCTTAACTCATCATATTTATCTACTGTATAAGGTTCGAAAGGTTCCCAGTTTGGATACATGTAATCCTCTTGAGAAACTTCTGGATATTCATCCAAAGTTTCATAGAAAGCATCTTTCATTGCTTGATCAATTTCTCCTACTTCTGCTTCGAGATCATCAATATTGCCAGTGAGATAACCCACGACAGCATCACCAATACCGCCAACGTCTAATTTATTTCGATAGGCTTTATTAAACTCAACCGTCTCTGGATTAAATTCTGCTGGTTTTGGTACTGGAATAGCTAATTCACTTTCTAACTCTAAAATGTCTTGATATTGTTCAAATGGAGGTTCGCCGCCTACATCTTTTTTAGCAGGGAGACCAGCACCTGTATTCACATAAACAATTCTGTGAAGGTTTTCAAGGGAGTACTCTAGGAATGTTTTTACTTCTTCCCAATGCTCTGTATCGTTATTTACACGAATACTTGTTGCTTCTGAACCTGCCCGATAATAATATGGTTTACCATCTTTGGTTGGAAGTGGAGCGACACCCCAATTTTCAAATTCCGTTTCAACGAATAGCTGTCTTCCTACCCAGTCACCACTCCATAAGAAAGCACTTTGACCAACAGAGAAGGTTGCTTCCGCTTCCCCTAAGCCAATTTCCACACTTTGAGGAGCCATTAGGTCTTCATCTAGCAATTCTTTTAAAAATTTAGCGCTTTCGATTTTACCTTCTGTCAATACTTGTGGTTCACCTTCTTTTAAATTTTCTTGCCAAGGTACTTCTGGTGTAATAGCTGTTCCCATCATAGAGACTAACTGCTCATTAGCCCAACCAGGATTGTTCCATACGATTGGATAGACACCGCCATTTGAATCCTCTCTAATCTGTTGACCAAGCTCTTTAAATTCCTCCCATGTTTCAGGAATATCATCTTCCGTTAGCCCTAACATGTCAAAAACATCTTTATTATAGTACATAATCATTGCTTTACTTTTTGGTGATGCCAATGGAAAACCGTAAACAGATCCATCTACAGTCGTTCCATTTTCATACCATGTCCCATCTTGGAACTGGGCTTTCACTTCGTCTGTAAATACTTCATCTAAATTTTTCACCGCATCTACTTCTACTAATTCAGACATTTCTACGATATTAGTCCACATATCTGGTAGGTCTCCTTCAGATAGTGCGGTACGAAGCTGTGTTTCAGGCTCTGGTGTTTCTTGTCTTTCAATTTTTATATCTGGGTGTTCTGCTTCGAATTCTTCAATTAACTGTTCAAATCCACCTCTAAGCTCTGGATATCTATTCCAGAAAGAAAGTGTTACGACGTCTTCATCTTCACTTCCTTCGTTGCCACCACCATCTCCGTCTACATCGTCATCATTAGAGCTGCATGCACTAAGTACTAATATCATTGCGAACAAACCGAAAAGAAATATACTTGTTTTTCTCATTCATTCTTCCCCCTAATTGTAGATTTTTCATCATAAATACCATTCATTTACTTCTGATGCTAAATGGCAGCATCACCCCCTTAAATGAATTTCATATGAAAAGTCTTGTTAGTAATGGATTTGCTAAAAACAAAAGTTGTGGTTTAAACAGTGGTGTTGATTTGTAGATGTTATACGATTTCTAACTTGGAGTTTTTTCAAAATGTAGGATGAAAATCGTTTTGGAAAAAGTTTATTTATTAACTCTAAATAGAATAGTTGTGACACTTTTTGGCGGTATATCAAAGGTTTCTTTACTAACTCCTTCATGAACCTTGGCTAAGTTATAATTTTCAGAAGTTTCAAATAATTCTATATAGTCAAATTGATTTAATAGATCACCCTTTAGTTTGATACTTTTTTGTTTGGGATCATTATTGATCACCACATAAATGAATTGATGCAGCTTCTCATCGTAAAATGCGGAGGTTTTGGTGTTGTTGTGTTCTTCCGATAGGATGATTCGCTTTGCGCCTGGCCGAATAAATTTACTATAGTTCCCCATTGCCCATAATCTCTTGGTTTCTTCTATATCTTCTGTTCCAGCATTGGTATATATTAATCCATCCCGAAAATCATATTTAGAAACAGCAATCCAATATTGCCAGGAGGTAACGTTTGCTAGAGTCAAATCATCATGTATCGTGTTAGCGAGTACTAATGCTGAATCCATTCCATAGTCTCGCTTTTGTTTCATTTCCGTCCATTCACTCATGGTTAATGAAATAGAGGGAAAATTTTCTTTCATATAATCAGCCAATTGAATTTTATCCTTTGCTTCAGACCAATAGGAGTGGACATCAAAATGAGTAAGCGCTGTCATTAATTCGCTATCTTGAAATATGTGATCAACATATTTTTGCGCTGTTTTCCATTCACCTGCTTCAATAGCTGCTATTTTAAAGGAAGTATCAGTTTGTTCTTTCATTTTATTATGTAAAATCTTTAATAGGTTCACACACTCTTCGGGAGAGTAATGACATCCCTCTTGCCCTTTTTCCTGTTTCCAATCCCATTGCGGCTCATTAATAGGACTTAAATAGGTAATTGGAATCCCTTCCTCTTCAATCAATTGATTGGTCACATCAATAAGATACTGTGCGAAATCTTCATACATATCCTCTCTTAAGTTGGACATTCCTTGTTCTTCACCAGTAACAGATCCTGATTTCGTCATTCTGGCTGTAGGACTATTGGCAAATGCTATGAAATGTTGGACACCTTTCTGATAAACCTCTTTTAGTACCCTTATCGCATTTTCATCTTTATCCCAATCATAACCCCCTTTTTCTACTTCAAAAGATTCCGTGCGTCTCCACGAATCAGCAATATCTCCTCCCGAACCTGCTCCTATGTTATAGCGATAGATGGATAACCCTATTCCGGCATCTCGATCAAATAATAGATCAATGATTTCTTTGCGATTTTGATCACTCCAACCTCCAATGTCTTGTGACCACCAAGCTCCGGAAGCGCCAAATCCTTCAATAGTTTGTGCTGTTTTAAAAGTATCCATCATGGCATCATCCCCTTTCAGTAACCGGTTGCTATATACTGTTTAAAAAATACTCTTACAGAAACCGGTTGCTATAGATGTATGAATATTTGGTAACCGGTTGCTAAAACGAACGACATATAACCCTCATTTTTCTATAAAAATTTTTCTGCACGATTCTCTTACTTCTAAATAAGGTTCCATAAGTATGTCTTTATTTTCACTTTTCTTTTGATTCAGTTGAGGTTGAATAAGTAAATCTATTGCATTTTCCCCCAGCTCTTTATACGGATGACTTACAGTCGTCAATTCAGGATTCGAATTTTTAGCTAAATCTGTATTATCAAAACCTACAAAAGCGAATGGGTTTATTTTTTTTCTTCTGCATTCTTTTAAGGCACCTATTATGACCAAATCATTGATTCCAATTAACGCTGTTGGTAAATCTTCTTTATTGACCTCGATTAAATTGTTTATTGCTTCTTCTCCTCGTTCAATATCAAAACCACTATAGATTTGCCAGCTATCTCTGATTGGTAAACCGTATTTTGTTAAGGCATTTCTATATGCTTCGACTTTAATGTCAGTAGTTGTGATCCCTTCTATACCGCCAATAAGTCCAATTTTTTCATGCCCTTGACTGACTAAATGATCAATAATGATTTCGATTCCATGAGCTTCATCCGTTCGAATGCTGTAACAATCAAGCCCATCAATCTTTCCATTAATCATCAAAACGGGCATTTTATCCATCACTTGTGATAATTCATTCACTTCCATTACGTCAGGGAGTGCTTTATTAATTCTTCCACCCATTAAAATAATACCTTCTACTTGACGTTCGGCAAGTATTTTCAGATATTTTGATTCCATCTCACTATTATTCATGGAATTACATAATAAAAGAGTATATCCTTTCGTTAAGGCATATTTTTCTGCTTCAATAAACACTTGCGAGAAAAAAGAATTTGTTATGTCAGGTAAAATAAATCCTATCATTTTGGTTTCTTTCTTTGATAGACTTCTCGCTACAGCATTAGGTTGAAAATCATATTTGTGAATGATATCTATCACTTTTTTTCTTGTTTCTTCCTTTACGGGATAATTTCCAGCGATCACTCTTGAAACAGTCGCGGAAGAAACTTGTGCTTCCTTTGCAATATCATAAATGGTTATTGACTTGTGCTCCATAATTTCTCCAACTCTTTCTTTTATTATGTAACCGGTTTCTTTACAATATACAGCAGGAAAATTGGAAAGTCAACACTTTCTAAAATGATTTAATAAACTTTTTATTAAACGACAAAAACCGCCTTATTTCAGCAAAAACTTTTGTAGAGACACACAAGAAAAAGGCAACTTATCGCTTGATCTTTTCGATAAGTTGCTTTCCCCATACTCTAATATGTTATAATAAATTTACATTAGTTGGAACAGTGCGGATTTTTCGATCACGATATCTTTTATTCTATTATTGGCAGGTAATAGAAGTTTCCTTAAGGAAGTTAATGGAGTGGCCTCGGCAAAGGTTCTATTTACTTCCTCGATATATGATTTATTTAGCTCTGTTCCAACATTTACTTTTTTCATTCCTAATGACACACACCTTCTCATGTCTTCATCAGAAACTCCAGTTCCGCCATGAAGGACCATGCCGACATCTGGCATATTCGCTGAAAGCTCTTCTAGTAATGCAAAATTTATCTTGGCTTTTGATTTATATTGTCCATGAGTGGTTCCAATTGCTACAGCTAATGCATTTACACCTGTTTCTCTGACAAATCGATAAGCGTCTTCTGGTTTCGTATAGATGGCTTCGTCTTCAGAAACTACTACTCCTTCTTCAGCACCGCCTATTGTCCCAACCTCTCCTTCTACCGAAACATTCTTAGCATTGGCATACTCGACGACTGTTCTAGTATTTTGGATATTTTCATCTAGCGAGAGACTGGAACCATCATACATTACCGATGAATACCCTGCATGGATCGCCTCTTTTAGTACTTCAATATCTTTACAGTGATCCATGTGCAAGCATACATCGACATCTAACCTTTCCGCTAGTGTTTCGATACTAGATACTAATAAGTCAAAACCAATATACGCAGCAGTCCCGGGTGAGGTTTGAATAATAATCGGAACATTCAATTCTTTTGCCCCCTCTAACATTGCGGGCAACATTTCTAAACAGTGGACATTAAATGAACCAATCGCTCGTTTCCCTTCATTTTCTTCAAATAGCTGCTTTAGACTTTTTAACATGTGAAACTCCTTTCTATACTCTTCCCCTAATAGAATCTTTCGTTAATTTCATTAATTCATCTGATTTTTGTAAGTACCCTTGCACTTTTTCCTTATCATTCTCCACTGTTGCTTCTTTTCTTTTGATATTGTAAAGCTTGGTTAAGTCTGTAAATGCCTTACCTAGAGTTTTATTCTCTGAAATGCTTGTTTCATAATATTCAATTGCTTTGTCAAACTCATGTAGTTCAAAATATAAACTTCCTAACTTATTTAACACTTCTATTCGCTCATTACCATCTGCCTTTTCCAATTTAGCTAATTGCCAATCTATTTCTTCGGTTAACTGCTGTTTATTTTTTTTAGGTTGATCGTGTTGGGATTGATTTTTTACCTTTTTCTTCTTTTTAAAAAACATCTATGCCATCCTCTCTATGAAAATAGACTCATGATTGGACTAATAATCCATTGGAAGACTAGCGCAGCACCTACTGTATCAACGTCGGTTGCGGTAGTATTAACAAAGCCAAAACTATTAAAGTGCGGCACAAGTAATGCAGGCAGTAAGGTAATAAAGAATCCATGGGCAATCCCTCCAAAGAGCACACCTCTTCTTCCTCCTACGGCATTCATGAATATACCCGCTGTCCCGCCAGCGAAGAAGTTGGTTAACATGCCTGGTAAAATCATCGCTAACCCAAACCAAGGAAGGACAAACATGGCAATCACAGTACCGATCGTTGTCGTAACAAAACCGGCAGTTACAGCGTTTGGAGCATATGGAAACAGAACTGGGCAATCCAGTGCTGGTTTGGCATCTGGAACGACTTTTAACGCAATACCTCTAAAGGCTGGCACAATTTCTGCCAATAATAGCCGTACACCAGCTAGTAATACATAAACACCCACAACAAATTCTACTGCTTGCAAGAAAGCATATACTAAATAGTTCACGTCTCCAGATAATTCAGCACCAAAGCTAGCACCTGCAAAAGCCGCCGTTATCATATATAATGGAATCATGACAAACGCTACAGACAGGTACGTGTCGGATAAAAATCCAAGCCCTTTCGGAAATTTAATATCCTCCGTAGACTTCGATCCTTTCCCAATCACTTTGGAAATTCCAGCAGCAAAAACATAACCGATGGTACAGAAGTGTCCTAAGGCAATCTCATTGGTTCCAGTAATTTTGCGAACAATTGGCTGTGCTATGGCAGGCATGGCAACTGCGAAGAATCCACCAACTAAACCGCCCATCAGAATTAACGATATGCCAGAAAATCCTGCAACACTGCCAAATACCGTTGTCATGGTTGCCATCCACAAGATGGCTTGCCCTGTTAAAAAGATATATTTCCATTTGGTAAAACGAGCGAGAATGATATTAACTACAAAGATCGCTAAGAAGGTAATCGCAATTTGGTTGCCAAGCCCTAAATCATTCATTGCTTGACCGTTAATCGCTTCTATAGATGGGACTATCCCTTGCATACCAAAGCCTTCAGAAAAGATTTTTCCAAAGTATATAAGAGAATTCACAATGATAGATGCCCCAGCTGAAAGAACTAAGAAACCCAGCATTGTTTTAAAACTGCCAGACATCACTTCGCCAAAATCTTTCCGCTGTAATAACAAACCTATAAATGCAATCAAAGCAATAGTAATGGAAGCCTGCGTTAAAACACTATCAATAATAAAATCTATAATGCCCATTCATAACCCTCCCCTGTTCTTTATAGCTTTCCTATTGCTTCTAAAACGGGAACTAATTTTTCTTTAATTTCGTTTTTATCTACTAAACGATCTAGGAATATTAACTCCATCGGCAGATCATATCTCATAAACTGAGATTCAAAGTTTTTCCCTGAGATGATAATATCTGCTCTAGAACCAGCAGCAGAAGAAATATCGGAATGGTCTACGGATGCCTTTACGCCTAAATCCTGAAGAACTGCTTCTACACTCATTTGACAAGCAAAACTACTACCTAGCCCAGCTCCACATACAACTAGAATGTTCAACATATTTTTCACCTCCTTTTAATAAACAAGCATTTGATGTTGATTCGCTATTTCCAATAAAGATGGATTTATCCCATTGGCAGTATCTATCACCGTATCCAATTTAATAGGCAGCACTTGGTCACCTTGTACACCAATCATCACTCCAGACACTCCTTCCTGTATACATTTTGTTGCTTGCCCCCCCATTCTAGAGGCAATGTGTGCATCCCGAAAGGACGGCTTTCCAGCTCTTATATAAAAACCCATAATCGACTTTCGCACTCGAACTCCTGTTTTTTCTTGAATGGTTTCCGCAATATCAAATGATACTCCTTGATTTCCATCTTGATAGTTATTCTCTTCATAGGCGGATTCTGAACACATGATAATAACTGACTTTTTATGTTGAAGCTTTTCTTGTACAAGTGATGCAATACTATTTCTATT
This sequence comes from Gracilibacillus sp. YIM 98692, assembly GCF_010993965.1. Classification (GTDB taxonomy): domain Bacteria; phylum Bacillota; class Bacilli; order Bacillales; family Amphibacillaceae; genus Gracilibacillus. Next base: position 78,225 of record NZ_WIXM01000005.1, on the reverse strand, counting down.
AGTCGAACATTCCGGTATAATCGCTACATCACACGCCCCAGCAACAGCACTTTCCAATGCTAGATTTCCTGCTTTACCACCTAAAACTTCAACCATAAAAATTCTACCTGGCATATTGGAAGCTGTATCATGCAATCCAAAAAGCACCTCAAATATTTGATTTAAAGCTGTATCATATCCAATCGTGTAATCAGTTCCATTCACATCATTATCTACCGTCATGGGCAGAAATATGGTTTTTGTTCCTTCCGTATTTAATAATTGAGCGGCTTTTTGCGAACCATTTCCACCACATACAATGAGATATTCAAAGCCATCTGAACGAAGCTTTTGATGAAGCTTATCCCGCCCCTCTTTGGAATATGGGAGTTTACTTCTTGCGGTTCTTACGATGTGCCTGCCATCTAAAGCACGGTTTTCGCAATACGCTGAAGTAAGATGAATCGGTTCATGTTGAAGGATCCCGTCATAGCCTCCATCAAACCCATACAAGTCGATTCCCTTACACCTCGAAATCATCTCAATTGCAGAGTTGATCCCAGCGCCATCTCCTCCACTTGTAATCAGAGCTGCTTTTTTCATCTGTTATCCTCTCCAATTAGATTATTTAAATCATTTACCGAATCAATGTTAGAGATGTTATCAATTAACCCATTCTCCACAATATTGACAATCATTTTAATGATCTCTAAGTGCTTATGGTGATCGGTCGCTGAAAAGCTGATCATCACTTTGACAGGTGCTTCTATACCTTCAAAATAAATAGGATATTTTAACGTAATCAGACTAACTCCTACTCTCAATGCACCATTTTCAGGTCTTGTATGCGGGATGGCTATACCAGGTGAGATCACAATATAAGGCCCATACTCTTCCACATTTTTGATGACTTCACTTGCATACTCCCGATTCACAAACCCATTTTCCCTTAATAGTGAGACACTTTTTTCAATAGCGTCTCGCCAATCTAATGCTTCTACATTAAATTGGACATTATCTTCGGTAAAATAAGTCCCATACATATGCTTTACTCCTTATACTTTGATAAATTCCTTAAAAAATCTTCATAACTATACTCCGATATAAGTTTAGTGATACCGAAGTCTTCTATTAAGAAATGGTAGAGTTGTTTAAACATCATTTCCCATCTTTTTTGCTGATTTTTTGGAACACTTAATACAATCACTACTTGCACTTTCTCTTTATCCCATACAATTGGTTTCTGTAAAATACATACTGCAATAACTGTATTAGTCATGTTATTATCTAGCGGATGTGGAATAGCTAGAAGGTGACAGAGTTCCGTTGATGCCATCTGTTCTCGTTCAAAAATGGAATCTTTCGTATAGGAATCAATATAGTTTTTCTGCTGCATCACATCTGTCATATAATGAAGAACTTCTTCTTTAGTAGATAAATCTACATTTTTGAAAAAAAGATCCTGCTTATATATGTTTCGGTAACTGTTTATATTCTGATCACTGTGTTCATCTAATACTCTAGCTTTAATCGTCGATAGATCTTTATGACTAATAATTGGGTTGATTTTCACTATTTTTTCTGAATGAATATGAGTGATCGGAACAGTCGAAACCACAAGATCCACTTTATCAAGCATGTCTTCACGTAGTTCGGCTAAGCTAATTGTTTCTACTATACTTACTTGTTGGCCATAGTTATTTAAAATCTTCTCTCTGATTAACGATGCGGTTGCAAGACCTGATCCGCATACAATCATAATTTTTTTGATTTGTTGTTTATTTAAACCTTTTTTCTCTAAGGCAACTCCAAAATGAATCGCTAGAAACCCTATTTCATTTTCATCAATCTCTAAACTAGTTCTCTTATAAATCTCTTGACTCGCAATCACCGCTAGTTGAAAGGCAAGTGGGTAATTGTTCTTAATGCTATTTAAAACCTCATTTCGAATGTTCATTTGATAGGCAATTCTTTTAAAGGCAACTTTTAGATGAATAATTAAACCTTCCATTAACTTTTGATCTTCCCTAAAATCGATAGAAGTTTTCTCTTTTATCTCTTCGATTACATGCTGCAGTATCTGTTCTATTCTTTTGTATTCTTTAGAATCAATATAGCTTCCCGATAATCTGCTGCTAGCCAAAAGGTGCTGGGTGATATAGTAAATCTCGTCATACATATCAATATGAAGGGTTTCTTTTATATCATTCAAAATGTCACTAGCGACTTTAAACTCTTTCGTTCCTTTCATATTTTCTATATCATCGACCTTCCATTTGAGTGGCTTTTTATTCATAAACCTTCTAATCGTAATCTCCATATGAATGATGAGATTTTCTAACGCTGTATCTGTTAATTTCAATTGGTGTTTTAATAAGGCATTTAGAGTGATTTCCTTTAAACGGTCGATCTCATTTTTCGGAAATAAATCATGATAAATATGCGAGGTCGGATGATTAAATAAATACTCTGAAATACAGTATCTGATCTTATCTTCATTACCTGTAATCTTAATTCCATTACATCTATCGGTGGTTACACTTAAATCAAATGCAGCCATTCTCTGTTTGACTAAAGGTAAATAACTCTTAAGGGCAGACAAGCTGATAAATAATTCTTCCGCAAACTCTTCCTGATGGATACTAGTATCCGTTAATGTGTTCATTAGTAATTTTTTCACAATTTCATCTTCCAAATGAGCACTATGGTTTGCATTCCCATCTAAATGGTTAGAACCGGTATCAAGGTATTCCGTATATAATTGATCGAAAACTTCTTCCTCCCAAATCTCTAGCTCATATCCCACCCCCTTATGTGATACTATCATGGCGCCATGCTTTTCTAATGCGGCATTTAATTTCTTCATATCATTTCTAATTGTTCTAGAAGAAACCTCCAGTAATAAAGCAATGCTTTTACCAGTTTGGCATTCCTTACTATTTGCTAATAAATGAAGTATTTCCACCTCTCTTTTATTTAGCAATTTCATTTCTTTTGCTTGCCCCTTTCTAGTTTAATTGTATGTCAGCGTTTACACTATTTTAAGTTACTTCTTTTCCTCTTCATAGGAAAAGGGTTAAATATAGTTTATGAGATAGATTTCGCTTCATTACTATTTAAGTGCTAACTTCCTTTTCATGAGCCCATTACCTTAATTCTTTAGTTTAACCATCACTACATCATATCACTTCACACAAAACCATTCTCAAAATGATATTTGTATAATCTCACATTGAGATGTATAATGTAATTAACAACATGAAAACGCATTCAATAAAATGGATTATCCCTTTTATTTGGGAGTTAAGAGGAGGACTTAATATGAGCCAATTAGAGAGAAATTACAAAATGGAACACCTTTTAGAGAAAAACAAATTTAACAAAGAAGTAGTTTTCAACATGACAGACGAGCAGATTGAATATTTTCACTGGCTCTATTTCGAGGAATCTGTTTATGACTTAATGTAAAAATTATATAAATATACATTACCAGCTCTTGGTTCTATACCAAGAGCTGTTTTTAATGCATGAAAATAAATTTATAAGCAAATTACTATCCTATCATGACTCCCCTGTACTATACTATCTTCGTCGTATGATAAGACAGGAGGTGCAAAACATGAAACAAAGAAGCATTGCTTTAGCATATATATTATGGTTCTTCTTCGGCCAAATTGGTGTTCACCGTTTCTATACTGGACGGGTCGGCAGCGGGATCGCTCAACTATTACTTGGTCTAGGGGGATGGGCAACTACTTGGCTGATTATTGGATGGGTACCGCTCGTTGTCCTTTGGATTTGGCTTTTCATCGATATCTTCCTTATTCCTGGTCTATGTAGAAGGCCAAAATAAAATTAGCAATATAACAATCAAGCAAAAACGCTCAGAAATTAAATTCTGAGCGTTTTATATAGCTCACGGACATACAATCCGCTATTTTTGCTTTTCCATGGGGATGCGGACATACAGTTCCTTATTCAGGTTATATCTTAGTAAATGAGAGATTCCTTTAGCAAATAAGGAACCTGATGTCCGTTTATAAATTTTAAAAATCCGATCCTTACATTTTCTTATCGCAGCTCGTTAATAACTGGTTCGCAATGCCAAATTTTGATACAATGAACTGTACAAAATGTAAAACATACAGACTATGCGAAAATAAAAGGCCAGCCACTTCCCTCTAAAAAACTACGAAGTGCCTGGCATCACCCCAAATAATATTTGTTATGTTTTAGAGAATTTGTTAATCATACATTGTAAATTCTGTACAGAATCCTTCAAACTAGAGGTTGTCGAGAATATAGAAGAAGTTCCACAAACAATCATATTTGCTCCTTTATCAATCACTTTAGGTATCGTCTCGTAGCTCATATTTCCATCAACTTGAATAGTAATAGGGTAATTATTTTCATTAATAATTTGCTTTAATTGTTCTATTTTTTTATAAATGGTTGGTAAAAAGGTTTGTCCTGCAAATCCAGGATTAACACTCATGATACAAATATAATCTATGTCCTCATATACGTAGTCTAGTACAGATAAAGGGGTAGATGGATTTAAAGCCACACCTGCCAAAATGTTTTTATCTCTAATAGATTGCAACGTTCTTTGCAGATGTTTGGTAGCTTCTGCGTGTACAGAAATCATGTCTGCCCCTGCATCGATAAATGTATCGATATACCTTTCAGGATCTACTACCATTAAATGTACATCAAAAGGCTTTGAACTTAATTTTCGTAGTCGATGAATAAGGTCTGGTCCCATTGTAAAATTAGGGACAAATTCACCATCCATTATATCAAAGTGGTAATAATCTACTCCACCTTTTTCAAGTTGTTCCATTTCTACTTTCAAATTACTCATATCTGCACACATCATGGAAGGGCCAATTTGAACCATATTTTCAACTCCTTAGTATATGATACAATGTAACAAAAAGCAGTTATACATCAATGACTACTTTGATGTGCCCCTTTCCATTTTCGACTTGATCTAATCCTCTATGAAAATCATCTAAGTTGAAACGGTGTGTAATTAATTCATCTACCTTCACTACTCCATTCTGTAAATATTTAATTGCGCGATCAAAGCAATGTGTTTGTGCAAACGATCCTATGATATTTAATTCTTTTTCAAAAATTTCATAGGGACTTAATACTAACTTATCGCTTTGTGAAGCTACACCATAAATAACAATTTTGGAACCTTTTTTAGAAAATTGAGGTAAGTGCTGTATGACTTCCTCTGCACCTGTGGCATCGATGATAATATCAAATCCTCTTGGGGATTTTTGTTTTAATTCTTGTTCATGAATAGAATAATCCGACCTATCCATTTGTATCGTTTCATGGACGCCAAGATTTTTCGCAACATCTAATTTTCGTTTATCTGAAGCTACTACGACTACGTTAGAGGCCCCGCCATGTACTAACAACTGTGCTAATAGTAATCCAGTAGGCCCTGTTCCAAACATGAGGATATCATCACCCGGCTGTACATCAATTTTGTCCATTCCATGCACTGCACATGCTAATGGTTCTGCAAAGACTGCTTGATCATAACTTAAATCATCTATGAAAAAGACTTTATCATGGTTAACCACTACATATTCCGCAAATCCACCTGGACCTGTCACTCCTAATGAATAAAAATTTTCACAATACAAAGGTTGGTTGCGTTTACAATAATAACAATGGCCACAGAGAACGGTATTATCAGCTGCAACTCTATCTCCTATTTTTACATGATTCACCTTTTCCCCTAATGCGACAATTTCTCCTACAAACTCATGCCCTGGTGTTAATGGGAATTCTGCAATAAATTCACCATGATGGATATGAATATCTGTTCTACATACACCACAAGATTTCACTTTGATCAATACTTGATTTTCCTTAATCGTTGGCGTCTCCACATCTGTTACAATGTAATCCATTGGCTTTTGGTATAATACTGCTTTCATTACCCTTACCTCCCTTATATATTCAACTATTTCTACACTCTAGAATGTTCTATAGTCTTATTTATTTACTATCCCCTTCATCTTTCACCTCTCTTTCATCGCGAAATACAATACTTTCTATTCATTGTCATTTCTGATCATGATGCGCATCCCTTTTCTTTCAGCTGCTTTGTTGAAAGCCCTCTCAATTTCAATTAATTTAAATTGATCACTAATATATCTTTTCATATTAATGATACCATTAGAGATAAGATCAACAGCACGTTTATGTTGTTCTGGTACAGATCCATGAGAGCCTAATACATAAAGTTCTTTGTAATGTATTAAATTAGTATCTAAAGTAACATTAGAATCATTCTTTGCTAAACCACCAAAGAAATTGACTCTGCCTCGATTCTTAGCCATTTGTAATGCCATTTTTTGAGCATCAGGAGTTGAGTTAGCAGTTAACACTACATCTGCTCCTAAACCTTTTGTTTCTTCTTTCACTCGCATGATACTATCTTCCTCTAGTGTACAAACATGAACATCTGCTCCAAATTGTTTAGCTTGTTTTAACCTTTCTTTAGATCTTTGGACTAAAATGACCTTATTAGCTCCCATATGTTTTGCGATTTCTACTAGCATGCATCCAATTGGACCAGCACCAATAACTACTACAGTATCCCCTAACTGAATATTACACATTTCTAATGCATTAATGACACATGCTAAAGGTTCCGCTAAAGCTGCTTCTTCATAAGATATATGATCTGGTATGCGGTGAATAGGGCCATAATTTACAACTTTTCGGTTTAATGCAACATATTCCGCAAAACTGCCTGGAAATTGGTAGCCCATAGCATAATTAATTTGACAATTATTTCCAATACCTTTTTCACAAAATTCACATTCCCCACATGGAACATCCGCTCCTAGACAAATACGATCCCCTACATTGAATTTTGTAACATTTTTCCCCACTCTTTCGATTATACCAGCAGCTTCATGACCAATAATTTGCGGAAAGGTCACTCTATTGTTTCCCGAATTATAGATTCTTAGATCAGAACCGCATATACCCACAGCTTTAACCTTCATTAGAATACTATCATCATCAATATCAGGAGTTGGAACATTTTGCACTTTCATTTGTCTTAAATCCTCTAAAACTGCCGCTTTCATCAACATCACTCCATTTTAATTTATTTAAAACTAAATTAGTTCACTACCATTAATTTATTATAAAAAATTTCCTTTTCCTTTATCTTTACTAAATATTCCATTAATTGTTTCATTTCTATTTTATGTGTGATGAAAGGTGTAACATTTAGTTTTTTATCAGACATAAGATGAATAATTTCTTTCCACTCGTTTTTTGGCAAATGGCTCACAACGGAATTCCATGTACCCTTGATAGTGAGTTCTTGCCTTAAAATATGACTATAAGTTTCCTTAGGCAATAACATGTCATTACTTGCATTCCCCATTAATACAATGGTTCCAAATTGTCTTACAAATTGAATGCATTGTTGTAATGCGACTGAACTACCAGCCCCTTCAATAGCAATGTCCACCCCTTTATGATTAGTTGCATTCATAATCCATTCAGATAAACTTTTATCTTTTGCATGAAATGTTTTACTAAACCCCATTTTTCCAGCGAATTCTACTTTTTCTTCATCGATATCTATTAATAAAACTTCTTTTGCACCCCAAGCTTTTGCTAACGATGCTAGTAAAAGCCCTATAGGACCTGCTCCTAATATTAAAACATTGTCTCTGAAATCTAATTGTGCTTGCCTTAAAGTGTGTAACGCTACAGCTGCTGGTTCAATCATCGCCGCTTCTTCATATGTTATATTTTCAGGGAGTACAAATAAATTCCATAACGGAACTTTAACGAACTCAGCAAACCCACCATCACATCGTGAACCAATATAATTATAGTTTTCACATTGAGCGTATTGACCAATTTGACATGATATACACTCTTGACAAGGAATTAAAGGAAAAACAGCTACCTTTTTGCCAATATAGTCATTTGATACACCTTCTCCTATTTTCTCAATTACACCTGATAATTCGTGGCCTGGTATAGTGGGGAATGAATAGGTTCCTTTTTCAAATATACGCGGGATATCTGAACCACAGACACCACATGCTTTCACTCGAACAATGACTTCTTCTGACTTAGGGAATGGTGTTTCGATTTCACGGAAATGAAGTTGAGCTACGTTTTCTAAGTGCCATCCCTTCATTGGAAACCTCCTTGAATAATAGATTGTAAAAACTATTAATTTACTTTACTAGCTACCACAAGATCTATGTTATGGCTTGAAAAGACTTCACGATAATTATTCCCTGGCTCTTTGTCTGTAATGATACGATGTATTTGATCAAAAGAGCATATTTTGTGTAAAAATTGTTTTTCAAACTTGCTACTATCAACCAGTAAATTGACTTCTTTTGCATTTTGAATTACTTTCTTTTTTATTTGAACTTCAAAAATATTCGCATTACTTATTCCATGTTCTGTAGACAATCCCGATGCGGAGATAAAAGCTTTATCAAACGATAGATTATCGAGATTAGACTCTGCGATTGGGCCTACAAGAGAAGAAGTAACATCTCGCAACATCCCTCCAATTAGAATTTTTTCTTGTTGTTTGCCTTTTATTTGAGATGCAACATTAAGTGCATTCGTAACAATGGTTAAATTCGAGTCCGTTGGTAAAAATTGAACAATATAAGGTGTTGTGGTTCCCGCATCAATGAAAATGGCTTCCTTCTCTTTAATATAATCAGCAGCACATTTTCCGATGAGTTTTTTTGCTTCTGAGTTTATACTTTCTCTTTGTTCCAATTCTATATCAGGTTCAGTAGAGGGAATAGCACCACCATATGTCCTCTTTATCAGACCTAGTTTCTCCATTTTCTCGAAATCTCTTCGAATCGTCATATCTGCAACAGAAAATTTCTTCACGAGATCATGAATGTTTACTTCACCATTCTGTAAAACTTCATCATAAATCTTTGCTTGTCGAGAATTCAAATATTGTTTTTGATACAATGGTATTGCCTCCATCTTTACACAATTTGTTTGATAATGTTTGTTGTTTGAAATATATGTTTTATTTAAACAAATTATAACTTTTATATGTTAAAATGTAAACATTAAATAGTTATAATTTATTTTGGGAGGAGTACCATTTGATACGTTCATCATTAGCCAATTCTGTGATTTCTGAATTAACAGATGTTTTAGATGAGGATTTGATCATTGTCGATGTACATGGAGTTATTATCGCAAGTACTGAAAGTAAAAGAATTGATAATTTTCATGAAGGAGCTAAACAAGTGATAGATTATCAACTGGAACAACTGATCATTACAGAGGATGACACACGTAAATGGATAGGAGTAAAAGCAGGTATTAATTTGCCAATTGTTTTTTTAGGGGAAATAATTGGAGTCATTGGAATTACTGGTAACCCTGATAATGTTATTATACATGGACAATTAGTGAAAAAAATGACCGAATTATTAATAAAAGAAAATTATGATAATGAGCAATTGGATTGGCGCTCAAGAACTTTAGAGATGTTACTTCAGTCGTGGCTTAAAATAGATGTGGATATGAAAGAGCTACATAACCAAGCAAAATTTCTCCATATTAATCTAACATTACATCGAAGAGTAGTGTTACTGGGATATACACAAGAGACAAGTAACTGGATACAACGGAGAATATGGGAAGACGTCTACTATCAATTTTTCATGTCCAACGACGATCTGATCGTAAGATGGGAAAAGGACAAACTCTTAATCTTATTTGCATATTCAAATAGGAGAAGTGATGATAGTATCATTAAATTACTAAATAAAATTCAAGAGTTTATTTATGAGAAGTATAAATTATTCGCCATTGTAGGTATTGGTAATAAAAAAAAGCCTAATGAAATATATTTATCTTTGAAAGAAGCCTACATAGCATATAAAGAAACTAGCACCTATAAACCTATAGTATTTGAAAAAAACTTAGATTTGGAATTGTACCTTCGTGAAATTCAGCCAGAGACACAAAAAAAGGTGCTAGAGAGATCTTTATCCAGTGTAATAGAAGATTCTGATTTATTAGAGACACTTCAGGTCTTTCTGAAATGTGATTTGTCCTATGTAACGACAGCAAAGGAGTTACATGTGCACGTAAATACATTGCATTACAGGATCAATAAAATAGAAACCATTACAGGCATAAGTATGAAGAAAATAAGAAATGTAGTCCTAGTTTACTTATGCTTATCGTTTTTGGATGATTCCACAATTATGACACAGAAAAAGGGTTCATTTTTCGTATAAATCCATATAGTTTTTAGATCATACTATGTTTATAATCTAGTTATAAGACTCATCTTATGAATTCTATATTTGGGGGTGCGATATGATAGATTCAAACTTTAGGAAAGCACTAATCGAAGTAGTTGGCAAAGAAAATTTTGATGATACAAATACAGAAAAACTGGTGTATTCATATGATGCTACGCCTGGCTTTCAAGCCATGCCAGATGCTGTAATTGCACCTAGAAGCACCGAAGAAATTACTGAAATAGTAAAGTTATGTAATGATTATAAAGTACCAATTGTTCCAAGGGGCTCTGGTACGAACTTATGTGCAGGTACTTGTCCTTTAGAGGGCGGAGTTGTTTTATTATTTAAACATTTAAACAACATTTTGGAAATCGATGAAGAAAACTTAACGGTAACCGTACAACCTGGAGTCATTACGTCTTCCCTTATAGAAGCAGTTGAAGAAAAAGGTTTTTTTTATCCTCCTGATCCAAGTTCAATGAAAATTTCAACAATCGGTGGGAATATTAATGAAAATTCTGGGGGATTAAGAGGTTTGAAATATGGAGTAACGGCAGATTACGTTTTAGGTCTTCAATTAGTTTTACCAAATGGGGAGACCATTCGTACTGGCGGAAAATTAGCAAAAGATGTCGCTGGATATGACCTTACTCGTCTAATGGTTGGATCGGAAGGAACATTAGCCATTATCACCGAAGCTACTTTAAAACTAATCCCTAAGCCAAATGATACGAAGACTCTATTGGCCATATTTGACAGAATGGAAGATGCGGCAGAAACTGTATCCGCTATCATATCAAATAAAATCATACCTTCCACATTAGAATTTTTAGATAATCTCACTTTAAATGTAGTAGAGGATTATGCAAAAGTAGGCTTACCTACAGATGTAGAAGCCGTTTTACTAATAGAACAAGATGGACATCAAAATGTAGTAGAAGAAGATATAGCATCTATTTCAGAGATTTGCAGTTCGAATAAAGCCGTTTCTGTTCATGTAGCTGAAACAAAAGAAGAGGCAGAGAAATTGCGCACAGCGAGGCGTTCTGCTTTATCTGCGCTAGCACGGTTAAAGCCAACCACTATATTAGAAGATGCTACTGTTCCAAGATCTGAGATACCGAAAATGGTTCGCTCTATTAATGATATTGCCCAAAAATACAATGTCAATATATGTACATTCGGACATGCGGGTGATGGGAATTTACATCCTACCTGTTTAACAGACGGAAGAGATAGAGAAGAAATGCAAAGAGTTGAAGCTGCATTTGAGGAAATTTTTAAAAAAGCAATTGAGTTGGGCGGCACCATTACAGGAGAGCACGGAGTAGGTGTCATGAAAGCACAATATTTAGGCTTGAAAGTCGGGGCATCCGGATTAGACATTATGAAATCAATTAAAACAGCGATCGATCCTCATCACATAATGAATCCAGGGAAAGTATTTTCAAAGGAATCTATGATGAAAGAGGTGGTAAATAATGACAACACCTGAAGAAAAACAAAAAATCCAAGAAGCATTTCATCAACGCGTAGATGACGATGAGTTATTAAATTGTATGAGGTGCGGTTTTTGTTTACCTAAATGTCCAACTTATATAGAGTCAGGTTACAAGGAATCTCATTCACCTCGAGGTAGAATCGCTCTTATGAAAGCGGTGTCGGACGGTCTAATAGAACCAGATGAAGATGTGGAACGTTCGCTAGAGTTATGCTTAGGATGTCGCGCATGCGAACCAGTTTGTCCATCTGGAGTGCCCTATGGTCACTTATTAGAAGAAGTAAGAGATATTATCAACCAAAACAAGAAATTCCCTTTTAAAACACGAGTGCTTCGTAAAATCGTGTTTGATCATGTCTTTCCTCATCATCATCGTATTAAAACCTTAACGAATCTTCTAAGCTATTATCAAAGCACAGGCATGCAAAATATTATGCATAAAACTGGTGTTTTAAACATGTTTCCGGATACTTTAGCTACGATGGAAAAGGTTTTGCCACAAGCACCTAATAAAAAGAAAATGAATAAGAGAGAGACTATAATGACTCCCGTCAACACCAAAAAGAAACGAGTGGCGTTTTTTACTGGTTGTTTAATGGACTCTTTGTTTCGTGAAACCAATGATGCTACGTTAGAATTGTTAAAAATAGCTGGGTGCGAAATTGTTATCCCGGATCAACAAGTTTGTTGTGGTGCGCTGCATGGTCATAGCGGAGAAAAAGAAAGGGCAAGGGATTTAGCTAAAAAAAATATTAAAGCATTTGAAGCATTAAATGTTGATTATATATTAACCAATGCCGGGGGATGCGGGGCTTTTCTAAGTGACTATGATCATTTATTAAAAGAGGATGAGGAATGGTCAGGGCGAGCAAAAAAGCTTTCCAACAAAATCATAGACTTTTCCTCCATTTTGGTAGCATTAGATTTTCACCAAAATCATTTATTTCTTCATCAACAAGTGATTACTTATCAAGATTCATGTCATTTAAGAAATGTTTTAGGTATAAAGGATGCTCCTAGAAGGTTAATAAAAGCGATCGATCATATAACTTTTCAAGAAATGAAAGATGCAGATACTTGTTGTGGTTCAGCTGGAATATACAATATTACAGAGTCAGAAATGTCCATGAAAATATTAGACAAAAAAATGATAAATACGAAGGCGACCCATGCAACAACCATAGTAACCTCAAATCCAGGATGCTTACTGCAAATGAAATTAGGGGTTGAAAGAGAAGGAATGGCAGATAAAGTAAGAATAGTTCATTTAGCAGATTTATTACTAGAGGCATATCAGCCAAACTAAAAAATAAATTAAGGAAGGGTTATTGAGGTTCTTTTACACTTTTCTAGGTACGTAGGTAGAATATACTTATCATTCTACCTACTAAATCGATATTACATGTAAGATTTTTTACTCCCAAACACTTACCTCTACATATTGATGGCTATGGTTATTCATTGGTTTTTGAGCTAACAATGCAGCACCGTAAGCTGCTGGTTCCTCCTCTTCCACTATCTCGAACCCTTTCTTATACTCTTGTGCTCTTATGCTTTTCCATATATCATGTTTCGTTGGATGACCGGAAATAATAATTCGTTTAAGAGAAGTATCGGTCAATTCAAGTAAGCTATTTGTCATCCTTACTGCCTTCCTTGAAATTCCTTCCATAATAGCTCGCATAAACTCTGCTCTTGTTGTTAAATGGTTAAAATGATCAAATGTATAATATTCGGCATCTTCAGAAATTTCAAAAATAACACCATTGCTCCCTGAAGGTACCTTTGTTATTTCTTGATATAACTCTTTTTCATCAGAATCTTTATACAAAAAACTTTTCCATTGTTTAAAGATATGACCAGAAGAAAGAGAAGTCATTACATAGTAGTGTTCCTCATCCACAAAGCAACCCATAACCGTTTGAGATGATAATTCTTCCATATCATAAGATTTTTTGGTTAACATTAAATGCGCTTCAGACGTACCAGCAGAAATAAATAATTTCCCCTCACCATTTACACCACTTGCATATGCCGCACATAAATGATCATGTCCACCCGTAACGACTTTCATATTTTTAGGTACATGTAGTTTTTTCGCTATATCTGTTGAAACATTACCAATACATACTCCCGAAGGCTTTAAATCAGGAAGTACATCAACTGAAATATCTACTCTATTTAATAAGTCCATATTCCAACTCTTATTTTTTATATCAAACAGTCCTGTTCTTGATGCATGAGACCAATTCATTACATATTGATCGCATAAACTGCCTAATACATAGCCTCCCATATCTATCATCTTATTTGTTTTCTCTAAATCTAACGGTCTATTTTTTTGCAGCCACAATAATTTGAATATAGAAAAAGAAGGATCAATATGATACTGTGTATTTTTTCTATTAAATTCCTTTGCTTCACTAATTCCTCTATGATCATACCATGCTATGCTATTTCCAATCGGATAATTTTTTTCATCCAATAATACAACTTCTTCCCCAAAGCTTGCCGTCGAAATGCTAGTTATCTGATGATGATCTAATTCATCTGTACATTTCAACAACAAATTGTATACCGCATCCCTTATCTCAATAGGATTTCGCTCATAGTACCCTGTATCTGTTTGTATAACAGGGGTCACACATTTCTTTAAAGTTACTATACTTCTATTTTGAATATGGACCACTGCCACTTTAATATGTGTCGTACCTATATCAATGCCGATAGAATACAATCCGATCTCCCCCTATCCAAAAGAGTAAGCAGGCTATCACGATACATTAAGCACTGACCTGTATTCCCTCAATTTTTTTAAAAATATGATACGCTTTCCACATAATCATAGCTGCTACAGTGCTGCCACCAAAGAAAAAGGCGTAACCAATATAATAAATAACATAAAACACAGCCAAACATAACCCTATCAAAATCAAAGTGGTGATCGGATTGGACACACCAATTAAAAAGGCGTATTTAACTTGCGTGAATACCCTTACATTATAATGCGCCATAACTGGAAAAATATAGACGACAATGACAGAAAATATGATGAAGTACCCAACTGTTAAAGCAAAACCTAAAAACCTATAGTCTACTTCAAAAAGTAAATGACTCATGTAATAAATCAAATAGATAGGTACAGCCATGAAAGCTAAAAGCAAACCAATGGCATTAGACTTTATAAAATTCTCCTTATAACTTAACCAGAATACCCGAAACACTCTGACTTCATGCTCTTCTTTTTTCCACTCACGGATCACAGAAAACATCGCAACAGTGGAAGGCATCAAACCAAATATAACGAAACCTAGTATAATAAAAGTGAACCAAAGTAAATTGACATAAGTTAACCGGACACACCATATACAGAAAGTATTTAAAATGGTATACATATCATTTCTCACTGCCATCATTCCTTATGAAATAATTTTATTTATTTTACAGCCCCACTCGTTATACCATTCACCACACGTTTTTCAAAAATTAAATATAAAATTAATAATGGTAAAATGGAAACAATCGTAAAAGCCAACACTACAGGCCAATCTTGCATCCCCATACTATCTCGTAACATAAATAACTGGTAAGGTAATGTCCTCATTTCTTGTGATTGCGTAAATGCTAAAGCGAATGGGAATTCGTTCCACGCCTCACGTAACGAAAAAATACTGACTGTTAAAATGGCTGGTAAAGACATCGGGACAATCACATACCACATAATTTGCCATGATTTTGCACCATCAATAGCAGCCGCTTCCTCTAAAGATTTCGGTATCACCTTAAAAAATCCAGCTAAAATCCAAGTAGCCATCGGAATAGCTGTGGCCGTATAAGTAATCACTAAACTTAAATAAGTATCCGCTAAACCTACCATGGAGATACCTGCAAATAAAGGCACGATCAAACTTGCTCTTGGTAAAATTCTAGGAATTAAAATAAGCATTAACAATAAGTGACGACATTTAAAAGCATATCGCGCAAAAGCATAGCCTGCTAGAATACTAGCCACCACTGCAATGATTGTGGAAGTAATAGCTAGAAAAGTACTATTAAATAAATATCTCCAGAAGTGATCATAGTTAAATACGGTCATATAGTTACTAAAATTCATTAAATTAGGAATAATAGTTGGGGGTGTTTCGTACACTTCAACTTTTGTTTTAAAAGACGCTGAAAAAGCCCAAATCATAGGTGTTACCGTCCAAATAACTAATACAATCAAAGGAATAATATACATTTTTTCTGATAATTTCCATTTAATTTTAGCTAACATAATCGCCCTCCTCACTTCCATTAATCATCCGTATTAAATATTTTTAAATACAATGCACTAGTTGCTACATTAAATATGAGAATGATTACCATAACAGCACTACCCAATGAGTATTTCAATTCATCAAATGCTACATTATACATATAAACAGCCAATACTTCTGTTGCTCTATTAGGTCCGCCTCCAGTAAGAGGTAAGATAACATCAAACATGTTAAAACTAGCAAAACTGAGCCACACAAGACTTATCCCCATCATCGGAGATATTAAGGGCAAAATAATTTTTGTTAGTACTTTGGATTTAGAAGCTCCATCAACAGTTGCTGAATCGAATAATTCAGGGTCAATACTTTGAATACCACTTAATAATATAAGAGTAGCAAATGGGACAATAAACCAAGTATTTGTTAATACTGCAACAAATAATGCCCAGTTAGGATGTGCTAAAAAATTGACTGCATCTAAATTTAATGTGATTAAAACTTGATTAATCAATCCTACATCACCACTGAACAAAAAACGAAACATAACAGCAGTTGCAATACCTGAAACCAAGTAAGGAACTAAAGCTAACCCTTTTAAAAAGTTACCGAACCTAGTTGCTCTATATAAACTAAGTGCGAAGAAAAGTGATAAAACTAACCCTAGAGACACACTGCCAAACACGAAGATTAAAGAACGAACCAACGAATTTAAGAAAGCTGCATTTTGAAATAAGTATATATAGTTATCCAAAAATACAAAACCAGTTTCCGCTTTCATTAAATCCATATCAAACAAAGATAAAAGCGTCCCATAAAGGACCGCATATCCTAATACACCAAAAACAAAGAGAAAACCTGGTAATATTAGCAGATAAGGAGTTAATAACTTTCTTCTTTTTTGCTTTTTTAAATTGATCGCAGCATCCAATTAAAAAACCTCCTCTAGCATCCATCGTTTTTTAAACTTAACGGCAACAATTAATATGTTGCCGTTAAGTGTTTGATTATTATTCATCGATTTCATCTATTAATTCTTGATAACGTTTTGTTACCTCTTCTGGATCTGCCTCTAAATCCGTTAACGCCTCCTGTTTAAAATCATTTAAAATCGTATAGATTTCTGGTTGACGAACATGACTAGGTAAAATTTCGGAATTTAAGAATCCTTCTTTCACTCTTTCAAACCATGGATGTGCTTCTGCAAACTCATCAGATAATAAAACGGCCTCGTTGGTTGTTGGTTGGTATCGTAATGCTACTTGTTTCGAAATGTCTTCACTGCTTAAGTACTTCAATACCTCCGTTACAGCTTCAGGATGTTCAGTATCTGAGTTTACTAACATTGGCCAACTAAAACTTGCAGGAGTGTAATCGTTCATACCAGATCTAACAGGCTGATAAGTTGGCAACCATTGTTCTTCATAATTTAATTCTTCTTGAATAATTGGATAAATGTTTAATGCTTCAGGCATATATGCCACGTTGCCACTAATGAAACCACCACGCATTTCACCAGATTCCCAAGCGATCGTTTCAGGATTCATTAACTCTTCTTTCATCATCGTTTGATGCCATTCAAATATATAACGCCCTGCTTCGGAATCAATGATAGGAGCATTAGAGTCGGTATATTCTCCTCCCATAGATACAAACATAGACGAGAACCAAAGCGGCGGTGCATTGGATCCACCTACAGTTGCATAAGGGTAATCACTTAATCCAGCATCTTTAATCATTCTCGAATGTTCAATGACATCATCCCATGTCTCAGGACCAGCAGGATCTAAGCCAACTTCCTCGTACCAATCGTTTCGATGAACATGAAAATATGGACCAAAGTGAATAGCTAAACCATATGGATCTCCTTCATAACTTACGATATCAAATGCTTGATCTAATAATTTATTATAGCTATCTGGGTCTTCTTCCGCCCATTTATCATAGTATTCGCTCATATTTAACACTGCGCCTTGCGCTGCTAGATTTTGTGTTGATTCATGAAAAACCTGAAATATATCAGGGGCATTCCCAGCATTTTTATTTCTAAGAAAATCGGCATCTGCCTGTTCTAATGGCACTACATCATATTCCACGTTGATATTAGGATTTTCTTCATGGAACGTTTCGAACGCATCATCTGGAATAAAATCTTCTCGACCAAACCATACTTGGACAGTTACTTCTTCATCATTTGTTACACTGCTATCCGACCCATTATTATCTCCTTCATTATCATTCGTTGTATCCACATCCCCTCCACTACATGCAACCATGATAACGGCTAGTAATGTCATCAATAAGACAATAGTCCATTTTTTTTTCATTACAGATACCTCCTATTTTTTATTAACCCCTTTTCAGCCTTCATATAAAACGGTTTTTCTCTCATCCATCACCTCCTCTTTTATAGCATCAACACTAATATAAAACGCTTTCATTATATGATGAAAAAACTTGATAGAATCAAGTCTTTTTTTAATTACTGGTACTAAGGAAGAATATACTCACTCTCCTCTTTCCCGTTCGTTTGGCTCGTTTATTGTGAGGAGTCTCGCATATTCTTCCTACTGATAGATATATACCATGTGAAAAATCTAATCTATATATTTTTATCAAAAAAAATCAATTGAAATAAATGGTCAAGAATTAACTTCACTTTTATAGTAATTTAATGCATCTGTAAATAGTGCATGAGACTTCTGCGCTTCCTCTGGAGTAGCACAATACAAAGGTTGAGACATGTTTTCTTTTCCATATATTAATTCTTCACAGAAAGCTGCCCACATTTGCAAAATAGAATCAGAGAAACCAAATTCAAATATCCCTCCAGTAATACTTTCATAAGCTGATTGATGTGGGACATCTTCTACTTTCCATACCTGCTTTCCACCTGGTTCATATTCCATTACTCTTAATAGCTTTGGGTTTTGAGTGGAATACTCTATCGAACCTTTTGTACCATAAACTTTAATAAACCAAGTATTAGCATGTCCTGGTGCTATTCTTTTAGTAGAAACGGTCACCGGAAATGAATTTCCTTCTGATGATCCTTCACATAAAAGCACTGCATTATCCCAAGTATCACACTCTTGCATTTCCCCATTTTGATTAGGTCTTTCTTTCATAATATTGCTTAATGATGCTCCTAATAATTTCAGATCCCAACCAAAACGAAGAGGTAAATGTAATACATGCAGCCCTAGATCACCCATGCAACCATATTCTCCATTCGTTTTCTGGATTCTTTTCCAATTGATAGGCTTTTCAGGGTTCAAATCACTACTATGCCAAAACCCTGCTTCTACTTCCATGATTTGACCTAAATCATCACTTTTAACTTTATGAAAAACTTCATAACTTCCTGGGTAATAAGGTATTTCTGAGGAACTTCTGACTAAAACATCGGGGTTATTTTGAATGGCGTTCATTATTTCTTGATTTGCTTCTTGATCTATCCCAAAAGGCTTTTCACCAAGTAGATGCTTACCGGCATTTATTATATCCACATAAAACTTTTTATGTAAGTTATGTGGAACAGCACAATAAACCGCATCTACTTCGTTATCTTGTAAAATTTCCTGATAATCATTTGTTGTATATTTAATAGTATCCAAATTATCGGTAAACCATTTCATTGCATCATCATTAAGATCACATACAGCAATAATTCTCGGTTTGAAATTTAACCCTGATAAATGTAACCAACGTCCAACTGCACTTGCAAATTCCTTTCCCATTAAACCACAGCCAATAACAGCAAAATTAATCATTTTTTTATCCATAAGCTTCACTTTTCTGATTTAATATTTCCAATGCTTGGTTTGGAGTAGCATTATCATGAACAATCGCCATCAACGCCTCTGTCATTTCTTTAGGTTTTTCATGTTGGACAATATTTCTACCATATACAATTCCTGATGCTCCTTGTTGAATTAAACTATAAGTTCTTCCTAATACTTCTGACTCCGAAGCAACACCGCCGCCACGAGGTAATACAGGAATACCTGATGCAGTTTCTATTACTCTATGATATTCTTCTATATCATCACAAGGATCTGCTTTAATTATATCTGCACCTAACTCGACAGCTTGTCGAACTAATGGAATAATTTTTGTAATATCTCCATCTACCATATATCCGCCAGCTTTATCATTTGGCTGCATGACTAACGGTTCAACCATTAATGGCATTCCATATCTTTCACACTGTGTTTTTAATTTAGTAATGTTGTCGACACACATCCCGTGAAGTTCTGGTTGATTTGGTAAAAGCAATAGGTTAATAACCACACATGCCGCATCTGCTCTAAGCGCTTGTTCCACTGCTTTATCAATTAAATTGCTATAAACATAATGGGGTAGTTCTTTATTATAAACATTAGCAGCATCTGTTCTAAGTACCAATGAAGGTTTCTCTTTACCTGGGATGTCTTGTAATATTCGTGCCTGACCAACACTTAACTGAATCGCATCTGGGTTAGCATTTCGAACAACCTCAACCGCATTTTTAATAGAATTAATACCTTTTAACATTGTGAACTCATTAAAAAAACCATGATCAATCGCGACATCAAAACATTTACCATCACTTGCAAACAATCGATTCATTCTTGCAGTTACTGAAGACATTAAACAACCTCCTCTGTTTGATTTAAATTCATTATATCACCATCCAAACAAAAGTCAACACATTTTAAACGTTTTTGTTCGAAAATGTTAATAAATCACTATAACAATGCTGATTCAACAACATATATTAACATTTACATCAATGAATGCGCTTTATTTTAGTTGTATGATTTTTTGTTGTTTTAATTTGTTTGATTTTTTTGGGTTTGTGATTTATTATAAACTTATTATAGCTATATTAATATATTCTATAAATATAGCACGCTAAAGTTTATAAAGTTATTTATTCATGAAGGAGGGGAAAGATTGAATAAATCGATAGTCATTGCTGGTCATACTGCGATAGATTTTATCCCAGAAATAAAGTCAAAGACTAATGTTCATTTACAAAGTTTCTTCACACCTGGATCACTTCATCATATAGGTTCTCCCACATTTTCAACTGGAGGTGTTGTGCTTAATACAGGACTCGCTCTATATAAAATGGGATTTAGCCCCACATTAATTGGAAAGATAGGTAATGATGAATTTGGACATATCCTAAAAGAGAAATTAAATCATATAGACCAAAACTTATCTGATTATATGGTAATAGATAACCGTAATCATACTTCTTACACCACAGTATTAAACGTCCCGGGACATGATAGAATTTTTTTACATCATCCTGGTGTTAACGATCATTTTCATTCCGAAGACATTAGTGAACAGTTATTACAAGATCATTCTCATTTTCATTTTGGCTATCCTCCCCTGATGGAAAAAATGCATACAGAAAATGGAATACATTTAGTTGACATCATGAAAAAAGCCAAAAATATGAAGCTTAATACCTCTTTAGATATGGCAATGCCACCACCAGAGTTAGTAGTTGATTGGGAAAAAATATTGCATAACACCTTACCCTACGTTGATATTTTCATGCCAAGCATAGAAGAAATTTTACACATGTTATTTCCAGATATTCAAACAGAATTAAAAGAAAAAATTGAAAACTCTCAAGAACATAGCGAGATTATTCATTTTGTCAATGATGAGTTATTACAATTTGTTTCAAATAAATTATTAAGAATGGGGTGTAAAGCGGTACTTTTGAAATGCGGTGAATTGGGTTTATATTTCCGATCCTCTTCCAACGCTCTTTTTGCCGAAAATCAACAACTGTCAAACAATTGGTTAAATAGAGAATTATGGGCTCCATGTTTTAAAACAAAGGTAATGGGGACAACAGGTGCAGGAGACTGTACAATTGCTGGATTTTTAGCTGGTATGTTAAAAGAAAAATCAATTGAAGAAACGATGAACTTATCTGTAGCTACAGGAGCTCATAGTGTGGAATCTATGGAAGGTACCGGCGGTATCGTACACCTAAATAACATTGAGCAAAGAATGGATAATCATTGGGAAAAACTTATGTTACAAAATCAACCATCAACCAACAGCTCCTTCCAATGGAAAGATAAATTTCAGCTCTGGACAGGAAGTAAAGACAATATCACCATTTAAAAACAATATCACATAAAAAAATAACTCCAATACTTTTTCGATTAAAGTGTTGGAGTTATTTTTTGTCCACTTTCATTATTTTCAATTGAATATCATCCTCACTAATGTATACCTGCCTAACTCAATATCAAGTCCACTACTCCTTTATTCATAATATCTGCTTTAATTTTTTCATCTAATTCTTTATTGGTAATAATAGAAGTAACATCTTCAAAATTCGCATACACATATAGTGTATTATGTTGAAATTTGGAAGGATCAGCTACAATATGCGATTTAGCCGCAATTTTTATCATCGTAGACTTTATACTACCTTCAATCATATTAGAATTACTAAAACCTCTTTCCAGTGAAATACCTGCACTTCCTATAAACGCTTGATCTACTGTTAATTTACTTAGAAAATCTACCGTAGCCGGTCCGACTAATGACTCTGAACTTGGACGCATATCTCCACCTGGAATGATGACATTTATATGGGGTTTCCCCAGTAAATAATGAGCAATATTAATTCCATTTGTCACTACTGTTAAATGTTTCTTTTCACCTAACTGTTTCGCAATTTCAAACGTGGTTGTACCTGCATCTAATAAAATACTTTCCCCATCTTCAATCATAGATACTGCTTTACTAGCAATTCTTCTTTTCTCTTCTATATAAGAGGCACTTCTAATCTGGGTACTAATATCATAGTTTGAAAATTCCTCAGCACTAACTGGTGATGAGCTATCTTTTTCTTTTATCGTCGCACCACCATGAAATTTTATAATATGCCCATCGTCCTCTAATTTCTTCAAGTCTCTTCTAATCGTCATATCAGATACGTTGAATTGCTCCATCAATTCTTGCGTTGTCACATTGATACGTTCTTTAATAAACTGTATCATCTCCATTTGTCGTTTATTTCCTACCATATGGCATCTCCCTCTAATGTATAAACAATCTAAAATATTGAACAAACATTTTCATGTTAATAATAAATCCTATTAAGTAAAGTACTTTACTTAATAGGACTTTCACATACATTATATTAAGTAATTTCATGAAAATAAAATAATAACTATGCTTTTCCACCACTTCTGAATATTTCCATTACCTTTTTAGCTTCCTCTGCATAAATATCAAGCGTCTTCATCATGATATCATGATAGAATAAATGACCACTGTGTGTAGAAAACTCGTTCTTTAATTGATGGCCCACATCTAATGCCATATTCGTATAATAATTAATTTTACTAATTCCATGATCAATAGAATTACTGAAATCTTCTGTAGATAGCCCCGACCCACCATGCATCACTAATGGTTTACCAGTAGCATCACTTATTTTCCCTAAACGTTCAATGTCTAATTGTGGCTCTTTCAGATAAATACCGTGAACCGTACCAAAAGCCACTGCTAACGTATCGACACCTGTTTCTTCTACAAAATCAGCTGCTTGTTGAGGGTCCGTGTACATCGACGTATCATCTATGATAGAATCATCATCATCTCCTTCTGCCGCACCACTTTTCGGACGAGTGACATAACCTAATTCACCTTCTACCGACACATTAAATTCCTTAGCAATTTTGACAATTTCTTTGGTTTGTTTCACGTTTTCTTCATAAGACAGCTGAGACCCATCAAACATAATCGCATTGAAACCTAATTGCATCGCCGTCATAATATTTGAAAATTCTTTCCCATGATCTAACATTGCTACCACAGGAACCTTTGCCCGTTCCATTTCTTGAACCAAAATCGGTCCAATGACCTCCAAGGGTGTGTACTTAAAATGTACTTCTGCATGACACAATATAACTGGTGAATTTACTTCTTCAGCGGCTCTAATAATCCCTCTTGTCATATCTAGATTAATAGAATTAACACATGGCACTGCATATTTTCGCTTTTTGGCATCCTCCAATAATTCTCCCATTGATACTCTTGTCAATTTTACCACCCTTTCATGTTAGAATTAACTCCAAATCAAACAAAATTAAACACCTTAATACTATAATAATATATTTCACACATAATTACAACACATTTCATGTTTTATATTGATTATTATGTTTGTTTCCAACAATTATAAACATTTTCAGTCCCATATACTATTATGCTACCAACAACCAGGTTCCTTCTCACCAAATCGTATATCTTGCATTTTTCAACAGATTAAAAAGCATCCATTGAAAAAAAAGATGGATGCTTTTTCGGTATATTTAAAGGTTATACTCTATTTTTCTTCAAACCACCAAGCTGCCATCTGCCTTTGTCATCAATTGTGCGGTTAGTGATCCAATTGTTAGTGCGAGGAGAATAGGAGCAAGATATAAGCAGATAGCACTATATACGATCAAGATGAAGATAGTGCTGAATGATGTTAAAGGACGAGATGTGATTTTTTTAAAAGCAGTTTTGGCTAGTGCGAGAATCCGGACAGTTGGATTCTCGCTGTTGATCAAAGCAGTTAGCATATGTAGTGTAACCATTAGTGCAAAAAAGATCAGACTTAAAAATATATAATCGATAGCTCCATTAAATAGGGAATGGACGTATACAAAATCCACAACCAGCATCGCCCATAACAATGTTAACCAGAGTCCTAATTTCACAGAACGTTTATAATAACTTCGATATTTATGCCAGTAGCATCGAACAATCGACAGGTCTTCTCTATTATTCAAATCGTGGATCACAGCAAACAATGCGATCGTTGCTGGAAAAAAGGTGAATGGTAAGAGCAGCACAAGCATGAACGCTAAAGGGAACATAACCGAAATGGAATCCGCCAACAACAATTGAAATAGAACGTAAATCGCAGGAATATTACATAATACCCATAGCAGATCACTGAAAATAATCGTATATATCCAATCCGCAAGCTTATATACTCCACCTAATATCCCTTCAAATGGCATACAAACCCCTCCTTTAACGAGACGTACTAGAGATCAAAACCTTTTGATGCTTTGGTAAGGTGATGTGAAAAATGTTTTGTTCCACATCGATTTGTGTCCATGATGAAGCGTGATCTGCTTGAATCGATGACACAAATTTTGGGAGTTGCACTTGGATATCTGTATCTTGATCCGCGGTCATTTCCACGTCTAATATTTCTTGATCCACATCCCAACTAAAACTAATCGTACCAGTATGAAAACGGAAATTTCTTACATTTCCCTTTCGCCATTTCCCGGGAAATGATGGCAATATTTTCATTGTTTTGGATGAAACAAACAGGAGCATTTCTTGAATCGCGTTTACTATTCCTAAGCTCGCATCTAACTGAACGGGTGCGTAGGGCACATTCATGCTCATCCCCATTCTCCTCCAATCATTATGCACGGTGAAGAAGTTGGGCAATAAACAGGAGCGAGTAATATTCTCTAAACATTCCAACGCTTTCTCTCCGTCTTGTAATCTCGCATATATTGCCGCCATATGCGCATAAGACCAACTGGTTTGCGCTCCTAGCTTTCGATTATTTACCGCTTTTTGGAATGCTAATGATAGAGAATCTTCTTTATCAAAAATAATCTCTTGTCCTGGAAATAATGGATAAAGGTGTGATAAATGACGATGATGATAGTTATCAATAAATTTTGGACTCATCCATTCCCCTACAGCGCCTTCGCTATTAAGCTGATAATCTGGGATTTTGGCTAGCATTTCTCGCCAAACTTTGACTTCCTCTACAGGGTGCGATATGTGTGTACAACTATCCAATAAATTAGTTAACAATTCTTTTAATATAGCAAAATCCATCGTCGCATTGATGGTTGTCGGCATTGGATGAGCGAGATTTTCGCCATTTTTCGGCATATAATTACTTGGTGTGTTTTCAGGAGAAACGGATGGATAATATTGATATGTCCCTTCCTCCGTTTCTACTAAAAAGTCTTGGTAAAATAATAATGTTTCTTTCATAAATGGAATCGCATGGTTTTCTAAAAAATCCTGATCTTGTGTAAATTGATAGTAATCGTAAAAATGCTGTGCTAACCATCCAGCTGCGGAAGTCCAATTCATAATGACGGGAACAATTTGATTGGGCTTTCCATTTCCAGGTGTCGTTCCTGCTGGAATGTAGATCCCCCTACAGCCAAAAAGTTTCCTTGCGTTATCTCTGAAATCGTCTAGCAAACTTTCATAATAAGAAAACAATGATGGAATAAGCGATGTTAGATTCCCGACTCCTGCATGCCAATACATCATTTGGATGTTTTCATTGGCCATCCGATGACTCCACATCAAGTCATAATCACCGGCCCACAGTCCATACATACTAAAGGGCTGACCTCTCGCCTTGGTAGCAGATATGAATAAATAACGTCCATACGCCCACAGCTTCTCCATAAGGGCATTGGAAACTTTTCCTTGATAGGCATCCAATAACAGGACTTCATTGCTAAATTCGGTGTCATCTACCTCTAGGGAAAAATCGGCGGATTGAAAAAGGGTGGAATGCTCGGCCACATGCTCGCTTAGTAATTGCTGATAGCTTCGATTTTCTAATGCTAGTTCTTCTTTTAGTGCATCCCATTTATCCCCTGTTTCATCTTCTGTAAAAACTTTGATAAGCACAAATAATTTACTTACTTCCCTATATTGAAGACGATCATTTGTTTCTTCGCACTCTCCATCATCGGCTATCACTCTAGCAACTGCTCCATATTCTGATCCATCTTCATCTTTTCCTTTGAAATAATAATAGTCCGGCTCTGTTTGGATTACCGTCGATTCAGCGCGTTGCTGTACTATATGTTGCATTCGTGGTGTATCCGTTGGCGGCAACGTTAAACGGATACTAGCATCTATCTTATTTTTCTGATCTGCGCGAATCTCGTAAACGATAAGTGAATCAGCACGAGAAACAAAAAGATTTCTTTGGTACTTCGTGTCTTTTTCGGTCCATTCTACGGACACTTCCCCTGTTTCCATATTGACTCCGCGTTGGTAATTCGTGAAACTCTCTTGGATATCCATGGTTACGTTTAAATGGACGAGTGGCAATGGTTTGGCTAGTTTCGCCTCGTATTTCTTTTCTTTTAATGTATTGGCAAGCAGCCAATTCGCCTGATGATAATCCCCTTCGTCCATATATTGACGGACTCTTTTTAATGTATCGCTTACATCTGGCAAAGCTTGCTTTTGGCCTAAGTGCCAAAGTTCAGCATGGTTAATCAGAATCGTTTCATGCTGAATCCCACCATAAACTGCCGCCCCGGTCTCTCCATTACCAGAAGGCAGAGCCTCTCGCCACATATTCCGCCACCATGACGCAGGATAAGCAAGCAACAACTTATGCCGGCTAACCGTCTCTTCAAACATGTTTCTCATCCTTTTCATTAAAGCTGTTTTCAAAACGACTGTTAGTTTTAATAAGTAAACATCATTAAAATATCTGTTAATACGCTACGGAAATATACTTCGCTGTTAAGAGGTAAGATTGATGATATGCTCCACTTCATAAATATTTATGTTTTTTCCTAACTTAGAACGAACATCAATCTAAGCTGCGGAAAAATGCGAGACTCCTGGGGGAAGAGCAGCTTAAGAAGACCCCACAGTGAACGGGGTTGGTGAGCGAGGAGGCTGAGGTGCTGCCCCCGGAAAGCGAGTGTTTTTCCGCAGCGGTGATTTAGCACTCAACCTTCAATGGATTGATCGGAAATCAAAAGGACCTAATATCAAATATAGCGATGGAAGCCTTCTGCTTGAATGTTCCATTGCTGATTTTTTGGAAAGCCTGGATTTGCATCGCTGTGATAGCCATCCCACCCTGCTACCATCATGGCGATGGCGGTTAATAACCCTCCATTACCCGGTAAATAAGCGGATAATCCTGGTCGTTGATAATTATGACCGTTAACCATGTAAGTATTTTTGGTCGCATCCATCAATAGAAAATCTATCGCTAACTCCGGTTCGTTCAATCGCGCTGCCGTCATGGCACACATAGGGAAATCCCATCCCCATGCTGTATCCCACTGCCATTCTTCCTTAACCTTCCACAATGTATGCCGCATGATTTCAGGATCGATTAAACTGCCTCTTAATATGCCACAAGCAGCAACCATAGATGGATGATCATGATTTTTCTCGGTAAATGTATCGGCACAATGTTCATGTGCAAGATACACATCATCAAGATGCTTCGGTTCGATAAGCTGCTCCGCTACTTTTAACCAGTTTGGATTCGCCTTCACCTCTAGTCGCTCCGCCCACTGTTGTGCCACACTCAATCCATATTTCCAATATTCTAATTCATACGCTGGGTTAGATGTCTCCTCCATTTTGTGACACTCTTGTGCCGGTATAAGCGGCGGTCCTAATACATAAACTTTTCTTGCTTCATCCCAACTAGCAAAATCCGCCATGAAATCAGCACTTTGAAAGATGATGTCTTGATATTTCTCTAACGTCTCCTTATTTGGATTTGCTCGATATAATAATTCCGCTAACATAATCGGATGAGGCTGCTGCCAAATCAGTCCTGGTGCAACAGGAGAAGGACTCTGCTTCCCATCAATCCCGACCATTTTCGGCCACCTTACCCCAGAAAAGCCTTGCTTCTCTGCAATCTGGCGGGCAATCGGCAAAATTTGTTGATACCAATTCAAACTTTTCTCTAGATACTGAGATCGTCCCCACAATGGAAAATGAGCCGTATGCCACCAGTGCATTTCCAGATGTGCTTTACCAAACCAGCTATTATACATAAAGCCTGTTTCTTGTGGCGGCATCGATCCACTGCTATGCACCGCTGTTAAAAATTGCGACAGAATAACCCGCCGTTCTAATTCATCCGCTCTATCATCGGTGCTTTCTTCGAATGAAACAAACGCTCCTGATTCCCAATATTCTTTCCAATATTTTTGACTAGCCTCTAACACTTCTGCAAAAGGCACATGTTGTTGCTTATCAGAATGAAACGATACTGTAAACGTAAAGTCATCCGTCGTATCACGAGGTATTAATTCAAAAGCATGGTCATCGATACGTTGAAACGCCCCATCATGATGATGCCAATGCACGATATAGGAATCCTCATCGATGATGCGCTCTAATGTAGTTTCCTGCTTCTCTTGGTGCTTGAGATTCGTATGCTCGTCTTCTCGATGCTTCCAATTCAATTTGGTTGCCTTATCCCAACTATTATGCGTGACATCCTTCTCTTGGTGCTTGAGATTCGTACGCTCGTCTTCTCGATGCTTCCAATTCAATTTGGTTGCCTTATCCCAACTATTATGCGTGACATCAGGATTTGGAAAGTCCTGCACAATTTTCATTTGTTGGCTCTTAAGTAAGGACGATTTGATTTGTACCGCGATTAAATCGAGCTTAGGATGACAAACGGTGATAACCTCTACAGGCTGTTGATTAACTGAAAAGGAGCTAGTGATCACGCCGTTCCATAGATCCAATTCTTGCCGAATCTGAGAAATGTCTTGTATACCAAGCTTATCGCCTGATTCATTAAAAAATGCAAACCCGATTTGCCCTAGTTGAATACGGTGAGGATTTTGTCGGAGCCAATGAAAGGCCTCAGGATGCTCTCCCGGTTTCATTGGATATTTGATTTTTCGATCCTCATATTCGTATAACTGATAGCTGATATCTTGATCTGTATATTGATTTTTTCCACCTGTGTGATGCCACCCCCAGTTAGACTGAGTTCCTAGCGGTGTTTCATAGGCATCAGGAAAAGATTGCAGCCCAGTAACATCTACACTAAAGCCAAAGTTTCCATTGCCAATCGATAAAGGCGCATCCTTCTCCACTCCTGTCACTATGGGATGATGCTTTTTGACAATTCGCTTGCGATCCATTGCGATTTCCTCCCCTTACATTTCTTTTTCGTTATGCACAGCTGCATGCATTTTTCTGAATTTTCCTGGGGTCATTTTTTTATACTCGCGAAATTTCCGAATAAAACTGTTCTCGTGCTGATATCCGACTGCTAACGCAATTTCAGCAATTTTAGCATCTGTATCCATAAGCAGTTCCTCTGACTTTTGCATTCTCAATTTCGTTAAATAACCATAGATTGTTTCCTGTTTCTCCTCTTTAAACCATTGACTTGCCAGGCTGACACTTATGCCAACTGATTCCGCAATCTCCGGGATCCCAATCGCTTCGTCTAAATGTTCCGCCATATAGTGCACCATTTTCTCACAATAATTGAATCGCTTAACATCTTGTAGATGGTTGATATTTTCTACTTGCTTGGCGATATGTTCTTGAAAGACTTTTGCCACATCCGATAAGTGCATGGTTTTTATCGCTTCCAACTCGATCGGAAATGGAACATGTAAGGAATTAAATAATGTTTGTTTCATTTCAGCCACATATTGATACGATGGGACTGGATGTATCATGTTATCCTCTACATAGTCAAAGAAACGATTTACTTCTTCTAACGTATCTTGTGGCCCAACTTGTTCGGTCGCAGTGATTAAGGCTTGAAGGGTTTTCGTCTCTTCTTTCGTGATCTCTGCTTCGTTCTCTTCCACGACTTCCGTATAGTCCAACACTTGACCGTATCCGTGATATAATCGATAACTTAACGCAAGTTCAGCCTTTTGGCACGCTTCTTTTAACAAATCAACATGTGCCCCATGACTACACATCCCAGCGGATATGGAAAAACCAAGTAATTCTTCCACATTATCAAGGGCGATCCTCAAATGGTTTTTTAGACTCACTTTTCCTTCTTTTAATTGGGCAATCATCAAAATCTTATCGTTATCTAGATTCACCATATGAACGAGGAAATGGGGGGATAACACTTCATCCATCATATTGATCAGCCCAGCCTTGGCCACTTTCCGATACTGCTGCGGTGTTTCGTTCATCCATGAATGGTAATCATCGATCGATAATAGAACCACATGAATGGGTTTTTCCTTCCATCCTTTAAAATAGGTATGCCATTTCTCTTGAAATTCAGCATCACTTTGGATTTTGCCTGATTGGATATCACTTAAAAATTTGGCCTTCGCTTCTTTGGTCATTTTCTTGATCAACTGAGATAGCTGCGCATGGTCACTGACTAAGTCATCAATCAAAGTTTCTAAATGAAGCAAATCCCTGCGATAGCCGCTTTGTTCATTTTTAGGCAGTAACTGTTTAATCCGATCAATCGGTTTAAGCTGTGTGACATTAATCAATAAAACCGCGATACAACCAATAATCAAGGCAAGGATCGAAACAAAAAATACGACATTTCGTATCGTCTCAGATTTGGCTAATATACTATCTTCATCGACAACCGAAATAAATTGCCATCCCGTAAATGCAGACTCCAATTGATGGGATAAAAAAATATTATCTTGATAGGAAAGGTTGTGCACATGCCCTTTACGGATTTCATTTTGAACAAATGCGATGGTTTCCTTATCAAAATGATGTGCATTAGTCGTGTGCAAGATATTATGATGTTGATCTACAATAAAACGCATACTGCTGGATGGTGCCTGTTCCGAAAGGTTCAACTTAGAAAATAATTCTTTTTCATGTAAATTAATCGCAATAAGTCCACGGGCTTCCCCTT
Organism: Gracilibacillus sp. YIM 98692; assembly: GCF_010993965.1. GTDB lineage: Bacteria > Bacillota > Bacilli > Bacillales > Amphibacillaceae > Gracilibacillus. The sequence continues at coordinate 46,494 of NZ_WIXM01000005.1, read as the reverse complement.
TTATATGAATCTTTCGAAAAAGTGTCAGGTTGGAACCTTTATTGACGGCACCATCTGGCAGATCACGATATTTCACTATCATAGATTGATTTTGTAACTCGTCTTTGACCTCTACCCAATTGGCATCGTTAAAATTTAAACTGCTGGAGCTAAAACCTTGTGGCACGGCGATAAAATTATCTTTTGGGATATCATAAATATAAATACTTTTAATAAATCCGGTATTTTTCGTAATTGTTTCTAGTTTTTCATATACTTCCTTTATATTTTGATAATTATGGGAAAAAGGACTGGTGAGAAACGTATATACATCATTATCCAATGCTAGCTTGACGGCAACCTGGTTAGAATCTACTAAATATTTATCGATATCTTTCATAATGATTTGCAGCATTTGCTGTTGCGGTTCTTTTAATTCCTCTTCTAGCACACTTTTGGAAATATGATAGGATGAATAGCCAACGGTTAAAATGATTAAGCCAATCGGAAGCATTAAAATGAACAGTAACCGAATTGGTGTTTGTGTCATGAGCCGCTGATGCCAAGATCTAAAAACAGATATCCATCGACGAAACATATCATCACCCACTTTCAGTTTTGTTTTATATGATATAAAAAGTGAATATCAGTATGTAAGGATGGAGCACCTCGAAAGTCAAGTAAAGTCAGCTCCCTATCACGCAACTGAAATATACTCGCTTTCCGCGGGCAACACTTCAGCTTCCTCGGAAGCAAAATACGCTTCCTGCGGGATCTTCAGCTGTTGCTTGTCCCGCAAGTCTCGCATATTACAGTTGCTGATTTCTAGTTAACCGCAATGAGGCGGCTCCATCCGTGATTCTATTACTTAGCGGTGTCGTACCATTCTTGTACTCTTTGTGTGACTTCTTCACCGCCTGCTTGGTGCCATTCTTCTACGAATTCATCAAATTTATCAATCGGCCACTCGCCGATCACAATTTTCGTCAAATATTCTTGGAATAACTTATGTGATTGAATATCTGGATATCCCTGATAAACGGTACTAGGCATCCCGTCCCCAGCGATACGTCTAGCATCCGCTTTGCTTACCTCAAAAATATCTCTTACCATTTGCTGCTGATCTTCTGGGAATGAGTTCTTAATACGCACTTCCATCGATTCATCTGTCGTTAAGTTCAGCATACCTAAAGCAATAGGTTTATCATCAGAAGAAGGCAATAACCTTTTTTCGCCATCTACGACTTCATGCTGTACCCCTTCGATACCATACTGAATAAAGTCAGCATTGGCAGGATCATAGAAAAAGTCGAGTAATTTCAAGGCATTTGCCGCATTCTCCTCAGATGCAACAGGAATCATCCATTCTGGTTCCCCCATGCTTTTTTGCGTAATAAAGCCATCATATCCATCCACTTCTGGCATTGGCATTCCAGCTACATAAGCATTTTCGTCTCCTTCTTTCATCGCAGCATATCGATCACGAAGGTTTGCTGGGAGGTGGTACCAGCTTCCGACAAGGTTATTGTTGATTTTCGCCGTCCATACATCACCCTTATTTAGGAACGTCTCATTATCTAATAATTTTTCATCGTACAGCTCACGAATAAAAGAAATTGCAGCTTTCATATTGTCTGAGGTACCGGCATAATTAATTTCACCATCGTAAATATCCCATTCCGGATACCCTTCCCACATCGCCACACCAAACATCGCAAATAAATGATCCATCCATCTGCCAAACTCTCGTCCACTTGTTGGAAGTTCATCTTGTTCGCCATTTCCATTTGGATCTTGATCACGAAAAGCAATCAGCATCTCTTTGTATTCTTCTAAAGTCTCCGGCATATCTAATCCAACATTGTCGAGCCAATCTTGTCTTAATAAAGCGGCACGTTCTGGAATTAAATATACTTTAGGTACATAATATATTTTCCCATCAGGAGAAGCAGATCGAACAATATTCCACGCTTCTTCCGGAATACGCTCCCAAACGTTTGGCGCATATTTAGGCAATAGATCGTCTAATGCCAGTGCTCCTCCTTGCGTAATCAACGTCTGTTCCACACCGCCAATTGGTCGTAATATATCTGGGAAATCTTTGGAAGCAACCATTAGATTAATATATTCTGCCGGCTCAGATCCTGGAGGAGTCGTTTCTAACTGATATTCCACACCAGTGTTTTCTTTCACATACTGCACGTGTGGATCATCACTTTCAGGTATCGTTCCTTTACCAATGTGACTCTTAAAAACGGTTACGGTAGCAGCCTCATCCGTTTCCCCTTCCTGTTCAGTTGTATCGGAATCTGTTGATTGGTTGTCCTCATCTGTTTCCGAGGTAGTACTATCATCGCTGCACCCAACCGCCAACAGTAAAAGCAACATCATTGCAGATAAGAAAAATAAAAACATTTTCTTTTTCATTATACAAACTCCTCCTTAAATAACATTTATTCCTTCAGTGAACCTAATACCGCACCTTTTACGAAATATTTTTGTAAATATGGATATACCAAGACAATCGGAACTGTCGCAAAAATAATCGTAGCAGCCTTTAAGGTGGTCGTGTTAAAATCAAAATCCCCCATAATCAAATCAACTGCCGCTAACTCTTCTTCCGCGGTAAAGAAAGCACGAAGTCTCATTTGTAAAGGCCATAAACTAGGATCCCTTAAAAACAACACCGCCGTCTTAAACGTGTTCCAATATCCCACCGCATAAAACAAACCAATGGTGGCTAATACTGGCTTCGATAATTGTAAATAAATTTGAAATAAAAGCCTAAACTCGTTACATCCGTCGATGCGAGCAGCATCATCCAGATCATCTGGTATCCCCATAAAAAACGTGCGAACAATGACCATATTGAACGTACTAATGAGACCAGGAATAATCAGTGCCCAAATCGAGTCCATCAATCCTACTTCTCGAACCGTAAGGAAAAAAGGAATCATCGGTGCATTGAAAATCATTGTAATCACAATAGCAAGCATAATCGGTTTTCGCAGCATAAACTCTTTCCTTGATAATGGAAACGCTGTCAAAACGGTGAACAACATACTCAACAAGGTACCAACTACGGTAATAAAAACCGTTATCCAAAAGGATCTCCATAATACTTCATTTTGTAAAATATGCTCCCAAGTAGCAAAGGTAAATTCGACTGGAATGAGAAATACTTTTTTGGAATCTGCTGCTATTGGAGAACTAAACGATACGGCTAATAAATGAAGCAATGGTGCGATCATCGTAGATGCCAACAACGCTAATACCGCATAATTTAAAATTTGAAAACACTTTTCTCCCAATGTTTGTTTCATTACCACAACCCCTGTTCTGATTTTCTTGCAAGCCTGTTAAAGATCCACAATAACGCAAACCCAATCACAGACTGGAATAAACCAATCGCCGTCGTTAAACTGTACTGACCTTGTAACACACCGGCACGATACACATACGTCTCGATGATGTCCCCAACGGAATATGTCATAGGTGTTAATAAGTTGTATATCTGATCGAAACCGAGCTCTAAGAAGTTTCCAATATTAAGTAAAAACAATACCGTAATTGTAGGGAGCATTAAAGGCAGTGTAATATACATTGTTTGTTTTAATCGATTGGCGCCATCAATAACGGCCGCTTCATATAAGCTAGGATTAATTGCTGTAATAGCCGCTAGATAAATGATCGTTCCCCAGCCAACTTCCTTCCAAATCCCCGATATTACCACAATGGTTCTAAAATATGCTTCTTCCTGCATGAATAGAATAGGCGCTAATCCGACCATTTCTCTTAACGCATTAATTATCCCTTCTTGTGCTAGCAATTCAAAGACAATTCCGCCGACAACAACCCAGGAAAGAAAGTGCGGTAAGTAAAATAAACTTTGAAGTGTTCTTTTGAAAACTAATAATCGGATCTCATTAAATAGTAAAGCGAGAATAATCGGTGCTGGAAATTGAAAGAGCAATTGATATAGTGCAATCAAAGCCGTATTTCTTAACACTTCGTGAAAATCTTGATAGTTGAACAAGAACTTAAAATTGTCTAAACCAACCCACGGACTGTCCAAAAACCCTTTGAAAATTTGAAAATCTTGAAAGGCAATTACACTTCCTAATAGTGGAATGTACTTAAAAATAATGTAGTAGACAATCCCGGGTACAATCATCAGATATAACATCCAATGTTTACGAATGTTTCGGATCAGACGATTTTGATTTAAGCGATCTAAGGCTTTAGATCTTTGCGTAAACACTTGCTGCGTTTTTCCTCCCATAACCAACCCCCTTTCCGTTAGGACTTGATCAAATGATAACCCTTACATAACGGAATAAACAATCTTCCATTTATCCAATCACCTATCGTTTCCTCCATTATCCGCTTATTCACGTAATGGTTAGGTAAAAAGAGAAATGGTTAGTTCTAATAAAAAGGAGCAAACCCGCCCGATCCTATCCGCTTTACCTTACATGAACTAACTCGTATCAGAACAAAACTGCACATAAACTATTCTCATCAGCGGGACTTTCTCCCATTCTTTTAGAGATGGGTGCTAGTCCAGCGCTGAGGAAACGCTCCCTTTCCGGGGGCACGGCTTCAGCTTCCTCGGCAGAAGCCCGCTCACCACGAGGGATCTTCAGCTCGCGCTGTTCACACAGGAGTGTCACATTTTTCCGCAGCTTATTGTGGTTTTCTTTTCAAGTGAGAGGAATTCCATGAACACTGATTTTTAGAAGCTTTCTACTTTCAAAATTAGAACATCACTTTAAGCGTAGGCAAGATACGTAGACTCCTGCGGGAACAGCACGTGTCCGAAGACCCCGGAAGAAGCGTTCTTTGCTTCTGAGGAGGCTGAGGCCGTGCCCGCGGAAAGCGAAGTATCTTGCCGAAGCGATTCTTTGCATTCAGATAAGAAAGAATGGTTGAAAGCCACGTTAAAGTTCGTCGCAGTTATTTTTTGCATTATTTTTATACTTCTAACGTGTAAAAAAAGGGTGGCCACTCCCTGATTTTTGATGAGTTTTGTTGGTTTATGGCAAGGTTGAATCTTGTGTTATATGCGTAGATGAGATTTCTATATTATATCAAATTTGAACATGCATGTGGGTAAAAAAAGGAAATAAAAAACCTGCCCGCTCCCCATAATGAGAGCGTGACAGGTTGACATCCTGCAATTTCTTATACATCCCGCGAAGTAACAATCATGCAAATACCGTATATCCTGCTTTTACCGTTTGCTTTATTTGGTACTTTGGCCCTTGATGTAAAAGTACAAAATCAGCTGGTGCGTCTTCCTCCAAACCTTTTTTTACAGGCAATTCCATTAACCGTGCAGGGTTAATAGAAGCAGCTTCCCAAACTTCCGCAAATGAACAAATGCCACGATCCACTATGTTTTGTATTCCGTCTTGTAACATTTGCACAGAGCCGGCAAGTAAATCTGGATGCTGTGATAAATGGAGTTTCCCTTCTTCCGTAAGCACTACTTCACCACCAATGTGCGTGGTATACTTTCCAGGCTCTAATCCGCTTAAATAAACAGCATCACTAACTAAAATAGCGCGTTCCCTTTTCAATTTAAAGATTACTTTTAATACAGACTCCGGCAAATGAAAGCCATCTCCAATACAACAAGTCCAAAGATCATCCTGGGCTAACTGTTCCCAAATATAATTAGGATGACGCGGCAGCATTAGATGAGCTCCATTCCCTAAATGGGTAGACATCTCAGCACCTGCTTCTACTGCAGCTTGGATTTGTTCAACGGTCGCTGCCGTATGGCCAATCGAAACCTTAACCCCGCTATTTGTACAATGACGAATAAATTCCGATGAGTTTGACCATTCAGGGGATAATGTCAGAAGCTTAATTTTTCCATTAGCTGCTGCCTGCCATCTCTCAAATAATGACCAATCTGGTGCTTTCACATATTCTTTTCCATGTGCCCCCCGCGGTCCATCTTCTGGTGAAATAAAGGGACCTTCCAAATGTATTCCTGCAATAGTGTTTGATACCATTTCATCTTCTTTACATGCTTGCGTAATCACATTTACCGATTCTTCTATTTCTTTATCTCCATTTGTTATAATAGTTGGATAGTATGTGGTGACACCTTCTTTAAATAGAGCACGGGAAACATCCTTAATGAGCTCCTTCGATAGAGGATTTGAATTAAAATCTCTTCCTTTATACCCATTAATTTGAAGATCTACAAGCCCAGGAGCAATGATAGGCAGAGAAGCATTGCTAACATCGTTCACTTCTTTAATCTCAAAGATCCTACCTTCTTGTACTGTCACTTCAATGGGTCTCTTTGACTTATAATGAATACCTCTAAATACGTTTTTAGATGCCATATGAATCACGATCCAGATACATGTTACAATTGGAATGCTCTCTTAAAATCGATGCTGGACATGTGGTTGAAATAGATCCAGTTAATGTATTTTTCACTGCCTCCTTCTTGGATAGACCCGGAACAATACAATACAAGAAAGTACCCGACATCATGGTTGGAATTGTTAATGTTAATGCATGTGTTGGGACATCATCAACATGCTTAAAACAACCATCATTTACCTGCTGCTGTCTGCATGAAGCATCAAGTTCCACCACTTTCATAATCTCTTCATCACAGAAATCTGCAACTGGAGGATCATTAAAGGCAATATGCCCATTCTCACCAATCCCCAGGCATATAATATCAATATGCTCAGAACGAATCAGTTCCCCATACCTTTGACATTCTTCTCCAGAGTCATTTCTGCCATCAATGAGGTGCACTTTTCTAAAATTTAATTTTCCAAAGAGATGCTCTTTCAAAAACTCACTAAACTTTTGCGGAGCATGTTCTTCAAGACCAATGTACTCATCCATGTGAAAAGCAATAACACGTTCCCATTCAATCTCTTTCTCCGCTGTTAGAGCTTGTAAAAATTCAATCTGGGAAGGAGCTGCTGCAAAAACCATTCGTACTGTTTCCTTTTGCTCTAATAATTCAACGAGTTTTGATGCCACATCTTTTGCCGCAACTTTTCCCATTTCTTTCCGATTATTAAAAACACGTATGCTTAGTTGATCGACTTGAGCTACTTTTAATGGCTTCCATTCTGTTTCCATTTCACTCACCTCCTTACAATTTTGATTTTTGAGCTAAATGGATTTCTTTTGCTAGACGACTAGATTCATAGGTGCCAAGTATTATTTCTAATGAATGCCTTCCTTCTGTTCCTGGAATGGAGGGTGTACGATTTTCCTGCACAGCTAAAGCCATATCTCTAATTTGCAAGCGATGCCCATCTGGTATCACAGTAAAAGGTTCAAACTCTGGAAGTTCTATTTTCTCCCCTTCTATTTCCAATTTCGTAATAGCATCCTCTTCTATTTCAAGGGTCCCCTTTTCACCATGAATAGCTAAACGTTGCCCCTTGCCATCGTATGCTGTTGTCGTAACCTCTAATATTCCCATTGCCCCATTTTCAAACTGTAACAAGGAAGTAGCGGTATCCTCTACTTCGATATCACGTAAAACTGCTTTTGTTTTTCCATAAAGAGAAGAAACAGGGCCTGCTAACCATTGAAGCATATCCACCGTATGAATTCCTTGATTCATCATTGCCCCTCCACCATCTACTTCCCATGTTCCTCTCCATCCAGCACTGTCATAGTATTCTTGATTTCGATACAGCTTGACATAAGCTGAAGAGAGGCTTAGTTTTCCTAATTTTCCCTCTTGAATTAGTTTTCTAGCAAATTTAGCTTGAGGTGACATGCGTCGTGGAAAAACGGTAGAAAGCAATACTTGATTCTCTTCACAAGCTTGAATCATCGGATCAATGTCCTCTTGTTTAATAGCCATCGGTTTTTCTACTAGCACATGTTTTTTCGCCTTAGCGACTTGAATCGTTTGCTCTGGATGAATACCGCTTGGTGTACAGATACACACCACATCAATATTATCCATTGCTAGCATTTGTTCAAGGCTCTGACAAGATATGGCGCCATGCTTTTTGGCAAATTGATCGCTAACTTCCTGGTTTGTATCATACACAGCTATTAATGCTGCTTCTTCTGTTTCTGCTATTCCCTGGGCATGCACTTCTGCTATAATGCCGCAACCTAATATAGCAAAATGTGTTTTTGTTGTTTTTGACATCTTGTATCATCCTCTCCATTTGAAGTTTCGTTTCCAACTATCACAATCCTGTTCGTTTAATCTTTCTTGCCTGTTCATCCGCATAAACGGTAACTTCTGTAGCAGCCAGAAGATCCTGATGTCCCAACATTCCCTTTTCGCCACGAATACGATACAGAAAATCTTCTGTAAGAGTAAATGGAGGTGTGATTTTCGGTATTTCAGATAATTCCTCTTTGTCACTAACTTGCAACAACAAATCATCTTCTGAAATAAAAGGATCTCCTTCCAATCGAATTTCTGCTACTCCCTGTGTGCCCACAACATAAATACGGCAATCTCCCCATGTCCAGCTTTTATCCGGAGTGTGCCAATCTGCATATAATTGAGAGGTAACACCATCATTCATGACAATCTGAAGTCCTGCTGCATCATAAAAAGATGGATGTTCTGGAAGGATATTTTTTGCCATATAACTGGAAATCGAATTTATTTCATCTCCTGTCAACCAACGAAGTAAATCTATATCATGAATAAACAAATCTATAATAATTCCCCCGGATTGCTCTCTAGAAAAGTGCCACGATGGGCGCTTAGAAGGATTTAACTGATGCGGTTTTCTCATAGAAATACTAACAATATCTCCTAAACTGCCTTCATCTATCTGTTTTTTCAATGTATAAATAGATGGTCTAAATCTTTCTGTAAGCAGCATTCCTATTTGAATGTTCCCTCTTTCCGCTACGGCTTTTAACCTGTTGAAATCCTGACGATTTACCACCGCTGGTTTATCAATCATGATATGTTTTCCATACCGCTCACACTTCTCGATAATATTTATTTTTTCATTATTAATGCTTGCACAGCCGACGACTTCCACTGTTTCATCTAATAAGGGCTCCATATCCTGGACGATTTGTAGTGAATATCTCTCTGCTATGGTTTGCGCTAAGGGTACGTTCTCAGGCTCATAAATCCCCACACATTCATGGCCTAAACCAATCATTTCTTCAATAAATATACTGATGTGCGGATGTTGACACCCTATGATCGAAAATCTCACTAAATCACTTCCTTTCCTATCCCTTCTTAAGAATACGAATTCGTATTTATCATTGCTTTAACCTTTTGGAAGTCTGCTTCCATTCTTTCCTTTGGCGGATACGGTGCAGCACATTCCAAAGTGATCCACCTGTTGTATCCCATTTCATTTAATGTATCGAATAATGGTTGATGATCTACCTCTCCTTCCCCTAACAAACACTGCATGAAGTGTTCATCCCCGTTTTTCGTTAGATTCGTAAATGTACCAGGTGCTACAGATTTTTCGACTCTCTTTACATCTTTTACATGGAAATGAAACAGATGATTTTCTAAATGAAGAATAGAGTCTCTATTGTAGGAAGTGTCTGTGATATACATGTTTCCTGCGTCATGAATCACCCCTATATCATCATGGTGTCCCACCATATTTAATAATTTCTTACTTTGCTCTACGGTTTCTATCAGACTAAGATTATGGATTTCCATGACTACTTTTATGGAATATGGTTTGGCCTCCTCTACACACTTCTTTAACCAAAAAGCCGCTTTTTCATAATGATAATCCTCCGCTAGGAATGCATTGGGCCCTCCAGGAAATACACGTACCATATCCGCACCAAGAATATCTGCCCATTTCACCAGTTGCTTGAATTCTTGTAATGCTTTTTCACATTCCTTATCACTAGAAGTAGAAAAATGCCCCATATACCCTGCAAGAGCTGGAATTTCGAGATCCAATTTACTAGCTAAATGCTTTATTTCCTCCACTCTTTGACGTGATGTGCTGGGAGATAAATGCGGTTCTCTGCAAGCAATCTCTATTCCATCAAATCCCAATTCCTTAGAAATAGACATTGCTTGTTGAATACTATAATCGATAAACACCCCGCTGAAAGCTGCAAATTTCATAACCATACTCCTTTTTTTAAAAAATAATGAAAAAACGAGCAAAACCCGGTTTTTTTACATGCATAAATGAAAAGTAGAACAATTATACGACATAGTAAAATATTAGTGCTTATATCTTCCTCATCTTGACACTGCTATAATCCGCTCCGACAACATACTTCGCTTTCCGCGGGCACGGCTTCAGCTTCCTCGACAGCTCATTCTTCGCTGTCTGCGGGATCTTCAGCTCGCGCTGTTCCCGCAGGAGTCTACGTATGTTGTCTCCGCTGGTAGTAATGGTCTAATGTATAAAAGGAGGAAGTCCCTGTAATAAACATTTTAAGAATTCCTTCTTTATACAATAGAAAAGCTTTCTAAGCTGCGGAAAAATGCGAGACTCCTGTGGGAAAGGAACAGTCTGAAGACCCCGCAGGAAGCGTTTTTTGCTTCCGAGGAGGCTGAAGCGTTCCCCACGGAAAGCGAGTGTTTTTCCGCAGCGTCGATTAAGCACTCATTGGAGACGAGCGTAGTATAAGTTATACAGATTCCCTATTTAATACCTGAGTTTGTAAAATTGCTGACAAAGTATCGTTCGGCAAACATGAATACAATTAAAATAGGAATTAAGCTCAATAATGCAGCTGCCACCATATATTGTTCATTCCCAAACCATTGACCGCCAAGTGATAAAATACCAATTGGCAACGTGAATTTTTCATTAGACGTTAAATAAATAGAAGGAGCTAAAATTTCGTTCCATTTCGTCATAAAAGTAAAAATGGCTACTGTTGCCAAACTTGGTTTTACCATAGGCATGAAAATTCTCCAGTATGTTTGGAAGGGATTACATCCATCTAATTTTGATGACTCTTCGTAGTCTTTTGGGATACTTAAAAAAGTCTGTCTCATTAAGAATATTCCAAATGGTTGTGCTAAACATTCGAGAAGCCAAAGAGGTGTGAGTGTATCTAATAAGTTCATCTGTTGAAAGATCATGAAGTGTGGGATAATGACAACAATTGGCGGTATCATCATCGTTCCTAATACCATGACGAATAACATATTTTTAAATGGAAATGTTAAACGAGCAAACGCATATCCTACCATGGAACATGAAATGACCGCACCTAAAACCGATAAAATCGTCACAATAAAACTATTAATGGTATAATCTATAAAATTACCAAGCTTAAATACTTCTGGATAATTAGACCACTGGAATACTGATGGAATCCATTTAGGTGGAACGGCTGTAAACTCAGCATAAGTTTTCAGAGAGTTAAATAGCGCAGTAATAAACGGCATTACCATAATTAAGGCACTGATGGTTATAATGATATACCCTATAGTTTTAGCTGTAAAAAACTTACGCTTCTTCTTCATATAACCCCTCCTTCTCGTTCGAATTTATTTATTGATAATGAACCCATTTCTTTTGCCCCCATAACTGAAGCAGCGTTAAGATAAATAAAATAGTAAACAGAATCCAAGCGATAGCTGAAGCATATCCCATATGCAAGAAAGAGAAGCCTTCCCGGTACAAGTAAAGCATCAGTACTAAACTTGCATTATTCGGCCCACCTGCTGCCGTAATATCAGTAGCTCCACCTGTCATAACATAAATCTGTTCAAATGCTTGGAAGGTGGTAATCGTACTTAGAACGATAACTAAAAAAGTAGTTGGTGAAATTAATGGCAGGGTAATAGATGAAAACTTCTTTATCGTACCAGCTCCATCCATGTCAGCTGCTTCATATAGTTCATTCGGAACATTTTGTAATCCAGCTAAATAAATGACCATCATGTAACCTATTCCTTTCCAAACTGCCACTAGCACTAGAAGAGGAATGACCAGCTGCTCATCATTTAACCATCGTTGTGGTTCAAGGCCTAGTTTTATAAGAAAAGAGTTTGCAAACCCAAAACGTGGATTGAAAATGGCATCTACCACATACATCACGACTGTCCATGATGAAATAACTGGAATAAAATGTGCCATACGATATAACTTTAATGCTTTGATTTTCTGATTAAGAGCTACTGCTAACAATAAAGCGAAGAAAGCTTGGGTTGGAACAAATAAAATGGCAAAATAGAGTGTATTCCAAAGAGATTTATAAAATAAAGGTTCATTAAACAGCTTTTCATAGTTTTCTAAACCAATCCATTGAGGAGGATTTAACATATCGTATTTTGAAAAACTAAAGTATAAGGAAGCAATTAAAGGTCCAATCACAAACACGATAAATTGAATGAGATAAGGGGAAACTAAAAGAAGTCCCCATTTCCCCTCGTAAGTTAATAAGCTACGTTTTTTTGCTGCCAGATTAGTAGGTGATCGATTGATACGTTCACTTTCCATATGATCAGCCCCCTTCAATTATTCTTCGTTATAGAATTCATCTAAAATTTCCTGCACCTCTTTATCCGCATTTTCTAATGCCTCATCAATGGTTGTTTCTTGAAGGAAAGCGCGTTGGGCATGCTCATTAAATTTTGCCACCCATTCACCCCATACTGCATTGGTATCAAGGGTTCCTGCAAAATCAAAACTTTCTAAAAACGCCTCTTTGTTTTCAGGTGTGTCAGATGAGTTTAAAAATATTTCAGAATTGGCAACCGACTTTTTAACTGGTACCGCTTCTCCAAGGGCAGCCCACTCTTTTTGCACTTCATCTTCCGTTGCCCAATACTTCACCCATTCCCAAGCAGCTTTTGCTTTCTTATCATTTGCACTATCATTAATAACCCAAGAGTTTGCGATAACGGGTGAGAACCTCTTACCATCTGGACCTTTTGGCAGCAAAGTTACATCATAATTTAAACCGGCTTCGTTGGCAGCTAACACACGAGCATAAATGCCAATTCTCATTGCAGCTGAACCACTAGGGAAAACGGCCATTGGACTTTGGAAACTTTTTAAATCAGCTGGGTCTGTTATAATACCGCTATCCATGCCATCTACCATCCACTCAAACGCTTGTTTATTTTCTTCTGTATTAATAATGGATTGATTTAATGAATCGTCTAAGATCCCTCCACCATAGGATTTAAGAACAGAGAACCAACCCTCCGTAATACTAAAGAATGTTAAACCAAATTGTTGTATATTTTCACTATTAAATCCTTCATCCTTTGGTTTCTTATTAGAGGCATCTAATGTTAATTTAGCCGCTGCTTCTTTTAAATCTTCCCAAGTCCAGTCTTCACTAGGATACTCTACACCGGCTTTATCAAAGTGATCTTTGTTGTAATACAAGGCTCCAATTTGAATCCCTTGCGGAACCCCCCAATACTTTCCGTCTGCATCCTTATTAAAATCTAATCCATAATAGTCTTCTTTTTCCAAATCTCGATTAATCCAATCCGTTAAATCTTTAACTGCTCCTCGCTCTGCGTACTTCATAACTAATACACCATCTGATAACCAAACATCCGGGGCTTCATCAGCAGCAATTTGTGTATCTAGCTTTTGGAAGAACTGCCCATAAGGCGCACTCTGCGTGGTTATCTTAATATTGGGATGCTGGTCCATAAATCTATCAATTAACTCTTGCATTTTTTCATCAGATTTCCCTCCCGAATAATAACCAAGGTTAATAGTCACTTGTTCCTCTTTTGAATTTGATGTATCATTTTCATCAGATGATGAATTTTCTGCAGTTGGTGAATTATTTGTACATCCCGCCACAAATAATACCAATACTACTACGAGTGAAAATAAAACAGATAAATTTTTCTTCATTCTTTAAAACCTCCTATTTTTAAGCATTTATTATAGCGCTTACATAGATTATTAAATATTTTCCTGCAATATGGAATGGTTTTTCTTTGTTCACTTGTCCTTTTTTGCTCTTAATTGAATAGAAGTTGTCCAGTAGGCCGAAAAACAGCTGTAGAACCTCTGCGTCTTTATATACACACGCCTCCTTGATCTTCTCAAGTTTTTTTCCTTTTCTAACAGGGACGAATCGTACTCTATGATTAGACATGGACAACCTTTCCATTACATATATTATTATTAATAACTTGTAGCCATACGGAATGATTTTTCTTTATCGCGTGTTCTAAAACATTGTAGCTTTTGGTGTAAACAATCATCAGTTCGGGAGAGCGGAAGGCGGCGACTCCTGCGGGAAAAGCATGAGTCCGAAGACCCCGCGGGATGCACCTGCGTCTTCTAGTAAAGCTTCGTAGTACGCTTCCTCGGTGCAAGGGAGCAAAGATGTTATTTCAAGTAGTCCCCCTGGCTAAGGCCATGCCCGGCGGCATAGAAAACACTACGAAAGCGATTTTTGCTTGAGTAGATGTTGCACTTGTGCCCTTGGGTGAAAGCGTCCGCCTAGAGCGAACCCGACGGTGGCAAAAACAACAGCATTCAGTTTTAATAGTAAGGGATGTTTCCTATATGAAAGTACATTCAATTAAAAAGAAGCTTTTTTTAATCTTTATCTTTTTTGTATGTTTACCTATATCTATCATCGGTTATATTTGGTTTGAAACCTCTACAACTACCATTGAGCAAGAAGCTATCCAATCCAATAAAAAGTTAATTCAGCAAGTAAATGATTACTTGAACTTGTACATTTCCAACATAGAAAATTCTACTTACCCTTTTATTTCTAACCGTCAAATACAGAGGTTTATCAACAGTGATATATTAAGCAAATATGACTCTTTTATTTTGTCCGAACAAATTGAAAAAGAATTATTTACACAAATGATGGATGGAAGGTCCGATATTGTCGGTATATCCTTAGTTAGCAAAAAAGGCAGACAGATAAATTTCTATCAGAGTACCGAATTATTAGATATGAAACACATCAGGAATAGGAATAATCAACTTTTACAAGGTGGGAATGAAATGGACAACTTTAACATCATCGGATTGCGGGAAATTGGTTCGCAGCCCGTTATAACAGTGTCCAGAAAGATACACAGCAACCATTCTTATTTATACGAAGCTTTGCTAATTGTGGATATCAACCTGAGTCAAATTTCCAATATAAGTAATAAC
Organism: Gracilibacillus sp. YIM 98692; assembly: GCF_010993965.1. GTDB lineage: Bacteria > Bacillota > Bacilli > Bacillales > Amphibacillaceae > Gracilibacillus. The sequence continues at coordinate 31,426 of NZ_WIXM01000005.1, read as the reverse complement.
CTGTCCATCGAGAATTCAAATGTTTGGATAATGGATGATACCGGGCAAATCATTTATCATACGAATCCTAATCGAATTGGAGAGTTTGTTCGCACTTCTGTATTAAATCGATATCTATCGAATACAAGTGACGTATTTACAACGACAACTAACAATAAAAAACAAATTTTTATATATGAGCATTTTCAAGCTACCGATTGGGTCTTAATTGCGCAACTTCCCCATAAGAAAATTATTAGCGATTTACTAAAAATAAGATCATTAACGATTTTGTTAGGTGGGGTTATTGTTATAGTAGCACTTTCAGTATTTGGAGGATTCTCTCTATCTTTAACTGGTTCCCTCTCCACTCTTCAAAAATTGATGAAGAAAGTGGAGTTAGGAAATTTAACTGTTCCGAACTTGAGCATGAAGGAACGCAAAGATGAAATTGGAAATGTGTTTCGAAGTTTTTACACGATGGTGAATGAACTAAAGAGACTATATGAAGAAGTTCATATTGCTCAATTACAAGAAAAACAAATGCAGATTAAACAAAAAGAGTCCGCACTTCAAGCGATGCAGGCTCAAATCAATCCACATTTTCTCTATAACACGCTGGGCATTATTAACTCACATGCCATCTTAGAAAATAATATGGTCATCAGTAAAATGACGACCTCTTTAGCACATATGTTTCGTTATAACCTTGGTGATGCAAGGCAAGTAGTTTCGTTGAGGGAAGAAATGGACCATATCCATTCGTATTTAGAGATTCAGAAAGAAAGGCATCGGCATTTAGAAGTAGATATACAAATAGATAATGAATGCCTCGATTCCATTTCCATCATACGCTTATCGTTGCAGCCATTAGTGGAAAATGCCTTTTTACACGGATATCAAAAGCATAAAAGGAAAGCTTCCTATATAGGCATTCATACCTTCAAAAAGTCCGATTACTATGTCATTCAAGTGATAGACAATGGTTATGGCATGGATCCAAAAATTAAAGAAGATTATAACCGTGCTTTTAAGGAGTTAGATGACCAACACATCTATGATAAAGAAAAACAGTTTAAAAGTATTGGGCTATGGAATGTTCATGAAAGAACCCGTTTAGCTTTTGGTACCCCATATGGATTGCACATCAAAGATGGCAGTTCAGGTACTGGAACCATCGTGGAAATCATGCTTCCCTATCGAAAGGAGGAGGAAAACGATGTATAACGTCATCATTGTTGATGATGAACATATGATTCACTTAAGTTTACAAAAGCTTCTAGAAAAAATAGAGGATAAATTTTCCGTAGCAGGGGTTGCGGAAGATGGAAAAGAAGCGCTTTTATTGGTAGAGAACCACTCGATCGATCTAGTTATTACAGATATTTGGATGCCTGAAATGGACGGTCTTGAATTCATAGAAGCGGCCAAAAAAATAGATCCAACTATGAAGTTTATCATCATTTCTGGTTATGATGATTTTCATTACGCTCAAAAAGCGATCCGTTTTGGTGTTTCTGACTTTATATTAAAGCCGATTGTGCCAGATCAAATACTCTCTACCATGGATCAAATGTATACACAAATGAAAAAAAACGAACGCTCCTATACAGAGTATAATGATTGGGTCATACTGCTGGAAACAGATAAAAAAGAGATGGTTGAACATATTTGGACATCGAATGAAGCGAAGGCTTACGAAAAAATAAACACCATCGTTGAAGGGTATCATCACACACCAAATAATCCCCTGTCTCTATCACAGTTATTGGAAAACCTTTTAAGAGATATAGAGAATGAATTAATTAATAGAAACATAAGTCTTCCAAACTGTCTTCCTGAACAAATTAAATGGCCAAATACAAGGGAATTAATGATGGAAAAAGCCAAACAAGAAATTAGTCATATGATAGAAACTGTTCAAGGCTCTCGAAATTTAGGTTCACGTCAAAACATTTTAAAAGCTGTGGAATATATGAAAAAAAATTATGCATTAGAGGAGTTATCATTACAAGAAGCAGCTAATTATGTTGGAGTTTCTGAATCTTATTTTAGTCGTTCTTTTAAAGAAGAAATGAACATTAGTTTTATCAAATACTTAATTAAATTAAGATTGGCAAAAGCGAAAGAGATGATACAAGATTCTGATTTAAAAATTACGGATATTGCTTTTAAAGTAGGATTTTCAGATTACCCGCATTTTAGTAAATCTTTTAAAAAATATTATGGTCTGACACCTAATGAATATCGAAAGCAAATGCAATAATAAGGGATTTTCTAAGTCTTCCTTTACCGATGGTTTTTTCCGACCACCAGCAGCTCTCATTCAAAGCCACTGAAAAAGCCCTCCGAAATTAAGAATAACCCATTCGGTTAATAGGGAGAAAACACGAAATAACACTGCTTTTAGAGGTGCATTAGCATGCCAATGCACCTCCTATTTTCGTTGATATATCAACGATTATGAGCAAAAAAACTATTTCAACATGTGAATTAGCACCCCTTTTAGCATACCAAATCACATTTATACAATAATTTTTGCACTCCTGTTAAAAGATGGACTAAATCAGCTGCTAATTGTGTTGTTATCATGCTCGCAAAAATTTAATAAATCTCAGCACTTATAAAGATTAATCAAGAATATTGGGAATTTATGTTAAAATGATAGAGAGTATGTGAATTATTGTACTTAAAAATAGATCGTCAATCGTGGACGATAAGTGTCATTTTCATTATATTTCTTATTGATTTGGTATTTATTTAGCTGTTAAGTACCAAGTTTATTAGATCTAGTCTTGATTTTGGCACTTATCACCGTTATAAGTGTCATTTTTGGTCGTGAGGTGATTCATTTTGGTACTTAATGGTGGTTTAAGTACTATTTTGACAAAGTTTTTTTTATTTCCGTATAGGAAGGCGGCGACTCCTGCGGGAAAAGCATGAGTCCGAAGACCCCGCAGGATGCACCTGTGTCTTCTAGTATAGCTTCGTAGTAGGCTCCATAGTGCAAGGGAACAAATATGTTATTTCAAGTAGTCCCCCTGGCTGAGGCCATGCTTAGCGGCATAGAAAACACTACGAAAGCGATTTGTGCTTGAGTAGATGTTGCACTTGTGCCTTTAGGTGAAAGCGTCCGCCTAGAGCGAACCCGAACGGTGAAATACCAACACTTAAACGCATTCTTAACGTCGTTTTATTCCAGCACAAGATAAGCCGGATTCGCATTCTCTTTACTGTCTACTTTAACCAGCCTATCCGTTGTGGCATCATCAGAAAATCTAAATGAGGCCACTTTATCTTCCATTTCATTGTTAATAAAGCTTGTTACATCCATACTGTACCATCCTGCTCCAGTGACATCGATTGTTCCGATGGTAGTAGAATCGCTTATACTAGGGCGATTGTTCCAGTTTATCGTGCTTTCATTCCAATTATCCGTATGCAACCCTCTTATGGTTACAGGCACATAAGAAACGGTTTCATCCGTTACACCAGTATTTAAATAAAAATATAATACAGCCGAATTTACTGCTGAACCAGAGAAGCTAGAATAGTCAAATTTAAAGAATCCCAGCCGATCATAATAGGTTCCTCCTGATGCATCTTTTATTTCAATGATGGTGTCTGTACCAAAGTTCATGTCTGCATAATCTCCTCCACGGACATGGGCATCTTCAGAAACTGTATAGGTTTCTTGAAACCATGTGGTGGACGTTGTGTGAGGATTATCATAAGCTTGTGCCCAGTAATATCCATCGGACATGATTCTTCTCGGCTCAAATCCTATCTCTCCCGAATTTTCAACCACAGATTCGGATGTGGCTGACATATTTCCATTCGTACCTGTCGATATATCGATATATTTTCCGCCCATATGAGTAAATCTTCCATGTACATCAGCCTGAATCCCTTGTAATGTATCTTTATCTACGACTTGTAGAGAAACCTTACCGCTTTCACCATCATACGTCACATCCATACCGTTAATAATCATAGGCTTTAATGTCGTATCGTCCGTAACTGCAGAGGCTTCAGCAGATACCGGACCAATGTTCCCTTGTACGTCCACAGCAGCTACCTTATAGTAATACATCGTGTTTGGAAGTAAACCTTTATCCGTATAGGAAAGACCCCTTGATGTTGCTGCTAGATTACTAGCATCAGGTGTAAAATCACTTGTAGTACTGCGATAAATATGATAAAACTCTACCGCTGTATTATCAGAAGCTCTGCCATATTCAATATCAATACTTTGGAAGTCAAAAGCAGTGGCGATTGGATCTCTCTCGAGTGCTGAAGGGGCTGTTGTATCAGAAGGCGGTTCCCATAAATAACCGAAGGGTCCCCAGGAAGATGGCAAGTCACGTATCTCGTCATAATGATGCAATGCAATACCTCCAAAGGCATCATCTCCATTAAAAGCAGTATAAACCTTATCTAACTCTGATTCCATATAGGTCCGGCCTTCTTCACGGAAAGAGATAGTCTCTGGATCACCACCATTTGCAATATCCTTCGTTTCTACACCAATAATCACAGAGTTCGGCTTACCGATAAGATTTGCATAATCCATTTCTCCTTGTGCATCTGAAATGATACCTGGACTGCCATCTGCTCTATCTCGATAATCCATGATGGAAATATAATCAGCCATATCCTGTATATGCTCAGACATCCACTTTGTACTGCCATTCCAAGTTATATTCTCCGCATACGTAGAAGAATCATACCACCTTGGAATCGCTGGACCTACTAACAGACTATAACCCGCTGTGTCCCTTCTTTGCATAATTTTTTCATAATAATCTAAATATTGTAGCTGAACGGAAGGATAATCAGATCTAAAATCTGGTAATATATAAGGCTCCGTATCTACATTCACCCCGTCAAACCTTTCATTTGGTGCTGATGAAATATTATAATTGATAACCTTCTCAAATTCACGAATAGCTAAATCATGATACCTGCTATACGCACCAAAATAAGGTGGATCGGTTCCCCCTGCAATGAGTGCATGTACTTGATAGCCTTTGTTATGGGCCCAACTGACAAAATCTCGTACTTTTTCCCTTTCATCTTCCAGCATATCCATTCCATTAAAAGTATCCACACCAAAGTATAATGTCGTAATCGGATCCTGATCAAATGTAGTGGTATCCTTTGCCATCGCATCTAGCACTGTCCTTGAACCGGGGTTGAGAATCAATTGATAAGAAGCCTTTTCCCAAATCCACATCGCACGGTCTTGACTTACAGCGGATATGGTCTCATTTGTTCCGTCTCCTACTTTCACATACGTTGTTAAGCTTTTCCCAACATTGCCCTGCGAATCGATTGCTCTTGCCTCTATACTGGATGTTTTATCCCCAATACCTGATGTGTCCCAATTGTATTTATAGTTGGAACCTTTTAATGCAGCTTCCGTCCAATCCCCTCCATTTATTCTGACTTCCACACTATTTAAGCTATTTCTTGCCTCTACAGATATCTGAACATTCACACTTCCATTGACACTGCTGCCATCTGCAGGACTATCAATCGAGACTGCTGGAACGTTAGCTGCTTTATTATCCACATGAATATGAAGAAAATCAGACCATGTATTATACCTTGAAATCGCATCCTGTCCTTTAGCAATTAACTCTATATCTCCGTCATAATTGGAAGTATCTAAATCATAATACCATGTCCCTGCATCATCCCCGTTAGGGTCATCCATATGCACTTTCACCATTTTCGTCCCATTAATAACAAGCTCCATGTTATAAGCATCCGTATAGGTACCAGAAATACGTTCCACTCCGACTGGTACATCTTGACCATCGGTGTGGGAATCAATGGTGATGGCTGCCGATGCACTTGCGGTACCAACAAAAAGTACCATGAAAACTGCTGAAACGAGCAAAAAAATCATCAGAACGAGCCTAGATGTTTTGTTAAGCTGAAGAAAAGATGTCATGAATAAATAACCTCCCTTCCCATTGAAGCGCTTTCAAAAATACACCAACCCTCCTTACCTAATTTAAAGCGCTTTCATTTAATATTATATAAGGAAAGCTATCACAAATAACATGTATTTATTTGATGTATTTGTCTTCTTTTGTTTGGATTTTTTTCTTATGAAAAATAAAAATACCTGCCCGCTCCCGAATGAGGAGTGACAGGTCTAAACCCTATAACTTCTTATACATTACCGTTTGTAAATCCTCAAATCCAATCCTTTCATATAAATCCTTTGCAAAATTATTGGCAAACACATTGAGCCGAACTTCCTCATACCCACGCCTCTTGCAATTTCTCATCGCTGCATGCATTAATTGCTTGGCGATTCCCAGATTTCGATACTCGGGGAGAACATACAATTCGTAAAGAAAAGCATGTGTTTTCCCTGTTAAAAAATCCATCGTTTCTCCAATTAAAATCCAGCCGGCAAGCATTTGATGGGAGGTTCGGTAAACGAGATAATAGCCGCCTTGATCCAATACAGCCAATGCTATTTCAACCGCTTGTTCCTGGCTGATGACATTATCTAATACCGCCCCTTCATTCGCTACATCCTTCGCATTGGATAAAATATACTGTATTTCGCTATTCGATGCCATGGTAATCATTACGATCCCTCCACTATCAATCGATAATGAAAGTATATGTGATCGGGCAGCATTTGGTCATTTGATTTGGAGGCTCTGACGCCTAGCTTGACGGAGCAGTCTTTTGGGCAAGCACATATTTTTTTCTAACCAATATAATAAAGTAAGTTTATTTTCCGTAAAAAAGGGGTGCGAATGGATGCCAGCGATAACAGGGAAGGAATATATGGATCGTTTAAAAAATCGTGAGATAGATCTTTGGCATAATGGGGAGAAAGTGAAGGATATCTTGGAACATCCTGCTTTTAAAGGTGTGATCAAAAGCCAGGCATCCCTTTATGACCGGCAGCATGATGAGGATATCAAAGATGTGATGACTTATTCTTCGCCTTTAACGGGGGATGCGGTTGGGACTTCTTATTTGCAGCCGAAAACAATCGAGGATTTGATCAAGCGGCGGAAAATGTTTCAGCATTGGGCGAGTATGAGCGGTGGCATGCTTGGTCGGAGTCCTGATTATATGAATACGGTGCTGATGAGTTTGGCGGCATCAGCGAAATTGTTAAAAGGAAAAACGAATTGTTTTCCGAAGCGTCTGATTGACTTTTATGAAAAGGCGAGAGAAGAGGACTTTTCTTTTACGCATACATTTATCAGCCCGCAGGTGAATCGTTCGCAGCTATATTTTGAAGATTCCAAGGAGCCGATTGCTGCCAAAATTATTGACGAAACCGAAGAAGGATTGGTGATACAAGGGGCTCGGCTGCTCGCAACACAAGGCGGTATTACGGATGAGATCATCGTTTTTTCTCCTGGCGGTGTGACGGATAAGGCCTTCGCATTTGCTTTTGCGATTCCTAGTGATACAGATGGGTTGAGATTCATTAGCCGCGATTCCTTCGTGGGTGGGGACATTGTTTATGATTATCCTCTTAGCTCCCGTTTTGAGGAGTCAGATAGTATCGTGGTGTTTGATCATGTGATTGTACCATGGGAACGGGTATTTTTCTATCATCATTTACAAGTATCCAACACCTTTAAGAATGAAAGTGCTTTTACACCGTTCACCTTGCATCAAATCGTGAGCAGGCAGGTCGTGAAGACGAAATTCATGCTGGGACTAGCAGAATCGATCGTTGATACGATTAACATAAGGGAATATCCGCATGTGCAAGAAATGATGGCTGAATTGATTACTGCCTATGAGACAATGACAGCTTTATTAATCAAAGCAGAATCCAATGCGAAGAAAGACGCATTCGGCCTTATGTGTCCAGAAGTCGCCCCACTGCAAGTAGCTACTTCTACTTTTACAAAGGTATATCCTCGTATAGCGGACATTGTACAATTATTAGGTTCGAGCGGGATGGTGTCCATTCCAACGCAGGTAGATTTTGAATCAGAGATAAGGCCAGATCTTGACCAATATTTGCAAAGTGCCACTTTAGAAGCAAAAGATCGGGTCCAATTATTCCGGCTGGCTTGGGATGCCACAATGAGTGCATTTGGCAGCAGACAAACCCAATATGAACGGTTTTTTCTAGGAAATCCGAACCGGTTAGTAAGGGAATTGTATAAAAGTTATAGTTATGAATTAACTAAGCATATGGATTATGTGAAACGGTTCTTGTCTTAGCAGCATGGTGAGGGCGCGAATGATACGCGTGAGAGAGCATTAATGAAAATGAGAGCACATTGGTATATGAGAAAGCGCGAATCGATTAAAATGCGCTTTGACTTAAATTTACGCGCTCCTCCCTCTTTTCCATAGGAGGTCTATATAATATTCGGTAAATAATGGCTAAAGTCATTCTTCTATCGATCTAGTAAACGAAAATGCAAATGACTATTTTAAGGCTTTAAGATGTAACGTTTTAATTATTTTCCAGTTTAACAATATAAGAATGTAAAGTATGGGGTATATTGGAACGGAATACAACAGCTTCCAATCATTATAGTAAAAGAAATCTGAATGATATACGGCAAACCATTCATATGTTATGGCAAAGGCACTCCAACCAAGAATATAAAACACTTTACATAGTAATGTACGGGATTTGGGGTAAAAATTTAAAAATATAATATTAACTGTTGGAAAAATCCAAAACACGACCCAAAGTGTAATATAGTCAACACCTGGACTAAAATACCCATATAAATCATATTTAAATTCTAAATATACATCAATTATTAGTTGTAAAACAGTTGAAAATAGTGATGTTGTGTACATTTCAAAATAAGTGATTTTCTTTGGCATGAAATAAACAACTAATCCAAAAACCAAAACTGAAATAAATAAAAGATACATAAAATCACCTCCTCTATTAGATTATTACCAAAATCTAATAGAGATAGAACATGAAAAGAAGAATTGTGCAAAAATATGTCGAATATTAATTAATAACCTTCAAACTTTAAAATTTTCATTAAGTCTAGTAACTCCCCTGCTAATTTACTAACGTACAAACAGGGCGGCGCCTGGCACCACCCTTTTTCACCTATCATTATATTTCGTTAAGTAAACTGTTCCGCATCACCGATATTTCATTCGATCTATCCTTAACCACCTTCATTTCCCATTTCTGCTGGTTTTAAGTGATAAATATCTAAAGAATTTAAGGTAACATCCCCATCTATAGCATATACATCTAAGCCGTCACTGTCTAAATCAGGAAATATTTGATTGGTAAAGACGACTTGACCATCATTTCCGAATACTTCAACCGATGATCGATCCATATAAATATGAAGACTTATTGTATTATTATCTGGTGACATATCGGCATCATGTCTCACATTAAAATCGGTGCTAAAATGGGCTTTTCCCGATTCAGCGCGATCAACAAAGAGCTTTGAATTTACTTGATCATAACCGATCGTTGTTTCATGACCATTCCCTGTTCTAACCTTGAATCCAAACTCAGATGCAGTAGCTGTATCGGTTTGGAATTCAGCAACGATCTCAACATTTGTCCCTGTAACGTTTGATAATAGGTTTTGATCTGGAGATATTGTCTCATCATTCCAACTATCCACTTGATCACGTAATACCTCTAATTCTGATACTGGATCCTGAACCAAACGTATTCCTTGTCCAGAAATATTTTTTAACTTTAATTCACGAGGAATAGACATTTTCCCTCTCCAAATGGATGTAGGAATGCTTTGCCCATAATTCCAATTGTTCATCCACCCCATCTCGATACGTCTTCCATCATGAGAAGGTATATTTTCAAACGTTAATGGTGCATAGAAATCTGCCCCAAAGTCTGAATAGAGGACAGTATCTGATGAGTGATCATTCGTAAAAGTTTCCCCATCAAATTCCCCGATAAAATATTGAACGCCCGATCCTTTGGCTGGAGCTCCATCACTTAAGCTCACTTGTAACACCCATTTTGTGTTATTGGAATCCCCATCAACCGGTAATTCGAATAAATCAGGCATTTCCCATACGCCATCATGTGATCCCTCTGTTTTACCAAAATCGCTGGCAAAAGACCAATTTTTCAAGTCTGGAGATGTATATATTTGGACAAATTGTTCTTGTGCATCATTTTCTGCTGCGAGTAACATCACCCATTTATTGGAATTTTCGTGCCAGAATACTTTCGGATCTCTAAATACTGGGAGATTTTCCGTATTATCGATGACAGGATTGCCTGTATATTTTGACCAAGTTCTTCCTTTATCTGTACTATATGCTAAGCTCTGGCTTTGCTCACCGCCTTCTTCATGGGTAAACATTGCGACCATTGCATTTTCCCCAAATCCAGCTGTATTATTTTTATCGATAACGGCACTTCCTGACCAAATGAAACCCTTTTCATCTTTTTCCAATGCCATAGGAAGCCGCTCCCAATTTACTAAATCCGTACTCACAGCATGTCCCCAATGCATCGGGCCCCATGTCGTGCTAGTGGGATTATACTGATAAAAAAGATGATATTCCCCATCATGATAAACCAAACCATTCGGATCATTCATCCACTTCTTGTCGGGGGTAAAATGAAAGCTAGAGCGATACTGCTGATAACGATCACTTGTTGTGACATCCGTTTCTGTGTTATATACGTTAAAATCATCGATATTGATATGCCCCCAATCACCCGTGACATTATCTACTATTTTAATAAAAACTTCTTCTCCTACATAATCTGAAGCATCCCAATACACTCTGTGATATTCTTCCTCTTCTGAGCCAGTTGCTTTAAATAGTTCATCCCCATCAGATGCTCGAATTAAGGATACATATAAATTATCAATATCTTTTCCACCACTTATTAAAAAGTCAATCCATCCGCTTCCGCGTAGTGTAAAATGTTCGGATTGCAATTCTCCAACCTGACTATCACCGCCATCTTTAAAACTCCATAAATGATAATCTCCTTCGTGATTGAAGCAGCAATCCCATCCCCACTCTGTATCTGTTGTGACATCTTGATTACTGAATGCATCTCCACTCACGATTTGCCAGCCTGTTAAATCTCCACTTTCAAAATTGGCATTGGTGATATCATATTTCTCAGGGGGCTGCACCGGAGCATTTACATCATCAATGTTAATATGTCCCCAAGAACCAGTAGCTTGATCGACCACCTTTATATAAACCTTCTCCCCTATATACTCCGAAGCATCCCAATGAACACGTGTATATCCTTCTCGATCTCCACCACTTGCCTTCATTAGCTCTTTACCATCAGAATCTCTCACTAGTGCCACATACAAATCATAAATATTATTTCCACCCGACACTAGAAAATCTATTTGTCCATTACCTCCCAGGATGAACTTTTGGGAACGAATCTCACCAACTTGTGAATCATCGCCTTCATCAATACTATATAAATGATAGTTTCCTTGATGATTAAATGGTCCACCCCATCCCCAGTCGTCTGCACTTGTCACGTCTAAATCCGTAAAGGCGTCTCCACTCAATATCGTCCACCCTGATAAATCAGGTGTTTCAAAATCATGATTGACTAACTCATCATGTTCTGGTTCAGGTACGACATTGATGTTGCTAGTTGCGGTAAATCCTCCATCTCTTGTTTTCGCTGTTATGGTAGCGTTTCCTTCAGCATGTGCTGTTACTTTACCATTTACAACGGTAGCAATCGATGGATTATCCGATGTCCAAATCACTTCTTTATTCGTTGCATCAGACGGTGTAACAGTAGCTGTGAGTAATTCACTATCCCCTTCTATTAACTCCATACTACTCGGACTTAACGAAACTCCTGCAGCCTTTACAGGGGTATAGGCCGAATTCATTTCCCAAACCTTAAGTGATTTAACTACAACAGTATCCCTATTATCATTTGCCCAAAGCTTTAATCCAGTCGCATCATCGCGAGTTGGATATGCTCTTGTCGTTAAACCTTTTAATCCATTTAAATACGCATTAATCTCTGAACGATCCACATAAATATGAAGTTTAATATTATCTGTCCCTATATCTGCGTTTCCACCTTGATACCATTTTTCCACATCCGGATCAAGGCTGGATTTCAAACGATTTATCCAGAGTTCTTGGCTACTTTCTTTGTGATACACGATCGTTTCTTCTTCTCCATTTGGTGAACGTCTTAAACTAATCCCCGCTTCATTAGCAGAGCCATGATCTATCTCTAATTCAATTTCCAACATATCTCCATTTACAGAAGAAAGAATCTGATTCGCATCGTCAAATGATGTATCTGAGGTAATATCAACTAATTGTTCCCCTCTTAATTGTTCCAGCTCTTGAATAGGCTGCATTCCCAATTTACCATCTGATCGATAGGAAACCTCTAGCGGTAATCCATAATTATGAGCAAAGCCAGCATCATAATCATCATTACCAGGTCTTCGTCCCTGCGTTATGCTGTGAATAACCGTTCTTCCATCTGGAGTTACCATACCTGCTGGACCAGTAAAATGCTCCCCAACATCTAATAAAGTGGGCTCTTCCTTGTCAGGAATAAAACGAGCTGTATCCGGATCCCAAGTTCCAATCCAATAATAGGTGTATCTCGATTGATATTCTTGTCTGGATGTTTTAGCAGGATTCATTAAAAAGATATACTTTCCACTGTCTCCCAATGGCAGTAATATTGGCAATTCCCATACACGGCCTGTTTTGGGATACTGATCATAATCTCCTACAAATAAATCTCCCTCAAATGTCCAATTCTCAAAGCTAGAATCTTTCGTGGAGTATACAAGTGCTGTACCTCCAATAGGATCGCCATTTTCATCCTCTTTCCCTGAAGTCACCAGCATATACCATGTATCTCCATCTTTAAAAACAAATGGATCGCGAAATTCTCCTTGAATTCCCTCTCCCTCTTGCTGTTCTAATATTACTTCCTGGTTCTTTTCCCATCGATTTAAATCATTATCCCCATCTTCTGGATAAGTACTTCTCGCAATGTTAATCCGCTGATTAGGAAAATCACGATCATCTCCTGCGGTATAAAAAATAACCGGTACATCATTATCATCCACGACAGCTCCGCCAGCCCAGGCACCATCAGGATCCACATCATGTTTACCTGGTATCACAGCATCATCCACATCTCGCCAATGTACCATGTCATCGCTCACTAAATGTCCCCAACGAATATGATTCCAAAAAGGTCCTCTTGGATTACTTTGATAAAACACATGGTACTGTCCATTAAAATAAATAGGTCCTCCCGGTTCATTTCCCCAATGGTTTGGAGGTGACATATGAAATTGCGGACGATGTTTATCATTTGCCAGAATACTTCTATCCATTTTCATATCTGGAGTGGGTAAATTGCCATTCAAATGACTTAGATATGAATCATAAGCATTCTGAATTTCTGTTGCACTTAATGCTTGATTGTAAATTTTCACCTCATCTATTAAACCACTGAACATATTTAAATCATATCCATATAACCACATGCCATCATTGTTTTTACCAATTAATAAATCTTTCACGCTTGGTTTCATCTTTTGGCCAGCAGGGAAATCTCGTGAAGCTACTTTTTTACCATTTTGATAAAGAACGGCTTCCCCTGATGCACTATCATACGTTGCCGCTATATAGGACCACTCTTTTAAAGGTAAAAGTGTATCGGACATGACTTCATACCAATCTGATCCAGTTCCGAACTTAAGGCCCCAAGTGCCATGGCGAAAATTACCTAAAATGAATCCTTCTTTTTCTTCCCGATCATGCTGATTGACAATAGCGGATAACCTGCCTTCATCACCATGTTCGAAATTACGTGGTGCTACCCATGCTTCCACTGTGATGGCGCTATCCGGTGCAGGGAATTTATCCGGAGTTTGTGTCACCCAAGTAGAATATCCATCAAACAATAAAGCGCTATTGGAAATCCCGTCACTTCGCCACAATGGATCTTGTGAAGTTTGGAAAGCGCCTTCATTCAAATGATAATCCACTGGGTTTTGTATGCCTGATACCTGTTCTGTCGTGACTTTTCCTGTGCCTTCGTCCAAATTCCAATAACCAATTAAATCCTGATCATATACAGAATTGTACACATGGAAGTCATCGACATTTATATGTCCCCAATCACCTGTTGCATTATCTATAATTTTTATATAGACTGCTTCCCCTATATATTTGGATGCATCCCAAAACACCCTTTGATATTTTTCTGTATTTCGCCCTGTTTCTTTAAATAGCTCTTCTCCATCGGATTCTCTTACTAACGCCACATATAAGTTTTCTTCATCTTCACCACCGCTAATCAGAAAATCGATGCCGCCTGACCCATCTAGTGTAAAGGTTTCAGAATGCAATTCACCTGTTGGTGCATCACCACCATCTTGAAAACTCCACAAATGGTAATCCCCTTCATGATGAAACATATCCCCTTGGCTCCATTCATTTTCATGGACTAAACTATCGGGGCCAAATGCATCACCACTCACCACTTCCCACCCTCTTATTTCATTCGGTGGTAATGCTGTATACTCAAAATCATGGTTATAGATCGACGGTTCAATATGCTCATGTAAGGACGGAGTTGGCGGTACATTTACATCATCTAGATTGATATGCCCTTCTGTACTATTATCCACGATTTTTATTCGAACGACAGTACCAGTATGTGCTGATGCATCCCATTCCACCCTACTGTAAGTGTCTGTGCCTGTACCGGTTGCTTTCATCAATTCTTCTCCATCTGATTCTCTTACTAAGGCAACATATAGATTATCTAAATCATTGTCACCTCCAGTAAGAAAATCTATTTGTCCATCTCCTCCAAGCGTAAAAGTCTCACTTTGCATCACGCCAACTTTCGAATTGTCTCCTCTTCCTCCCCAAATATGCCAGAAATTACGTTGATTAAAGGATTGTTTGTCCCAATACTCTGAATCCGAGCTGATATCTGCGTCCGTAAAAGCTGTGCCATCGACGATCTCCCAACCTGACAAGTCCCCTGTTTCAAATCCTGGGTTTGTAATGGTATTGGCAGCTTTTACAACCGTTATATTTTCTGAAATCATCCAATGACTGCAATAAAGCAAGATTATCATAAAACATATACTAATCTGTTTAATCATCTTTTTTCCTTTCCTCCTCTTTGTGTTAAACTAAAATAAAACGCTTTCATTTAAATTCATTAAAAAACTAAACAACTCAAACTTATTTTAAGACTGTTTTCTAAAAAACTGTTGCTTTTTATAATAAGCCTAATTGCACATAATCCATAAACGGCGAAATAACTTATAAATATTTTCCTCCCACTCGTTTAAAGATGAGTGCTTAATCGTCGCTGCGGAAAAACACTCGCTTTCCGTGGGGAACGCTTCAGCCTCCTCACGAGCAAAAAACGCTCGCTGCGGGGTCTTCAGACTGTTCCTTTCCCACAGGAGTCTCGCATTTTTCCGCAGCTTGGATCAGTGCTCGTTTTGAGTGAGAAATAATCATGATTTTCACTTCACATCAGCGGAAGAAATATACGTAGACTCCTGGGGGAACAGCGCGAGCTGAAGATCCCGCAGGCAGCTTGCTGCCGAGGAAGCTGAAGCCGTGCCCCCGGAAAGCGAAGTATATTTCTGGAGCGGTGTTTATACACTCACCCCTTTATGGTTAGCTAAGTTCCCACTTGATCAATTCATCGATATGTGTCTTACCTTCTGAATGAAGCAACACTTGCTCTCCTAATTCTTTTGAAAAGAATAATGAAGTAAATACGTGTTCCCCATCATTCACAAAAATTTCGATCGAAGAAACATCTAAAAAAATGTTTAGCTTAACTTTCTGATTTAAATCTATAAACTGACTTCTCGTAAAATCATTATGGATCACTAAATTTTTAATAGGGAATTGAGCATTTCGCCGATCTAGGACTATTTCATTCCTAGATTTATCAAAGCTTAATAAGATTTTTTCTCGGTCCCCTTTAAAAAATTCCATGCTAAAATAATCACTATCATCCATATGAAATTGAAGTTCCATTTGCTGACAATTCCCAAGTAACCTATCATTCATATAATCATCTTTTATGCTAAAATGACTCCACTCTATCTTTTTCTCTCTATATTTGTCTATTTTATGATACGGTTTTTGAATAAGCTTTCCATCTTTCAACGATAGTTCTCGCGGCAGTGTCATGGAACCATTCCACCCATGTCCTAGTAAATGTAAAGGATATTCCATATCCCACATATTCATCCAAGCAACCATCACCCGTTTTCCTTCTTCAGACAAGGTAGTTTGCGGAGCGTAAAAGTCGAAGCCTTGGTCCAGTTCCTGTTCGTTTTCCACTATGAATTCACCTGTCTCATAATGGAACTCTCCGATTAATGCCATCGTAGAATGAATGTTTTCATAACGATACCCGATACGCGGAATTTCTTGAGGAGAAAAAATCAACACATGCTTTCCATCTAATTCAATTAAATCCGGGCATTCCCATGCCGTTCCATACGCTGGACCTAGAGAGAGTTGATTTAAATATTCCCACGTGACACCATCATTAGACTGGTAAAATAAAACATGTCCAACATCCTCATGACTCTTTGCTCCAACTATCATATAGAATCGATCATGATGCTTCCAAACTTTTGGATCTCGGAAATCTTCCATTCTTATGTTGGCGGGAACCTGTTGGGAAGAAATGACTGGATTATGTTCATATTTTTCATATGTGATACCATCCGCTGACTTGGCTAAACATTGAACCTGTCTAATATAAGGAACAACTTCTTCGCTTTCTATCACCCCCTCTTTCTTTTTCAAATCTTGATCATATAAAATATCGAGGAACGAATCAGTATGCCCGGTATAATACAACCAATGTTCATTCCCTACTTGAAGCCCTGATCCTGAGAAAACACCATTTTTGTCATAACTTTTATCAGGTTTTAAAGCGATTTTTTCATGATCCCATTTCATTAAATCATCACTAACAGCATGAGCCCAATGCATTGGCCCCCAAACAGTATCATACGGGTAATACTGATAAAATAAATGATATCTATTGTTAAAAAAGGAAAAGCCATTAGGATCATTCATCCAGCCGTATTCCGGCATTAGATGATAATGATGTCGGTAAGTCTCGTTTGTCTTTTTCGTATTGATTTTCATATTGAATCACTCATCTCTTTCGTTTTTCCAAATAGATTGTAGTTTAAAAATTTTGATAGATTTAATTCTAGTATCCGTGTTACCAATAATGGATAGATAATCACTATTAGGTAATACAGGGTAGGCTCTGCTGGAAATCATCTTTTTCTGATTCAAATAACATTCCACCGCAGAATGATCAATAAAAATATGGGCTTTCAAACCTTCATCCAGTTTTAGTGGTCCGCCTTGAATATCGCCCTCTTTATCCTTTCTGCTTTCCGTTCTATCCAGCCAAACTTTTTCGATTGCTTTATCAAAAAGAAGCTTTGTTTTTTCTTGGTTAGTAGGATCCTTCTTTAACTCTAGTCCAACTAGATTCTCTGTTTCTTCAAATTCAATCAAGATCTCAAGCATTTTATCATGAATGTTTTTCAATTTATGATTGACTTCTTCCATAGACTTATTGTTTTCATGGACTAACAGCTCTTGTCTTAATGAAGCTAAATTTTCTAAAGGTTGAATGCGTAACTCCTGATTTTCCAAAAATAACTCAATGGGCAGTCCTGCGTGGTGGGCCCATCCTGCATCATATTCTTCTTGTTCGTTTCGATCTCCTTGAAGAATGGAGAAAACAATCGTTTTATTTGTAACAGGATCGACAAATCCACTTGGGCCGCTGAATTTAAACCGACCGTAATCCATTAATTGCGGTTCTTTTGTATCCGGAATAAATTCGACTTTTTGCTTATCGAATTCTCCCAAATAATAATAGGTATCCACTTCGTATTTCGATTCATCATCAAAGAAACTCATAAAAATAAAGGCATACTTCACTTGCCCCTGCTGATCACGTACTGGTAATAAAACAGGGAGCTCCCAATTGGTTCCGAGGTATGGATAAAGACTGCTATCTACTGAAAATAATTCCCCTTCAAAATCCCAATTCTCACAATCAGTGGATGTATATACCCAAGCTGTAGGCCCTTTATCTTTCACACCGCCTCCAATGATCAAATACCATTTTTCTTCTGTTTCATCTTTCCAAACAAATGGATCTCGAAATTGTGCAGGCATTCCTTGTTGATCGGTTTGATAAATGGCTCCTTGTGGTTCCATTTTCCAATCAACTAAATGGATATCTTCTATATTTTCTGGACGAGCAATTGCTACACCTTGATTGTATGTTTTGTTGAAATTAGCAAAGGTATAGAAAAGATAAGGCGTGTTATTCGGCCCTATGGTGGCGGAACCAGACCATACCCCCGATGGTGTCAAATCTCCCTTTTGCGGAAAGAGAGCCGTTTTTTCATTTTTCCAAAATACTAAATCATCACTTGTCCAATGTCCCCAATGTAAATGGGAAAAATAAGGACCAGATGCATTTTTCTGATAGAATAAGTGATATTTCCCTTTATAGTAAAAAGGAGCATGTGGCTCATTCATCCAATGTTGCGGAGGAATGGCATGATATTGAGGGCGATGTACATCATCTAATAGTTTTTGTTCATCGAGCTCGATATCTTCTAATGGCACTGATCGCTTGTCACGTATTTTCTCATATTCTTTATGAATGTCCTTATCTGTCCGTGCATGATTATATACCTTTATAAAATCTATCAGTCCAGCAAACATACCACCTTTAAACACGTCACTAATCTCAAATGGGTGATTATTTAACCCGATGGATAACGCGATATCAGCAGGCCGGAAATGTTTGATGTTTGTACTTTCTATTTCCTTCTTTCCATTTATATAAATCGTAACGGAGTGTTCTTCTTGGTTAAATGTCACCGTTAGGAAAGATTTTATAAACAATTCAAGTTGTCTATCGGTTCTAAATCGATAAATATTTCTGCCATCACCTAATTCGAATTGCACTTCCCCATGACGGAAAATACTTAAAGCGAATCCTTGTTGACTCGACGGATCAAGCTGATCAATTATAGTAGTAGGTACATCCCCGTGACATGCTTCAAAGCACCTAGGTGCAAGAAAGGCTGATATAGAAAAAGATCCATTCACTTCTAAAGGTTGATCTTGGATATAAGTGGAATAACCATCAAAGTCCACTGCATATCCAGAAACAGGTGATTCCACCCAATTAGGAGAACAATTTGCTTTATATTTTGCATGATTGAATACATAATGAATGGGCAATATATTGCCGCGAATCGCTTCTTTTGTTTGATTACCTTTTCCTTCACGAAAAGGAAGATCATATATTAGACTCATAACACACCTCTCATTATTTAATCCCAGATGAAGAATTCTGAGGAGTAATGTATTTTTGCCCCATAATATAGACTAATAGAATCGGAATAGTGGTAACAGTTAATCCTGCCATAACTTGGTTTAAATAAGCAGGCTTTGTTTCATTCATAATATTTACCGCAACTGATAATGGATATTTACTCTCTTCTGTAAAAACCATTAGCGGCCAAACATAATCATTCCAGGCACCGACAAAAACTAATATACCAATGGTCATAAAAATAGGTTTGGAGATTGGTATCACTATTTTGGTGAATATCTTCCAATTAGATGCTCCATCTATATAGGCAGATTCCCTTAGTTCTTTAGGGATTTTTTGAAAAAATACCATAAACAGATAAATATAAAAGGCACTTCCAATATGAGGAAGCGCTAATCCCCAAACTGTATTTGTCAGATTCCATTGATTGATAATGATAAAAATTTGAATAAATACAGATTGAAATGGGAAAATAATTAAAATAATTAAAGCGCCTGTAATAAACTTTTTAAAGGGTACATCAAATACAGCTAAAGCATATCCTGCCAGTGAATTCACTAATAAGCTTCCGAATACAATAACAAAAGTGTAAAAAACACTGTTAAAGAAATGGATCGAGAAATTAAATCGGCTAAACATTTCTTGGTAAGGCACTAACCAATTTTGAATATTACTGAAGTTCGGTATAAAGCTTTGTATCGAACCTATCTCTTCTGAAATTTCCGCCACGGTTTTTGTACTGCTCACAAACATCCAAACAGTGGGAAATAAGAACAAAATAGCAAAGGCGATTAATACGATATATTTTAATAAACGAATGACCGTAAACCCTTTCACCCTTCTTCCTCCTTTACTAGCTTTCTTTGAACAAAGGCAATGAAAATCAAGATGAAGGCAAAAATCACAGTGATGGCACTGGAATAACCTATTTGACGATACCTTGTTCCTTGTTCAAACATATATAGAAGAATACTTGATGTACTGCCTTGTGGTCCGCCATTTGTTAAAACTAAAGGTTCAATGATGATTTTAAAAGTTCCTGTAGTTACGACAATTAGTACAAATACGACCTGACCTTTTATACTAGGAAGCGTAATATGTTTGAATTTCTGCCAAGCATTTGCCCCTTCCATAGAAGCTGCTTCATAAAGAGAAGATGGTATATCCTGAAGAGCAGCCATTAAGATTAACATCTGAAAACTGATCCCTTGCCAAAGAATAATGAAGGAAATGGTCGGGAGTGCCAAATTTGGGTCAGAGAAAAACTCTTGTTTCGCAAAACCTAATGAAGCCAAAAATTCGTTTACAATTCCTGAATTGGGATCTAAGATATTTTTCCACAATAAGGAAACAACGATAATAGACAAAATATATGGTGAAAAGAAAGCCGTTCGAAAAAGTGTGTTCGTTTTGGACTTTTTCGCAATCAAAGTGGCCAAAAATAAAGATAAAATAACCTGTAATGGCACAATATAAATAACGTATTTCGCTGAATTAAAGAAAGCCTTCTTAGCATATTTGTCATAAGCTATTTCCATGTAGTTATCAAATCCAACAAAAGATATATCATTTGGTTTCAGCAAATAATAATCAGTAAAAGAATAACCAACGGCTAACATTAGTGGATAAATAACAAAGATACTGATCAGTGTAAAAGCCGGAAGCAAAAATAATATTTTTCCACTAAAAATAAAATCAAGAGTTTTATTCTGTTTCATCTTTTGCTTGAGATTATGCATAACAAATACTCCTTTGATGGAATAGGAAGTGTACGGCTTAGCGTACACTCACTATTTTCTAATCCTTACTTAAACCTATCTGCCTCACGCTCTACTTTTTCCTTCGCATCATTAATGAGACTTTCGAGTGATCCATTATCTAATGCAATTCCTTCCATAATGTCACCAAGTGCATCTTCCAACACTGGGAAAATAGGGGATTTTGGCTTCAGATGGTTCGTATTGACTAACTGATCTAACATAAGCTTTCTTGGATAATCACTATATGTTTCGGAGGAATCTAGCAACTCCTGATGACCTGGAATTAATCCAGCTTCTTCTTCCATTTTGACCGCACTATCTTTGTTTGTTAAATGTGCTACTAGCTCAGCTGACAGTTCTGGATATTCTGTGTTTTGCGTTGCTGCGATATACCAGCTGCCATGCGGTGCTGATTGATGCCCATCTTTACCATACGGATAAGGCATGATCGACCAATTCAATTCTGGATACTCATTTTCAAATACATCCACCATCCATGGTCCTTCAAAACTGATCGCCGCTTCCTCTAAAGCAAAGGCATCTTCTCTAGTAGTGGAAGCTACAATGCCATCTCTAAATAATGTGTCTATGAATTGTAATGCTTCCTTTGTATTATTGCTATCTAAATAACCTTCTGTATCAAGACCATTTTCTCCGACCATTCTCGCATCATTGGAAAAAATAATAGGGGAATGTGCATACATATGCCAACCGTTATTTTCGGTAAACATGTGGACAGGTTCTTGTCCCATGTGATCTTTAAGCTTTCTCGCATTCTCTAAAAATTCTTCATAACTCCAAGCTAAATCCAATGTCCAATTGCCATTTTCATCTGCTGGCACCTCAATGCCTGCTTCTTCAAATAAATCCTCGTTATAGAAAACGGGTGATGATAAATCAAAAGATTGCAAGGCGTAAATATTATCTCCTACACTGCCAGCTGAAATGATCGTATCCAGGTAGGAATCAAATGTTGCTTCATCCAAATATTCATTCAGCGGTAATAGAATGTCAGAATCCGTATAAGAAGCAGTATATACGCTCTCTAATGCAATAATGTCTGGCAGTTCTCCAGTAGTGATCGCTGCATTGACCCGATCATTATAGCCGCTGCCTCCCCCTGTTTTGACGATATGTTCTACCGTCACGTCTACATTTTCATGAGCTTCTTCGAATTCTTTCGCTCTCACATCATAGTTTTCTCCTTCTGGGTCATCAGCAGGAACATGTACCCATACTTCCAACTCTTTTACTTCCTCTTCTGCATCACTGTTTTCAGAAGCATTATTTGATGAGTTAGAACATGCAACTAATGCCAAGAAAATCAACAAGATCATCAGAAAACTAATTATATTTTTCATAACTTCTCCTCCTCTTTAAAAGAAAACGTTTCCACATTAGTGGATTTTAAAAGGGGATAACCCCTTTTCTAAACTTTGTGGAAATGTTTCCATCTTTGAGTTTAGTATATATAATCCCCTTCGTATTGTCAATCCATATTTTAATATTTTTCCCTTAACGCGTTGTTTCCCCTTTCACAAATTCAACCGGATGTATAACTGGCGTTACATAAGAACCATTTATTCTTTTGATTAATAATTCCACCAAACTTCTTCCCATTACTTCTACTGGTTGTCTGATCGATGAAATTTTTGATTTTAACACTTCATAAACTTTAATGCCATCATAACCTATAATAGACAGCTCTTCGGGAACTTTAATATTTTGTTCCTTGGCAAGTTCAAAAAGCTCTAATGCCATAAGATCATTCTCAGCAAAAACCCCATCGACGTTTTTATATTGAGTTAGAAATCGCTTTAAAAATGCTGTTTGATCTTTAATCGGATCTTCTTCTGTATAGATGACATAATCCATTCCATCTTCTTTTGCTGCATCTTCAAACCCTTTTTGTCGTTTTTCTACTTCAGTTAGTACATGGTTTGAATAAGATCCAATATAAGCAAGATGCTGACATCCCGTGTCCTTTAATACTTGAAAAGCGATCTTTCCCCCGCCGTAATTATCACTAGATACATAAGGTATCGATCCAATATGACGGTCTACCAACACAATTGGCATCGAATTATGAATTTCATTTTCAATTTCGTTATAAGAAATCCCGATAATACCAGATACTTTGTTCTGCTTAAGCATACTGATATAGCTCAGTTCTTTCTGAATGTTGCCAGTAGAGTTACATAAGAGCATCTTGTAACCGTTTTTATCCAATTCATCTTCAATATAATAAGCAAGTTCAGAGAAAAAAGCGTGATGAATCGATGGTAAAAATAGTGCCACAATTTTATTATCTTGGGTCACAAATGCTCTAGCCGTTTCATTGGGAACATATCCTAATTTATTAATAGCATCTTGGACTTTCGTTTTTGTACTTTCACTCACATATCCAGATTTATTAATAACTCGCGAAGCCGTGCTAATTCCTACACCCGCTAGCTTCGCAACATCTTTTATCGTTGCCATAGTATCACCTCAAATAAAAGCATACCATAAATGAAAACGTTTCTCTATTTTTAGATGAAGGTTTAGCACCTTACACACACATATGGGGAAAGAGCGTAAATTTTGATCAGAGAGCACTTGATGGAGATAAGAGAGCATAAATGAGATACGAGAGCACATTGATATAAGGGAAAGCGCGAAAAAGATGAATATGCGCTCATGCTAATTATTACATTCTTGGAAGAATAAGTTAGTACACTATTGGCTATTAATAAAAGGGAATATTTGTTAATATATTAACTGTGGAGGTGATACATATGTCAGATACTGTTGTGCAAGAGTCAGCTAATAATTCGATGAACTTGTTTGGTTTGTTCGCTATCTTACCTTTTATTTTTTCGATCGTGATGATTGGTCTAGTCATTTGGTTTGCGGTTGCTTTTATGAAAACACAAAAAGAAAAGAATGCAATTTTAAGAGATATTTCGAATCATTTACAGTTCATGAAAGATAAAAATTCATAGGGAAATCTCATTAGGCTGCATCACGCTTAGTTTGCAGTCTTTTTTTATACAACTATGTACCCTCCTGTTATCCGGAAGTTTTGATATTTTATCCGTGACTATTTTGATTTATCCTAAAGTTTTAAGGATTTATCCGTAAGTTTACACCATTCTATTAAAAATAGAGCTACTCCTTTTCTTGTCAGAATAGCACCGGCATAAAGCATAACATTCACTTATTTTTCCTAGATTTCATCACAATAAAAGACGGTCTCCGTTTTTCATTTACTAATTTAGGCATTCTCTCTAATCCATCAGGAATAGACTGTGGCTCTGTTATTTTTTCTAGTACTAATCCATTCTCTATAAGGGTATTGACCAATGTCGAAATGGTTCTATGGTATTTAACGACCCCATCAATATACCAATGCTGCTCTCTTTTCCCTTCTTCTTGATAATGATCTAACGCCCAATGTAATTTATGATCATCCTCATCTTTTACCCAATTATTTCCCTCTTTTCGAGCAGTTACGATCGGATGCTCTGTTGAAAAAATGAATTCTCCATTATGTTTTAACCAATCATTTACCTTCACCACAAGACTTGTATAATCCTCAATATAATGAACGGCCAAGGAGCTTATAATAATATCAAATTTCTGATTTTCTAATGCCAAATCTTCTATTGGCATACAAATATATTCTATGTTCTCATGGTGATTTTCCCTTTTAGCCTGTTCTATCATATTTTCGGAAATATCCACTCCGACTACTTTAGCTGCACCATTCTCCATGCAATACATTGCAAATTCACCTGTTCCACATCCTAAATCCAAAATAGATTTATCACGGAGTGTTGAAATTTCTGATTTTATCGCTGGTTGTTCGATAAAATCGTTATAAGTGACACTACTTTTACGTAAAGACGTGTATTCTTTAAAGAAAACAGGATGGTCATAAATATTTTGCTTCAAAGGATTCCCTCCCATATGTAAACATACATATAAAACTAAATAACTTTAATAGACCATTTTACAAAACAAGACTATGTTATTATACCTTATATTATTCGTAGAATCCTAGAGAGAGGTTTCACGGGCAAAATTACTAGACCCGCGTCTTAATATGTCATAATAAAATACCTGCCAGTTCTACTTTTTTCATCCGCAGAACTAACAGGCACAAACCGACCTAATATTTATGTTTTACTCACCAAAAACCATCCATTCAACAGATCCTCACGATTGTAATAAAAACGCTCTCCATCTTCATGTCTGGTGACTTTACCACCTGCAGCTTCCACAATCGCTTGACCTGCACCAGTGTCCCATTCCATTGTAGGAGCATATCGAGGATAATAATCGGCTTTTCCTTCCGCTACTAAACAAAATTTCAACGAACTTCCCGAGGACACGACTTCTACTTTGCCCTCTAATTCCTCAATAAAGGCTTCAGTTTCTGGCGACATATGCGAACGACTCGCTACCACATTGGTTACGTCATTCTGCTTCACTTCTGGCAAGCGAATGCTCTTTTCCAACAAATCTTCTTCATTAGCAATTACCGCTTTCGAAGCATCAACCAGCTTAAAGGCCCCCTTCTCTTTACTGCCAAAATAAAACTCATCTAATGCCGGTGCATAAATAACACCTAAAGCTGGATATTTACCTTCGATCAAAGCAATGTTCACTGTAAATTCGCCGTTCTTTTTGATAAACTCCTTCGTTCCATCTAAAGGATCGACCAGCCAAAATTGATCCCAATCTTTACGTTCTTGATAATCGATCTCTTTTCCTTCCTCACTCAAAACAGGAATCTCTCCCCCGACACCTTTCAATCCTGCCACAATCGCCTGATGTGCTCGTTGGTCGGCTTGGGTAAGCGGGGAATCATCCTCTTTGAACTCAACATCAAAGTCATGCGCATAAACATCTAAAATCTCTTCCCCAGCTTTTAACGATACTTGAAATAAATCATATAACATTGCAACAAACTCCTTCCTTTTTAAAACCACACTATATTTACAATCATCACCGTAATCGTCATCACGATCAAACTTAAAGGGGCCCCGATTTTCATATAATCGCTAAATTTATAACCGCCCGGCCCATATACAATCAAGTTGGTTTGATAACCAATCGGTGTAATAAAGCTTGCCGAAGCAGCAATCGCAATCGTAATCGCAAATCCCATATAATCAACTTGTAAAGCCTCGGCCATCTCCAACCCAATTGGCAGCATTAAGACAGCCGCAGCACTATTGGTAATAATCTCAGTAAAAATATTAGTGAGCAGATAAAGTAAAAATAAAATAACGATAATCCCGAGTGGCTCTCCAAATGCTAACAAACCGTTCGCTATCCATGAAGCTAACCCGGTTTTCGTCATTGCCGCCCCTACACCAAACGCACTGGCGATCAGCAACAAGACATGAAACTGGACATAAGATTTGGCTTCTTCTACTGTAATCACTTTGGTAACAAAAAAGATAATCACAGCTAAAAGCATGGCCTTAAACATGCTTAAGACTCCAAACGTCACCAAGAGAATCATCGAGATCAGCACACTGACGGAAAACCAGCCCTTCCCCTTATTCTCTTGTAAGTTGGACGGAGTGTCCATGGAAGAAACAACATAAAAGTCAGAGGACTGCTGATTTTTTCTAACAAAATCGGAACCTGCTAAAAGCAATAAGATGTCTCCTGGCTTGAGGACAATATCCCCTATCTTGCTTTTGATCCGTTCATTGTTACGGTGAACCGCCAAAACTCCGGCGTCAAATCGGGATCGGAATTGGGATTGTTTAATCGATTTGGTTAAAAGCGACGATTGATGTGATACGACGGCTTCAATCAGCTGTACATGCCCATTATTTAAATCATCTAACTCTAAATGCGTCCCCGTTTCCAATTCAAGCCCTTTAATGTTTTGCAGCTCAGCAATAGTAGAAATAAGCCCTGTAAAAATAAGCCGATCTCCTGGCAAGATGACAGTCGTAGACTTAACTGGTGAGATCCTTTCTTCTTCACGGATGATTTCGACCAAATATAACCCTTTAAGATCTCTTAAGCCAGCTTCTTTTACCGTCGCATGATGGTAAGGGAAATCTGGCGTGACAAACATCTCCGCCATAAATTTTCTGGTATCTTCTTGGATTCGATCACGAAATCCTTTATATGCTGGAAGCAGCTTGAAGCCGATTGTAAATATATACAAAATCCCGACGATCGCTAATGGGATCCCAACAATGGCAAACTGAAATAAATGAAACCCATCCAAGCCATTTTCCAAGAGCATCCCATGCACCACTAGATTTGTAGATGTTCCGATGACCGTAATCGTCCCACCTAAAATCGTCACATAAGACAAAGGAATTAAAAATTTGGACGGGGCAATTCCTCTTTCCTCACACCATTTTTTAATCATCGGGGTAAAGGTAACAACAATCGGTGTGTTATTTAAAAAGGCGGATGCAAAGGAGACAGGCAGAAAAAAACGCAGCATCGAGTTGGTGACATGTTTGCTTTTATTTAACCACTTTTTCATCGATTGTTCGATTACACCATGCTTTTGCACGGCTCCTGCGACGATAAATAATAGGGCAACCGTCAGCATCCCTTCATTGGCAAACCCGCTAAACGCTTCTTCTGTGGTTAAAAGCCCAGTCGTCACAAACACTACTAACACGGTAAAAATCACCATATCAGCACGTGCCACTTCTAAAATCAGTGCTGCGAACATGGCAACAATCATCACCAATACAAAAATCATCTCCAGGGTCATCGGGAAATACCCCTTTCCTTCATACAATCAAAATAGTAAAGAAAACTCGGCGATTGACGAGCCTTTGGCGAAGTCAGAGACGTAGTTGCACTTGCATCGGCTAATATCGGTCACGTCCTGTGACCATCGCCGATACTAGAACGTCCTGTTCGTCGTACTTCGCACCTTAAAATTTTAACTACGTCGAGTAACTTCGTGCTAAAATTTTATACTTTTCTTAACATGTAAAGAAAAGCTACTACCTTGACCTTGATAGTAGCTTTTCTAACATGTTCTTAATCTAAATATTTCATAATCTCTTTCACGACATAGTCGGTTGCTTCTTCTAGGCTGTATTGACTCGTGTCCACTTCAATTTCTGGGTTTCCTGGTGTTTCATAAGGACTGGAAACACCGGTAAAGTTCGGAATCTCACCCGCTCTTGCTTTCTTATATAAACCTTTCACATCTCGTTTCTCACATTCTTCTAATGGTGTGCTGACAAAAATTTCAATAAAGGAATCGCCCACAACATTTCGCGCATTTTGACGGTCTGCTTCATATGGCGAAATAAACGAAGTCAATGTAATCAGACCCGCGTCATTCATCAACTTCGCCACTTCGGCAATCCGGCGAATATTTTCGACACGATCATTTTCTTTAAAGCCTAAGTTTTTGTTTAAGCCGTGACGTACATTATCTCCGTCTAACAACATTGTATGATGGCCTGTCGCCACAAGCTTTTTCTCCACTTCATTGGCTAACGTGGATTTACCAGAACCAGATAGTCCCGTAAACCATAACGTTAAAGGCTTTTGCCCTTTTTGCTGCGCACGGAAGTCACGTGTAATGTCTGTCTCTTGCCAAACAACATTGGTCGAACGACGTAAAGCATGCTCGATCACACCGCAAGCTGATGTCATATTCGTCACACGGTCAATTAAAATCAAACCGCCTATCGCTTCGTTGTTGGCGAACTTATCGAACACCATATTTTCCGAAAGGGAAATATCACATTCTACCAACTCGTTTTTGAAAATACGATCGGCCGGCACTTCTTTTCCAGTATTGATATCAATCTTATGTTTAATCGACATCACCGTACCTGGAAGCAACTTCGTACCGACTTTGACTAAATAGTTACGACCTTCGACTAATTCGGTATCATCCATCCACAGAATATTCGCCGTGAACATATCCGTGACTTGAATGTTTTCCGATGTCGTTAACACACAGCCTCGCGACACATCCACTTCTTTATCCAACTGTACGGTGATCGCTTGGCCGTCGCTAACATCCTTGACTTCTTGATCGGTATTCAACAAGCTTTTGACCTTCGCTTTTTCTTGACTCGGTAACGTAATTACCTCATCGCCAACCGAAAGCTGACCAGCTTCGACCTGTCCTTGGAAACCACGGAATGTATGATTCGGACGACTCACACGCTGCACTGGCATCACAAAATGCTCTTGGTTCGCGTCATCATCGACATCAATATTTTCTAAGTATGGCAATAACGGTTCCCCTTGATACCATAAGGTGTTATCAGACTTTTCGGTAATGTTGTCCCCTTCTGTCGCGGAGACAGGGATCACTTGAATGCTTTTCACATTCAATCCATATGTCATTTGTAAAAAGTCTTGCTTAATTTCCTCAAAACGCTTCTCATCATAGCCGATTAAGTCCATTTTATTCACGGCTAAAACGATGTGGTTAATCCCCATCAACGCACAAATGCGCGCGTGACGTTTCGTTTGGGTAATAACCCCTTTGGTGGCATCTACTAAAATCACGGCTAAATCAGCAAAAGATGCCCCTACAGCCATATTTCTTGTGTATTCTTCATGACCAGGTGTATCGGCCACAATAAACGAACGGTCATCTGTTGTGAAATAACGATATGCAACGTCAATCGTAATCCCTTGTTCACGCTCTGCCATCAATCCATCAAGCAAAAGCGAATAGTCGATTTCGCCGCCGCGGCTGCCAACCTTGGAATCTAGTTCCAACGCTTTTTCTTGATCGGCAAATAATAGTTTCGCATCATATAACATATGTCCAATTAATGTAGATTTTCCATCATCCACACTACCACATGTAATAAACTTTAATAGACTCTTCATTTTAGAAATACCCCTCTCTCTTACGACGTTCCATGCTTCCAGCCGCTTCTTGGTCAATCACTCGGCTCGTACGCTCCGACGATACCGCACCTAATGTTTCTTCGATAATTTCGTCCAACGTATCCGCATCGGATTCCACACCACCAGTTAGAGGGTAGCAACCCAGGGTACGGAAGCGAACTTTCTTGTTCACAACCTTCTCGCCAGGCTCTAGCTTCATACGGTCATCATCGATCATCACAATATTGCCTTCCCGTTCCACAACCGGACGTTCTTTGGCAAAATATAATGGCACAATTTCAATATTTTCTTTGCGGATATACTGCCAAATATCTTTTTCCGTCCAGTTAGACAATGGGAATACACGCATACTTTCGCCTTTTTGAATACGAGTATTATAGAGTTTCCACATTTCCGGCTTCTGGTTTTTCGGATCCCATGCATGATTTTGGTTACGGAAAGAGAATACGCGCTCTTTCGCACGAGATTTCTCCTCATCACGACGACCGCCGCCAAACGCCGCATCAAAACCATACTTATCTAAACCTTGCTTCAACGCTTGCGTCTTCATAATATCCGTATAGTTCGCCCCATGATCAAATGGGTTAATCCCTTGTTTCTTTCCTTCTTGATTGGTATGCACAATCATATCAATGCCTAATTCCTTCGCTCTTCTATCACGGAAATCTATCATTTCTTTAAACTTCCATGTCGTGTCAATATGCATGAAAGGAAACGGCGGTTTCTCCGGATAAAAAGCTTTCAATGCTAAATGCAGCATCACCGAGCTGTCTTTCCCGATCGAATATAACATCACGGGATTTTCACATTCTGCCGCTACTTCGCGAATAATATATATGGCTTCAGCCTCAAGTTGATCAAGATGTGACAATTGTTGTGTCATAAAATTTCCCCCTCCATTCCTACGACTACCTCAAACCTATTAATTTTCATATCATGAATAATAAATCCATTTTTGATTATACCATTTCTCACACATGGTACTCCACAATTTTCCAAAACACTCATGCTATTTTATGAATTTTAATTCCGACTTATCAACTCAATTTTATAGGATTAGACTGGAAAGTGCAATACAGATCCCAAAATAAATTTACTTTTTTTTGCATTTTATTCATTTTCTTCGGTAAAGATCCAGCCTCATGCCTCGAATCACAACAAATCCACCAATAACCACACACCCCCTACAATCAATCACTAAAATCCGTATCCGACTCTCTTATCGAATTTTGCTTACACATAGGAAGAGATGGTGAGAGTGCAAATGTATATGATGTGCTCTCATGCTCAATGATAACTTACTTATTCTTGCTTTCTATAATGAAAAAAAGACCGCATCATTTAAAATGCACCCTATAGAGTAGACACTTTGAAAAAAGGACTACTTTATAGGGGGTTTTTTTGTATACTTAATTTA
>NZ_WIXM01000049.1 GCF_010993965.1 Gracilibacillus sp. YIM 98692 | reverse complement strand
CCAACTATTATCTATAAAAGGTTAAAAACTTGTATTTAACTTTTACACAATATTAAGGACTTGACTGAACAGTCTGAAGACCCCGCAGGAAGCGTCTTTGCTTCCGAGGAGGCTGAAGCGTTCCCCACGGAAAGCGAGTGTTTTTCCGAAGCGACGATTAAGCACTCATCGTTAAACGAGTGGGAGGATAATATTTATAAGTTACTTCGCAGTTTATGGATATTGTGAAATAAGGTTTATTTTAAATAGAACAATCTTTTAAAAAGTAATCTAATAAATAAAATAGTTTATATACCAACTTGACCTTGGAGTATACTCCAGGGTTTATAATGTATTTGAGGTGAAAAAATGACTTTGCAAATAGGAGAAGTAGCAAAAAGAAGTCAAGTGAATAAGGACACTATTCGATACTATGAACGTTTAGGTATAATACCGGAGCCGAAAAGGACTCACAGCGGCTATAGAATGTATACAGAAGAAATCGTTGAACGTCTAAGTTTTATTAAAAGAATGAAGGAACTTGGCTTTACTTTAAAAGAAGTGGAGAAGCTTTTAGGAGTAGTCGATAAAGATGAATCGAAATGCAGTGATGTGATTGAGTTCTCAAAAGAGAAGTTAAAAGATGTTCAAGTGAAAATCAGGGATCTGCAAAAGGTGGAAAAAATGTTAAAGGAATTGCACACTTGTTGTGATGCACCTAATGAAACTGATATATATAAATGTAAAATTATTGAAACAACATTAACAGGAAAATCCGAATGACAATGAATGTTAATATCTGAAATTATAACGAATAGAAAAATTAACATTATCACAATCAGATTGGAGAGGGAAAATGAAAAAAAATAAATTATTTGCAACGGGTATAGGTGCTATTAGTTTGTGCGCACTATGTTTTATAGCCCCTTTTTTGGCGATCGGTTTAGGAGCAATAGGTCTTGGTTTTCTGACAGGATATTTAAATTATATGATCATCCCTGTTATTGCCGTATTGATAGGAGTCATTTTTTATAAATGGAAAAATAAAAAGTGCAATTCATCATGTACAACACATAAAAGTAAATGTCATTCTTCATAATATGAACCTAGTTAATAAAGAAGGGAGAATTCACATCGTGGAATTCTTCTTTTTTGTGCTTGACCTAAAGATGAAGTAGCCATAGCATTACGTTTATTCATTTTTATGTTAAAGTGATAGAAGCAACAACCGAGGAAGGATGGAAAAACATGAGTAAAACGGTAGTGTTAGCAGAGAAGCCTTCTGTTGGAAGAGATATAGCCCGAGTATTAAAATGTAATAAAAAGACAAATGGCTATATGGAAGGTTCTAAATATATTGTAACATGGGCGCTGGGTCATCTAGTAACATTAGCTGATCCGGAAGCATATCAAGATAAATGGAAAACATGGAAGTTGGAAGATTTACCAATGCTTCCAGAGCGATTGAAGCTTGTGGTTATGAAGAAAACGGGTAAACAATTTCAAACGGTCAAATCACAACTGATGCGTAAAGATGTAAAGGACGTTGTGATTGCAACAGATGCTGGTCGTGAAGGGGAGCTTGTGGCTAGGTGGATATTAGCTAAAGCACGTGTTCATAAACCTGTAAAAAGGTTGTGGATTTCTTCTGTAACGGATCAAGCGATTAAACAAGGTTTTCAAAATCTAAAGCCAGGAAAGCAATATGAAAATTTATATGCTTCCGCTGTTGCTCGATCAGAAGCAGATTGGTATGTTGGGCTAAATGCGACAAGAGCACTTACTACAAAATTTAATGCACAGCTTTCAAGTGGACGTGTTCAAACGCCAACGCTTGCTATGATTGCAGCACGTGAAGAGGAAATCAAACAATTTACTCCAAAGACCTACTACCAAATAAAAGCACATACAAAAGAGGGGATCACGTTAACATGGCGAAACCCGAAAATGGAAGCAAGGTTATTTGATAAGCAAAAGGCAGAACAGCTCATGCAAGAGCTAAATAATCAAGATGCTGTAGTAAAGAAGGTGGATAAGAAGAAGAAGAAACATTATGCACCAACCCTATATGATTTAACAGATTTGCAGCGTGATGCTAACCGGATTTTTGGTTTTTCTGGAAAGCAGACACTTTCGATTATGCAAAAACTTTACGAGCAGCATAAACTGTTAACCTATCCACGTACTGATTCTAAGTACTTGTCAACCGATATTGTCCCAACGTTAAAGGAAAGAGTTGCTAGCTGCGGAGTTGGTCCGTATGCAAAGGTTGCGGCCAAAATAAAAAAACATCCGATTAAGGCAAATAAGTCGTATGTCAACAATGAAAAAGTTTCGGATCACCATGCTATTATCCCAACAGAAGAACCTGTATATCTTTCCAAGTTAAATGATCAAGAACGTAAAATCTATGATTTAGTGATCAAGCGCTTTTTAGCTGTATTATTACCACCTTTTCAATTTGAACAATTAAATCTTACGGCTGAAATAAACGGAGAAATATTTGTTGCTTCTGGTAAAAATGTAATAGATCAAGGCTTTAAGGCAGTTCATCAAGAGGAATCAGAAGAAAAGGATGAACAACAAATTTCCGATATCGAGCAAGGTCAGGTATGGAGAAAACCAAGGCTAGTGTTAGCGGAAGGTGAAACAAAACCGCCAGAACGTTTGACAGAAGGAACGCTTTTACAAGCTATGGAAAATCCGGCGAAATTTTTGAAGCTGGATGAAAAACACGCGACGAAAACACTGCAATCAACGGGTGGGTTAGGAACAGTTGCTACAAGAGCAGATATTATTGAGAAATTATTCAACACCTTTTATATAGAGAAAAAAGGAAAATATTTGTATATCACTTCTAAGGGGAAGCAACTATTAGAATTAGTACCAAAAGATTTACGCTCTCCTCTTCTTACAGCAGAATGGGAAGAGAAGTTACAGAAAATAGCTAATGGGAAAATGAAAAAGGATACTTTCATAAGAGAAATTAGAGGATATACGAAGCAAGTGGTTCATCAAGTGAAGTCAAGTGAAGCTAAATTTAAGCACGACAATATGACGGGGACAAAATGTCCAAACTGTGGAAAATTAATGTTAGAAGTCAATGGAAAGCGTGGCAGAATGCTTGTCTGTCAAGATAGATCATGTGGGGAGAAGAAACATATTGCCAAGAAAACGAATGCTCGTTGCCCTAAATGCAGTAAGAAAATGGAGTTGCGAGGGCAAGGTGAAGCACAAACCTTTTCTTGTGTATGTGGGTATCGAGAGAAGCTATCATCATTTGAAAAAAGGAAGAAGAAGCAATCGAAAAATAAAGCGAACAAGCGGGATGTTAAGAAATATATGAAACAGCAAGATGATGATTTTTCAAACCCTGCATTAGCGGAAGCCTTGGCCAAATTAAAAAAAGAATAGGAAAGACAAGCAGGGCTACCCAAAAAGATGTTTGGGTGGTCTTTTTTTTCCATACAGATAAAGTGAATTCGACGTAGATCCCACGATTAGGAAGATAGATAAGGGCACTAACTTTGACAAAGGCTCGTCAATCGCCGAGTTTTCTTTATTAGAAAGTGGCACGCCAATATTTGCGTCTTGTTTCTCATTTTTAACTCCTTATCTGTATTGTGCTGTAATAAAGAATAGAATTTATTATGATATAAAGTAAGTTAACGCCATGGGAAGGGGGAAAAAAGATGAAGGTCAATTTGGACTTTGATCAACGTTATGAAGATACGACGATCACAATTCAATCTAAAGAAATGAATGAATCGATTAAAAGAATCCTAGATTTTCTAGGTGAGAGAGAAAAGGAGTTTATTATAGGGAAGAATGGAGACATGCAGCATATCTTAAATCCAGAGGATGTACACTATTTCTATTCTGAAGCAGATACGGTAAAAGTGGTTACTTCAAAAGGAACATTTCAAATAAAGGAGAAACTGTACGAATTAGAAGAAACGCTTCCGTATACAAAATTTATTCGTTTATCTAAGTCTGTTATTGCTAATGTGTATGAATTGAGTCGTTTTGAGCCTTCCTTTAATGGAACACTCTGCGTCTATTTTAAATCAGGAGCAAAGGAGTATGTTTCGAGACATTATGTTCCAAAGTTAAAAGAAATATTAAAAATAAATAGAGGGAGGAAAAATAAATGAAGAAATTTTTAATAAAAAGCATGATCGGTATTATGTTTGGTGCATTTGTTTCGGTTATGGTAACAAATGGGATTATTTTGATAGGGGGCACAGAAGTATTAGATGGAGGGCTTTTTCTTAAAAATTCTCTTGGCTCGATGTTTTGTGGTTGGTTTTTTACCGTAACGCCACTTTATTTTGAGATAAATTCTATTAGCTTGTTTAAACAGACTGCTCTTCATTTCATCACTGTCACTATCCTTTATTTCATTTTAGCACTGGGTATAGGATGGATTCCATTGGATTGGCAATCAATAGTAATATTCACCATACTATTTTTACTAGTTTATATTTCTATTTGGCTTAGTTTCTATTTGTATTATAAAAAAGAATCGAAAAAAATGAACGAAGACTTACAATATATTCAAAAGTAAAACACCGGGTGAAGCATCCGGTGCTTTTTCATAAGAAATTTTCGCAAATTACTGCACAGTTGAACAAAACTGCGCAATAGCGAAAATTTGTCTCGGTGTAGATTCCTTCCATTCTCATTTGAGATGTGGCACTTGTGCCCTTGGGTGAAAGCGAGTGTTTTTCCGAAGCGACGATTAAGCACTCATCGTTAAACGAGTGGGAGGATAATATTTATAAGTTACTTCGCAGTTTATAGCTATTGTGCCATGAGATTTATTGTGAAAAAGCAACAATCTTTTAAATAACGGTCTTCCTAAAAATAAGCCTCTGGTCTTAGATGAAAATATAACTAGGGACAGTTCAGCGGAGAGGGCGGACAAGCTATGATAGAGGTAAGAAAGGAGGGAGCGCTAATGAAAACATTTCTTCTCATTTGTTTAGCTGTCGTAGCGGCAATCATTTTACTGGCGAATATAGGACCAATGATTATGCTCCTGATTAGTATCGCCATTTCCTACTACGGCATAAAGAAATTTATATTAGTAAATTCAACTGGCAAAAAAGTACTTTGGGCGATCGTCATTCTCATTGGGATATCTATTTCATTGTCTAATATACCTGCGTTAATTGGAGTCGTTGCATTAGTAGTGTTGTATTACACCTATAAAAAATATAAGCAAGAAAAAGAAAATACTTATTATAAGGAAGATTATTTAAGCTTGAATGAATTGTAACATAATAAAAACGGAATGGTTCTTAATAGATAATTAAATAAAGGAGGAATCCTATATGTCTCATTTATTGACACGTATAAAAGATTCAGTAATGGCAGATTTACATGATTTAATGGATCAAAAAGAGGAGAAAAACCCTATTGCTCATGTGAACCAATATATTCGCGACTGTGAACATGAAGTAAAAAAAATAAAAAGGTTAGTAGAAAAGCAATATCATATTAAACAAGATATGTCACGAGAATTAAGCCAAGCAAAAATGATGGTGGAGAAAAGAAACAGGCATAAACTACTTGCGGAAGAGATGCAGGAGGTAGAATTAGCGGGTGAAGCACAACAAGAGTTAGAACAATTTGAACAACGAGTACAACAATTGACAAGGATGCATGATCAATCGATTAAAGATTTAGAAGCATTAGAAGCAAAATATGTACAAATGAAACAAAAGTTAAAAGATCTATATGTCAAACGTTTAGAGCTAAGAAGCAGGGAAAATATTGCAAGAACGAAGCAAGGGATTAATAAAGTATTAGAAACGGAGCTAGTTTCTAAAAGCGCATCGAAGTTTGCTGAGCTGGAAAACTATATTGAACGCATTGAACAGCGAGTTTATACAGATCACCGTTTGCATACATTAGATGCAAGATTCGCGGAATTAGAGAAAAAGACTTCTAATCCAAACTAAAAACATGCTATGCTAAAAGGTGCAGATAAACTGCACCTTATTACTTCTGAAAGGAGGCCAGTGTAATGTTGAAAAAATCAAATGTAGATTGGATACAATTATCCATAATAGCAGTTGTTGTTGTATTTTTAATAGAAATCATTTTTATGGACTCTGGCCTTCTATTTCTTGTTGTATTAGCGAGCATTGCCTTATATTTTGGGCGAAGGTCCTATCATAAAGTAACTGGTAAGACCATTTTTTGGGGTGGTGTCTTTTTTCTTTTTATTACGCTCATTGACACGTTTGCGATTAGGCTATTGTTATTAACTGTTATTGCTTATTTCCTTTGGAATTGGTATCAAAAGAAGCAACACCCTGCTAAACAAATTCCGCCATCTATAGATGTCACAGAAGAAACCATTCAACAAGATCAATTTTTTCAAAGTAAATGGTTTGCACAATATCACACAACAGAAAACGCTTTTGCATGGGAAGACATGAACATGCAATCAGGTATAGGTGATGTAAAGATTGACTTAAATAATACGATGCTGCCAACTGGAGAGTCCGTTATCGTCTTTCGTCATTTGTTTGGAAATGTACAAGTCATCATACCGTACGATGTGGAAGCAAGCATTCATCATTCTGTTGTATTTGGTGATATCTATGTGTTTGATCACCAAGAAAGA
Organism: Gracilibacillus sp. YIM 98692; assembly: GCF_010993965.1. Classification (GTDB taxonomy): domain Bacteria; phylum Bacillota; class Bacilli; order Bacillales; family Amphibacillaceae; genus Gracilibacillus. The sequence continues at coordinate 9,544 of NZ_WIXM01000049.1, read as the reverse complement.
AATGCTTTTAACCGCACCATCCGTTTGCAAACAAAAGGATACCATGCGTCATCTCAGAAAGTGAAAATAGTAACTCAAGTAGTGGCAGGAAAGCTTGAGGTGAAAAGAGGATGAGGCTTTATGGGCGAATTATAGCATCGTCAATAATATTATCATTTTGCTTTCTTATTTTGTTTACGGTCCTATATTTTTTAGCTTTTCCATTAGAGGAATGGCAATCATTATGGACAGAAAAAGTATGGGAAGTTCCTTTTGTTATACTTGTACCGACCATGACAATTATATTCGGATGTGTCATAGGTATTGTCTTATCTTTGGTGATACAAAAGCGAGTTTCTATGGTTGAGGAAAAATTAAGTATGATATTAAAAAGTAAACCGATCTCTACAGATATCACCTTTGATGAATTAGACAGCTTGTTTGATAAGTTAATCGAGTTACAATCCTTCCTTCAAGAGAAAACGAAACGTACGCAACGATTGATTGAGGAAAGAGTGGAAGGACAAGAAGAAAAAATAAACCAAGTTATATCAGAAGAGCGAAATCGCTTAGCACGTGAATTGCATGACTCTGTTAGCCAAGAACTTTTTGCTGCATCGATGCTTGTCTCAGCGGTAAATGCTACGAAAACGGAAAAAGATGCTCTATTTTCAAAGCAATTAAATCAAATTGAAGCAATCATACATCAGTCTCAGTTAGAGATGCGAGCGCTTCTGCTGCACCTTAGGCCTATTCTTCTGAAGAATAAAACATTAAAGGAAGGCATAGAGCAGTTGCTAACAGAGTTAAAAGCGAAAGTTCCAATATCTGTGATATGGCATATAGAAGATGTGGCTGCTAATAAAGGAGTGGAAGACCAGCTATTTCGAATATTACAAGAAGCTTTTTCTAATGCCTTAAGACATGCAAAAGCTGATCAAATTGACGTATCTTTAATAGAGCGGGACGAATTCATTATTTTAAAGGTAGAAGATGATGGGATAGGATTTCAAGTAGAAGAAAAAAAATCTGGATCGTATGGGTTAACGAATATGCAGGAACGTTCGCTAGAAATTGGCGGGCATCTAAGAATTGTTAGTATACCAGACAAAGGGACTCGTCTAGAAGTACGTGTGCCCAATTTTGATAAAAATCAATAGAAGATGGGAGGAGAGTATCATGATTAGGGTATTATTTGTCGATGATCATGAGATGGTGCGAATTGGTGTTAGTGCTTATTTGTCCACACAGCCTGACATTGACGTGATTGGTGAAGCGGATAATGGTAAGAAAGCCGTAAAGCTAGCGTTAGAAATGCGGCCGGATTTGATATTGATGGATTTAGTGATGGAAGAGATGGATGGGATAGAAGCAACAAGAGAAATTATGAAGGAATGGCCACAAGCTAAGGTTTTGATTGTGACAAGTTTTATTGATGATGACAAAGTATATCCAGCTTTAGAAGCGGGCGCCACAAGCTATATCTTAAAGACTTCTAAAGCAGAAGTGATTGCACAAGCCATCCGTGACACTTATGCTGGTGAAACCGTATTAGAGAAAGAAGTGACAGAAAAAGTGATGGCTAATATGAGAAAAAAACAGAGTCCTCTTGCACATGAAGAGTTAACAAATAGAGAAAAAGAAATTTTACTGTTGATAGCTCAAGGTAAAACAAATCAAGAAATTGCGGAAGAGCTTTTTATTGCCCTAAAAACAACAAAAGTTCATGTCAGTAATATATTAAGCAAGCTGGAAGTTCATGATCGAACACAAGCTGCTGTATATGCTTATCAACATGGACTGGTATCCAACAAATAAATTCTTTATAACCCTAATGAATCATTAGGAATCTTAATTCGAAAAGATATGTTATCATTTTCCAAGTCAAATTGATGAACGCGGACTCTAATATTACTTCTGACATTCATCTGTGTCACAGCAATATAAATGTTTTCTTCTTTTGGATTAATAGTAATCCATTCTGGTGTATGGATTCTATCATCTACATATTTTAATATTCGGTCTTTTGGGAGACGGAGTAACCCTAAAGCCATTTCTTTAGACTGAAGCACAATATCTCCATTCTCTTGTACGATGGGGTCTAATGTTATCTTTATGGGTATTTCTGTTTTGAATGCTTCAATGGATCCCATTAAGTGTACTTCTTCATCAAAACTAATACGATATTTATCTTCGTCATCTTTGAGTGATTTATCGATATAAGCATTGACAAGCTCATCTAGATTTTCTTTGGTAGAGCGTATCATAAATTCTGCTCCTTCTTCATTTTCTAAATAGGTTTTTTTAGGTGTATTGACTGTTTCTAAAAAAGGCCAGAAGATAAGAGAGAGTATTAGTAAAACCCCTAAAATATTAACCCATAATAAAACGAAAAAGAACTTTCTCCAATTCCACATTTTTTTCTCTTCCATAATATTCACCTTCTACTTCAAAGTAATTAATCATCATTTTGCAGGTAGGTAAGGACCCTGTTAGCAATCATTTCATATCCTGAATGATTAGGGTGAAAATTATCATCAGCAAAAACATTCTCTGTTTGTTCATTGTATATACCCTGAAGCGGAACAAACGTTACTTGTTCATATTGAAAGGATGCCTGGCGCCCTTCTTCATTCCAGCGGTTTAAAATATTATCCAAAGCCTGAATGTCCCTAAAATATTTTTCAAATGGGTTAAACAACCCTAATAGATAGATTTCTGCTTCTGGTTGAATAGAGGTGATCGTTGATAATATTTGCTCTAGTCGCTGTCGGTATGGTTGCCTCTCTTGTTGAAAAGGTTCTTCTGTTAAGTGCATGAAGTTATCTTTGACAATTTTCATAATATCATTAGAACCGATTGTAATAAGTACAATATCTGCTTTACCTAATGATTGAATAATTTCTTCGGATTCCAGTCGCTTTAATAATTGGTCAGTTCGATTCCCACGTTTTCCAAAATTATCAATGGTCACTTTTTGGTTTTCATTACGTAATCGTTCTTCTAAAATACCAATATATCCACCATTGCCTGTTTCATCTCCAACCCCTTGAGTTAGGGAGTCTCCGATGGCCACGATATGTGTATCCTTTTGAAAAATTCTTAATGCTTCCTTGACTACGCCAGTTACGGTTTCACGTATACCACTTGATGAGTTCTGTTCTTGATCCTCTGTTTGTTCTTCTTCGATATCCGTTGATTCTTCCTCAGTAGATTGGTTCTGTTCTTCAGTCGCAGAATCTTCTTGAGGGTAGTCTTGTACATTGTTCTCATTGTAAAAAATATATAGACAAACAGCCACTATAGCTGACACGGTTATCATCATTACTTTTTTCTTGTTCATAAAAAACACCTGCATTGATTTTTTTAAATATTTACCCTGAAAATAGATGCTTCACACATATATACTGGTCATCCTTATTTTATGCCTATATTTAAATGAACATGACAGCACGATTATTTCTTGTCTATTACCAATATATCAAAAATGAATAGGAATTAAAGTAGTAAGAAGCTGAATAGTGGATGGCATTTGTCATTCTTTGGATAAGCCCATTACTTCTTGCTGCAATTGCATAGACTATTATAAAAACTGGAGAGGAGAGGGTAAAAATGAGCTCAGCTGATAAAAATAAACCGAATGGGATCCCAGAATGGGGTGAGGATCTTATGAAAAGGTTAGATGCTTTTTTATATGAAAAACCGACAAGAAATATTATGGAAAGTATTGATAGCTTTTTTGATCAGGCAAAAGGGTATAGAAAAATACCGGTAGATGTGAAAGAAACAGAAACCGAATGGATTGTATTAGTGGAACTGCCAGGAATTAAACGAGATCAAGTTCAAATAAAGTTGCTTGGTAATCAAATTCAACTCACGGTATCCCATGATGAGGAAACAGAAAAATATGATCAAAACACGCATTATTATCATAAAGAACGACGTAAGCAAAACAATCAAAGATTGATAACATTGCCATATCCGGTCGACAGAAAGACAGCTAAGGCTCGTTTTTATAACGGTGTGCTAGAAATTAGAGGCCCGAAAGGAAAGATCGATCAAAACACATTGCATATTGAATAAGCTAATGGCTATTTGCTATTAGCTTTTCTTTTCATATGCTATATTATAAGGAGAAAACGGGTTGGAGAAGGGGGGAAGAAAGGTTGGAAATTACGGAATATATTTTAAGTTTTATGTTATTTTTTAATATTATTTTGTCCTTAACTATTATCTTTTTAGAGAGAAAGAATGCAACAGCCACTTGGGCTTGGATTATGGTCCTTACCTTTATACCTGTATTTGGATTTATTTTATATCTTATCTTTGGACGTAAGCTAAGTAATAAAACGATTTTTACATGGGATACCAAAAGTAAATTAGGGGTCAAATCAGCTGTTCAGCATCAAATGAGAGAAATTGAAAGCAGGCAATTTCACATACATGATCCCCAGTTGTATCAGTATAAGGACTTGTTTTATTTACATTTAAGAAATAATGATGCGATTTATTCTCAAGACAATGAATTAGAAATATTTACAGAAGGGAATCGAAAGTTCGATTCTTTAATAGAGGATATTAAACAAGCAAAAGATCATATTCATTTGTTATATTATATTATTCGCTCTGATCAATTGGGGGAAAGACTGGCAAATTTGTTAATGCAAAAAGCACTTGAAGGGGTCAAAGTACGTGTGTTGTATGATGATATGGGGTCAAGGAGATTAAGTCGAAAGCTCATCAAGAAAATGCGCCGATCCGGAGCAGAGGTGGAGGGATTTTTCCCGCCATTGATACCAAAGGTTAACTTGAAAATTAATCATCGTAATCACCGAAAACTTGCTATTATAGATGGGGAAATTGGTTATATTGGCGGATTTAACATCGGGGATGAGTACCTTGGATCTAATAAACGTTTTGGTTATTGGAGAGACACCCACTTAAGAATAGAGGGAAGTGCTGTTAATCACATGCAAACCCGTTTTATTCTGGATTGGAATCAAGCATCCCGCCATGATATTGTTTACGATAAACGATACTATGCAGGCAAGCCAAAAGGTCATGTCGGTATGCAAATTGTTTCTAGTGGTCCGGATTCTGAATGGGAGCAAATTAAGCATGGTTATATCAAAATGATTATGTCAGCAAAAGAATATATCTTTATTCAAACGCCGTATTTTATTCCGGATGAGAGTCTGTTAGATGCTTTGAAAATCGCTAGCCTTTCTGGTGTAGATGTTCGGATTATGATTCCGAATAAGCCCGATCATCCTTTTGTTTATTGGGCAACTTATTCCTATATTGGGGAGTTATTAAATGCTGGAGCAACTGTTTATATTTATCAAAAAGGCTTCTTGCATGCTAAAATGATCGTAGTCGACAGTAAAATTGCTTCCGTAGGTACGGCGAATATTGATGTGCGCAGTTTTCGTTTGAATTTTGAAGTAAATGCCTTCTTATATCAAGGAACTGTGGCAGAGATGTTAGTCGATGAATTTGAAAAGGATATGGAAGATTCGACGTTATTAACACATGATGAGTATCACAAACGTTCGCTATGGATCCGTTTTAAGGAATCGATATCTAGGTTAATTTCACCAATTTTATAGATGAATAAATGTTTAATTAGTCATGTTTTTAAGTATAGAAGGGATGACATCGATGCGTGGATTAAAAGTGGAAGAGTTAAGCAAGACACATGGAGAAAAGGTATTATTTAATCAAATATCCTTTTCCTTAACTACAGAAGATCGAATTGGCTTGATTGGAGTTAATGGTACAGGAAAGTCAACCCTCCTTAAAGTGATTTCAGGGATAGAGCCGATGGAAAGTGGACGTATAGATCATCCAAATGACTTCCAAATAGAATATTTAGATCAAGATCCTGAGTTAACAACAGGCTATACTGTACTGGACCAAATATATTACGGTGACGCAGATATCATGGTGACGCTCAGGAAATATGAAAAGGTTGTGAGAGAGCTAGAAACGGTCCCGAACGATGGAAAAGTCCAGCAACGACTGTTGGATATGCAGGCAGAGATGGATCGTCTGGAAGCATGGGATGCCATGACAAAAGCGAAGATGATTTTAAGCAAGCTAGGAGTCCCTTCCATGGATCAACAGGTGGAAACTTTATCTGGTGGTCAAAAGAAAAGAGTGGCAATAGCGAAGGCGCTGATTCAACCAGCAGATTTATTGATATTAGATGAGCCTACTAACCATTTAGATAATGAGACAATTGAATGGTTAGAGGAGTACCTTCCGCAATATACTGGTGCTGTTATGCTTGTGACACACGATCGTTATTTTTTAAATCGGATGACAAACCGTATTTTTGAATTGGACAAGGGCAAGTTATATTCATACCAAGGGAATTATCAGACATTCCTTGAACAGAAAGCCCTTCGTGAAGAACAAGAATTGCAGGCAGAACAAAAACATAAAAACATACTGAAAAAAGAAATTGCTTGGTTAAAGAGTGGAGTTAAAGCACGTACGACGAAACAAAAAGCTCGGATTGACCGTGTTGAACAAATGAAAGAAAAAACATTTGATACAAAAAAGAACGAGATCTCCTTTCAAGTAGGTTCTGTTAGGCTGGGAAAAAAGGTAATGGAAGCAGATCGTTTATCGAAGTCCTTTGATGGGCAACCGCTTTTTGAAGACTTTAGCCTTTTAATTAAGCCAGGAGATCGTATCGGTATTGTAGGTCCTAATGGCAGTGGAAAGACGACTTTATTAAACATTTTGGCTGGAAAAGAACAAGCAGACCAAGGAAATATTGAAGTTGGAGAGACAGTGAAAATAGGCTATTACACACAAGACCATCCTGCTTTAGATGACACTGTTCGAGTCATCGATTTAGTAAGAGAGGTCGCGGAAGTAGTTCATACCATTGATGGTGATGTTATTACTGCAGAACAAATGTTAGAGAGATTCTTATTTCCACGCTCCCAGCAGTGGACTTATGTTCGCATGTTATCAGGAGGAGAGAAGCGTCGTTTATATTTATTAACTGTCTTAATGCAAGAGCCAAATGTTTTATTTTTAGATGAGCCGACCAATGATTTAGATACGGAAACCTTAGCAGTATTAGAGGATTACTTAGATCAATTTCCTGGTGTTGTCATCACCGTTTCGCATGATCGGTACTTTTTAGATAAAACTGTAGACCAGCTCATTGCTTTTACTGGAGAGAAAAAGCTCAATCATTTTTATGGTAATTATTCCGACTTTCGTAAGCAACTAATGGACATGAACAAAATGCCTGATAAACCGAAAGCGGATAATAAAAAGCCAAAAAGACGTAAAAAGCTTTCCTATCATGAACAAAAAGAGTGGGAAACAATTGAAGATGATATTACAGAGTTAGAAGCAGAATTGGAAGAAACTAAAAAAGAAATTGCGGAGGCAGGAAGTGACCTAGGTAAAGTAGAACCTTTATATAAGAAGCAAAATGAATTAGAACAAATATTAGAGGAAAAGATGGAGAGATGGGAAACCTTATCTCTAAAAGTGGAAGAGCTGCAGTAATAAAGAATAGACAAACCAAAGTAAAAGATTGAAAAAGGAGGATGCAAGTATGGCGAGTAACGAAATGCTACAAAAATATGCAGAACTAGCTTTGAAAACGGGGGTCAATTTACAAAAAGATCAAGCTCTTGTCATTAACTCCTCAATTGAAGGAGCAGATTTCACTAAAATTGTTGCAAGAAAAGCCTATGAATTAGGGGCAAAAAACGTACATGTTAATTGGACAGATGATGAATTGACCTTATTAAAGTTTGAAAATGCCCCAGAAGAAGTGCTAACGAATATTCCAGATTGGCAAGTTCAAAAGCATCTAGATTTTGCAGAGGATGGAGCAGCATTACTTGCTATTCGTTCGACTAATCCGGATTTATTAAAAGACATTGATTCAGAGCGTGTAGCAAAAGCAAATAAAGCGAGTGCAGAGGCGATGAAGGAATTTCGTCAATATACGATGAATGATCGGATTCCGTGGTCGATCATTTCCATTCCAACAGGGGATTGGGCACAAAAAATCTTTCCAGATAAATCAAAAGCGGATGCTATCGAGAGCCTATGGGGAGAAATTTTTAAAATTGTTCGTGTAGATAAAGAGGATCCTGTAGCGGCATGGGATAAGCATAACGATATTTTGCATCAGGCAAGGGAATTCTTAAATAAGAAAAAATACAAGGCCTTTGTCTTTAAAGCGGAAGGTACAGACCTACGTATCGAATTACCAGAGGGACATATTTGGAAAGGCGGAGCTACTAAAACAGAAAAAGGATTTGCTTTTAACCCTAATATGCCAACAGAAGAGGTATTTACAGTACCGGATAAGTATGGAGTGGATGGCAAAGTGAAGGCGACAAAACCGCTAGTTTATGGCGGAAATATGATTGATGGTTTTAGTCTTACATTTAAAGAAGGAAAAGTCGTTGATTTTGAAGCAGAAAAGGGCTATGATACATTAAAACATCTCTTAGATACAGATGAAGGGGCAAGCCGCTTAGGGGAATTAGCTCTAGTTCCGCATTCTTCACCGATTTCGCAATCTGGTTTAATTTTTTATAACACCTTATTTGATGAAAATGCATCTTGTCACATCGCATTAGGAAAAGCTTATCCAACAAACTTGGAAGGCGGATCTGATATGAATGAAGAGGAGTTAGATAAACATGGTGTGAATGATAGCTTGACACATGTTGACTTTATGATTGGATCTGCTGATCTTGATATTGATGGTGTAACAGAAGATGGCAAAGAGGAACCGGTATTTCGCCAAGGAGAATGGGCTCTTGATTTTGATTCCTGATATAGGGTTATCTTGTCATCCCTTGTTGTAAATGGATTGGATAAAGGAGTATAAAAATGTGGGTTGTCATTATAGTTTGTATTATTGTCGTGATTGGTGTATTAGCTCTATCTATCATGACATTGAACAAAGGGTATGCGTATAAACAAACCATTGATCCGCTGCCAGAAGAAGAAAAGTGCGATGAAAGAAAAGAGAAAGATTAGAGAAAGATTTGTGAAAAAAGCTCTGTCAAAAACATTACTTACTATGAGCATGTTTTGACAGCTTTTTTATTAATAATAAAATCTTACTTTCTAGAAGGATTATAAAAATACTGCACAAAATCCATAAACTGCGCAATAACTGATAATATTTTCCTCCCACTCGTTTAAAGATGAGTGCTTAATCGTCGCTGCGGAACAACACTCGCTTTCACCCAAGGGCACAAGTGCGACATCTACTCAAGCTTCCTTTAGTCGCTTTCGCAGTGTCTTCTTTGCCGTGGGGAACGCTTCAGCCTCCTCACGAGCAAAAAGCGCTCGCCCGAGGGGTCTTCAGACTGTTCCTTTCCCACAGGAGTCTCGCATTTTTCCGCAGCTTGGATTGGTGCTCGTTTTAAGTGAGAAAAAAACATATTCTTACTACTCACTAGCGGAAGAAATATACGTAGACTCCTGGGGGAACAGCGCGAGGCCACTGAAAAACTGTGCTGTTTTGAGTGAAAAAGAATCAATCACAGGCTGAAAGGAAAAATAG
>NZ_WIXM01000048.1 GCF_010993965.1 Gracilibacillus sp. YIM 98692 | reverse complement strand
GAGCAGCTTCCGAAGACCCCACAGCGAACGGTTTTGGTGAGTGAGGAGGCTGAGGTGCTGCCCCCGGTGTTTTTCCGCAGCGACGATTAAGCACTCATCTTTAAACGAGAGGGAGGAAAATATTGATAGGTTACTGCGCAGTTTATGGATATTACGAACGATTTTATATACGAAAAGCGAGTGCCTTTTAGGGCACTCGCTTTTTCATGGTTTATTTTTTATCTAATGGTTTTTTCCAGAGGCCGATCATTAGGGCAGACACGATCGATCCGATTAAAATAGCGATAATGTACATGATCGCACTTCCTTCTACAGTCGGAATAACGAACAGACCACCATGTGGAGCAGGTAAGCCTATGCCAAAGACTAACGACAATGCTCCTGCAATTGCTGAACCTACAATAATAGAAGGAATAACACGGCCTGGATCAGCTGCTGCAAATGGAATCGCCCCTTCAGTAATGAAAAACGACCCTAGTGCATAATTTGTTTTTCCTGCATCTTGCTCTTCTTTCGTAAATTTATGACGGAAGAATGTTGTAGCAAGCGCTAATGCTAATGGCGGTACCATACCACCTGCCATTACTGCTGCATGCGGACCAAAGTTACCTGCTTCAATCATCGCAATACCAAATGTAAAAGCTGTTTTATTAATTGGACCACCCATGTCAACGGCCATCATACCACCTAATATAAGTCCAAGTAACAATGCATTGACACCACTCATATTTCCTAACCATGCTTCTAAACCTGTCATTAAAGCTGCAATAGGTTCAATAATAACAAAATACATTAACATTCCAGTAACAAAAATACTGATGACAGGATAAAATAGAATCGTTTTTATGCCATCAAAAGCTTTCGGTAAGCCTGCTAAAAGCTTTTTGACAAGGACTACAACATAACCACCTAAGAAACCAGCGATTAAACCTCCAAGGAAACCAGCACCACCAGTTGTTGCCATAAAGCCACCGATCATACTAGGAGCAAAACCTGGACGATCTGCAATGCTCATACCTATAAAACCAGCTAATACAGCAACCATTAAACCAAAGGCGTGATCTCCACCAATGTTCATTAATGCTTCTGAAAATACATTATACTGATCACTCTCAGGATCGAACGACTCAATACCAAAAAAGAATGCTATGGCAATAAGAACACCACCACCGACAACAAACGGCAGCATATTTGAAACACCGTTCATTAAGTGCTTGTAAAATCCAGTACGACCTCCGCCTGAACCAGTACTTGCACCATTTCCATCACCTTCATATACAGGTGCTTCGCCTTTTAATGCAGTATCAATTAATTCATCTGGTTTGCGGATACCATCTGTTACACCTCGTCTTAACACTGGCTTCCCATCAAACCGGTCCATTTCCACTTTCGTATCCGCTGCAACGATAATCGCTTTGGCATTAGCAATTTCTTCATCCGTTAAACGATTTTTCACACCGTCAGAACCGTTTGTCTCTACCTTTATCGATACGCCGAGTTCTTTTGCTTTATCTTTCAAAGAATCTGCCGCCATATACGTATGGGCAATACCAGTTGGACAACCTGTCACAGCAAGGATTTCTGGACCTTCTTGCCCCGATTTGCTTGCTGCTTGTTCACTTTCTTCTTTACCTAGTTTTTCTGTTTCTTTTTGATCGACAATTTTCGCCACTTCTTCCGTAGAGTTTGCATTCATCAGTTGAGAGCGGAAATCCTCATCCATTAAAAGTGTCGATAATCTTGATAATGATTGTAAATGGTCATCATTTGCTCCTTCACTTGCTGCAATCATAAAGAACAAATGAGTTGGCTGCCCATCTAATGAATCATAGTCTAATCCAGATTGGGAGCGAGCAAAGGCAATAGAAGGCGTTTTTACCGCACTTGTTTTCGCATGTGGAATGGCTACACCTTCTCCTATTCCTGTACTGCTTTGATCTTCTCTTTCCCAAATAGCTTTAATAAATTGATCTTTATCATCCAAGCGCCCAGCCTTGTCTAGTTTGTCTGCCATGGCTTGAATAATTTCTTCTTTAGAATTAGCTTCGACATCTAACAGCATAATGTCTTGCTTTAATAACTCTGTAATGTTCATAGCCCCTCATCCTTTTCTTTAATATTTTTCGACAGAAACCTGGCTTAACAACGACTCCACTTCTTCTTTAGTACAAAGCGTCTTAGAAAAAGCAGTGGCACTTCCAGCTGCTACTGCATATTTGGATGCCTCTTCTGCATTCTTCGTTTGCTGCCATCTATAAATAAATCCAGCTACAGCAGAATCACCTGCTCCTACTGAATGGATGGCCTTACCTTCTGGTGCTTGCAGTTTCCATACGCCTGCCTCTCCTATATAAATCGCACCATCCTTAGCCATCGAAACGAGAATATGATCAATATGATACGTATCACGTAACTTTTTTGCTAGACGAATCACATCTTGGTCATTTTGCACTGCTTCATCCATTAATTCAGCCAACTCATGGTGATTTGGTTTAATAAAAGCCGGACTAGCTTGAATTGCTTCCTTCAAAGGTACACCACTAGTATCTAAGATAGCTGTGACGCCTTGGTCATTTAATTGAGATACAATCGATTGATAGGTGTTCGAAGGTAATGACTTAGGCAGGCTGCCAGCCAAGACAACGATATCCCCTTCTTTTAACTCTTTTAGCTGACGAAGCAAATGTTGATACTCTTCGTTGGTAATCTCTGGGGACTTCCCATTGATTTCGGTTTCTTCTCCATCAGCTTTTAACTTTACATTTATTCGTGTATCTTCTTCTAAAGAAACAAATTGATGACGGATACCTACTTTCGATAAATAATCAGTAATAAAAGTGCCTGTAAACCCGCCAATAAATCCTAATGCCGTGCTTTCTTCACCCAACCTGGCAAGCACTCGGGATACATTAATTCCTTTTCCTCCTGCTTCTTTATAATCTGCTTGACTACGATTAAGTTCTCCTAAATCTAAATTTTCTAATCGTACAACATAATCCACTGCCGGATTACATGTCACCGTATAAATCATAACGGAACGACCTCCAATGATGTATGTTTCACTATCTCTGCTTGCTGTCCTTCTGATACTCCGTCTGTCGTGATGATAGTAGCTTGATGAAGCTGTGCCACTTCAGCAAAAGAAACTTCGCCAAATTTCGCGGGATCGGCAAGTACATGGCAAGATTGCGCTTGTTGCAGTGCTGCCTGTTTGACATTTGCTTCTTCAGGATCCGGTGTCGTAAGCCCTTGTTTTGGATGTATGCCATTCATCCCTAAGAAACACTTATCAAAACGGAACTCTTGAATAGATTTGACTGCTTTAGTTCCGGTTAAAGCAGCTGTCCCTGACTTAGCTTTTCCTGCAATCACATAAGTTTCGATCCCATGTTCAATTAATGCTTGAACATGCGGTATACCATTGGTGACTACAACGACTTGTTTATTTTTTAAAAAAGGAATCATATGCATCGTTGTAGTACCAGCATCTAAATAAATAGAGTCCCCTTCTTCAATGAAACTAACAGCTTTTTTAGAAATGGCTTTCTTTTCTCTTTGAAATTTCGTATTTTTCTCAAGAATGGTAGGTTCATCGCGCTTTTTCTTTAATAAAGAGGCACCACCATGAACTCGCTTAATTAGTTGTTTTTTCTCCAGTTCTGTTAAATCTCTTCTTACGGTTGATTCCGATGCATTTGTAGCATCACAAATTTGTCTAACAGAAACGGTTTCTTGATCTCTTAGGATGTCTAATATTATTTCATGTCTGTCAATAGTTAACATCGGTTAGCCTCCATGATACAGATCTGACATCAGATTGAATCGCTTACAGAAAGTATACAATCATAAATAATCATTGTCAATCACTAATATTCAATTATAATCAATTCCAATCAATATCGCGAATCTGAAATTATTTGTTAAATAGAACTCGTGCGATAATGGACAACGTTTGATATGATAGTAGAAGTATTTTTTAGAAAGAAGGTTAAGAATGAAGCATCTGTATCTTTTTTTTTCAGCTGTCTTCTTACTACATATCATTTCCGTTTTTTATCCTAATCAAACACTACTATATGGTTTAGGCATCCTTGCTTTGATGATGTTAGTAATTAGTTTTCGCCAGGCATCCAAGCTATTTCAGATACTAGGGCTTGCCTTTTTAATAATAGGTGCTGTTTTCTTTTATTCAACTAACATGAAAATTGCACAACTTCCGCCAATGCTTGCAGGTAACTTATCCTTATTAACATTACTAGCTTTTTTACCTTGGATGAACAGTGTGGTGACGGCTGGACGGTTTGATAAATTGTTGCAGCACCTTTTACGGGGAAATGTACAACATCTCGGCTCTTTGTACCAACGCAGCACGACAGCTATGATGTCTTTAACTGCTTTTTTAAACGTTTCTTCGGCTACCATTGCACAAGACGTTTTAGTAGATAATTTAAAGCCGATCCAACGGAAAATTGCCAATAAGTTTATTATGATGACAACATTGCGAGGTTATTCATTAGCACTTCCATGGAGTCCATTAGAAGTACTGCTTGCTATGTCGATATTTATTACTGGTGTTAATTTTGCTGAAGTTTTGCCATGGCTTGTAATGATTACCATATTCATGTATGTAATAGACAGTTTGTGGGGAAAGTTTTATTTTAAAAAATATGATTATCCGCAATCTGGAGAAAAAGAAACTGGAAATCATCAGCAAAACAATCAAAATCGATCAAAAATCATTCAGCTGGCAACCGCATTAATCACCTTTTTATTACTAGTGATTTTATTAGGAAATGTGTTTGAACTGGAGTTTATTTTTATTGTGACCATTCTCGTTTTCCCATTTGCGACGGTTTGGGCTTATTTGATTAAAAGAAGTAAAAGCTTTTGGATAATTGGTTGGAATAAATGGAAAAGCAGTGTCAACAATATGCATAATTTTATCGTATTGTTTGTGACGCTTGCCTTTTTTACGAATAGTTTAAATGAATCCCCTGCCTTGATGGCTATACAAAAGCCTGTTGTAATGGTATCGGATTATCCGATTTTAATCTTAATTATGATTCAATTGCTTTTTATTGTGTTGAGTATGTTCGGAGTACACCCCATTGCTACTATGGGGGTGCTTGGTGGTATTTCTTCGATGTTAATCGATATCTTAAGTCCCATAAGCCTTGCGGTGATACTAGTGACAAGTGGTGTATCTACCGTGCCAATCGGAACATACGGACTTGTTGTCACGATTACTTCGATGAGTTTAAAGCAAAGTCCGTATTATATCACGTATTATAATCTATCCTATTCTTTTCTATTTGGTGCGATCGGGATTATAACAGCATATTTACTTATTTGATAGAAATTGCCAGCCTACCTTATTTTGCTTTTCTATTGGTTTCTGTTATAATTCCTTTTTAGTAAAATAGTTGAATAGCAGTTCGAAACCATCCTGCTTTACCAAAACTAAGGGGGGAATAGATGATGTCAGAAAATTATTATTTACCACGTTCCGGGCCAATGCCACGGCCGAATAGTGTGGCAGAAGGGCGGGAAGTATTGAAACAAGAAGCATTTGATGCACCAAATGTTCAAAATATACGATTTCGAGCTCAAGAGTTTACCGCTGTTTGCCCGAAAACTGGGCAGCCAGATTTCGGACAAGTGGAGATTAACTATACGCCGAGAAATAAATGTATCGAATCTAAATCGCTTAAGTTTTATTTGTGGTCCTATCGTGATCATGGGGCTTTTTGTGAGTCACTTGCAGCGCAGATTGCTGATGATGTGATGTGGGCAGTTGAAGCGGAACGCGTGCATGTTACGGTTTATCAAACCGCTCGCGGCGGTATTGAATTAACAACAGATGCCGTTCGGGAATATGGAGGATAGAAAAAAGCTTGAAAATGTCCAAACATTTTCAAGCTTTTTTACTTTTCAGTTTTGGAGAAATGGGGGGCACTTTTTCTGATTTATAAGTCAGTATTATGATTTTATCTGTCAGTTGAGTCAATTATCAAGACTATTATTCCTCGGCGTAATTTAACAACCATTGCACTTCATGCTTGTCCGTCACATTAGCATGCCACGCTCCCCAGAAGTTTTTTTGTAATTCTAGATTTACTTTTCCATCTTTTTGCAATGCTGAAAGTGGTATGATCATTATACCATACCACTTTCTCTTCTCAGTCTGTCCTATTTATTTTCTTTTTCAAACTTCTCCATAAATGATACAAGCGCTTCGACACCTTCCACAGGCATGGCATTATAGATACTTGCTCTCATTCCACCAACAGAACGGTGACCTTTTAACGTCTCTAAGCCTTCTTCTTGTGCCGCTTTAACAAACGCTGCATCTACATCATAATCTGGAATAACAAAAGGGATATTCATAATCGAACGGCTGTCCTCTTTAACAGGAGATGCATAAAAGTCTGATTTTGCAATAAAGTCATAAAGCATTTGTGCTTTTTTCTCATTGCGCTTTTGCATCTCTTTCAATCCGCCAAGTTCGTTTAACCATTCGAAAACTAATTTTGCCATATAGATGGCGAAAGTTGGCGGTGTATTGTGAAGAGAGCCACTTTCACTATGTGTTTGGTAATTTAACATGGTAGGGCATGTTTCTTTCGCTTTGCCAATAAGGTCTTCGCGAACAATCACAACGGTTAAACCAGCTGGTCCAATATTTTTCTGAGCGCCTGCATAGATAATACCGAACTTCGATACATCGATTTCTTCAGATAAAATATTAGAAGACATATCTGCTACAAGTGGGACATCTCCTGTATCTGGAATATTTCGGAAAGTTGTTCCCTCAATTGTATTGTTTGTCGTGATATGTACATAATCCGCTTCTGGATCAATCATATCCTGTGTAATTTTCGGTATATAAGTAAAGTTTTCATCTTCTGAAGAAGCAATCACATTAATGTCACCAAATTTCTTTGCTTCTTTAATTGCCTTTTTAGACCAAGAACCTGTATTTACATATTCTGCTTTGCCACTATTTACTAACAAATTCATTGGCACCATAGCGAATTGCTGTGAAGCACCACCTTGCAGGAATAGCACTTTATACTGATCAGGAATTTGCATCAAGTCTCTTAGTAAACTTTCTGCCTCTGTGATAATATCCGTAAATAAACCAGAGCGGTGGCTTAACTCCATAACAGACATGCCGGAATCTCGGTAATCAGGTAACTCCTTTTGGGCTTTTTCTAATACTGGTAAGGGAAGCATTGATGGACCTGCTGAAAAATTATAAACGCGTTTCAAATGAACCACACTCCTTATCTAATTTTAAACAGAAAGAGGTAAGGAATATCATCCTTACCTTTGCCCAGGCGAGCGGCTATCGTTACTATGTGCTCCCTTGCGGTTCTCCGCATCTCGCCAGTCACACATAGTCTTTCATACTTTGTGATAATTTTAACAATATTTCGATTTATTTTCAATTAATTATAAAGAAAACTCGTCGATTGACGAGCCTTTGGCGAAGTCAGAGACGTAGTTGCCCTTATCTATCTTCCTCATCGTGGTCTCTACGTCGAATTCACTTCATCGGTAACACGTATATAAATTCTGATACGGTAACAAAGAAACGGGTATGTTTTCCCATTATATAAACATACCCGTTTCTATTTAAGTCAAAAGCTTATATACATTATTTTTTAGCTTCTTCGATTCTGTGCAATGCCCCCACTTCTAATGTTTGATCAGCTGTATTATAAGATTGATTGTCTACCACTCTTATATATGCTCGATCTTCATAATAACCGGTTGTTTGTGATATTTCTAAGATGTCTTTTCCATATTCACCAGCCCATTGATAGCCATTTCTTCGCTCTTCTTCAATTTCCATGATGTCGTGCTTAATAATGCCATCACGGCCTGAAAAAATTGGTTTATTCGTACCAATTTGATAGAAACGATACCAAATCGTACTCTCTGAATCTTCATAAAAGTAGGTATTGTTTGGATCGCCGGATACATACCTTACCCCTTCTATTTTGGCCTCTTCATACCAATCTAACGCAGCATTTATAGCTGTCTGAACTTCTTCCGTTTGATTTGGCAATGCCATTAAATATTGCACAATATCAGCTGATTCCATACCAGAAATTGATGGATGTTCAAAGGAACGTGCTTCTCTTGGCTGATATGTTTCCGGATCATGCTGTTGTCCCCAAGCCGTTAGTTTCCCATCTACTTCAATTTGAGATTGAAGGATATAGTCTAATCCTAGATCCAGTGCTTCATTCGAAGCCACGATTAAATCATCATGGACTAAATCTGTATTAAATGGGTATTCCTTATTAGCAACCATTTGCAAGACATTCATCACACGAATCATCGCATTGTCGTTATAGGTTGCATAATCATGGTACCCTCCTGATAATGGATATACTTGAGGCCAGCCGCCTGTATTATATTGTGCTTCTAACAAATAATCAATACCTTTTAAAGCAGATTCTTTATATCTTACATAGCCTGTTTCCTTGTACATCAATGCTAAAAAAAGAATCTCATTAGTTGTGGCATTATTATCTATCGTTCCTAATTCCCCATTCTCAAACGTAAATTGATCTGACTTCGGTTCTTGTCCATCCCATTCACGTGTATATTTCGTATCAGACCAGTTTTTATACCAACCTCCATGATCCATTTGCCATGTTAACAGGTGGTCTGCTTGTTTAATAGATTCCTCTAGGTCATTTGAATAATAAGACGCTTTTAGAAATGGAACGCGATGGGGATCTTCTGTTTTTTCTCGATCAATGGTTCCATCCATATGAATCGTTTCATTTGTTTCTACTTCTACTACGGTTTGTTTTTCATTATTTATTCTCATCTTTGTATTTTTAATGGAAAGATTTTGAGTTAATTTAGGGTTTTGCTCTTCCCAATCTCCCATTGCTGATAATAATTCCAAATCGTTTAAGTCTAGGTGATCCAATTTACTATTAAATGTTATTTCAATCGTATTAGGATCGGTAACAACAGTACTAATGATCTCTACTGGCCCGGGTGGAACAGCATTTCCTTTCGAAATAACTTGGAAACTCTCCGTATTGGATGGGTTACCCGCTAGATCAAATCCTTTTACCGTGATGTCATTCATTCCAGGTTCCAGTTCTACCTCCACATAGAAGTTTAAATCACTTCCTTGAACCTTCACTTCTTGATCATTCACTACTACTGTACCTGGTTCACTTAATTGCCCTGAAACTGGATAAGGATTAAAAATCGATTGATAGGCATTTCCTCTCTTTTCTCCTTCTATTTCATTTAGGTTAAGTGAAGGATTCTTAATATCATACGTAACATGTAATTCAATTGGTTCCGCCTTCTCTCCATCCTCATCTACTGCTTCAATAAGGATGTGATTTTCACCTAGTTCTAACGAAACACTCGTTTGGAAACTGAAATCTTGATCTAATTCAACAGCTTCACCATTTACTTCAACAGCAGCTTTTTTATCTACTTTTCCAGTGATCTCAAAATCAGGATCAGAAACATACCTACTGTCTTGGTCTATGGTAATCACTGGTCTAGTATCTTTGGGAATAGCAGATATCGCTTCCCCATCTACACTTTCCGTCTTATCACTCACTGCTTGAATGATGTAAAAATATTCCGTGCCGTTCACCAAATTCTCATCGGTATAAGTTGTTTCTGTCACACCTTCAGCAACTACTTTAAAATCTCCCCCTTGTTCTAAGCTGCGTTTTACAGTGTAAGATGTAGCGTCTGTGACTGCCTCCCAGTCAAGTGTTACTTTTTCATGAAAGCCTTGTGCCGTCACATTTGCAGGGTTTGGTAAAGGTTCCATTGGTAAAGCACTTACCACTTCAGATGTTTCCTCTTCTGTTGACACCGAGTAATAATAGGTTACTCCATTGTCCACTTCATCATCCGTAAACTTATTATCAGCAATACCTGTAGCAATCGTCTCAAATGGGCCATCAGACTGAGTGCTTCTTTTTATAGAATATGTTGTTTCTGGTGCTAGTTCGTCACGATCTATATCCAATGCCCAAAGTATAGATTCTTCTATTAAACTCCATCCTTCATCTGTTGTAAAATCCTCTTGTCCTGCAAAAAGAAAAGTAGAAACCCTTTTTGCTGGAACTGGATTGCCCTCTACATCTTTTGCTCCTTTTTCATAGGCAAAAATGGTGGCTCTCGTTTCATCTTCCGTCAATGTTGCAATAACGGTAGCATCGTCACTAGGAATACCGAAATTCACCTTTCCAGATTGCGTATATACCTCTGTTTCCCCACTTAACTCTGCTGCTAGTGAATGATTATTATTTACGATGTTTAGGTGTGTTTGATCTTCAAAACTACCAAATTCTCCAGAATTTTTGCTAGTTAAGTCTACATCATCTAATGCATATGGTTCTGCATAAACTACTGGTATCTCAGCATCTTTTAACTTGTCCCCAATATTACTTGAATTAGAGGATTCTCCAATAAAAACTAAATCATACCCCTCAGCGTCTTCTGAAATAAATTCATTATCAAGTTGATGATCCAATTTTAATTGACCATATCCGATTGATTCTATTCGATCTATTGTTTTAAAATCTGGTTCCGTACCATTTCCGACAAATAGAATATGGATAGAATCATCAGATTCTCCTAAAGCCCACTTAACTGCTTCATCAATTAATTGCCAGCCTTCCGATGTCATATAGTCCTCTTGCCCTGCGAATAAAAAGGTTGACACCCTTCTCTCTGGAACTGGGTCTCCATTAATATTATGGGCACCTTTTTCGTATGCAAAAATTGTAGCTAAATCTTCATTGTCCGCTGCTGTAGCAATTACGTCAGCATCCTCACCAGGAGTACCAAAATTTACATTCCCTTCTTGAGAATACACTTCCACTTCACCTTGTAAATCTGTTGCTAACTGATGGTCACTATCTACGACATGAATAGATGTTTGATCACCATAACTTCCAAATTTACCTGACTCAATCTCACTTAAATACACATCATCTAATGCATACGGTTCCGCATATACAACAGGGATTTCTGTTTCCATAAATTTCGTATTAATGTTGGATGAATTAGATGATTCCCCGATAAATACAAGGTCATATCCTATTGCATCTTCGGACGTCACTTCATTATCCTTGATAAAATCAACGTTATAACCATTGGATTCCAGATGCTTTATCGTTTTATCATCGGCATCTACACCTGTACCAACAAACAGAATCGTACTTGCATCCTCATTGTTTAAGATATCCCAATTTAATTGAACTTGACCATCTCCCGCTTCCGCCTGTAATCCGAAACTTGCTGAAGAAGCTATTACGGGAGATACAGGAATTGATAGTATAGAAAATACAAGGATAGAGACAAGAAATACATAAAAAGACCTTTTCATTTTTTTCCTCCTGTCCAACTTAGTTTGATTTGGCGACAAATAAATGAGTTTGGTAAATGAAATGTAATAAATCTCACTTTAGCAAGCGATTACATTTATAGTATACATCTGCCTCCTTTCATGTTTGATCAGGCAAAAGGGTTTTCCCTTAGCCTGTCCTATCATTCAAAAGTATATCAACTATTTTTTGGGTATCAAAGAAGGATATGTAAACTCCTGTTATAATGATTACCTTCTATAACCAAGACCTTATCATTTATACCAGATATCTCTACCACGTTCTTCCTCTATCATAAAAGGGAAAAATGCAATCTGTTATAATGATTATTTCTAATGAACTAATTTTTACTAGTACGTTTTCACTAGGATTCTTTTGCATAACCAATCTCTTGGATTAAGAAAAAGAAGATTGTTATTTTTCTTATTTTGTGTCATCATTTTATTGCATACGTTTAAATATTTATCACGGTGAACAATCGTCCGTAAGACCCTCTTCGAGACTTAGAATAATGAAAGAAGTAGAAGTGGGGGATAACGGATACTAGCACCCTGATAAGTTTCGCTAATCATAAATGAGGGATAACACTGATGAAAGTCTCTCTTTATCATTTAAAACAAAAAAACGGAGGCTATCTATGAAGACTATCATTTTTGACGTGGACGATACGTTATATGATCAATTACAACCTTTCCAAAATACGGTGAAGCAACAATTAGACCCAGACTTTCCAGCTGAAAAAATAGCAGATTTATATCTAACTAGCAGGAAATATAGTGACGAAGTTTTTGAAAAACATATGAGCGGAGAAATTACTGCTTTAGAATTACAAACCTACCGCATTACACAAGCATGTAAAGAATTCGGAATAGATATGTCATATGAAGAGGCCGTTACTTTTCAAGAGGTATACTTACGACAACAACAGCAGATAACGCTTTTTCCTGAATGGAAGGATTTACTCGATAAGTTTGTAAAAGACGGCTTACAATTGGCGATTTTAACCAATGGAGAGTTAAAACATCAAATGATGAAAGTGAAGCAATTGGGAATCTCCAAATGGATTGCAGAAGAAAATATTTTTGTATCTGGGGATATTGGTCATTCTAAGCCTAATCCCATTGTTTTTTACCATGTGGAGGAAAAGCTTCATTTAGAAAAAGACAGCACACTATATATTGGTGATTCATACGAAAATGATATTATAGGAGCAAAACAAGTTGGTTGGAAAGCCATATGGATGAATCATAGACTTAGAGAAAAACCGGACACTGAATGGCTGCCTGATGATACAATCACTCATTCATCAGAATTAGCTGCATTATTTACATCTAAATGATCAAAATAAAGTATGAACAGATTTTTTACGGAGGAGAAACCATTGAATTCTAAAAAGGTGTTAGCCATTTTATTTGCCGTGATGTTCCTTGTTATGGTAGGATTCGGGATTATTATTCCAGTTCTTCCATTTTACGCAGAGGAGCTTGGTGCTTCCCCGACTCAATTAGGTTTACTTATGGCAGTTTACTCGCTTATGCAATTTTTATTTGCACCAATGTGGGGGAAAATCTCAGATCGAATAGGACGAAAACCTGTATTGATGCTCGGTATTATAGGATTATCTATTTCTTTTTTTATGATGGCTATAGCTGCTCAACTATGGGTATTATTTGCAGCTCGAATTATAGGAGGCTTTCTATCTGCAGCCAATATGCCAACCGTCATGGCATATGTGGCAGATGTGACAAACGAAGAAGACCGTAGCAAGGGGATGGGGATTATTGGTGCCTCCATCGGGCTTGGATTTATATTTGGTCCTGCTATTGGCGGTGTTTTTTCAGAACAAAATCTAGCCATTCCTTTTTATTTAGCAGGAGGATCTTCCATATTAACATTACTGCTTGTCTTTCTATTTCTGAAAGAATCTCTTTCTATTAGTCACGAGTCAAGCATGAAACAGCGTCAATCTATCATTCAGGCACTTGGTACTCCTTTAGCTCACTTATTTGTTTTACAGTGGGTTGTATCGGTATCACTTGCTGGACTAGAGGCAACCTTTGCCTACTTTGCTTTTGATAAAGTAGGACTTGGCACAGTCGAACTCGGTTATATATTTATGATCATGGGGCTAGCTGGTGCATTAGTACAAGGTGGCCTTGTTGGTAGAATGACGAAAAGGTTCGGTGAAGGTCAGGTGATTCAGATAGGCTTAATCACTTCTGCGATTGGATTTATGATGATTTTATTTGTCAACAGCTTTTTAACTGCCGCGTTATTTTTAACAATTTTTGGTGTTGGAAATGGATTAATTAGACCAAGTGTTTCCTCTCTTTTAACTAAAAAAGCTACAACAGGATATGGACAAGTAACGGGTATGTTATCTTCCTTTGATTCGCTCGGAAGGATTATAGGCCCACCATTAGGGGGAGTATTATATGGATTAGCCATCTACCTTCCTTTTGTTAGTGGAATCATTTTATCGATACTCGCTTTAGGCATCTATTATCTTTATATAAAACAAACAGCCATCACTACCACAAAAGCAGAATCATGATGCTTTTGTGGTAGTGTTTTTCATTACTCATTTGGCTGATAATCTGGTAGATCATTCAAACTTTCTGGTAGATTTACTATATAAATATTCCCATAACCATTCCGATCGCTCGTAAATAATAATTTCTTTCCATTGGGCGTAAATTGTGGATGAGCATGAACCTTTTGAACATGAAAGCTGCAACGATGCTCACACAAAAGCTTAGGGTTCGTAAACCCGTCACCCTTTTTCTCCCAAATGACCAACTTATCTGATGGCGCTCTTCCATCAACGACTACTTTTTCAAAATAATGAGAATGGGCATGCCAGTTTCGGAAGTGAAACTCCTGTTCTTTCTCTTCCGTATTATCATATTTTATTTTGCCAAAGAAGGCGATTCCATTATTCCTAAAACCGTGATACCCTATGGTTTCGCCATCTGGATGCCAGTATTCATGACCGACCATCTCTTTTTCCTCTTTTCGCTCACGAATCTTCCACGCTGCCTTGGTTTCAAGATTTAAACCCCAGATACGATGATCAACTAAATGCCAAGGACCCTCATGACAAAACGTTATCAGCTGATGATTGGTTGGTGAAGTATTAATATGGGTGATAAATTGGTTTTCTTCATACACCACTGTAACACTCTTATCCTCTAACGATATTTTTAAGATTTGTGATTTTGGCCTTGCCTCCATTAATTTTTGATGGCCGATATAGCCATTTTTCAAATCTATTTGAAATTGGTCAGAAAAATCCTCACGTATGCAAGTAATTAGATGTTTCCCATCGGCTGTACAGTTTAAATTCCCTCCGATCAAATCTTTTTGTCCCTCATAGAGAAGCTCTTCTTTAAATGTATTCAAATCTATTTCAAAAATCTGATATCCTCTGCGAAAATAAGCTTTTTTCCCATCAGGATGTAAACAAGGGGACAGACTCCCATAAGTTTGGTCATGGTCGGTTAGTTGCATGATATCCCCTGATGGGATATCTATATAAAATAAATCTGTTTTATTATTCCTATCAGAGCAAAACAATAACTTCTTTCCACCATCAAACCAACCATTTTCTGTAAAATATAAATGATGGCTATGACCAGTATAATCCGTTAATTGAGTGATTTCCACATTTGTAAAACGATCCTGAAACGTCTTCTGCTCCGGTGCCCATCTTTTGCCTTTTGTCATCCTATTCAACCTCTCTTTTTTATATAATTTTTATCTCTTCCGGACTATCTATATTTGTTTTTATCGTTCCATCTACTTGCTTTTCATGTTTCACATATAGTTGGCCGTACGGTGTAGGAAAGTACCCTTCTACCCAATTCAAATCTCCAAGATTGGGTTCGATCTCTATTACTTTACAGCCAGCTTCTTTTATTTTGATACCTAATACATATTCGGTTAACCATGCAGTTGGTCCTGATGCCCAACCATGACATAAGCTGTGTCTATATCCTACATAGCAGTGGTCACCATAAGTACCATGCACATCTATTTTCCCTGGAGGTGTTAATTGATCAATTTTTGCTGCATTTTCCATCCATTCAATGTTAAAATCTTCCCAAAAAGTGGTTGCCCCCAACTGCAGCATACCTCCCCAATACTCGCGAATAACATCTAAACTTCCTTGCACATCTCCTGCCTCTGCTATAGCTTGCAACATATAATACCCATAAAACGTAGAAAAGCCTTTTGCACCTCCAACCGCTAATACATCTTGATTAGCTTGGTGCGGCTCTAGCATACCTGCTAATGTTAACAATGCTGCTGCTTGTTTACTATTTGCATGATGTGGCTTATATTGACTTAGCTTGTTAGCAAAATACCAATATATATGGGAGGCTTCCTCTTCTTCTAATATACTGCAAAGTTTCGCCCCTTTTTCTAGAGCCATGTACAATAAAGCATGTATCCCCGATTGGACACCTTCTGGATTATCATGAGATGGCCAATCTAAAAATGGGTTCGGTGCGGTATTCGTCCCATCATCCTTCACATGGTTACAAAATTGATCAAGCAGCGGCAGCAAATAGCCTTTTTGATTTTTCAAATACGTTAGATCCCCTGTGTACATATACCAATCATGTTGAATAATAACCCACCAAGCAGAGTAACTAGGGAAAGTATTCATCCAATCAGGTAGTGGTGTTCGATCACGAACATAATCTAAGCTCTTTGGAACGATATCATGAAAACCAAAAACAGTTTGAATGGTGGAAACTTCTGGATGCATATCACCAATCCAGACCATTCGATCACGTTTAATACCATCCCACAAGTATTCCTGCATGTTTAAATAAACGGTATATGCACCCGTATCCCATATTTGATTTAATAAAGGATCGCTACATCTAAAAGAGCCTTTCGCTGAAAGATCTCGATGTAAAAAAACAGCTCTTATACTATTTATTTGCATCATACAATCCTCTTCTAATAAATCAATACGTACAAACCGAAACCCTGTATTGCCAAATTCATTCATGCCAAGAAAACTAACATCTACTATTTGATCTCTCATGGCATGGTCATTTGTCGCATTTGTTTCACCGCCTATATCGCTCATAGCCTCCATTGCCGACTCACCAAACCGGATTCGTACTTTAGTCGTTTTGATTAACTCACCATTCTTAACACAATTCCAAATCGCTAATTGAATACCTCCATGGAGTTCCACTCCAAAATCCAACAAAATTCCAGGTGTCTTATCTTTATGGTGCATTACGACTGGCTTTTCTGGATTAATAAGTAATTGTCCATCTCGACCTTCTAGTAAAAGTTCCTCCTCTTCCACTTCCGCATTAGAATTTTCCGATTTCCAAATTACTTTTTTTGGTGTGACATATTCTCGGATTCTGGGATCTTTCTGACCTAAAGCAAAACCGTTCATTCAGACAGTCCTTTCTTTCTAAATTTTTATTTCCCAGGAAATAACGAAGTGTCTATTATAGTTGGTATTGATATGGATAGAATTCAAAGGTTAGATCTGTGAAGTTAAGGAAGTTGATGTCTTGAGGTTTTAGGAAAACGTTGTCATTTTAGATGTATTCCTATCATAGCAAAGCTATTACTATCCGTCTAATGTTTTACTCAATTTCATTCATTTACTTTTCACGTGTCCACTGCGTTGCTCCTAGCAATCATTTTAAGAACACTGTATAATAAAGAGAGACTTCCATCAATGGGGGAATTCTTCATACCCCACCTCTTTCATTATTCTTAGTCTTGAAGTGGGGGTTTTTGTTTATACCACTTATAATTGGACTATACACGATTCTGACCAAAAACAACCCAATCATTCGGGTTGGAAAGCATTTTTTGAGAAAGCCGACCTATCAATATCCGCCGGAGGATAAGGCACAGCAATTGTTCAATCAATGGATTGCTACGATTTGCATTAGCTTATCCATTGTCTTTTTCACAATAGAAATTTCTTGGGCAGGCTATTTATTTAGTTTAATGGTGGTCTTAGCATCAGCATCTGCCCTATTAGGATATTGCATCGGCTGCACGATTCGCTATCGCTACATGATGTGGAAACACCAACGAACAAAAGCATAAAGCAGGGACTTTTGTGCCTAGAAGAGTAAACTCGAGGATTCCATTTGGAACAAACAGTTATTTTAAACAATTATAGCAACACGCAAGGAAAGACAATCCCCCTCTCCACCCCAAATATACCCGTCTCCTTTGGGTTTAGTTAGTTTTTAAAGGGATTATAATAATTTTCCATTCTTTCAGAGATAAGTGCTAGCCCAGCGCTGAGGGAAAATGCTCCCTTTCCGGGGTAGAGTAGAAAACAGGAATTAAATAGTGCCTTCTTGTCTTCGGGTTTCAGGG
>NZ_WIXM01000047.1 GCF_010993965.1 Gracilibacillus sp. YIM 98692 | reverse complement strand
TCGATTCATGGTACTAACCCCCTAAATTTTTTATTTTGGAGTGTCCGGATTTAGGGGGTCAGTGCATCACTGCGGGGTCTTCACACTGTCGCTGTTCCCGCAGGAGTCTACGTATATTTCCTCCGCTTTATGTGGTGTCCTGACTGAAGAAAGAAAGAGCACAAAGAAATGAATTCTTATGGACCTATTCTCTCCCAAAAGGTAGAACACCTTCATTAGCGAAGGCAGAATACGGAGACTCCTGTGGGACAGCGAGAGCTGAAGATCCACTTGGTAAAGTGGGTTTCTTTACCAAGTTAGCTGAAGCCGAGCCCACGGAAAGCGGAGTATTCTGACGGAGCGAATGATAGTACACATCTTAAATTAGAATGAAAGGAAGCTACATTAAGACAAATTTTCACTAGTGAACAGTTTGGTTCTGATGCGAATTAGTTCAACCTTATCTGGAACTGAGTATGAGAACATTTCCTTCATAAATAGCAAAATATATCTTTATATCAAATAAAAATCTTGGTATCATAACATTTATGAGAATGGTTCGGTTTTGCAATAAGAGGTGGGAGTACGATGATTCGACAGTTAACAGAAGCAGATGATCCGATATGTCAAGCGCTCGTTCAGAAACGGGCGGCGGAAAATTTATTTATTATTGGCGATATTGAGGCATACGGTTACCATCAAGATTTTCAGCAAATATGGGGAGATTTTTCTAACGACGGTACATTACGAGCAGTTTTATTAAAATATGAAAAAAACTTTTTACCTTTTTCCACAGGGGACTTTGATGCAAAAGGCTTTGCGGAGATTATCAATGCTGATTCTGACTTTTCCATGTTATCTGGCTTAGAAGAGATTACAGAAAAGATAGAGCCTTACTTACGAGATGCGCTGTTATCGAAGCGGAAGTTATTTTATGCCAAGCTAACGGACGGTACTGCTTTAAACTTAGAAGGGACAAATCTAGTAAAAAAATTAAAGGTAGAGGAAATGCCGCATTTAAGGCAATTACTGCGCTCGATTCCTGAATTTGCGGATAAGCCTTTTAATTTAGATATTAAAAAAAGAAATATGGAAAACGGAGTGGCACGCTGCTATTATATCGAAAAAGACGGGGAAATGGTTTCTACGGCGTCTACCAGTGCTGAGAATACTTCTTCTGCTATGATTGTAGCGGTTGGAACGAATCAAAAATATAAGCGACAAGGCTATGCCACCCTTTGTATGGCGAAATTATGCTATGATCTGCTGCAGGAAGGAAAAGAATTATGTCTTTTTTATGAAAACCCAACCGCAGGGAACATATATAAGCGCCTAGGCTTTCAAGACATCGGATATTGGATGATGTACACGTTTTGTAAATGATACTCATGCAAAATTTTTTCAATAGTGACCGATAAACGGAAGAAAGTGACCGCCTAAATTGATAGAACGGACCGATAATTGTAAAAAATTGGCCGATAAAGTGGTGTGCGTATATATTTTTAATTCGTTATAAGAATGGTCGTAATGGAATCGATATAATAGATAGAGTTTTCATATACAAAGGCTGTAATTTAAGCCAAGTATATGTAAGTTTTTTGCTGTTTTTTATATCCCGATCAAATAATTCTATCATTTCTTCAAAAAGCGGGTGTGACTTGTCTACAATGACATTACATTCTTTGTTTAAGCAAAAGCTTCTTTGATCAAAATTTGCGGTTCCAATATCACAAACTAGATCATCTATAAAAATAACTTTGCCATGAAAAAATCCATCCGTATATAAAAATACTTTTGCACCATAAAGGTGTATTTTCTTGAGATAGGGGAGAGCGGCTGCTTTCGTAATAAGATGATCCGCTTTTTCGGGGATCATAATGGTCACTTCTACGCCTCGGTCCATCGCACATATTAGTGTATTCCAAACTTTTTTTGTTGGAATAAAGTAAGGGGAAGCGATTTTAATAGAATGCTTTGCGCTTTCGATTAATCGTATCGTTTCTCTTTGTAAAATATCTCCTTCCGTAGCAAGGATTTGAACCGAATTGAGATGATCCCCCTTTTTACTTGCTTCTGGAACAGGAGGCATTCGCTTAATACCTTTTGCTTCCATCCAGTCCATGGTAAACAAGGATTGAAAAACTTCTGTTGCGGACCCTGTCATTCGAACATGATAATCTCGCCATTTTCCTAATTTATCATCTTTGCCTAAATAT
Organism: Gracilibacillus sp. YIM 98692; assembly: GCF_010993965.1. GTDB lineage: Bacteria > Bacillota > Bacilli > Bacillales > Amphibacillaceae > Gracilibacillus. Next base: position 15,709 of record NZ_WIXM01000047.1, on the reverse strand, counting down.
TCATCCCCTAAGTTAAAACCTCCAAAGTAACAAATATCCTGATCAATAACTAATGTTTTACGGTGATTTCTCTGTAGTAAATAAAAGAAAAAAGGGGTTTTCGGCTTATTTGCTTTTACTACTGGAATTGAACCTGCCCATTTTTTCCGAAAGCCGAAACTCCCTACCCAATCAGTTAAAAGACGGACTTTGACACCTTCCTCTTGTTTTCGTTGCAACTGTTGATATATTTGTCTGCTAATTTTATCGTTTCGTATGATAAAAAATTGTATATCAATCGACGTCTGCGCTTGTTCGATATCCTTGGATATTTGGTTAAATAGGGCATCTCCTGAGCGAAAGGCTTTTATATCTTCAGACATACTTGTATATATTTTGCTTTTGTCTGCACGATGAACTAACCATCTTCCAACTTGATAGTCGATATATAACAATAGGATGATTAAGATAATAGTCCCAATAAATAAAATCATATAATGCCCCATCCTTTCTTTAAAAGGTAAGCAGTCTCGTATAAACTGCTGATAGTTTATTTGAGTTCTATTTCATATAAACTTACAATACCCTAATTACGTGATAATTATAAGGAAGAAAAGAATTTCAGCATGACTCGTGCGTTTTTTTATAGAATGCGTTAACATATAAAAAGGAATACATATCATAGATGAGGTGGATAATGTGCAAAAGTTAGTATTTTTCGTAGGAGTAGCCGGAACAGGAAAGACAACAGTTGCTGAGCGAGTGGCGGACCAGATTCCATGTGCTTTTTTAGATCGAGATACGGTAGGCGGTCGCTTTGTAGAAAGATTTTTAGAAATGAACGATCTCGATCCGAATGACCGTGATTCCGATTTTTACAAAAAACATTTGCGTGACTTAGAATATGATACAACAAAGGATATCTGTATAGAAAACCTGCGTGTAGGTCAAAATGTATTTATGATTTCGCCATTTACAGCAGAATTAAAGAATAAAGAATGGATCGACGAAGTAGTTGAAGCAAGTGGAAAAACGAAAGAAGATATCGATGTAAAAGTTGTTGTCGTTACATTAGAAGATATCGAACAACAACGTAAACGCATTGAAGAAAGAGGAACCGAAAGGGACACATGGAAGCTAGATAACTGGGATTCCTATGAGACGAGAGTGGATTTTGTCCCAACAATAAATTGGGACATTTCAGAAGATCATGTTCATATATTTGATAACTCAGGGGAATTGACTGAAGAAAAAGTGCAAGACCTAGTAAAATATATATCACAGTAACTTTTTAAAACAAATATTAAAATGTTATAATGTATAGATCTGTATCGATCAGTTCCCTTTCATAATGATGAAATTATAGTATGGTTGGTATGGATGAAGTACTATGAATTTCAAGGTCAAGGTACTTGATCGATAACAGATTTAGAGTTTGGTTGCTAGAGTTGGGGGATAACTCTAGCAACCTTTACTTACTACATCTTGGTAATTTTGTGAAATAAAATTCTTTTCTTTATCAATAATTTTATCTACTTTGCGTTTTGACCCTTCTGCCCATTCAGATCTTACATAGGCATCTACCACTTTTTTAGCAACTTCCGGACCAATTATTTGTGCTCCCATTGTCAATATTTGAGCATTATTGCTTAATTGTGCACGTTCAGCAGAATATTCATCATGTGCTAATGCGGCACGGATTCCAGGATATTTATTAGCAGCTACACATACACCGATACCTGTACCACAGATTAGTATACCACGGTCAACCTCTTCTTGGCTTACTGCCTCTGCAACTTCAAACGCAACATCTGGATAATCGACAGCATCTTCTGAATAACAGCCATAATCTTTCACTTCAATTCCTTTATCTTCTAAATATTCCTTAATGGTGGTTTTTAATGTAAACGCATTATTATCGCCGCCTAAACCGATTTTCATATTAGATCCTCCTTAAGTATATACAATTATTTCACACCCATAATGTTATTATATATTTTTGTTTTTATCAACACTTAATTTCATTTATTTTCGTTATTGTTTCGAAATAATAAAAACATTTAAGAGATTAGGATGGTTGAATAGCAGGATATAAACAGTTATAGGCAAAAGTAAGTAATGTTTGAATATATATTGTTGAATATCACTATAGTAATAGCAAAAAATACACTTTAGTTATCGCTATGTCTAAAATCGAAAGTAAAAAAAAGAAATTGACAATTAACAAAAAAGAAGGTATGCTTGTTAATAAATTCAGAAATACTAAAAATAGTTAGGAGCGAGTGACATGACCGAAATTAAAAAACCTATTGTAGCCATTACTATTGGTGATCCAGCCGGAATTGGGCCGGAAATAACAGCAGATACTGTTATGGATAAGACGGTTTATGATGAATGTAACCCATTTCTAATAGGTTCAGTAGATATAGTAAAAAGAGCGTTAAAAGTGAAAAATTGTGACTTCGAAGTTAATAAAATCGAAAAACCATCAGATGGGAAATTTGAATATGGTACGATTGATGTTTTAGAAACAAAAGATTACGACTGTGCTAGTATTGAATATGGAAAAGTGCAAAAACTAGCTGGAGAAATGTCTTATGACTATGTTCTTAAATCCATTGAATTAGGGATGAAAGGCGAAATTGATATCGTTTCAACAGCGCCGATCCATAAAGAAGCAATAAAGTTAGCAGGATGCAAGCATGAAGGACATACGGAAGTGTACGGTGCAGAGACAAATTCTGATTACGCTTTAACAATGTTTAATTGCCACAATATGAAAGTATTCTTTGTTAGCAGACATAAAGCGCTTGTAGAAGCTTGCCGTTATGCTTCAAAAGACAGAGTGTTAGATACCCTAAAACAAATCGATACAGAACTAAAAGGCATTGGTTATGAAAATCCTGAAATTGCTTTAGCGGCATTAAATCCACATGCATCTGACAATGGATTGTTCGGTACAGAGGAACAAGAACATTTAAACCCAGCTGTTGAAGCAGCTCAAGAGGAAGGCATGAATGTTGTTGGACCTGTTCCAGCTGACTCTGTCTTTCACTTAGGTTTGCAGGGTAGATATGATGCGATTCTATCCTTATACCATGATCAAGGCCATATTGCATGTAAGACATATGACTTTGAAAAGTCCATTACCATTACATGGGGCTTGCCATTTATGAGAAGTTCAGTAGATCATGGTACAGCTTTTGACATTGCTGGAAAAGGTGTAGCTGGATCGGTTAGTATGATTGAATCCACATTAGTTCCGGTTAAGTATTGGAAAATGCAACAAAAAGCTAAGGTAGGTCAAGCATAAATTGAATTTATGATTTTTAGGACAGGAGAGGTTATGCCTTTCCTGTTTCCTTTTTTACCATTATTAAACGAACAATGGGAATGAATATTTTATTCAGGAGGATATTATGAAAAAATTTGGTATTGTTGCAGATGACTTAACTGGTGCAACGACAGTTGGGGTTTTGTTAGCAAAAGCCGGTGTTCGAACAGCTGCTTTCTTTAATGAGAAAGATTTAGCTTATAGTTCAGACCAAGATGCTGTCGTGTTAAGTACGGATAGTAGAGCGTTGCCGAAAAAAGATGCTGCAGATAGAGTCAAACAAGCTGTTCAAAATTTAAAAAACAAAGGGATTACCAATTACTCCAAACGTATCGATACTACTTTGCGAGGAAATATTGGGACTGAAGTGGACTCGATGTTACAAGAATTAGGCTCTGATACGATTGCGGTAATGGTACCGTCGATGCCTCAATCCAATCGGATACTTGTCGGAGGTTATTCTATTATTGACGGCGTTCCGTTGTCTCTGACGCCAGTAGCAAATGATGTCCGAACACCAGTGGAAGAAACCCATTGCCCAACATTAATGAGGAAGCAAACCAATCGAAAAATTGGAGTTATCTCATTAAATGTTCTGTTGTCTGGAAAAGAAGCGGTTAAGAAAGCGTTGGAATTGGAAAAGGAACAAGGAGCAGAAATTATTATAGCAGATGCGGTCTCTATGGATGATGTTTCACTTTTGGCTGAGTCAGTATGCTCATTGCAATGGAATGTTTTAGCGATCGATCCAGGACCTTTTACAACAAAGTTAGCGGAACACAGTGGATGTGCAATAGATCACGATGAACAAGCAGGTGATGGTGCAGAAGGAATATTTGACGGCAAGGTGTTAGCGGTTGCAGGAAGTGCGACTCCTGTGACGAAAATGCAAATGGAAGAGCTTTTAGAAAATGATTGGGCTGAGTCTGTTGCTGTTTCTGCCGAAATGTTAATTGATAGGAGCAATTCTGCTGATCAAGAGATTCAAGTTGCGATAGGTAAAGCGTTAGAAAAGTTGAAAAGTGATAAGGTTCATGTTGTAGTACTAGAAACATCGTTAACCGGCAAAAGGATCAATCTAAAGGATCAAGAAAAAGCATTGAATTTGAAACAAGGTGAAGCCGCTGATAATATCAATGGAGGCCTTGGAGAAATTGCGAAAGGTATCTTAGCTTTAACGTCTAATGATGTGAAGGGTATTTATATGACAGGTGGAGATACCATGGTTCATACATTAAAAAGGTTAGAAGCTAGAGGTATTCAATTATTAGATTATGTGATTCCGCAAGCAGATCTCGGAACAATACTCGGCGGTGAAAATGAAGGGTTAGTAGTAGTTGGAAAAGGCGGCCTAACAGGTGAGCAAAAAACAGCTACTCAAATCGTTAAGAGAATTTTTACTGAATCAACTAGACTGGAAAAAGTGAAAATTAAATAAAAATCTTTCGAATTGATTACTAACATGCTCCCCCGATTAACGTCAAAGACTCACCTTCCGTGAAAGGTGAGTCTTTTTTGAGTTACCTCATTGCATAGTATCCAAAAACTTCGCAGTAACTTATAAATATTTTCCTCCTACTCGTTTAAAGATGAGTGCTTAATCGTCGCTGTGGAAAAACACTCGCTTTCCGTGGGGAACGCTTCAGCCTCCTCACGAGCAAAAAACGCTCGTTGCGGGGTCTTCAGACTGTTCCTTTCCCACAGGAGTCTCGCATTTTTCCGCAGCTTAGAATAGCTTTCTATTGAAGTAAGAAGGGATTCTCGAAATGTTGATTTTATAGGTGCAATTGTTTCATTCATTAGATAATTACTACCAGCGTGGACAACATACGTAGACTCCTGCGGGAACAGCGAAGACGCTGAGACCCCGCAGTGAGGAACGAGCGAGGAGGCTCAGTGCGAGGTGAGCGGAAAGCGAAGTATGTTGTCGGAGCGGATTATAGCAGTGTCAAGATGAGGAAGATATAAGCACTCCATTAATATAGTTACGTCGCAGTTTGATTCTACTGTGAAGTAATACAACAAAGAATGTGAAAAAGAGCTTTATTAAAGTGAAAAAATTATATAATCTCAGTTTTTATTAACACTTAATCATTGTTCTTTGCACTTTGTAAAAACTTGACTACTTCCATTACTGCTTCTTCTGCGTCATTACCTTCGGCGCGAACGGTTATTTCCGTCCCGTTTTTTAGTTGGAGGGTGGCTAATCCCAGAATACTTTTAGGGTTTATCTCTTGCACGTGATTTTTACTATGATTCAAAATAAAAATTTCCGCATCATATGTTTGTAATAAATAACTTAATTCAACAATCGTTTGTGATTCCGTAATATCAACAACTACCTGCTTTTTAAATTCATTCATTCCATTTCCTCCCTTTATTTGAAAACTTTTAAATATTGATAAAAATTCCTTTTTTGATAGTATACGAAAAAAATAACAAAAAATCAAAAAATAAATGAGATAACTACTTAAGCATAGTAAGCTGCTGTAAGCGTTGTTTAAATTGGACGATTCCAATGATTTTTAGGGTTACAACAATTCCCGTTGAAATAACACATATCAAATCATAAATATCTTTATATTTTTAAATTGAAAATTTATAATGAAAATCACTCCTATAACTTTGAAATAATCATTTCATAATCCTCTTTTATTGTTATACATGGTGATATCCTATAAGAAAAGGAACAAGAGTATAAAAACTGGTGATTACTGATCTATCGATAAATACATATGAAAATAAAATTGGGATAAAACGAAAATAAAAAAAAGCAATTGACAAAAACGCTTTCATCGTTTATTATCGTAAGTGAAAGTTGTTAAACGATAACACTTGTAACTTAAGTTATAAGGTTATGCATCCATGGCGTCAATACAACGGTTTTATTATTTATTGTATTAAACTGTCATGGGAAAATAAAAATAATTTAATAATAAATTAATAACTTAGTAGACAAGTTTACAATTAATTTGTATACTTGTTATACAAGTTGATAAATTATTTTTATAGGAAAATTAAAAATCGTTTACAGCTTTCCTAAAGGAAGATTTTTTAGTAAATAAATAAAGGATGGTTTGATTAGTTTGAAAAATCAAAATATTCTGATTGGGACAAATTGGAAGATGACAAAAAACTTAAAAGAAGGGAGAGAGTATGTAGAGAAATTACTGGAAGTAAAGAAAGGGTTAACTTCCAAAATAGATTTATTTATCATTCCTTCATTTCCGCATTTAATCCCAATTAAACAAGACTTAGAAGGATCCGGGGTAAAACTTGGGGCTCAAACGATGCATTGGGAAGACAGCGGAGCTTATACAGGGGAGGTATCCCCATCTATGCTTAGTGAGCTAGAACTAGATTTAATAGAGTTAGGCCACTCAGAAAGAAGACAGTATTATAATGAGAACGATATTGACGTCAATAAAAAAGCTTTAGCTGCCATTAGGCATCAGTTGCAACCGCTTATCTGTATAGGGGAAGATCATTTAGATAAAGATAATGAGGTTGGCAAAGAGAGACTAAGAGAACAATTAAAAATAGCATTAAAAGGCGTTCGAAAAGAAGATGTAAAAAATGTTATGATTGCATACGAGCCTGTTTGGGCAATAGGTGAAAATGGGGTTCCTGCTGAACCAAATTATGTAGCAGAACAACACCATAATATTCGTGCATTACTTGTAGAATTATACGAAGAATTTGGAGAAGAAATCCCTATCCTATATGGAGGCAGTGTAAACCTAAATAATTTTGAAGATTATTTAAAGAGTGACAATGTAAACGGATTATTTATAGGCAGGGCTGCATGGGATATGACATCTTTTAAAGAAATACTTTATACAATTGATAAAAATTATTAAGGGCTATTTTATTTTGGGAGGTAGTAATAATGAAAAAAATAATACAAATATCATTACTAGGATTGCTTTTCTTATTTCTAGCAGCTTGTGGGAATGAAAGCTCCGAAGCATCAGGAGATAATGGCGATGAAAGCGGCGACAATGAAGGTGAAGCTGCAAAAGAAGTTAGTATTGATTTTGGACATGGTGCTGCTGAAACGAATGTTCGTCATGAAGCTGTTGTGAAGTTTAAAGAGATCGTAGAAGAAGAGTCTGACGGAGCTATTACTGTTAATATCTTTGCGAATGAAACAATCGGAAGTGAGCCTGAAATGATTGAGAACGTTTCATTAAATAATTTAGAGATGGCTCTAGCAGGAGCAGGGATTTATACGCAATATGATCCATTAATGGGGGCAACTGGTCTTCCATACTTATTTGACAGCTATGAGCACGCTTGGAAAGTATTAGATGGTAAAGTTGGCGATATGGTATCTGAACCATTATTAGAAGACAACATTCGTATTTTAAGTTTCTTTGAGAATGGTATGCGTCATATCACTAACAGCAGTCATCCAATTGAAACGCCAGAAGATTTAAACGGTTTAACGATTAGAACACCTGAGTCTGATGTTTCACTTGATACATTGAATGCATTAGGGGCAAGCGCTACGCCAATGGCTTTTGGTGAGCTTTATCTTGCGCTTCAGCAAGGGACTGTAGATGGTCAAGAGAACCCAATTGCTAATATCCATGCAAGTAAATTTAATGAAGTTCAAGATTATATTTCTATCACAGGTCATCAATATTCGGCGCTTCCGTTAGCGATTAGCGATGATTTTTGGACATCTCTTTCAGAAGAACAACAAACCATTATTCAAGATGCAGCAAATGAAGCAGGTCAATTCCATAGAGAATCTATCCGTGATAATGACGACAAGCTATTGCAAGAGTTAGTAGATGCGGGTATGGAAGTAAATGAACCTAATAAAGAATCATTTAGAGAAGCTGTATCTGATGTTGTAGACAATTACGCAGAAGTGACAAGTCAAGAATTTATGGATGAATTCTTAGCGGAAATTGAATCTGCGCGATAATACAGAATATCTAAAGCAAATAGGTTCTCATAGATTTCTTCTATGAGAACTATTGCTAATTTTTAAACGAAGGTAAGGGACTGCAAATGAAGAAAGTAATACAATTTTTAGATCGTTACATCGAAGAATATTTATTGATTATCATGACTACGTTGTTGGTTATTACTTTGTTTATGCAAGTTGTTATGAGGAATCTATTAGATTTTACTTTTCCATGGACAGAAGAATTAGCAAGGTACCTATTTATATGGAGTGTTTTTATAGGGGTTAGTTATGCTGTTAAGAAAAATAAACATATTAAAATAGACTCCTTATCTTTACTTTTTAGAAAAAATGGTAAATTTATTATAGGTACCATATCTAATTTGTTTTTCCTAGCTTTTTCAGTATTGGTTGTTTACTATGGTGTAAATACGGTATTTGATATAACAAGGTTGACACCTGGTTTAAAAATATCATATGGGTGGGTTTATGCATCCACTTTAGTAGGATTTATTTTAACCGCTATTAGACTCCTGCAAAATCAATGGGTTATTATCATGAAATGGAGAAATAACGAGGAGGTGGATGTATGATTTCGCTTATTTTATTTGGAACTTTAGCGATATTACTAATATTAACGGTACCAGTAGGGATTGCGCTTGGCATTGCATCTGTCATATCCATATTTTTTATTTCAGCAATTCCTACTGAAGGGTTGATTCGAGATTTAGTAACATCATTAGATACATTCCCCCTCCTCGCCGTTCCATTGTTTATACTAGCTGGTGAATTAATGAGTGGCGGCGGTATTTCGGAGCGATTAATGAATTTTGGGAAAGTAATAGTTGGAAATATAACAGGTGGTTTAGCAATCGTAGCGGTTTTAACCTCTATGTTCTTTGCCGCTATCTCAGGGTCTGGTCCAGCTACAGTGGCTGCAGTTGGTGGTATGATGATACCCGCCATGATAAAGGAAGGGTATGATAAAAAATTTGCGACTTCCGTTATTGTATCTGCAGGTTCATTAGGGATCATTATTCCTCCAAGTATCCCGATGATTATGTATGGTGTTTCCTCACAAACATCTGTTGGGAATATGTTTTTAGGAGGTATTTTGCCAGGGATTTTAATTGGTGCCGTTATGATTTTGTGGTGCTATATCTATTGTAAGAAGAAAGGTTATGGTGCAGGAGCACAAAAGTTCACTTTCAAGGCCTTTTTTACACAGTTAAATAATGCAAAATGGGCTTTGCTGACACCAATTATTATTCTAGGAGGTATATATAGCGGGAAGTTCACACCAACTGAGGCTGCGGTTATATCAGTGGTTTACGCAGTGGTTATCAGTTTGTTTGTGTACAAAGAATTAAGTGTAAAAGACTTGCCAAGAGTGATTACGAAAGCATCTCTAACTAGTGCATCCGTATTAATTATTATTTCTGCTGCCACAGCATTTGGTAAAATATTAACTTTAGAACAAATTCCAACCCAGGTGGCAAATGCATTAACAACCGTATCTGAGAATAAATTGGTTATCCTTTTATTAATTACCATCATGCTGTTAATTGTTGGGATGTTTATGGATACAACAGCTGCTGTTGTTATCTTAACACCAATACTTTTCCCTGTCGCCATGCAACTTCAAATAGATCCAGTCCACTTTGGGGTAATGATGATTGCTAATTTAGCTATTGGCTTTATAACACCGCCACTGGGAGTTAATCTATTTGTTGGATCCGGAATATCAGGTGTTGGTATACCTACTTTAGCAAGAGCAGTTACTCCTTTTTTAATATCTATGTTATTAACCTTAATTGTTATTATTTTAGTACCATTGCTGTCCGTTATCTTAATATAAAGAAAAACAATAGGAGTTGTCTCAAAAGTCACTTTCCACAAAGAGCTGATTTTGAGACGGCTCCTTTTGTGTTTATGATTTTTCTCAAGGGAAAGATTGCAGGTTACGTATATCAGGGCAAATTAAAAAGTGATTGAAGATAAGAAAACCTTCAATCACTTTTTTATTTTGCTATATGATAGGAAATGTTGTTCTTTGAAAAAACATCTTTTAAATCATCATCTATATCATCATCTGATATAAATACATCAATATCGTTAATCGAGGCGAAAGATGCAATAGAGCTGTCTCCGATCTTGGAATGGTCAATGATTGCAACCACTTTCTCCACTTTGCTAACAAGAGACTTTTTAAGCTCCACTTCATACACGCTAAAGTCAGTCAAGCCTTCGTCTATCGTAAAGCCTCTTGCAGAAGTAAACATAATATCTACATTAATTTGATTTAAAACATGAATACCAAACGGCCCCTCTAAAGCCATAGATCCATTTCTAAGCATTCCACCTAATAAAATGACAGTGATAGATGGGTTATCCCTCAATTCCACTGCAGCGGTAATACCATTAGTAAGCACTGTTAATTGAATGTTTTTTTCTTTCAATAACCTAGCTACCTCTAGGGCAGTCGTACTTGCGTCTAATAAGATACAATCTTTATCATTGATTAATTCAATCGCTTTCTTTGCGATAGTCCCTTTACTTTCTTTATTTCTTTTGGCCCTCTCTGAAAAGGTATTCTCAGAATGAATAGGTGTATCTAAAACAGCACCGCCGTGGGTCCTCGTTAATAGTCCCTTCTTTTCCATATTCGTTAGATCTGTACGTAATGTTGCTTCAGAAACATTTAACATTTTTGATAAGTCTTTTACAGTAATTCGTTTTTTATCATTTAATATCTCAAGTATGACATTTCTTCTCTCAGTGGCAAACATCTTTTTCAAAAAAATCACCCTCATCCAAATTATGATCCGCTGTCATTACTTAATATACATTATTGTACCATATATTGAAAACAAACGAAAATAAATTTATTTAATTTTCTAATAAGATATAAAAATATCAAATAAAATGAAAGATTCAGGAAAACAAACGGAAAACATAACTATTAGCACAGCAGTGATAGTTTGGTTGGTGCTATAATTTTTATCATTTTTTTAGTGAAATAACAAAAATTAAAAATAAACGAAAATAAATATTGAAATATAATAATAAATATAATAAAATAAAAAATAAGAAAAATAATAACGAAAGGAGATGAGAAAATGAAAATTGCAATCGGTAGTGATCATAACGGCTTTGAACTGAAAGAAGAAATCAAAAAATATGCAGAAAGCGAAAATTATGAATTTGTTGGCTAAGTCCTCTAATTAATTCACTGTAATTAAAATACAGTTGAAGGGAGTAAATTCCATGAAAGATTTAACTTTTGATTTTTTAAAAGTAACCGAGCAGGCTGCGATAGCTTCGTATCCATGGGTTGGAAGCGGAGACAAAATTAAAGCAGACGGAGCGGCTACCAATGCGATGCGTAATAGCTTAAATAATATTCATTTTAATGGACGTATTGTGATAGGAGAAGGGGAATTAGATCATGCTCCAATGCTTTACATTGGGGAAGAAGTAGGTAATGGTTCAGGGCATAAGGTTGACATTGCGGTAGATCCAATAGAAGGAACCAATTCAACAGTCAATGGGCAAGACAATGCATTTGCTGTGATTGCAGCAGCGCCTCGTGGTGCTTTATTACACGCACCTGACATGTATATGGAAAAAATTGTAACAGGGCCAAAGGCAACAGGGAAAATCGATATTGAAGCATCATTAGCTGAAAATGTCTATGCTGTGGCCGAGGCTAATGGGAAAGACATAAAAGACATGAAAATCTTAATTCAAAACCGTGAAAGGCATCATGAATCGATTGCGGAAATTCGAAAACTCGGTGCAAAAGTACACCTGTTTAATGAAGGCGATATTACGTATGCTTTAGCAACTTGTATGAAAGATCAAGATATAGATTTATTCTTTGGCATTGGAGGAGCTCCAGAAGGTGTCGTGGCAGCGGTAGCAGCAAAATGTCTCGGAGGAGACATGCAAGCAAAGTTGTTACCTCAAAATGATGATGAATGGAAAAGATGCTTGGAAATGGGATTGGAAAATCCAAAGAGGGCGTTAAGACATCAAGATTTAGTAAACTCGGACCAATGTGTGTTTTCTGCTACAGGTATTACCGAAAATATTTTGTTAAAAGGGATTAAATTAGATGAAGAATCTCATTATGTGACACATTCTCTCGTGTTAGACGGAGAAAGCAGTCAATTGCGCTATGTGACAAGTAAACACCCTAATAACCAAGTGGCGTCCGCCTAGAGCAACCCCGAACGGTGAAAAAACCGCACTGATGGGAGTCTCTCTTTATCACGGTGAACAATCGTCCGTAAGCCCCCACCTCAAGACTTATAATAATGAAAGAAGGATAAGTGGGGGACAACGGACGCTAGCACCCTGATAAGTATCGCTAACCATCAGTGGGGATAACCCCCCCACTGATGGGAGTCTCTCTTTATAAAACCAAGGAGGTATAAAATATGAAATTTTTCTTAGATACAGCAAATATTGATGAAATTAAAAGAGTGAAGGAATTGGGCCTTGTAGATGGTATTACAACAAATCCATCTATTATTGCAAAAGAAGGGAGAGATTTTAAAGCAGTCATTAAAGAGATTTGCAGTCTTGTTGAAGGCCCGGTCAGTGCAGAAGTGGTAGGAATGGAAACAGATGAGATGTTAGAAGAAGCAAGAGAAATTGCAACATGGGCTTCTAATGTAGTTGTCAAGATTCCAATGACAGAGGCAGGTCTGCGTGCTGTGAACATTTTATCCAATGAAGGGATTAAAACAAATGTCACTTTAGTATTTACCGCTGCTCAAGGATTGATGGCAGCAAAAGCTGGAGCGACTTACATCAGTCCATTTGTTGGAAGAGTTGATGATATTGGAACAGAAGGTATGGCGTTAGTGAAAGATTTAAAACGTATTTTAAGTGAATATCAATATAAAACGGAAATTATTACAGCAAGCGTTCGTAATATTACACATTTACAGGATGCAGCTGTTGCAGGTGCGGATATTGCAACGATTCCTGGTTCTTTATTCCCTAAACTATGGAGCCACCCTTTAACAGATATCGGTATTGAAAAATTCTTAGCGGATTGGGAAAAAGTTCCGAAATAAGAAAGGATGACACCTATGAATAGTATTCTTATGAAAACCGAAATCAATACGTTAGCTATTAATACGATCAGAATGTTGTCTATTGATATGATTGAAAAAGCAAATTCGGGACATCCAGGACTACCTATGGGTGCTGCCCCAATGGCGCACACTTTGTGGTCCGAAAATATGAACCACAACCCTGCTAATCCTGATTGGTTTAATAGAGATCGATTTATTTTATCTGCTGGTCATGGCTCTGCCTTATTATACAGTCTCTTACACTTAACAGGTTACAATCTTTCATTAGAAGAGCTGAAAAATTTCAGACAATGGGGAAGCCAAACACCTGGACATCCTGAATATGGTCACACACCTGGTGTGGAAGCAACGACTGGTCCGCTAGGGCAAGGTATTGCGATGGCGACAGGAATGGCAATGGCAGAACGATTCCTAGCAGCTAAATATAATCGACAAAGCTTTCCAATTATAGATCACTTTACGTACAGTATTTGTGGTGATGGTGATTTAATGGAAGGGGTGTCTCAGGAATCTGCTTCGTTGGCAGGTCACTTAAAGCTAGGAAAATTAATAGTTTTTTATGATTCCAATGATATTTCACTCGATGGCGATCTAGATAAGTCTTTTTCTGAAAATGTGACGGATCGATATAAAGCAAATGGTTGGCAAGTCCTAAGGGTAGAAGATGGGAATGACACAGAAGCAATTCAAGAAGCTATTAATTTAGCTAAGCAAAACCGACAAAAACCAACCCTAATAGAAGTGAAAACAACTATAGGATTTGGCTCGCCTAATAAAGCTGGGACTTCGGCCGTTCATGGAGCCCCATTAGGAGAAGAAGAAATTAAACTGGTAAAAGAAAATTATAAATGGGATTATAACGAACCGTTTCTAGTTCCAGAGGAAGTAAAAGAATTTTATCAGGAAATCAAGCAAAGAGGTCAAGATAAAGAAGAGAAATGGTTGAATATGCTTGAAAAATATAGGGAGGCTTATCCAAGTTTAGCAGAAGAGTTACAAGATGCCATGGATGGAAAGTTGCCAAACAATTGGATGGAAGATATACCGTCCTTCCATGAGACAGAAGAGGTATCTACGAGAGAGGCTTCTGGAAGGGTACTCAATGGTATCGCTAAAAAAGTTTCTTTTTTTATAGGAGGATCAGCGGATTTATCTGGTTCGAATAAAACCAAAATAGAAGATGAACGAGATTTTTCTCCTAGCAACTATGATGGCCGTAATATTTGGTTTGGTGTGCGGGAATTTGCTATGGGTGCTGCACTGAATGGGATGACATTACATGGAGGTGTAAAGGTCTTCGGAGGGACGTTCTTTGTTTTCTCGGATTACTTGCGATCTGCTATTCGAACACCTGCGCTAATGCAAGTGCCTACGACATATGTACTGACTCATGATAGCATTGCTGTTGGTGAAGATGGCCCAACACATGAACCAGTTGAACATTTAGCTTCTTTTAGAGCAATGCCAAACCTTTCCGTGCTAAGGCCAGCTGATGGTAATGAAGTGGCGGCAGCTTGGCGGTTAGCGTTGGAAAGTGAAACGACTCCTCATGCCTTGGTTCTGACAAGACAAGGATTACCAACAGTTACATCTTCAGCTGACCAAGCCTATCAAGGGGTGAAAAAAGGAGCATATGTCCTTTCAGAAGCACGTGAACAACCAGAGGGCATATTAATAGCAACAGGGTCAGAAGTACATCTAGCTCTAGAAGCGCAAAAGAAATTAGAAGACGAAGGTATTTATGTATCGGTTGTCAGCATGCCTTCTTGGGACTTATTTGATAAGCAATCAAAGGATTATCAAAATAAGGTATTACCAAAAGGTACGAAGAAGCGCCTTGCGATAGAAATGGGTGCATCACTCGGTTGGCATAAGTATGTAGGAAGCGAAGGAGACTTATTAACGATAGATGAATTCGGTGCATCTGGCAACGGAAAATTATTAACGGAGAAATACGGATTTACTGTAGAAAATATTGTGGAAAAATATAAAAATTTATAAGGCTTATTCATTTTATGGGCTGTCATATAGATTCAGTTACAAAGAAGTAAGCTGACTTTTATGACAGCCCTTTCTATAAGCCATCCTCTTAAAAAGGTTGTTGCCCCTTGACAATTGACGTAATACTTAAACGTGACTTTCAACCATTCTTCTTAGAATTAGTGGCTACTGTAGGATAAGCACTTAAATACCACTCCGGAAATATACTTCGCTTTCCGCGGGAGTCTGCGTATATTTCCTCCGTTTATAAGTGGTAAGATTGGATATTTCTTAATCAATACGAGCACTAAAATAAGCTGCGGAAAATGCGAGACTCCTGGGGGAAGAGCAGGAAGCCACTGAAAAAGTCCTCCATTTTTTAGGAGGACT
>NZ_WIXM01000046.1 GCF_010993965.1 Gracilibacillus sp. YIM 98692 | reverse complement strand
ATCGATTCATGGTACTAACCCCCTAAATTTTTTATTTTGGAGTGTCCGGATTTAGGGGGTCAGTGCATGAGCGGTTTTTACTCACGAGGAGGCTCGTGGGGAGCCCACAGAAAGCGAGTGTTTTTCTGCAGCGAGGATTAGCACTCACCCATAATCATATTGTCAATATACCCCAATTAGTTTACTTCGCAGTTTGGTTCAATTGTGTAATAAACTACAACACAATTAGAAAAGGGTTTTTGTAAAATATAAAAAAACGTAATGCTTCATTTTAAAACGAAACACTACGTTCACACCTATGTATTGGAGCGGGTGAAGGGAATCGAACCCTCGACATCAGCTTGGAAGGCTGGGGTTTTACCACTAAACTACACCCGCATGAAATTAAGTAATAAAATTTTAATTGTTTGACGCATCATTTGATGACATCTTTCGATAACTTTACAAAAACTTCAACAAAGTTTTACAATTTCTTTACGACAATTTTTATTATAACAACCACTCCAAACATATGCAAGGTTTTTTAAAAAAAGTTTTAAATTTATGTAAAGGGGAATCGTAAGAGCAATGAAATCAAAAAAGGAGTGGGCATCATGCTTTGGACCATCATTGGTATCTTACTGCTTATATGGATGATTAGCTTTCTTTTTGAATTAGCAGGCGGTATTATTCATATTTTACTAATTATTGCGCTAATCGTATTTATTGTCAAAATGCTTCGAAGCTAGTAAACAAAAGCTATTGCCAACTCTCCGGGCAATAGCATCTGTCTTACTGACGAAACTTAAGCTTTTTTAGGAGGCACTCTAACGTGTAGCTGAAAACCACGCAGCATCAGCATCCATTTATATTGTTAACCATCTTCTTTCTTCCATGGAGGGTCTCCTTTTTTATGTAATTTCTGATTTAATTTATAGATGAGATAAGGCACTAAGAAAGTGACTAACGTACAAAAAACAATCATTTTTTCAGGTAATATCCCTAGGAATCTTTCCCACATAGTCTTCACTCAACACCTTTCTCATGGGTAACATCCGATGAACCAATGCTTCTTACTATTGCTTCTGCTGATATTTGCACATTGGTTTTCGTAAATAATTGATCCCCTGTTATCCATTTATCTTTGACTTCTTTCCATACATCATAATGTTTTTGCTTTAATATGCTATCAAACCCATAAATATCAGCATTTAATTCGTTCTGACCTTTTTCTAATGATTTCATAGCTAGTTGTTCTATTGCTTTACCTACATTTTTCTCTAGTTTTGCTTGGTACTTTGGATCCTTAAGGGATTGACTTCCAAACTTTTCACCAATAGATCCTTCAGCCTTAATGGATACAGATATGTTCATATTGTTTGGGTTTTGCGTATCAATTTTGATTTGGCTTCTTGCATTTTTAATTTCGTATATTACTGATTGCCCATCTACCTCTAAATTAACAATTCCGCCATTTACCTTACCTTTTATAAAATTCAACCCTTTCATTTCATCATTGCTGAGAGTGCCTATCATTTTATTTTCTTGACCATGGAAGACTGCTCCACCCTCTGAATTAATTTCGTTCTCCTCGGATAATAACATTGGCAATACATAGCTGCTTTTAGTTAATAAATACTGTTGCAAAACTCCCATCGTCACTGGATCCATTACTTCTATTGACTTGGCATTTTTTTTCAATACTTCATTTATGTACATTGCTGGAAGTTTTTCATTTTCTGGATTTATCTCTAGTAATGATTTAGCCTCTCCTTCGGTAACGGCAACCCTAATCCCTCTACGCATTTCATGGTCACGTAAAAATATATCCATTAAGCTAGAAAATAAATTTGGTTCTTTTGCTATGTCTGAGGAAACAACAATCACTTTTAAGTGCTCATAAAAAGGAGTTAAGCTTGTCTTAGTAGACATTTCTCTTGATGATTCAAAGATGCTTTCACCTGTAACAGATAAATTCATAAAAGATTTCTTACCTCCCCCGCTTCCTTGAGCAGGAGTGCCAAATCCAGAAGTAACAACGAACTGACTCGTAAACATAACATTATATGTCCCTTCATTTTTCTCTTCTGCCAAATCTATCGATGACCCAATCGCAAAACCATGCTCTTCAATAGGTTGTTCATCCCAGCAGCCAGCAAGCAAAAAAATGATGTTGCACAAAATAAAGATAATACGTTTATTCACTTGGCTTCACTCCTCTTATTTTCGCAACAACAAACAGTAATACTAATACAAATATGGAGTAATAAAAAACAGCGTAATTAAGAAATGTTTCAAAGGCTGAAACTTCTATTAAGTTCTGAGGATACATAGCTATTGCGTATATCAATGGGGACAATAAAAAAATAATTTTTATTTTAGGAATATGATGAAAAACCAAATTAATGGCAAGTACCGTTATGTCGAACGCCATAGCTGTTGTATTAAAAATGGCCATAATCCAAATAACAAAAAAGATAGATTCAAATCTTTCTAAAATCCCACCAGGTATTTCGACCATTTTTGCCAATTCAACAGTAGGGTACAGCATACTTGCTGTTACCGATTCTCCATAAACCCCAATACAGGCAAGAAAGATAAGTGCATACAGAGCAATTGGAAAACCAGTTCCCAGCGCAGCCATTTTAGGAGCCTTATTTGGTTTGTTTACATAAGCCATATAAAACCACAAGATCCCAAAACCTCCGAATGAGAATAAACTTTTATTTACTCCTGTTAAATAGTCATTTATATTCGATTGAAAAACTGGTAAAAAGTTGGAAAATTTAAACCAATTTAGGTTAAATATAACTACAATAATTGCAATAAAAAGAATAAATGGAAAAAACATCATATTCAAACGAATAATTCCTACTCTAGAACCTGAAACAGCATAAATAATAACAAGGAAAAAAGTTAATGAAATAACTTCAACTGGTGTTTGATCAAATAAGTATTGCTTTGAAATGTCAGCAATTTTCCTCACCTGATAGGCAGTAATACTAAAAAAAACAATAGCGAATAAAAAAGTTAATAAGATAGCAACAGGCTTAGAGACGATTAAAGAAGCATAGGATATAAAGGTGGTGTCTGGAAAACTTGCAGCAAACTTCGCAATTGCCCACGTGATAAATGTTACTATTCCCCCGGCTATTAAAATCGAAAATACTCCATCCATGGCTGTTGTGGCAGAAGCAAGCGCTTGGGGTAATGATAATATCCCCACTCCAATAATAAAGGAGGGAATAGCAATCATCATTTCTATTTCACTAAACTTATTATCAGCATATTCAAACCTATTCATTCTTTTGATCTCCTTTATCAGCTGACTGAATATCACCTGTTTGCATATATTTCGGACGGTTGGTTAATAGAGGAATTGGAGTCCGAAGTACAAGATCATTCCAGTCTCTATAAAAAGTTGGCGCAAATGGAACAGAAAATGGAACGCCAATACTTTTTAAATTAACAATGTGGATATTAATCATAATATAGCCTAGTATGATTCCGTAAAGCCCCAAAAAACCGGATAAAATCATCATACCGAATAAGAAAATACGGAAAGCAATGGCAATACTATAAGCAGGTAGAGCAAAAGAAGCTATGGCATTAAGTGCTACAACAATAACCATGATTGGACTAACAATTCCAGCTTGAACAGCAGCTTCCCCTATTACTAGACCTCCGACTATCCCAATGGTTTGACCTATTATCTTTGGCAATCGAGCCCCTGCTTCACGCAAAAGTTCCATGGTTCCAGCCATAAGAAATGCTTCCACAAATGGAGGGAAAGGCACCCCTTCTCTTGATGCTGCAATGGAAAACGCTAGATCAGATGGAATCATTCCGGGATGATACGATACCAATGCAATATATAAAGAAGGTAGAAATATAGCCATAAAAGCAGCTATATAGCGAAGCATACGCAATAAAGTCCCGACTGTCCATCTTTCATAGTAATCTTCTGGTGACTGCAAAGCATTTCCTAAAGTTGTGGGAGCTATCAAAACAAATGGTGTTCCATCTAGAATAATAGCAGCCTTCCCTTGTAATAGAGCAGCGGCTACTTTATCAGGTCTTTCTGTGTTCATCAATTGTGGAAACGGGGATAGAAAACTATCCTCTATCCACTGTTCAATAAAACCAGACTCAGGAGCATCATCCATATCAATTGTTTTTAAACGCCTATTTATTTCTTTTAAGATATCCGGATGAATAATCCCATCAATATACGTTATTACTAAGCTTTTTTTGGAACGTTTACCTACCTGGTGAGTTTTAAATCGTAAATTAGGATCCTGAATATAGCGTCTAACAAGAACCATGTTTGTTCGCAAGTTTTCGACAAAACCTTCTCTTGGGCCACGAATTAATGATTCGGTTACAGGTTCTTGAATCGACCGTTTATCCCAGCCTTGTGTTTCCATAAGAAACACTTCATTTATTCCATCCAAATAAAAAACCGTACTGCCGCTTAGAATACCATTCGAGACATCATCTAACGTCTGCCCTGTTTTCATGGAAGTTACGGATATAATCTCTTGCTTTAATTCCATAAAAAGATTCATTGTATCTTTTGGAAGATGCTCTCTTTCTGTTACTAGCTGTACATTCTCCATAATATGGTTACGGACATATGTACTGTCTGCTAACCCTTCTATATAGGCAATGGCACATTTATGTTCTGTTCCCCGAACTACAAATTCACGAATGACAAGATCATTAGGTTCATCGAGCAATTTTTTAAGATTATCTAAATTTTTATCTATGTTCTTCTCTAACTGAACTGGAATATCTTCATCATTATGTTTTTGCTGTTTTCCATTTCTTTTAAAGGATCTCATTTATCATTCACCCGCAGTTCGCCACCTGGTAACTTTTATTTTTAGGACACTTTACTCCTTTAATCGTCTTGTTAATTCTTTCTTTATGAAGAGTCCAATAAGTAAACCAGGAATAAGACAAAAAATTGGAAGCCATACTGGACCTAACAAAGTGCCAAATATGACAACACTTTTAGAATATATAACTCCAACCGTTACAAAATAAGCAGCAAATACAAACGGAATAAAGGAATAAGGCTCGTTTCCTCCGCCTGCATCTTTATAAGCATCCCATATTGCGTAGAAATATATACAAGGATAAAATAAAAGCCATTGATAATCAGCATATTGCACCGCCTTAACTATTTCACCATTAAAGCTAAACATAATAATCTGATTAAAATGTGCTTGTACATTAATTAAAAATTCCAGAAACAGCAGAATCGTCCCTTTAAAATACTTCTTATTTAAAAGTTGTCCAAAACCAGGAAATGCTATACTCCAAAGTAATTTTTCATTAATTTTTTCACTACTCATTATTTCATTACCAAATTTCTTTTTTATTTTTTGTGTACTGTATGCAATAGGATCTCCTAAAAATAAACAAAATATGAACAAAATTGGAATTTTTATAAATCATAAAGAAAACTCGTCGATTGACGAGCCTTTGGCGAAGTTAGAGACGTAGTTGCACTTATCTATCTTCCTCATCGTGGTATCTACGTCGAATTCACTTCATCTGCAACACGATATAAATGCTGATATGGAAAAAAAACCGCAGACCAGCAGAAGATATTCTGCCAATCGTGCGGTAAATTACTTAAGATGATATCGGTTTATACTTTTTTATATAAATAAAAGTAGACTTAACGCCATAACAGCCATACCAAACATTAAACCGTATATCGACGTGTGAGCTTCGTCGTATTTCTTAGCAGCAGGAAGCAGCTCATCTAATGAAATAAACACCATAATCCCAGCTACTCCGGCAAAAATAATCCCAAACATAAGATCTGTTAAGAAAGGCATTAAGAATAGAAACGCAACTATTGCTCCAACAGGTTCTGCCAGTCCTGATAAAAAGGATAGACGAAACGCTTTCTTCTTATCCCCAGTCGAAAAGTAGATAGGCACTGATACAGCGATACCTTCTGGAATATTATGAATCGCAATCGCAACCGCGATGGCAACACCTAGCCCCGGATCTTGTAAAGCCGCCGTAAAAGTAGCAATACCTTCTGGAAAGTTATGAATCGCGATCGCCAAGGCAGTAAACGTTCCCATTTTCAATAAATTACCATCCCCGTTTGGTGTTTTCTTTTTATTCATATCTTCCACTTTTTTTAGCTCATGAGGGTTTCCTTGCTTCGGTATAAATTTATCTATTAGTGCAATTAAAATCATTCCACCAAAAAACCCAATAACGGTTAACCAATTCCCTAAAACTTCTCCTTCAGCACTGACTAGTGATTCCTGTGCTTTCACAAAGATTTCGATCATGGAAACATAAATCATGACCCCTGCAGAAAAACCTAGCGCCCATGAGAGAAACTTGGTATTTGTGTTGGACGTAAAAAATGCTAATAGACTGCCGACACCTGTTGCGATACCTGCTAATAATGTTAAACTAAACGCAAACCAAAATCCTTCTAAATACATATAGTCCGTACCCCTCTCCACCTCAAAAACAAAGTATAGTCATTTTCATCATATGTTATTAATCTCAAAAAGTTTCATACACGAAAGATGTTACTCTTTACGAAAATAATAGTCAATATGTATCCATTAATTTTCGCTATTTTCCAAAAGATTGTTGCTTTGTTTAAAACCCTGCGTAATATCCATATACTGCGACATGACTTTGGAAAATTTTGAAGTGTCCCTTGAGTGCTATGATACCGCTTCAGAAATATACTTCGCTTTCCGCGGGCAACGCTTCAGCTTCCTCGGCAGCAAAAACCGCTCACCACGAGGGATCTTCAGCTGTTGCTTTTCCCGCAGGAGTCTACGTATATTTCTTCCGCTTGAGAGAAATAAAATGATGGTATGGTCTGTTTTTTTAAGTCTATATGGTTTTTCTCAATCAAAACGAACTACAATCAAAGCTGTGGAAAAATGCGAGACTCCTGGGGGAAGAGCAGCTTCCGAAGACCCCACAGGATGCACCTGCGTCTTCTTGTAAAGCTTCGTAGTAGGCTTCCTCGGTGCAAGGGAGCAAAGATGTTATTTCAAGTAGCCCCCTGGCTGAGGTGCTGCCCCCGGAAAGCGAGTGTTTTTCCACAGCGGGGATTTAGCACTCATTAGTCATTAAATTGGTAAGAGATCCCCATCAGGTTATGTCGCAGTTTTGTTCTACTGTGTCACATCAATAGAGAATTGGAAAAGAACCTTAATTAAAAAAACACTCGCTTTAAGGTAAGCGAGTGTTCATTGTTATGATAAATGTTGTTTACGGTAGGAATACCAGTTTATTATTCTTTCTGTATCTTTTTCTTCCAATTCCAGTAAAGCAACTCTTCTGCCCGTAATCGTGCTTAATATGGCTGTTTCTAAGTTTGCTAGTTGATGACGTTTGTGCAAAATATGCTGTTTTTTACTCATGGATTGTAGCCTTTTATGCGGCATGATGACCATATCCTTATTTAGGATACGGCTTTGGATCAACAGTTGTTTTTCTTGAATCTCATATCCAGCTGATTTAAATTGCGAGTAGGCGATGCATAAAGCTAAACCCAATGCAGCCAAAGGTAAATAAAACCATTCTAGGGAATATATCGCCACAACAATACAAGCAATTAGCGGAATAATAATCCAACGAAACAAATAGTATGGCAATGCTCTGCTAGGAGGTCTTCCCCAATTCATTTGCTCGAAGGCGAACTCAGGCAATAATTCCTTTATAAAGCTTAGAGCATGTTTTTTTCTTAATATCGGAAAAAGGAGTGTTGCCGTATCCCCATCTTTTCCAAGGGCACCACTCGCTACTTCTACATATATGGTGCAAAATCCTAACGGCTGTCTTAACAAGCTTTCTTTTATGCCTACCGCTTGAATTTTTTTCAATGGAATAGTGGATTGCTTCTTTTCTAAAAGTCCCCTTGTCATAAATAGCTCTTTCTCATATCGAGTAATCGTGAATTTCCAATATTGAATCACCGTAGTTAAGATACCGAAGAACCACATGATAATAAGAGCCGTGATCGCTAACAAAATTAAGGTTTGAACAGCCTGAGAAAACAGCCAATTCGTTGCTTGTGAATAATAATGATCTGGAATGAGTGAATCCAGCTCGGTGACAAGTAAACCGAGTATCCCCAAAATCACCCCAAAACTAGCTGAAGTCGAACCAGCCACGAGAAGAGATGTCATGTCCACTTTTTGTGATGAATACATTTCTGCAGGCATTTTTTCATCATTAAATACATCTTCTGAACCTTGCTCTTTCTTATATTTCAATCGATCATGAATTGCTTTTCCTTCTGCCATTGTTACGGCATGTAAAGCAGCATCGATGCCTAAATCCGTTCCGGCTGTTTCAATATGGACTTTAGTCAATCCAAAAATGCGATGAATGATATTTTGAGTCAAATCAATGGATTGAATACGATGTTTAGATATTGAGCGTTTTTTTCGAATAACTACACCATGCTCTATTCTCAGCTGATCTTCCTCTATCCAATAGGTATAACGATACCAAGATACAACACTATAACCGATATAGAAAACAGCTAACACAACGGCAAAAATGCCTATAAATAGCAACCTGCCATTTCCAATAGATAGGATCACAACTGGCAATAAACTAACAAGCCATTGACGAAAAGAATGCAAAATATTAAGTATCATGGCAACAGGATGGAGTCTTTTCGGTTCAGACATCATCTTGTTCCACCCTCGCTAACTCTGAAATTTGATCACGCAGATCAGATGCCTCTGATTCTAACAACGCTGGAATTGTATGTACCGTTGCAGCAGTAGATATTTCTAATGTGGAGAGGCCATAACGCTTCAAAATCGGTCCTTGTTGTGTATCGACATGCTGCACTCGAACCATGGGAACAACCGTCCTTGTCACCACAATAATCCCATGCTGAATATAGACCTCCTGCTCAAAAATTTCATATCGCCATCTTTTCCATTTCAGCTTCGGTATCAATAACGCCAGGACTCCCCAATATAGGAGCGTAAGCACGGCTAGTCCAGCTCCAACCCAATAAGGAATAAAATCCACAAAATATGAAGCAGCAAATGCACCAATCGTAAATAATAAAGGAATGAAAGCTTTCAGATGGGCATGTAATTTCCATGCTTTGATCGCATCTGTTGCAATCCGATTACGCGGAGGCAGTCTCATTCACTCACCCTTTCTATACTACTTCTTGCCTAATTATACGATCTTTTCAAGAAAAAAGTTTCATTTTTAATCATACGAGAGCTCTTCAAAACGAACAATACGATCACAGACCTTGTCTAGCAGGTGACGGTCATGACTAATCACACATAAGCCAAATTGTTTTTTATCTGCCATACGAAGGAGCAACTGCCATATTTCTGCTTGTGCAATTGGATCAAGCATTGTCGTGACTTCATCTGCTATAACATAATCTGGATTAGTCATTAAAGCTCTTGCAATGCAGACTCTTTGCAACTCCCCACCTGATAGCTGCTGTGGAAATCGAGTCAGCCATTCTGATTGAATTCCTAGTTCATTGAATAAGGTATCATCCATATTTCCCGCTTCTTGCAATATTTTCCGAATACGCCATTTAGGATTTACGGCTTGTTCAGGGTGCTGCCAAATGAGTTGAACAGGATGAGCTTTTCGCTTCTGTTGTTGAATATTAACTGTTCCATAATGCGGTTTTAAAAAACCCGCTAAAATTTTCGCAAGAGTTGTTTTCCCTGCCCCGCTAACTCCTGATAAACCGACAACCTCATTTTTTTGAATGGAAAAATGGATATTCTCTAATAAATAAAATCCACCTGGATGACGATAGGTAACCTCTTTCGCTTCTAACATGATGAAAAAACTCCCTAGTTTATAAAGTGAGACTTCCATCAGTTGGGGGTTCTTTATCCCCTACTGATGGTTAGCGAAGACGATTGTTCACCGTGGTAAAATCATTTTCTGGTAACGAACGCCATAATTGTTTCGTATATGCATGCTTTAAATGTACGCCTTTACCTGAGAATGCCGTAACGGGTGCCACTTCGACGATTTCCCCTTGATACAGCACAGCAATATAATCAGAGATTTCTCTGGCTGCTTGAAAATCATGCGTGATCATAAGCAGGGCACGATTTTCAGTACGGAAAGTTGTCAATAATTGCAGCATGTCACGAAGTGCGTGTTCATCTAGACCTGGCGTCGGTTCATCTGCTATGACAAGATTTGCTTCACTGGCTAAAGCGATCGCTACTAACACACGTCGTGCTTGCCCGCCAGACAATTCAAAGGGATATTTCTTTAAGAGCTCCGTTCTTAATCCAAGTTGATTAATAATCTTTTGTAAGTAATGTTCTTTGTCACCTTTTTTGATTAATGCTTTCATCTGTTTGCCTACTGTCATTAAAGGATCTAACGCCTCTAACGATTGCGGGATTAAGACAATCTCTTTTCCTCGCAAGCTTTTCACCGTTTTTTCTGTAAGCAAATTCTCTTGATAATAAATTTCCCCTGTTTGTTGCAGTGATTTTGGCAATAAATTAAAAATGGCTTGTGCTAATAAACTTTTTCCTGAACCACTCGCACCTACTAAAGAGATAATCTCACCCTTTTGGATCGACAAAGAAAGCTGATCAAGAATAGGGCGATTTGTTTTCTGATGCTGAATGGTTAGTTGCTGAATGTTCAATAAAGGCTTCATGTTGGA
Source organism: Gracilibacillus sp. YIM 98692 (assembly GCF_010993965.1). Lineage (GTDB taxonomy): Bacteria > Bacillota > Bacilli > Bacillales > Amphibacillaceae > Gracilibacillus. The sequence continues at coordinate 7,234 of NZ_WIXM01000046.1, read as the reverse complement.
TATCCCTTTCTAAATCGTTTTTCACTGAATTAGCTAAAGATTGGAAAAGCAAAATAACGATTAATAGCATCACACCTGGGAAGAAAGCTAACCACCACATCCCAGAAGTTAAATATTGCATCGACTCCGATAAAATAATGCCAATCGCTGGTTCATCTGCGGATAATCCAAATCCTAAAAAGGTGATGGATGCCTCATGTAAAATGGCGTGCGGAAAAATCAACATAAAGCCGACCAATAATTGAGGCAATACATGTGGTACGTAATGATGCCAGACCTTCCACCAAAAGGATTGACCGAATTTTCCTGACAATTGTACATAAGGCATTTCCTTTAATTGCAATAACTCCCCACGAAGAACTCTTGTAATTTGCGGCCAGTGTGTCAATGCTAAACCTATGACAACTCCTTTAAAACCACCGCCTAAGGTAAAAGAAATCAAAATCAACGTAACAAGATGCGGCAAGCTTAAAAACAAATCCACTAACCAACTAATCACTTGGTCTATTTTTTCATGGATGGTTGAAAGTACGCTTAGTAAAAATCCAATCATAGTAGAAAGGACAGCAGTGAGAAGACCTATCCCTATACTTAGTTCTAAACCTTTCAGCGTACGAAGGAACATATCGCGTCCAAGCCAGTCGGTTCCAAATAAATGTTCAAGACTTGGAGGGTGATTTTTCGTTAATAGCTGTACTTGAATCATATCCTTGTCTATCAGAATGGAAGTTGTATAAAGTACTATTAAAAGAATGAGGGGTATCATTACCTTTTTTGTCATGACTGATCCCCTCCTTTGCGCAAGCGAGGGTCAATCCATTGATAAAGAACATCTGCTAAGAAATTACCAATAAATACAAAGCAAGCACTAATCAGAACAATTGCTAAAAGTAAAGGTATATCTCCATTTAATCCAGCTTCAACAATCGCTTCACCTAATCCCGGATAACTAAACACTTGCTCAGATAATATCGCCCCGCCAAACAGTTCCCCAAAGGAAGCAAAATGAACAGAGACAGCGGGTAATACCATGTTTCGAAAACCATGACGAAAATAAAGTTTCATCCCAGTAAAACCATTTGCTTTCGCTTGTAAAATAAAAGGTTGGTTTAAGATATCTAATAGCTTTTCACGTGTATGTAAACAAACATTGGCTACACCAATAATGCTTAATGTTAAGGCTGGCAGAATAGCATGATAGACTCGATCCAACACCGTTACTTCAGATGATACCACGCCGACAGGGGCACTTAAGCCAACAGGAAAAAGGCCTAACCAAACGGAAAAAATCATTAATAACAATAAACCGAGCCAAAAACCTGGTGTTGATAATAAAAGATAGCAGTAGCCTCTTATCATTCGATCAACCCAAGTATTGGCCCGCATGGCAGCAACAGATCCAATTACAATCCCTAATAAACCAGCTAATAGCCAAGCTAATCCCATTAATAAAAAGGATGATAAAAAACGATCTGCAATAACATCCGCAACAGGTGCCCGGTAAAGCAAAGAAGTGCCAAGATCACCTGTTGCAAGACTTTTCACCCATTGCCAATATTGAACGGGTTTCGATTGATCTAATCCCCAATATGCTTCAATCGCTTCTCGTTGTTCGGGGCTAACCGTCAGCATTTCGGCTCCAATATAAGCACGAACTGGGTCGATCGGGGATAAACTGACTAAAAGAAAAGTGAGGAAGCTAACCGCAACAAGCAGTATAGCTAAACGTATGCTTCTCTTGATTAAATAACGCACCAGTTGCATGTATAGACTCCCTCTCTAATCTGTTCCTTCTTTCCATTCCCATTCTGTAATAAAGTCTGTAATCGGCCAACCATGTCCATGCGGCTGTACTTTTTGCTTTCCGATATCTAATGATTCATGGACATAATACACATGGTTGAGATTAACTAGCCATACCCATGGAGCATCACCAAGCGTACTTAAACCAGTTTCTCCATCCCATTGTGCTTTTTGCCAATATTGATTTGCTTCCTCTTCTGTTCGGGCATGGATCGCTTTTTCAAAATACTGATCCACGACTTTATTTTCATAGTAATTACTGTTGTAATAACCTTGCCCTTTCATGGCAGAGCTATATAAATAATAAAGTTCAATCGGATCATGACTTCCCCACCCCATCATTACAGGGTTAGAGAACATCAGACGTTCTATCTCACTCCAACTCTTTCCTTCTGTTGACACTTCTATACCGAAGTCTTTCATCATTTCTGCAAAAACGAGTGATAAGGATTGTCTCAGTTGATCACCTGATGGATAGTATAACGTAAAAGCCGCTTTCAACCCTTCCTTTTCAAAAATGCCGTCTTCAGCGCGTTGCCAGCCTGCATCTTCTAACATTTGCTCGGCGCGCTCTGTATCAGCATCTTCTATGACGGTTTCTTCATTCCACCATGGCAAGCCGTCAACACTAGAATAGGCTGGTGTGCCTTCTCCGTTTAACACGCCTTCCACTAGCGCTTCACGGTCAATCGCTACATTCATCGCATGTCGTATTGCAGGGTCAGATGTGACAGCATGTCCAATTTGTTCCCCATTTTTTCCTTCATATGGCTCTGGATAAGGTAACATCACCCCACGATTATCCACACTAGAAAAGGATAAGCGATCCATTCCATCGATATCAGCCCCTGTATAAGTTGCTGGTACGGATAACATATCTAATTGTCCAGATTGAGCAGCCGCGATCGCTTGATCCTCATCTAAAAATAAAAAGGTGATCTGCTCAAACTCCGGTTCCTTCCCATAGTAATGTGGATTTTTCTTCACAATCAATTGCTCGCCTTTTCGCCATTCAACAAGCTCATATGGCCCAGAGCCGATTGGATTCCTGCTGTATTCGCTGCTGTATTCATGCTTTGGCACAATACCCAATGATTGGAGAGTCGAGGCAAATGTCGACTGCGGCGCTTTCAAATGAAATTGCACCTCATATGGATTGGTTTTCTCGACTTTTTTCAAGTTGGTTAAATCAACAACAGATTGGGCTTGTGCTGCTGTTTCAAAGGTGAACACGATATCTTCAGCAGTGAGGGATTCACCGTCTGAAAACTTGGCATCCTCTCTGATTTGGACCGTCCATGTGATGCCATCTTCAGATATTTGATAGTCTGTTGCGAGATCTGTTGTGATGTTTAAGTCTTGATCTCGGGTTAACAGTGTGCTTTGAAAAAGGGGTGATCCGTATCTTCCCCAGCCGGTGGTTGGATCAAATCCTTCTTCTGGTTCTCCACCAATAGCTAGTGTAAGGGTATCCTTGTCTTTCTCTTGGACCGTTTCTTTTGAGGTCGCTGTTCCGTTAGCATTACATCCTAGTAGAAATACGAATAATAGCATTGAGGTTAGATATATATGGATTCTCATATTCCGTAAACTCTCCTTTTAAACAAATCACTTTCTATTATACATGATAATATTTTGATTAACTAGAGTATTCTCCATGCTAAAAAACAGGCAAGCTATTATTAGATTGCCTGTTTTTTAGGGGTTTATAATATGCAATGTATGTAGTCTGTCGTTACACGAGTCCATTCCAACAAATTTATAAAGCATTCTTTTATCTACTAACTAGTAATAACTATTTACCGTTTTCGTATTGTAAAATTACTTTGCAGTACAGGCCAATTTTGCGGAAATGGACTTCCTAACACCCAGTAACTTACTCCTCTTAAACCATATTCTTTAACTGTATTATACTTTGCTTGCATGCTTCTTGCATCTTCAAACCACACCTCATGTTCCTGCCCGGTTTCATCAACATATTGAAAGAACGGGGATTGATAGGTTTGATCATATTGTATAGGAACTCCATACTGTGCTGCGATTCGTACTGCTTCTTGAGGGCTAACCGTACGAGCGAATGTCCCTTCCTGCCAAGGGATCTTCCAATCCCTCCCATAAAGAGGTGCTCCCATCAAAATTTTTTCGGGCGGAATAGCTGTTACGGCATAATCTAATACCCTCCGCACCTCATTTATTGGTGCGATCGCCCATGGCCTTCCTCCAGCCCATCCCCATTCATACGTCATAGGAATAACAAAATCCACGATCTCTCCGTGAGCTTCATAATCATGGGCTTCATAAAGCAACCCTTCTTGATCTGCACTTATTTTAGGGGCAACAGCTGTTGAAACATGGAATCCTTCTGGATGAAGTCTTGAAACAACTCTCCTTAAGAAATCATTATAATTTTCGCGGTCTTCTGGATATACATATTCAAAATCAATATTCAATCCTGCAAAGTTCTTAGCACGTAAGGTTTCTAAAATATTCGTAATCAATGTTTCTTGTAAGTTTGGATTACGAAGAATAGTAGCTGCTAAGTCAGAATCAAAACTATTATTCATAAAATTCGTAATAGCTAATAATGGCTCCACATTATTGGCACGTGCAGCTTCAATTATTGGAATATCTTGCAATTGTGTTATCGTCCCATCTGGTCTTACACCATAAGTAAAGGATGATAAATAAGTAAAATAAGGCCCTAACATCAGCACTTCCTGCCTTGCACTTTCATCAAATCGTGTTATATAGGTATTTACATCTATAATTGGTTTATTATCAACAGGGATTCGAATGTTCTGACCGATATTAATCATAGATGGATTCGGAATATTGTTAACTTGAAGAATTTGTTCTATCGTTACATTATATCGAGCTGCAATCGACCACAAAGATTCACCTGCTTGCACAACATGATTAATATACGGAAGCTCTAACATGTGACCAACGTATATAAGAGATGGATTAACAATATTATTCTTATTTGCAAGCTCTTGAGGTGTTACCCCAAACCGCTGTGCAATCCCCCACAAACTGTCACCAGGCTGAACCACATATTCCCTATTTGTTTCTGGAATCACAAGTGCCTGCCCGATAACTAAGACGTTCGGGTCTTCCAATTGATTGACTAATATAATTTGATTGATATCTGAATTATAGATTTGTGAAATACTCCATAACGACTCTCCGCTCTGGACGACATGAATTTGCATATGTCCTCCCTCCATTCTATTCACTACATCATAAGTATTCTAATTAAGAGTTGTCCTAGAACATATGAAATACGAATCTTCATTTTTATTAGCTAGCCGATAAATCATTACCGTACCAAAAATATAAAACAGGTAAGCGCTCAAAACGCTTACCTGTTTAATTTAGAACCAATCTTCATATCCCATTTTTCGCAGATTATCTCTTGAGATTCGTAAGCAGTCAAATGGATCTCTTCCATACGTATCGTCTTGTTCAATCAAGAAATATTTTGCCCCTGCTTCTCGACCAGCTTCTATAATGGCTGGCATATTTAAATTACCTTCTCCAACTTCTGCAAACTCAATTAAATTCACAAATTTATGGAAGAAATTTTTCATATCTTTGAAATCGTCATCTGTCACATTTAAGTTACCGATGCGATAGTCCTTTAGGTGAATTAATGTGACACGATCCTTATATTGCTTGATAAAATCTACAGGATCGACTCCTGCCCGATGAATCCAATGAACATCCAGCTCAAAACCTAACTGAGTTGTATTTTCTTTCATCATATCCAACAAATACTTTCCGTCAAAACGTTGGAATTCAATATGGTGTGTATGGTAATACAATGCAATACCTTGATCCGCTAGCTTGTGCGCCATTTGTTCCGCTCTGTCAATAAAACCTAATATATTGTTTTTATCTCCCATGATCGTAAATGGCAGCATTCCAATTCGAATAAAGTCACAATTCAATGCTTTACAATCAGCAACAATTTTATCAAAATGATCTGTTAAATTCTCTTGTTCTCTTCCTGGCATCATGGGTTCTAGTGGTGCACTAATTGCTGTAATGTCAATATTAAAATCATCAGTCGCTTTTTTTAAGGCGGTGACATTTTCATTTGTCATAGGAATTTGAGAAACTTCTACAGAACGATACCCTAGTTCATATAACTTTTTCATCGTTTCATAGGCACCTAACTCTTCCACTTTATGTTTCAACATCATCATTTGTACACCAATTTTTCCTTTTGTCATTTATTCCTCACTCCTTTTATAGATTGCAAGACGTTTCTTTCGATATTGTCTTGCCGTCATTCCAACATGTGATTTGAAAAATCGACTAAAATGAGAAACGCTTTCAAAACCGCATTCATCCGCTATTTGCTGAACCGTTTTTTCTTCATTCATTTCTAACAAATACTTTGCTTGCTGCAAGCGAGTCGCCATCACATATTCCATGACTGTAAACCCTGTCATTTCTTTAAATACGTGGGAAACATATGATTTACTTAAGTTAAGCTCTGTTGCAATTAAATCGATGGATAGTTTATGAGCATAATTGTCTCGTATATATGTAGCTATTTTTTCAGCGTGCTGTGCTTTATCATATTTTTCTGTGAGTGCTTTTTGGGATGATTTTTGTCCTAACCGGTTAACCAAAAGGAGCACTTGAATTAATAAAGTTTTTAATTCCCATTCTTTTTCATATTGTGAAATACTATTGTTGTTTTTGATTTTACTCATTTTTTGGATGAATGTTTCGATTTCCTGGATTTCTTCTGTTTGTGACGAGCGGATAATACAATGATGCAGCTTGCTAAAAACGTCTAGTAAGTTTATAGCACCTAAGGCTTTTAATGCAGGGAAAATAACATCTGGCGAGAAATGAATATGGCTTCGAATATATTCACTGCCCTTTGGTACATTTGGCTTGTGTAATGCTAAGCCATCCATAATCAAAATATCCCCTGGCTCTAAATCATAGATTTGATTATGAATTAAATAGCGACAGGTGCCTTGATGAAATAAATAGATTTCATATTCTTGGTGTGAATGTGCTTGCACATCCCCTATGTTGCGTTGTAATCGATAGTTAACTAAAATCGAATCACTCATTTTTCATCACCTTATTTCTACCTTTTATTCTATTGTAAAGGATCGAACAATAAAATAGCTAATCTTGTTTCATTTTATCTTATTTTTGACTGAAAGTGCTTTGCAATTCACCAGATAAATAGAGGGAGTTAATATAGTTAAGAAAAACCAGAAACCCCCTCCCAGTCATTAATGATTATTCTGACATGCATTTATTTCGTAGTAGAACCAAACTGCGCAATAGTGAAAATTTGTCTTGATGTAGCTGCAATTTAAGATGTGTGCTATCATTCGCTCCGGTAGAATACTGCGCTTTCACCCAAGGGCACAAGTGCAACATCTACTCAAGCAAAAAT
>NZ_WIXM01000045.1 GCF_010993965.1 Gracilibacillus sp. YIM 98692 | reverse complement strand
TTTTCTTCATTTTTCCCTAACTCTTCCGCTAATTGAATCGCTCTACGCAACGTATATATTAAGATGGCCTGTGATGGTGCCTGCTTGTTCAAATCAGGTTGCCAATCAATGAACGACCACCAACTTTCGTCATCTTCCACGATATTTCTATCATCTAAGCGTTCTACACCAATTTCCACTTGACGATACGCAGTTGCCCATAAATCTTCTAGAGCTTCACGATCCTTTGTTGCTTGGTAATAGTCATATAAGGTTGTGGTAAAGAATAAGGAATAATCATATAAAAATGTATCATCTGGAATTAATGATGGTTCAACGAAAAGATTAGCTGAAACTTGACCATCTTGATTCGGTACCGCAGCGAATTGATAGAGATTTCGTTTGACAAGATCATTGCTTTTAAATGTGGCATAATTGGCCATTGCCTGCAATCGAAGGTCTCCTAACCATAATCTGCGATCCCTCTTTGGACCATCTTCAAACACATCTTGCATACAATCTTGCAGTGTTTTGATACTTACTTGATCAATATCAACTAATTCCTGATCTTCATGATTAAAAGGTTCTACTTTCGTCACATCGGCTGAAGTTACCGTTTCTACTGTCGCTTTTTCGAATGATACATTATATTTAGGGGATGTATCTAAAACTTCGATTTTAAGGTAGCGGAAGCTGTATCTCCTTGGCAGTGTAAGCTTATTTGGCAAAACATCGACATGCACAACTTCTTCCTGCAACCATGAACTGCTAATCCAACCATCATAATTAGAAAATGGTTCTGCCATCTCTACAGGCATTTCTCCAAATGTAAGACGCATATGAAGCGGAGCATCGGGCGGACTACCGACTGGAACAATATTTAGAGTTAAATATCCTACTTGATGGTCAGCGAAATCTAGAATAATACGATCCCCTTTGCCCAACACCTCACTTTGCAGAGCATTTATATCTTTCACTGACTTAACTTCCCAACCGTGCATTTTTTCCTTATTATCTACCACTTCCACCATTTGCTTTGCCTCTACTTTTTCACGAAATAACACAGGTTGTAAGTCATTTGCTATTTGTTCGAACTTTTCGTTTCGATTCACATGATGGTTTTGATTTTTTTGAAAGCTCATATTATTTCACCTTCTTCTCATTTTCTACAATTGAACTTCAAGCCATGATCCATCCGTTGGTATTTGCTTTTTATAAGATGAATGATCTTTATGATATTTCAATTCTCCTTTACCAAAACTAGATCGAACTTGAATCTTTTCTCGATCCATATAGATATCCACTTCACCATTTCCGACAGGAAGAGTGCCTTCAAACCACTCTAATCCGCCTAGTTGTGGCTCCACTTCATATACTTCATAACCAGGTTTCAAGGGACGTACTCCTAAGAAGTATTTCCCAATAAGATAAATCGGGCTTGCTCCCCAAGCATGACACAAACTCTTCCCATACTTCATATCATACATCTGATAATGTTCATTTCCACTCTGAGTTGGATCATATTCCTCCCAAAATGTTGTCGCTCCTAAGTCTAGCATGCCGCCCCAATAGTCTAGCATTTCATTTAGTACAAAACGATGCTCGCCAACTTCACATAATGCTGCTAGTTCAAAGAATCGCATATAAGGAGTTTTAATAGCTTGTACATCCGGATTTAACATTACCTGTTCCTTGACTTTATTTTTTTGATCATCATTGAAATAACCAAACATTAAGGCAAACATATTAGGATATTTGGTGATTTTATCTTTTAACTCACCTTGATACCGGTGATGTACAAGACCACCCTTTTCCGCATCCCAAAACAAATCGATTGTTTTTTTTCTCAACTCTTTTGCTTCACGTTTATAGATACTTGCTCTTTCATGGTCATCCACCATCACCGCTACAAGTGACATCGTTTCTAGACTGCGACTCAGTAAAATTTGAATTGTACTGACTTCACCACGGTTATCAATATCCGACCAATCGACAAATACCCAGTCTTCCTGCTTCCCTTCCATAAAACCTTCTTCATTTCTACGGTCCAAGCAGAAATCCATTAGTGAAACCATATTTTCATACTGCGTTTTCACAAATTCAACATCGCCTGTATAAAGATAATAGTCATAAATGCCATTGAACCAATACAAACTGTAATCTAGAATGGTATTGATATGTGTGACAATCGGATCTTTTCCTCTCAATGCAATCAGTGTACGCTTGACCACATCAGGATCATAAAAACTATAATAATTCATCAAAAATGATTGATAAGCATCCCCTGACCATACCCAACGGTCACGCTTAATACCATCGAAGAAAAATTCTCTTGTATTAAGATGAAATGTATACATTGATGTGTCCCAGATTTTATTTAGACGCTCATTTGAACTGCGGAAATGACTGCGGTATTGAACAGGTAAGTATTCGTAATGCATTTGGATCGATTCAAACGTAAATTCTTTTGAATCTGGAACAATCAGCACATAACGGAATGCCCGTGATTTGGTAAAGGTAAAATTTGAATCTACCGTTCCATCTACGTTAACCTGATCTAATAATACGGAATGCTCTCTGTCTTGTGCTTCTGTTTTTGATTCCCCATAATAAACAGTCACTTTACTTTTCCCAGTTATTCCATTCAGCTGTAAATAACCAAATGTCTCCTTGCCAAAATCGACAAGCCATCCATCTTCCGTATCCCACACTTCTGTTGGTGAATGAAGCTGCGTTGCTAAACGATATTGAGAAGGAGACATTTCCGGTGAAGATAACTCCTTTGCCCAACTTCCGACTTGTCTCCAATGTTTGTCATAACAAGATACCTTCCATTGATCACTTGAAAAAATTGTCTTTCCCTCTACGTATAAAGAAGGAACACTTTCCTTACTGTAAACGGCCACCAATAATTCATGTTCTCCAGCTGGAAGTATGACCGTTTCATCGTGATATCGATCATTATCTTTACCATCTAAATAAACAGAAAACTGCCCATCAGCTATAAACCTTACTTCTTCTGGCTGATTTAATTCATATTTATAAGAAAAAATTACAGAGCTATAGTGCTGATCCAAACGCCAAAACGGAGGGAAAATCACTTCACGCATTTCCCTTCTGACAGATACTTGTTCATGCAGCCAAATTTCCCAATCACCTGGATACCAGATCCAGTGAGCATTATTTCGAGTCATTTCCTTCTGACACTCCTTTCACTGTAGAAAATGGCTAGCTCATTCCAAAAAAGGAATGCTGCTAGCCACTGTACACTTTAAAAAGTTAATAAATAGTTACCTGATCCTAACGTAATGGCTATTTCATCCGCTTGCTTTGTAACCTGTAAAACTCCATCCGCTTCCGCAAGCTTTTTACCACTTTCTCTCACACTATTAGGATCTGCTTCTAATAGTTTTATCGTTGCGCTTGTATTAACTGGAACGTTAACTTCTAGCTGCATATTACCTGCTTCATCTTTTTTCCAAGCACTCTTAATTTCACCGTACATGGATTCAAGGGTTGCTTCCGTCCAATCTAATCCTTCACCTACATATGGCTTCACCGTAAATTGTTTGAATCCCGGTACTTCTTCATCTAACTCAAGTCCCGCTACTTTACGGTATAACCAATCACCGATTGCACCATAAGCATAGTGATTAAACGAGTTCATATCGGTACTCCAGAAAGAGCCGTCTTCCTTAATACCATCCCAATGCTCCCAGATAGTTGTCGCACCTTTGGTAATCTGGTAAAGCCAAGACGGGTAATCTTTTTGAAACAATAACTTGTAAGCAGCATCATTCATGCCATTTTCCGTTAGTACATGGTTCAGATAAGGTGTTCCGACAAATCCAGTCGTTAAGTGATAATCCGTTTCCTCAAGCAGTTCTTGTAATTTTTCCACTGCACGTGTTTTCGCTTTACTATCTACAAGGTCAAACATTAATGCTAAAATCTGTCCTGTCTGGGTTGGAACTGCTATCTTACCATTTGGTGTGACAAATTCATCGGTAAATGCTTGTATAATGTTTGTTTCTAATTCAGCATAATAGTGATAATCCTCTTCTCGATCAAGGATCTTTGCAATTCTTTTCACCAATGAAGTGGAATAAGCAAAAAATGCTGTCGCAACATACGGCCTGTCTGTCGCACCTACATAGCTATCAGGCTTCGCATCAAGTGCTAACCAATCTCCAAAATGGAATCCAGTATTCCATAGATAAGGGTTTTCTCCTTGTGATTTAATATATGCAACCCATGCTTTCATACTGTTATATTGCTCCGCTAAAATCCGCTTATCACCATAAGCAATATAAAGTGTCCATGGACAAATCACGGCTGCATCTCCCCAAGCCGCTGAACTAAATGGTCTTGGTTGCGTATGCTCATGCGGCTCTTCCATTGTATCTAGTACATTTGGTACAACAAATGGTACACCACCATCATCTTCTTGATCAGCCTCTAAGTCTCTTAGCCATTTGGTGAAAAAAGGCCCGACATTTGCCAAGTAACTTGCCGTACGAATAAACATCTGTGCATCACCTGTCCAACCTAAGCGTTCGTCACGCTGTGGACAATCTGTCGGCACATCTAAGAAGTTACCCTTTAGCCCCCAGAGGATGTTGTGCTGTAATTGGTTGATAATCGGATCAGAGCATTGAAAATCTCCTGTCATTTCCATATCGGAATGGAGTACAATACCACGGAAATTTTCTAAATTCAGTTGATTTTCCTTGAAACCGATTAGTTGCACATATCGAAATCCTTGGAAGGAAAAGTGTGGTTCAAAAGTTTCCTTACCATTACCACTTATAATATAGTGATTAGTCTGCTTAGCGGTACGAAGGTTCGCTGTATAGAAATTACCTTCCCCATCTAAGATTTCCGCATGTTTGATTTCGACTGTTTGACCTGATTCTCCCTCAATATCAAAAGCAACCCAACCAACCATATTTTGACCAAAGTCAATTACTGTCTCACCATTTGGAGTAGTTAATAATTCCTTTGGTTTTATCGTTTCAATTTTGCGAACTGGTTCATTTTCTTGAGCTACTAAGATATTTTTCGTATGATCTAGCGTTTCTACTGGTTGCCAGTTGTCCTCTTTTATACGGGAGTCATATGTTTCTCCGTGATAAATTTCAGACATTTGAATAGCACTTTCCGCAACTTGCCAGCTCTCATCGGTTTTCACCACTTGTTCACTGCCATCTTCATATTCAAGATGAAGTTGTGCAAGTAAAGCTAAGCGATCACCAAAAATTTCACGCTCTCCTTCCCAGGCAAGATTCCCTTTGTACCAACCGTTACCTAAAAGCCCAGTCCATTTATTTATACCATCTAATAATAGTTCTGTCACATCATAAGTTTGATATTGCAATCTTGATTGATAACTCGTCCAACCTGGAGTAAAGTAGTCCTCTCCAACACGTTGTCCATTTAACTGAAGCTCATATAAACCTAATGCAGTAGCATAGATCCTTGCTCGTTTCACTTTACCTTTTGTGGAAAAAGTAGTCGCTAACTTCGGACAAGGTTCGCCATTTATGTCGATTGGAGGTGTAATCCAATTCGCTTGCCATTCTGAAGCATCTACTAAACCGAATTCGAAAAACGTGATGTCTGACCATTCAGAAACATTTCCATTCTTATCCGTAGCTTTTACACGAACGAAGTAACGTGTACGTGAATGAAAGTCAATGTCACTTAACACAATATGCAAGTTTTCATCAGATGCTACTTGTTGAGAATCCCAAATGATATCTGCGAACTTTTCATCTTTAGCTACTTGCAGTTGATAACTGGCTTGTTTAACATTACGTTGATCAGAGCGTAATTTCCAACTGATACGTGGCTCTCTCACATCAATACCAATCGGATTTTGTTGATATTCACATCTTACGTCATAGACTTCTAACATGTAACAATCCTCCATTTCCTATCCTTTTACCGATCCGGCCGTCATACCCGCCACAATCTTTTCGCTAAAAATTAAGAAAAGAATAAACGGTGGAATCGTAATTAATAACACATTAGTAAATAATAAATTCCAGTCGGTATTATACATACTCATAAAGTTATACAATGTTAACTGTACTGTCGCATTATCTGATCCCGGGAAAAAATATAGCGGGTGTACGAAATCGTTAAAAATCTGCACTGCATTTAAAATAATAACAGTGGAGTGAATCGGTTTTAACATTGGGAATATAATACTGAAAAATAAACGGAATCCACCGCATCCATCGATAATGGCTGCTTCGTCAATACTTTTGGGAATTGTTGCGATAAACCCTGTATAAAGTACAATCGAAAAAGGAATGGAAATAGCAACCATTACCAAGATTATCCCAGGAAATGTCTTGAATATATGGAATTGCTCTAATACCCAAATCGTAGGAACTACAGCTGGTGGTATCATCAATCCAGCTAAAAAAGTAGTGCCTATAACGGAAATCGCTTTACCCTTTCTGCGATGCAATACAAAGGCTGCCATCGAACAGACTACTAATAATATTAAAATAGATGATACGGTAATAACTGTACTGTTAAAAAACGCCAGTAGCAGCATATTATCTCTTGCCGCTAATACTTCCTGGATATTCTCTAAAATCCGAAATTCATTTGGCCAAGCAATGGATAATTGTGATGCTTCTGCGCTTGTTTTCATCGAATTGACGATAATAAAGTAAAAAGGTACGAGAAAAAATACCGCACATGATAATACTGCAATTACTTCGACTATAATCCGAGTAAGACTTTTCTTTTGCTTTGCTTTTTTTGCTTCTGTTTGCTGGCTCATAAATCCACCTCTCTTCTATTCAGGAACTTAAAGATTGGAAAGACGATTACGGCAACCATGATAAACAGAATCACATTACCTGCTGTTGATAAACCGTAAAATCCTGCTTGATATTGCTTATAAATAATCGAAGCAATTAAGTCAGAACTGAATCCTGGCCCGCCGCCAGTCATCGCCCAAACTAAGTCAAATGTTCTTAGACCGCCAATTAAAGCTAAAATAATAACCGCATTAATCGCTGGTCGTGACAATGGCAAGGTAATATACCAAAACGCATTTAATTTATTTCCACCATCAATTTGATGTGCTTCATAGTAATCTTTCGGAATCGACATCATCCCTGCAATAAAGATAACCGTCGCGATACCTACCCCTTTCCACACATCAACAAATGCTACGGAATAGATAGCTAGACTAGGATTCCCAAGCCAATTAGGTCCATTAATACCAAATAAGCCTAATGTCTGGTTAATTAATCCTTCAGACGGGTGCATTAATACACTAAAAGCAATCCCCACTGCAATCGTACTTACTAACACAGGAAAGAAAACGGTCGAACGAATAAATCGCTTCGTTTTTAATTGAGAGGTCAAAATGACAGCTAATATAAGTCCAAGCACTACTTTTAATCCCGCTGTCAGAAATGCGAAAATAAATGTATTTTTAAAACCAATCATTAACGATGACTCTTCAAAAAACATAATAAAGTTTTCAAACCCGATCCATTCCCAATCTGTTAATGTCCAACGAGTGAAACTGAAGAAAAAGGACATAATAGTGGGATAGAGAAATAAAAGCCCATAAATTAATCCAGCTGGTATCAGTAATGCATAGCTATATACTTTATTTACTTTCATAATTGTCACCCCAATACGTTTGTTATAGAAAAGCCCTGTTATAAAAAATACATCATAACAGGGCTATTCATTATCTCTATCTCAATGAATCTTACCAGCCTTCAAGGTCTAATTGTTTTGCTTGACGTTCCACATCTCTATCATATTTTTCTGCAGCTTCTTCTGGTGTAATTAGACCTAGTCCTGTCTCTACCGTAATTTGTTCTAGATTTGGACCTTTGAGTGGTGTTAAGAACTCTAGTGCAGGACCGACTTTTCCTTCTTCTAGATATGCTGTCATATCTTTTACAGCAGGGTATGCATCATCAGGTAATTCCACACCTTCTACTACATAAGGCCCATTTGCTTTCATTACGGACATATATGTTTCAAGACCTTCGTCAGATATAAAATACTCCATCCATTGTTTTGCCGCTTCTACATTCTCTGAATCTTTATTGACATAGATACTACCAGGCAGCCATTGTGTCATACCGTGATCTTCCGGATCATCACCTGGTTGTCCAAAGAAGCCGATGTCTTCAATCGCATCTGGATACGTATCTGCAATTGCTGCTAACGCAAAGGTTAACATTGGATAATGTGCTGCTTCCCCATTTGCTAACATTTCTAATGCATCATTATAACCAGTAGCCGATTCTTCGTCATTGTAATAACCAGCTTCTTGTAATTCGTGTAACTTCTCAAATCCTCTCAAAGCAATTGGAGTATCTGCAAACTTTGCTTCATTGTTTGTAAATTGGTTTGCAAAATCTGGATTATTAGAATAGACATTGTAATAATCAGCTAATAACACTAACTGAGATGTCCAAGTATCTTTATATGAAGCAACAACAGGAACCTTTCCAGCTTCTTTAATTGCTTCATTGTTTGCCATTAGTTCATCCCATGTTTTTGGCACTTCTAATCCTAATTCTTCATACACCTTTTTGTTATATAACCAACCACCAGCAGAACTTGCTTCACCAGGAATACCATAAACGGCATCTCCTACGGAAACAGCTTCTTTAAATTCATCGGTTAGACGATCCATATAGGCTTCTCCAGATAAATCCAAGAAATATTCTTGTGGATTTAAAGCTTTAAAAAGAGAACCAGAGTTATACCACATTAAATCTGTCATTTCTCCAGTAGCAAGTCGGGTTTTTACAATGTTATCCCCCTCTGTACCACCTGGACGCATTTCAAATTTTGTTTTGATATTATATTTTTCTTCAATTTCTGCTGCTACTGCATCAATACCATCTGTTACCGTCTGATTATCAATTAAAAACGTTAAAGTTGTTTCTGGATTTTCTTCCTCTGTTCCTTCTTCATTTCCAGCAGCGTCAGAAGACTCGTTATTAGAATCATCTCCACCACATGCTGCTAATAATAATAGTAATAAAGCCATAAAAGTAAATAAAATGTGCTTTTTTGTTAACCTTTTCATTTATTTTAGCCCCCTTGTGATCTGTTATGCCTTCATTATATAAGCGCTTGCATTCATAAAAAACCTATTTATTTAACTATAAAAAGGGGTGATTTTTACTAAAAAAAAATCACCCCCCATTTGTTTTCGTTTTATATTCCTTCGGTGTTATCCCGGTCACTCTTTTAAAAACGGTCCTAAAATGCTTGGGATCATGATAACCTACTAACCTTCCTACTTCTACTGTTTTCTCCATTCCCTTTTCAAAAAGACCTTTTGCTT
Organism: Gracilibacillus sp. YIM 98692; assembly: GCF_010993965.1. Classification (GTDB taxonomy): domain Bacteria; phylum Bacillota; class Bacilli; order Bacillales; family Amphibacillaceae; genus Gracilibacillus. The sequence goes on along the minus strand of NZ_WIXM01000045.1, from coordinate 11,157 downwards.
TTTTTATTCTGATGTGGGTTAAATATTCTGAAAATGTCATGTTTGTCTGTTCCTTAAATTCTCGTGATAAATAACTTAAACTAACATGGTGTTCATCCGCAAATTGTTGAAAAGTAATATTGTCAGAATAGCTTTCTTGTATCCATTCCTTCACCTTCGGAATAAGATGTTTAGGTGCAATATTTTCATGAGAGATTGATGATGAAATATTAGACAGTAAGACAGTTAACCAATTTTCTAATTGATCATAGGTAATAAAAGTCTCTAATTGATCTATATTGTCATCAATATCCTCTATTTTAATGATGCTGCTAGTAGATTGCTGTAATTTATATATAACCGCATAATACATATCCACTAAAAAGCGATATAACTGCTTTTGCGGAAGCCTTGCCTGCCTGATTTGATTTATTAAGTGATCAATTTGCTTTGGAATCGATGCAAATTGATGATCGCTCAGTTTGCTTTCCATTACTCTCACAGTATCCCATAAAAATGTAATATCTTTATCTATCATTTCTGCACAGCGATTTTGTTGATTCAATAAAGTCGGTTCCCCAAATAATTTGTGATTGTCCATCTTCTTTTCTGCTTCCTGATAACTTTCATTTAGCGTCATTTTATTTCCCTTTAAATGTACACATAAATGAACTTGTCCAAGATGATTAAAATAATGAAATAGTTTTTGAATAGAAATTCTGGAAATGTTTTTGTCATTATCATTTTCTATTAATAATATTTTCCGACACTCATCAATGGATAGAAACCAAAACTTTTTCTCCTTACCCATCACCTCACTTATTTTTTCCACCTCAACCTCTACATGTAATGGATTTTTTGCTTTCCAGTTACCAAATAAAACGTAAATCATCAATAATGGCTGATTATCAAAGCTTGTGGCATCGTAATTGTTCTGTTCCATTGACTGAAATAACAGTCTGTTTATCGACCATTGTTGTTTCAATGTTTCTTCCTTTTTTCGATTGTGAATAGATACCAATGTTTGATCGATCGTTTCAAATAAAGCATCTTTTTTAATCGGTTTTAATATATAATCAACAACACCTAATTGAATACCTTTCTTTGCATAATCAAAAGTGTCATGTACGGTCAAAAAAATGCATTCTATCTTATTATCATGCGATTTTAATTTTTCTACTAGCTCCAACCCATCTGTACCTGGCATAGTGATATCTGTGATAACAAGATCTGGAATTGTTTCTGCTAATTGATCAAGGGCTTCTTCTCCATTTTCAAAATAAAACATATTATGATTCGTTTCATATTTTTTTAACAAAGTCCTTAACTCTAATAACGCCCAATATTCATCTTCCACAACGAAGATATTCATAATGACCCCTCCTTTATTACTCTTGATAAGGTAAGATAATAATTACTTTGGTCCCTGCATCTTCACTGCTTTCTATATTCATTTCATAACGATACCCATACATTAACTCTAATCGCTGAGAGATATTATTCAAACCAATACCTTCATTGTTATCTAACATTTTTTGATTTAGTTTTTTCCTAACCTGTTCAAGTGTTTGTTGACCCATGCCCTTGCCATTATCACGGACATTTACGACAAGACTGCCTTCCTTTACAAAAGCTTCTAAAGTAATTCTTCCCCCAGATTTTTTATCTTTCAACCCATGATTGACAGCATTTTCAACAATTGGTTGAATCAACAATTTAGGTATCAAAGCATCCTTTGCTTTACCTTCTATATCTTGCTGTAATGTAAACCGATCTCTAAAGCGATGATGTTGAATTCTCATATAATTTTCTATATGATCTAATTCTTCTTGGAGGGTTACTTTTTTATCCAAGTCTTTCATACTATATTTAAATAATTCAGACAATGATTCAGATATCTCTGCTACTTCTTCTACACCCTTTACACGACTAATGGATTTCATTACATTTAATGTATTGTACAAAAAATGCGGATTAATTTGTGATTGTAAAGCAGATATCTTAGCATTTTTTTCAGTGATACTGGATTCATAAACTTCCTTAATTAACTTATTAATGCTATCTAACATACGATTATAGACTCTAGTAAGCACATCCATTTCAGGATGTCCAGTTAATACCATTCGATCTGTTAAATCTCCTTTTTCTACTTTCCTCATCTTTCTCATCATTCCCGTAAAAGGTTTGGTAATATTATAAGAAAGAAGGTATGAAATAACTCCGATGACAAAAATAGCAATAAATCCACTAATAGCAATAAATAATAAGATTTGATTCCGTTCATAAATAATAAATTTATTATCAATAAGAACTACGGTATTCCAATTAGTAAAATTGGAATAATCATTAGCATACAGATAAGAATTGGATTGCCATGTCAATGTCCCATCTTTAGGCTCATTTTCTCGTACATCAGGTAAATTCAAACCAATTTCGCTTTCTCCTATGAAGTTTCTATTATGATCATAGATAACCGATTGATTTTCCGCTAGAACAAGGATTGTCATATGTTCTTCTATTTCCTGCACATTTTCTAATTCTAGCAATTTTTCAAAAACGTCTATACTTATATCTATTTTTATAACTCCAATTTTGTTTCTTTGTGGAATTCTATATATGTTCCGAACTAGAGAAACTACTTGTTTTTCTTCTCCATTTTGAAATACTTTTTTCTCTGTTGGGAGTAAAAGGAAAGAATTTTTATCGATTTGATCAAGGGACATCATCCAACCCTTTTGTTGTGTTTCATACCTAACTTCTATATCACCACTTTGATCATAATCGAATACAGTTCCAGTGTTTGTGTAAATCGTTATACTTGCAATATCAGATCGTGGATACATTTGATTAAACAACCTTGGATACATATTATTCCTAATATTGATATCATTATATAATCCTTGCTTATCTTGATAATTAGATAACGTGTCCTGGATGTAAGAATCAGTAAAAATCGCTAAAGAAAGACGATCAATATCCTGAAAATATAAATCAATCGTTCTCGACAATTGTCCGGATAACACTTTTGACATGGATTGTGTCTGATTCTTCATTTCATTAACGTTAGTTAAATACATGGCAACACCAATAATAGTGATAACCACAACGAAAACGCTCGCAAAAGTGATAAATATCTTGTTCTTTATTGGCAAGGAGCGGAAAAATTGTCTCATACTATCCTCCAAATTTGCAATTTTATAATTGCGACAATTATAAGCTTGTTTTTCAAATGAATCAATGTCATTTTTAGGTAGAAGACATAAAAAATTCCCGGAGATTGATTATCTCTCCGAGAATTTTTTATCGTTCAGTAGCTTTAGGAAACTAATAAGGGAAGAGCTATCTTCTAATATTATCGTTTTATAGAAACTGCGGATGAGTTGCGACTTTTACAATGCGAATCACAAAATGAGTACAATGTTGTGACTTTTTCCGCAGGGAATGTTTGTAATACAGCATCACAGCTTCTACATACAATAGTCCCCATATTTGGTGTATAGCTTTGTAATTTCATTTACATCACCCTCCTAATTTCTCAGTTCTCTTTTTGTAACCGTTTTATTTATTGTAACACTTATTATATTTAATGTACACTATTTATTTAAAAAATGTTATTAATGTACATTATTTAAATGTTTCATTAAAATATATGCAGTATTATTAACCTGTAGAATATTCAATTTTATTCAATAAATAAAACTCGTCGATTGACGAGCCCTTAGCGAAGTCAGAGACGTAGTTGCACTTATCTATATTCCTAAAATTGTCCACTACGTTGAAATTGCTTCCTTGCTGACAATTTAATACTTTCCTAGACGGGCACAAAAAAGGTGAACGTTACTTTACATGTAACGTTCACCTTTATAATGGTGATAAACAGCAAACCTTTTACAACACATCAGGCTATCACTATAAAACCATTCACTCTTATATATTTATTCTTGATCTATTCGTTCAAACGGAGAGTTTACTTCCTCTTGCTCTTCTATTTCCAATTTCTTCATAATTAATTCTTGCCTTCTTTTAATCGTATGCAAACTATATAAAATATAGACCAGAATGGCTATCAAGATGATAAACCACAGCATTATACCCCTCCCATATCGCTATTTCTCCCAACTAATACCTGCAAGTCGACTGTGATAACATGTAAATTCTCGGCTAATTCACTCATTTTATTTTCCGAAATTTTATTCCAGGTTAATGGTGTCATTTTCAATAATGAAGTTCTTAACGATTCCGGAACAGACCACTCATATTGAACTTCTATGCTTTTTACTTGAGCATAATGCTGGTGGAAAGTGTCCATTGCCTCTGTATTTTGATAAGTTTGCTTGGATTTATCAAGAACTAGTTCCCTAATTTCTTTTAAATACTTTGATCTTGGAACTACTTTTATCACGATTCCATCATCATGCAACAAGCGATCAAATTCTTGATAATTCGCTGGTGACAATATATTTAAAAGTATATCAAACTGCTTTGTCTGAAATGGACTTTTGGCTAAGTCCCCAACGGCCCATAAAAATTCGGGGTAGTACTTTGCCGCTGTCGTAATCCCATCTTTGGATATATCCACTCCTACACCAACTGTATCTAGTCTTTTTAACCTTGACACAATCTGTGCTAAGTGTGATCCTTCTCCACAGCCTATATCTAATACCGATACGGTGCTTTGATTCTGAAATTTTCCCATTTCTTCCGCTATGACTTGGTGCAACCGATCATACATACCGCTTTGAATTATTTGATGTCTTGCCTCAAACAAGACTTTTGTATAATCATTTGGAGATGCTTGCATCAAAAAATTCACATAACCTTTTTTGGCAAGGTCAAACCGATGTCCTTTTGCACATATCACCGTTTTATCTTCTAGTACAATGTTTTCTTGACAAATGGGACATCTGAATAATTGTCGATTTTGTTGTATTTGAAAAGCTGTCTGTTCAATTTTTTTCATATATTTTACTCCATTATTTTCATTATGAATATCCACATCTATCATAGCTTGACAAATCATTTATTGCAATCCAATGACATTAGTTCCTCTAGCATGCTAAGCCAGAGGGAGCTATCCTCTGACTAATTTATTTCTCATTTTATTAGAAGATAATTCTACGATTAAAATAAGTATAACTAACCCAATAAGAATGGATCCAACTTCATTCCAACGATAGGCGTTCATCGCAAAAATTAAAGGCGCACCAATCCCTCCTGCTCCTACAAGACCTAAAACAGATGCTTCTCTCAAGTTCATATCAAATCGATAAATCATAATAGAAAGAAAGATGGCAAATAATTGCGGGACAATGCCATAGCGAATTTTCTCGAATGCCGTGCAGCCAATCGATGTCATCGATTCAAAAATACTTGTATCCAAATCTTCTATAGCATCTACATACAATTTCGCAAGCATGCCGATCGAGATTAATGCTATCGTTAGCACCCCTGCAAATGGTCCTGGACCAGTCACACGGATAAACATTAACCCATACACTAAAGCTGGAACGGTTCGAATAAAAATTAATAATAACCTTGTCAGAAAAGCAACTGGTTTAGGAGCTACATTGGACGCTGACAAAAATGCCAAGGGGATCGCTAATATGGAACCAATGATGGTACCCAAAAAAGCAATTGCAATAGTTTCTATTAATAGGTATAAAACTCCTTGTGAAGTAACATTCAATAACAGTTCAAGATCAGGACTGACAATACCTGTTAAAATATTAGATGCGATTAACCAGCCTTTTTCCTCTACATTGTTTAAATTCACCGTCGTTAATGACCAAGCAAACAGCAGTAATATAACCATAACAACTGTCCATACATAACGATGATTGCGTGGTGCTGCGTATAGTTGTTGTTCCAATGCATTCATATTGTTCTTCTCCTTAAATTAACTTTTTCCGAAAATGCTCGCTAACTGTTTCAATTAAAAACACCGTAATCGCAAGCATGAATAGCACCATTCCTACACTTGCGTAGTCTCTCCATCCTAGTCCTTCATTTAACAAGAGGCCGATACCGCCTGCTCCGACATACCCTAAAATAGCTGCATATCGGACATTTCCTTCAAAACAAAATAGAGAAGTGGACAGATAATTAGGCAACACTTGAGGGAAAATGGCATATCGAAATGCTTGATATCTCGTCATTCCAATCGATTCCATTGCTTCAAATGCATCCATGCTAGCATTTTCAATCTGTTCATATAATAGCTTACCGACATACGCTAATGTGAATAAAAAGATAGCAACAGTCCCCGCTAATGTTCCTAGTCCAAAAATAAAGGTAGCAATAAGTGCTGAAACAAGCGTTGGCATGGTTCTTAACAAACTAAGGAAAACTCTCATAGTTGTAATAACTGTTTTGCTCTTCACTACATTAGTTGAAGCAAAATATGCGGCTGGAATAGCTGCTAGAGAACCAAGCAATGAGCCTAGCAGAGACATTTTAATCGTATCCATTAATGGCTTCCATAAACTTGGGAAGTACTCCCAATTAGGTGGAATCATTTGGCCTACTATAACAAAAAACTCTTGCCAACGTTCTACCAAGACTTGAAACTTAAAATTTGTAAATTCTATTGATACAAGAACGGCTATTACAAGGAGGATGAAAATAAAAGGAGTGCGCGATCTTTTTTCACAAACGATTTTTCCATTTTTTAGTGCTAATTTTTTCGGTGGGAGTACTTTATCAAGCATAAGCTCCTTCTCCTTCAATACCTTCTTTTACTTCGTCGACTTTTCCTTTGTAAATATGATCTAACACTTCTTGCGTCACATTCTGAGATTGGCCATCATACACAATTTGTCCTTCTCGCACACCGATAATGCGATCAGCATACGCCAATGCCACTTCCACATGATGGATATTCATCAAAACGGAAATTCGCATCTCTTGATTGATACGTTTAAAGTCTTCCATTACCTGTTTCGACGTAACAGGGTCTAAGGATGCAATAGGTTCATCAGCTAATAAGATATCTGGTTTTTGTGCTAACGTCCTTGCTAAAGCTACACGCTGCTGCTGTCCACCTGACAATTGATCCACTCTCACATACGCTTTGTCCAATATACCTACTTGATCGAGAGCGGCTAATGCTTTTAATTTTTGTTCTTTTGCAAAGAATCCGGATATTTTTCTCCAAAAGGGCAGCTCTGGAACAAAGGATACCAACACATTTTTTAACACTGTTGTTCTAGTAACAAGGTTAAACGATTGGAATATCATACCGATCCTCTTACGAAATTTGCGAATATCTTTTCCTTTCAATTTGCCTACCTCTATCCCATCTACGATTAAGGATCCTTCCGTTATATCATGCATTCGATTAATACAACGAATAAGAGTCGACTTTCCTGCACCAGATAGTCCAATAACGGCTACAAATTCGCCTTTTTCTACTTTCAAATTTATATGTTGCAATGCTTTTACTTTATTTGGATATGTTTTCTCTACATTTATAAACTCTATCATTGTTAATCTCCATCCTTGATAAGCTTCTATATACGTGTAAAAATGAGAACATCAGAATACGATGTTCTCATTTCATTCAATTCATGATCTCATAGCTAGAATAAGAATATAAGATCTAGTTTAAACTTTGCACCATTTCTTGTGCTTCACGTTCATTATCATAATCTGAATCTGTTGCTTCTTGGTAACCTTCATGATTATAAATAGAGATCACTTCTTGTCCTTCTTCCGTTTCTGCGATATTCATAAAGGCTTGCTGAATAGCTGCTTTTAAATCTTCATCCATAATATCGGAGTTTTTGCTCACACTTACCGTATCATTATAAATGCCAGGAGTTACGCCAATGACATTGGTTTCATCCCATATAGATGCTTCACGTTCGAAATCACCTTCCCATGATTCCGCATTATCACGTCTTGCATCAGCGTAGGTCACCATTACGTCAATTTGCTCTGCCGCCAATCTAGCAAATGCATTACCATATGAATCTGCCTGCACAACATTTTCTAAATCTGTAATAGTCTTATCATAGTTATCTTTTAACCAAAGAGCTGGGTAAATATATCCCGCTGGAGAAGAAGAAGACATAACAGCCCATGATGCACTATTAAGATCATCAAATGTTAACTCTTCGTTATTATTGACTTTTTCAGCTAACTCTTGTCCTTTTTCAGATGGACCAGCAATCATTAAAGCACGATAATAGGTTACTTGATTATCTGCACTTTCTGTCGGCTTGTTTTCATTCCAATCCTTCGCGTTATCAGAATCATTATTTAAACCAGCACGTGTTGCAGTTAAAATGACCTCAGCCCCATCATCATACAATACATATGTACCTCCAGGAATTAAACCTATATCTGACGTTCCTGCTGATAAAGCCTCACCCACTGCTTCGTAATTTGTACCTACAGTAATATCTACCTCGCCCACATCATATCCTAAATCAGCTAGCTCTTCTGTTAATAATCCTTTCAAAGGTTCCGTAGCTGTTACAATTTCTTCTGGATCTCTAGAAGGCACAAAGCCAATAGATAATTGATCAATTGTTTTATTACTTGCTTCTTCGTCTGTAGTCTCTTCTTCGCTTTCAGATTCTGTATCATTTTCCGTTTCATTTGCTTCTGTCTCATTATCCGATGTATTATCTGCATTTCCCTTTTCTGCATCACCACACGCTACTAGCACGGAAAAAAATGCAATCAATAATAAAAACCATAATTTCTTTAACATAATTGTCCCCTTCCTATATCTATAAAGTTTAGAACCTATTATCATCATAAAGAATGAATATTAAGCTAGTATGAACTTACTGTAAAATAATGTATATTTTGTGTAAATTATGAGTATAAATAGGGACTAGCATATTAAGCTAGCCCCATTTTTCTATAACTAATGTATAATATGAAAATCATCGATATTAATACGTTCCCCTGATGTTCCTCCTACAACAATTCTAAACCTTACAGTGTTTGTTTCATTGACCTGTATGGTTTCTGATGCTAATGCGCTTCCGCTGCTATATGGTCCTGCCACGCTTGTCCATGTTGTTCCTCCGTCCGTTGATTTTTCTAAACTCCAGTTAGCACCACTATCGCTTCCAAAATTCGCATGTTCCAATGTGATACTTTCTGCTTCATTAACATCGAAGTTCATCGATATGATTCCATTCGAACGAATTCGAGCTGACTGTGTTCCATTTTTCTTATCCGACGATAAAGAACCTAATAACGCATTATCAAAATACCAGGAGCCAGATTCTAACGTGACATCATCTGCCGCATATGCTCCTTTACTTCCACTGTCGAAGTTCTCAAATGAAAAAGTAGATGGCTCTGTGATGTTAACATCATCGATATTGATACGTTCTCCTGATGTTCCTCCTACAACAATTCTAAACCTTACAGAATTTGTTTCATTGACTAGTATGGTTTCTGATGCTAACGCGCTTCCGCTGCTATATGGTCCTGCCACGCTTGTCCATGTTGTCCCTCCGTCCGTTGATTTTTCTAAACTCCAGTTAGCACCACTATCGCTTCCAAAATTCGCATGCTCCAATGTGACACTTTCTGCTCCATTAACATCGAAATTCATCGATATGATTCCATTCGAGCGAATTCGAGCTGACTGTGTTCCATTTTTCTTATCCGACGATAAGGATCCTAATAACGCATTATCAAAATACCAGGAGCCGGATTCTAACATGACATCATCTGCCGCATATGCTCCTTTACTTCCACTGTCGAAGTTCTCTATTAATCCATCAACTGGATCATCAGAATCATTGCTTTCTTCATATCCATAAGACCCCTCTTTAAATGTGGAACGATCCCACCATTTATAACCAGCAGCTGGATCACTCCAAGGCTCCTCTTCTGGTTCCGTTGAAGATACCGGATCTTCCATACTTAATAAAGATGTTTCTTGATCGAGTTCAAATCCAGAGACCTCATCAAAAGACGAATAATTTTCTTGATTCGCTAACCAATCTATTAGATTAATTAACAGAATATGATTATCCTGGTCATAAAATCCATCATACGTTCTTTTAGTACCACCTGTTTCTTCTCTTTTATATTTAGGTGTGATATCTTCTACAGGGGATGAATCACCAATCACAGCCACTTTACCTAAGCTGGATTTACTAATGGCTACATATGGACCTTCTTCTATCCCGCCACCGTTGTATACACCTTGATCCACAGCATATGCCCAAGAATCATTCGTTTCCTCAATATAGACAATTCCTTTTGCCTTATTTGGATCTGTAATTGCAATAGTAGAACCTGCATGCATTGTCATCGTACTGACATTATTAGTAATGTTAAAAGACTGTGAAGGTGACACAATTACATCTGAATAAACATCACCTAATGCATTATAACGAATTCGCATACCAAAATTATCACTCAACCAATCAGAATTCGATACATCATCCATGTATAAGGAATCCGCTTCTTCCTGACTCATTCCTAAAGTCGGATCTTCCCATGCACCACGTCGATATCCATTAAATGCTTCAGAAGAATCCCATCTATTTTTATTTCGATCTGCATTATAATGGTCAGCAATAAAAAATATACTTCCACCTTGATCCACATAATCTAACATCGCTTGTTGTTCTTGGTTAGAGAAAGGAATATTTGCTTCTGGTATGACAAAGACATCATAATCTGATAAATCACTTAAGGTAAACCTGCCTTCTTTTCTTAACTCCTTTACATAATACCCTTCTTCTGCAATCGCTTCAGCAAAATCAGAAAAAGCACCGTCTATCACCCAATCTGCAGCACCTGCAGTTTGGCCATGCGTATTATCAAACAAAACAGATAAGCCATTAGATGAACCATTTGGGCTAATTTCTGGTGCAGGATCAAGTGGACCTTCCGCATCAACCGTTGGTACAAATACAGCAATAAAACACAAGAACGCTATCAGCAAATAAGACCATTTCTTAAACATACTCATTCCTCCAATATTTTTTCATCAACCAATGGCAGCCTACAACCTCCTCTATCTGTTACTACACCTTAAAACTATCAAACAAATATTATGTGGATATAAGCTGAGTGTTAATTTAAAGTTAATTATTTACAAATTCATGAAAAAGAAAAAAGACTAGACACTCTAAAATGTACCCTATAGAGTAGACACTTTGAAAAAAGGACTACTTTATAGGGGGTTTTTTTGTATAC
>NZ_WIXM01000044.1 GCF_010993965.1 Gracilibacillus sp. YIM 98692 | reverse complement strand
ATCGATTCATGGTACTAACCCCCTAAATTTTTTATTTTGGAGTGTCCGGATTTAGGGGGTCAGTGCATTTTCTAGCAAAGCTTCGTGGTAGGCTTCCTCGGTGCAAGGGAGCAAAGATGTTATTTCAAGTAGTCCCCTGGCTGAGGCCGTGGTCCGTGGAAAGTGAAGTATCTTGCCGAAGCGACTCTTTGCACTCAGCTTCGGAGAAGAATGGGAGGAAGTCACGCTTAGTTACGTCGCAGTTTATAGCTATTTTGTACTGAGTATTAGCAAGAACCTCATTTAATTATTGAGGTTCTTCTTTTATATTTCGATCTTTTTGGAGAGGATCACAATCGGGTAGGGGAGCACCTGAGGATTCTGCTACTTTCATTAAGTAATAACATTCTTCACGATACATATGATCAGCCATTTGTGCGGAGAATGTACTGAGGATAGTATCGGAAAGCTCCATTTCTTCAATCTCATGTAAAAAAGTTTGAAATAATTTTATTTCTACTTCGACATCATTATTAAACCTGTTTAATGCTGGGAATGAGGATATGTTAGCACGTAAATAACCAGTTAATTCAACCGCTTTGATAAAAAATTGATCAAAATGTTTTGCAAAATGATGACTTTTCTTTTTTAGCCTTTGTTCTACTTTGTCTAATTCATCGTTAATTGCCCCAGCATGCCCAGAAGCATCTGCGAGCCAGACAATATGATGGTGAAGCTCGTGGAAAATTGGCGGCACTTTTCCTTCTATGAGATAAGACATAACCAGTTGATATTCTTCTAACTCATTTACCATGTGGTTGATAAAAGTAGGGGGTAGATGGATCTTAATATTTCCTGTTAAATGTCGTTTGATAATAGATAGCTTAAACTTCTTAAATTTGTCTACGGTTTGATTTGTTTGTTTTGTAAAAGATATCACTTTGTCTTTTGACAGAGAATTTAATTCATTTAATAAAGAATCAAATATATGGACAAATTCTTTAGCTGTTCTTATATCTTCTTCCTCCGAAGGATATAAAGAATCTCGAATAAAAGTAGCATGGTCTTTCATCACTTGAAGCCAAAAACAATGTTCAAAAGATGCGCTTTTTGACAATGCTGACAAATGAATCCCTCCTATAGGTAATCTCTTCGAACACATCATTTTACTTTTATTCTTAAAGTGGATGAAATATGATTCCCAAATTTTTAAATGGAGATGGATCATTCACCTCTAAATGATGGAATAGTACTATATTTGTATTGTTTACAAAAATGAATACAAGTTTACAAAATAGAAAACTTTAAGATTGCAATAATGTGTACATGTATACAAAACAGAACACTTGCTGTTTTGTAGGTGAGTGTTCGAATAAGTTTACATGTATTCTTATTTGTACACTTGTATGCGAAAAAGACTACAACTTTAGATTGATTGATTAATTTTAAAATATCCTATACTATTAAAATATGGTGGAAATTTCTATATAAGAGAGGATGTTTGTATGAGCGATACTAGAATTGCAGCAGTAGATGTTGGGAATGATTCTGTGAAAGCGATTTTTGGACATGAGGATTATCAACTGAATATCCCTAATGTGATTGCAAGAGATACAGAAGATAGACCTGTTATTGGTATAGAAGAATTAAATGACCAAGATCCATTAGAAGGCATTCATATTAGAGTTCACTCCCCTGCCCTACAAGAGAACAATGCTATTTACCGTGTCGGTAACCTCGCAACCAAAAGTGACAATGCTACAGAAATTGATCAAGGAACAAGCAAGTCAGAGGAAGATCAAACATTAATTATGCTTTTTGCCACATTAGCATTAGATGCTGTCAGAGATTCCAACCAAGAGATTTTTAAAAAAGCAAATGATGTCATAGATGCCAACTATACTCTTGGTACAGGACTTCCATTAAGAGAAGTAAAAGAAGGAAAAGATGCTGGTTATCGCTCTCGTCTACTCGGATCTGTTCATCAAATAGAGTTTTTAGTGACACCAAAATATCAAGGCACTAAAGTAAACATTAAATTTGATGAAATGAAGATATATCCAGAGGGTTTTGCTGCTTATATTAATCTAGTAATGGATAATAATTTAAATATTATTAATAGAGATTTAGTAGATAAGCGGATACTGATCCAGGATATTGGTGGTTTATCTACAGATATTGCGGTCATTAAAAACCGAAAAGTAGATGATGATAAAGCGCAAGGCTTTAATATTGGGGTTTCGGAGTCATTAGAGGCGATAAGGGAAGAAATTCGTACCAAATATGATGTAGAATTAGATAGCAGACGTGATGTAGTGGAAATTATAACGAAAAAACATGATAGAAATCATATTATGGTTAAAGGTAGTCGTACTAGTGTTCATGATATTACAGATAGAGTATTACTAGAATTAGCTAAAAAGCAATATCGCCTTTTACGTAATGTATGGCAGAAAAACTCTCAAACAGAAATTTGCTATTTTGTTGGTGGTGGAGCACTCGTATTAAAAGATTACTTAAAAACGCTAAATAATAACTTAGATGGATTTAATATTGGTTTTTTTGAAGACGAAAAGGAAAGTATTTGGATGATGGCAAATGCGTATTACAAGTTAATTTCTGCTTTTGAAAAAAGCACTAAACAATCCACTGCTAAAGCGAAAAAAACGGTCAAGAGCAGTTAATAGGGTGATTATGTGGCCAGAAAAGAACCAAATAAAATACAAAGAGGACAAGCGATTACCTTTCGTTTGCCTTCTGACACACCAGACCATATCATCAAGCAATTACAGAAATTAAAAGAAACGGAGAGAAGAAATTTCTCTAGTAAAATTGCAGAATTTGCATTGGAAGGTGTTAGTCAATCTTTTTCTAAAGAAAGAGAAACCTTAACTATTCCTATGCCAAGACAGCTAACCAAAGAGCAGCGAAATTGGCTAAAGCACTCTCATTCTGAGGCGATGCTAGGCAGTATTGTTTATCAATTGCTCGCAGACCCGATGCGAGCTACATCTGTATTAGCTTCACTAAATAGTGATGCTGTTGATATAGACGAGGCGTTGCATTTACAAGAGCAAGCCTCTGCATCTATTGAACAGGAAGAAAATCCAGTTGATGAGCAAATTGAAAGCACGGTTCAGGTAGAGGAAGAAGCACCTCCATTATCTAATAGTGATGATGATTTAATGAATTTTGACTTTAAAAAGGCAAGAGAAGAGGTCGCTCAAATGGCAGAAGAAAAGGAAGATGATGAGGACGAAGCACCAGAAGATCTATTAGGAGACTTTCTAGCACAAATGAATAAATAACCGTAAAGAGCTCATCTATTAAGATGAGCTCTTTTTTTATAGGCTGTTTTTCTAAAGGATAGTTGCTTTTTAATGCACAATATCCATAAACTACGTAATAACTTTAGGATGACTTTCTACCATACTTCCGAAGCTGAGTGCAAAGAATCGCTTCGGCAAGATACTTCGCTTTCCGCGGACACGGCCTCAGCCTCCTCGCTCGTCCCTCGCTGTGGGGTCTTCGGACACGTGTTGTTTCCGCAGGAGTCTTCGTATCTTGCCTCCGCTTTGTGTGGAGTTCTGATTGAAGAAAGATAGAGTGCAAAGAAATGAATTCTTATGGATCTATTCTTCCCAAAAGTAGAACTCCTTTATTAGCGAAGGTAGAATACGGAGACTCCTGTGGGATAGCGAGAGCTGAAGATCCACTTGGTAAAGAGGTTTTCTTTACCAAGTTAGCTGAAGCCAAGCCCGACGGCATAGAAAACACTACGAAAGCGATCTTTGCTTGAGTAGATGTTGCACTTGTGCCCTTGGGTGAAAGCGTAGTATTCTACCGGAGCGAATGATAGCACACATCTTAAATTAGAATGGAAGGCAGCTACATCAAGACAAATTTTCACTATTGCGCAGTTTGGTTCAATTGTGTAATAAAACAACTAAGAATACAAAAAGCATCTTTTAAATAGAATAATATATTTCTTTTATGGCTATAAATACTAATAATTATGCTTTCGTTACATAGAGTATAAGTAGAAGAAAGGAAAAGGTGGGGGTTTGATTGAATCAGACAAAAAGGTGGAATAGAGGGGACGTTATCCTTTTAGTTATTATTTTTTATCTTTTAGGTATATTAACCCCTATAATTTGGTTTATCGTATCAAATGGATCAGATACTACCAGTCCGGATCAACCTACAACTCTTCCTTATATCATTAATGAATTAGAAAAGACAAGAGAAGGAAAAGGAGATCAAGCACTTATAGAGGGTAACCTGATGAAGTTAAATCAAACAGAAGTATCTCATTCTAAAAAAGACTTATTGTGGGAATCTACTACTGTTTTAAGAAGTGCATTGTATCAATATGTGAAGCATACAGGTACGATTCCTTCTGATTTATCCACTTTAGTTAAGGAACAATATGTCACCGATTTACCTCTTGAGCCTACAACCCACTCTAATGAAGTCGTACAAGCCTTCACAGGTGAGGGAGGCTGGCATTATCAACCATCTAATGTGCAAGAATCCGAAACAGTAGATGGCCTGGCAGCTTCGATTGAACAAGCATTAAAACCAAACCTCACCTTAAAAAATGATTTGGATTCCTTTCAGCCTATTATATTGGAAATATCAAAGGATGAACATACTCTTATTTTAAAATCAGGTTCATCTTTGATTCGTCAATATAAAGTAGGATTGGGAGAAAATAGTCGTACACCAGCAGGAGTTTTTACTATAACTGATAAAGTACCATACCCTAATCAAGCATATTATCCAACCAATGATAATCCCTATGGAACGAGAGCAATGCAGCTGTCTAACCCTATATATGCTATTCATGGGACGAATAATCCAGATAGTATTGGAGAAGACGTATCCCAGGGATGTGTTCGTTTGCACAATCAGGACGTAGAGGAACTATATGCGATGGTTCCATTACATTCAACTGTTTATATAAAAGGAAATGTTGATACAGAAGAGTCAACTGAGGATACCAACGTTATACAAGGAGAGATAGAAGAAATGGCTTCAGACTTGTATAATCATAATCCGAGTCCGAAGCCGGTATCCTCTTTTCGGTATTGGGCGCATTAAAGGAACTGTTTCAAAAATCAGCTCTTTTTATATGGGTATTTCGTTACTTCATGTACTGAAATTGCACTTCTACGCTTGCCTCTAATTCAATGCTGCCAGGTTCAATTGGGGTCGAGAATCCTCCATAAATTTCAGCGCTTGCACTGCTTTGGTAAGGAGTTGGCGGCGGCATGTACGTTTGTTCTAATATGCTTAGAGGGATGGGATGAAGTTTTAAGTGGAACATCTGAGCAAGAGCTTCTGCTTTTATGTAGGCATCTCTCACAGCTAGTTGCAATACCTGTTTGTAGTGGTGATCGACGTGACTTACAGAAAATATTACATTGGCAACTCTGTTTGCGCCATGTTGAATAGCGGTGTCAATGATTTTTCCTGTTTGTTTGATATTATCTAATTGAACAGCTAACATGTGAATAACTTGGTAACGGCTTAATTGTTGAACGCCATCTGTATGGTGATAAATAGGCTGAACGGAAAATTCACTTGTCCGTCTATTTTCTGGAGGAATGTTTAATGCTTGTAAGGCTTGTTGAATCTGCTGCATTATTCGGGCATTTTCTTGTTGTGCTTGTTGGACTGATGTATTTTCGGTAGCAACACCTAGCTGCACCTCTGTTATATTGGGTTCAATCGAAATTTGACTGTTTCCATATACCGTAATAACAGCGTTCTTATCATTGTGCCGTATATTTTCGAAGGTATTCATGTCCTCTCATCCTTCCATTTCATCTCACTACTAACCATTTCATGCATAATTCCCAACAATTATGCTAAAGATTCTATTTGTTTATCAACGTCTTTTAAGAAAGAGGTGTGCATATATTCACAACGGCTTAAGAGAGACTAACGGTCAGTAAATGGAGCTCAAATGAACATGGCACTCACATATTTTTAAACAAGAGGAGGCCCCCTTGCTTATGAAGCGGAGGAAAGGTTACTAATGCGAATGGTGGCAACAATGACATTTTGGACAGAAATCATGAAAACAAAAATGATGACATTTACAACACGGCTTGAAGTGATCAAAGTGTCTTAGGTGGCATAAAGAGCAACGGCGCTTTTTCCTCTTCTTTCTACGTTTACAGCTGCACATGTTAACACACCCCCTCAACACTGGTATGTAATACTTTATGTAATAAGATATATTTTGCTTGTACAAGGGTCTAGTGTCAGGGCGAAATGGATGTAGAATATTCCCAAAATGATTGCTATACTGGATGAAGGAAATGAGAGCGAGGGAGAGGTGACTAAAATTGGGGGAAATAGAGAAACTACATAAAAGCGATTACAACGAGGTGTTGGAGCTTTCGGAATTTGCTTTTCAATATCAGTTAACCGAGGAAGAGAAAGACAGCAAAAAGCAAGAGATGGATCGTATGCATCTATGGGGAGCTAAAGTGGAAGGTGAATTAGCAGCGAAATTGCATATGATTCCGCTGCCTGTCTATGTAAATGGAAGAAGAATCGAAATGGGTGGCATAGCGTCGGTGGCTTCTTGGCCGGAATACCGTCGAAATGGGATGGTTAAACAATTGCTCTATGAAGCATTAACATTTATGAAAAAGAGTGGACAAGTTTTATCCTATTTACATCCATTTTCTGTACCATTTTACCGTAAATATGGCTGGGAACTGGCCTTTAGCCATAAAGAATATACCATTCCAATGGATCAATTGAAACGTAACTGGGGTGGAGAAGGTTATGTTAGAAGGAAAGGGAAAGAAATAACGCTGTTACAAAGCATATATACAGACTTTATTGCTCCATATAACGGAGCTTTGGTTCGCGATTCTAAATGGTGGGAGCATAGATTATTAAAAAAAGAGACAAGGGTCGCCGTTTGCTATAGCCATCAAAACGAGCCAGAGGGCTATATTCTATTTCATGTGAAGGATCATGTAATGAAAGTGGAAGAAATAGCATATACGACAATAAATGGACAACATTTATTAATGGAATTTATCACGAATCATGACTCTATGGCGAAAGAAGTAAAGATAACGGTTCCGGAAAATGATCATTTACCATGGTTATTGAACGAACCCCGTTTTGAACAGCAAGTGAATCCTTATTTTATGGCGCGAATTGTAGATGTAACTTCTTTTCTAAAGTTATTCCCTTTTCATAATCTAATAGATTTTCAGTCGATTGCGATACATGTAGAAGACGACTTCTTCCGTGAAAATAGTGGTGTCTATTATTTAGTAGAAAAAGATGGGGAAATACAGTTTTCTGATAAAACGAATTCAGGTGCAAGTTCAATTTACTGTACGGTTCAGCAACTTGCATCCATGCTTCTTAGTTATGCACGTCCTATGCAGCTCATGGAAATGGGGCTGATAAAAGGGGATAAACATGCTATTCAACAGTTGGAGCAAGTGATTCCAAATAAGCAAACCTATCTGCCAGACTTTTTCTGATAATAGCAATCATAAGGAGTGATGGTTTGGTAAATGAATATCAGAAAAACTTACCGACACTTAAATATAAGGGATAAAATCTTCACATTATCTATTGTGCTTTTGGTTATATTTACGATTACAAGAATCGCTACTTTTAACTACGTCACATCTATGTATGAAGAGAGAATATACCAGGAATCTTCGAACACTTTGGAGTTATTTTCAACTATTTTAGATAATGAATTGCAAAAAGTAGAAAATTTATCCTTTCAAATTAGTACGGATGATACGATTCAGCGTTATTTAGATAGTAGAACAAGTGATTTAATCGACTATGAAGATTATATGAGGAGGACAAGTTTCCTTCTAAGGTTACGCTCTTATGCTTTTTCAGAGCAATACCTTTCTTCTATACAAATCTATGATAAACAGGGTGGCAATTATCTGTCGGGGTTTGGATCTAATGTCGAAAGAGAGCGAATGGCATCATTATTGAAAGGATCTAATGGTGAAAATATATGGTTTCATAGCGAGAGTGAAAATAAAATTATGGCGGCACGAATAATAAGAAAGAAGGAGAACGTGCTTCTTGATCACTTAGGGATTTTAGTTATCACTATTGATATGGATCAGTTGATGAATCAATGGGTGGCTTTGTCCCCTAACCGCTTTATCGTGACGAAGGATCAACAAGTGATATATCGCAATAATAACTTAGATATTGGAGTTCGTTTATTTACAAAGGAGAAATTACGTAAGGGCTACGCGATTGAAACAGTCAACAACCATGATTTTATGGTATCTTATAAACCATCACGTTATTCTAATTTAACGTATTATAACTTTTTACCTTATGATTACATAACGGATCAAACAGCTTGGATTAATAAGGTAATGATGTTTAGTTTCCTTTTTATGTTATTGATTACAATGATATTAAGCAAAAAAGCAGCCAGTTTGATTACCCGCCCTTTAGAAGGATTAACAAGGAAAATGAAGAAGGTACAAAAGGGGGATTTTACCGGAACTCATATAGCGATGGACCAACATGGTCAAGATGAGGTTAGCCAGCTGCATGTTAATTTTCAGGTAATGATGGATAGAATTAATAAACTTATTAAAGAAAACTATGAAAAGCAATTAATAATAAAGGAAACGGAATATAAAGCATTACAGGCGCAAGTAAATCCCCATTTTCTGTACAATACATTAGATTCTATAAATTGGTTTGCAAGAATTCATAAACAAGAAAAAATCTCTATGCTTACAGAGTCATTGGCGCATTTATTAAGAAATATTCTAAGCAAAAAAGAGCCGCTTATTACAGTAGATGATGAGCTTGATATCGTAAAAGATTACATGACCATTCAACAGCACCGTTTTCGAGATCGACTACATTTTTCATTAGATTATGAGATAGGTGTAGGAAAATATCTTATCCCTAAACTCACCATCCAACCAATGGTCGAGAATGCCATTCAACATGCTTTGGAACAAATGCTGGAACCGTGTTATATATCTGTGACATTAAAAAAGCAAAACAATCTGTTGATAATCATGATAGAAGATAATGGACCTGGAATAGATATCGAGACTATTTCTGATATTTTCAAAGGGAAGGTCAAATCGAAAGGGTCAGGAATTGGCATATACAATATACATGAGCGAATCAATTTGATGTTTGGTACTGCCTATGGTGTTCAGGTAGATAATACAATGGATAAAGGGACAAGAATTAAAATAACATTACCCTTTATGGATAAATAATCAAATAAAATGTCTGTTTATTTAATATGCACCTCTGCATTTTTTATATTATTTATTCTCAAAATCTATATAATAGGAACTGTAAACGGTTTCAAACGAAGGAAGGGGAGGAAAATAGTGAAGAGGTTCTTATTTTATTTATTCGTAGTCTTGATGACGTTGCTGGTAGCATGTAGTGGTGACGATGTGGAAACAGGGAATGAAGAGCCATCGGATGAAAGTACAGAGGAATCCAATGAAAATGAAGAGCAATCTAATGATCAAGAAGGCAATTCAGAAGAAAAGATTACTTTAAGAATGTCATGGTGGGGATCACAGAATAGACATGATATGACCAATGAAATTATCGATTTATATGAAGAAAAAAATCCGCACATCACAATCCAAGCCGAGTTTACAGGATTTGATGGTTATTTCGAGAAAATGGCTGCGCAAGCATCTGGTAATAACCTCCCTGATATTATGCAGCAAAATTTTGGTGAATATGTGAATCAATATGCTAGTCAAGATTTGTTAGAGGATTTAGGGCCATATGTAGAAAACGGAACGATTAATCTAGAAGGTGTTTCTGAAACGATCATAGAAAGTGGAAAAGTAGATGGAAAGCTTGTAGGTATTCCTACTGGAACCAATGCATTAGTAGCTACTTATTTACCAAATGCATTTGAAGAAGCAGGTATAGAGCCACCAACCAACGACTGGACATGGGAGGATTACGTCAATATTGCCACAGAATATCATGAAAAAACAGGGGACTATGGTGTTCGTCTCGCAGAACCAGGAAATATGTTCGAATACTATGTAAGGGAAAAAGGGTTATCGCTATTCAATGAGGATGGGACAGGACTAGGTTATGATGATGACAAATTATTAGAAGACTATTTTACGATGGTAAAAGGTTTAATTGATGATGGAGTGTCACCAGGCTATGATGTGATTCAACAAATAAAAGGTTTAGAAGATGAATTGATCGTGCGAGGGGAAACTCCGCTAGATCCAACGAACTGGTCGAACCAAGTGGGAACCATCGAGAAAGCGGCTGGAGAGCCTGTCGAAATGGCGGTATTACCAGGCGAAAACAATGATCAAGGGATGTTCTTAAAACCCTCTATGCTTTGGTCAATTGGTAAAAACTCTGAACATAAAGAAGAAGCAGCAAAGTTTATTAACTTCTTCACTAATACGGTGGCAGTATTCGAGATCATTGGTTCTGATCGAGGTGTGCCAATCCAGCCAGGTGTTCGTGAAGCACTATTACCAGACTTAAGCGAATTGGATCAAAAAGTGTATGATTATGTTGACTATGTATCAGAAAATAGTTCACCAGCAGATTCAAATTTTCCACCAGAAGCAAGTGAAGTCATCAGCCATTTAGAAGATATAGATGAAATGGTGATGTATGGTCAAATGTCCCCAGCAGAAGGAGCGGCACAATTTAGACAAAATGCAGAATCTGTGTTTGGACAATAAGCAATCCATAGGAGATGGAAAGGAAACTGTTCCATCTCCTTTCATCACAAATCTTTGCAGCAGAAAGAGGTGTTCATATGTCACAGCCTTTGGGAAACGCTCATTCATCTTCTCCACCCAACAAGAAAAAAATACTTTTTAAGAAAAGTAAAACGAAAAATGATTACGATAATGGAATGGGTTACTTATTTATTTCCCCTTTTATTATAGGAACAATTCTTTTAACTTTATTTCCGATTTTATATTCTTTTTATCTGTCTTTTACAGAGTTTAACTTAGTTGGATCCCCTTCTTGGATAGGTTTATCCAATTATGCACATGCTTTTACAATGGATCCCAAGTTTTGGGATGCGATGGAAGTAACTTTTTTATATGCGGGTACAGGGGTGCCGATTCGACTAGTTTTTGCTCTATTAATTGCCCTTGCTTTAAATAAAGTAATTGAGGCAGCTGGTATTTATCGAACGTTATTATATTTACCATCTATTGTAGGCGGCAGTATCGGTGTAGCAATCATGTGGAGACAGTTGTTTGGAAACGATGGGGCTATTAACTCGTTGCTTACGATGCTTGGTTTACCAACACATTCTTGGTTAGGAGATCCTGCTACAGCGATTTGGACATTGGTCGTATTATATGGGTGGCAGTTTGGCTCTTCTATGCTTATTTTCTTAGCCGGTCTGCGAAATATTCCGAAAACCTTTTATGAAGCGTCCTCTGTAGATGGAGCCAATGCTATCCAACAGTTTTTCAAAATCACTATTCCAATGTTAACGCCAGTTATTTTATTTAACACGATTATGCAGACTATTCATGGGTTTATGGCATTTACACCGAGTTTTATCATCACCCAAGGCGGACCAATAAATAGTACGCTCCTATATATTTTATACATGTATCGCAATGCATTTGAATTTTTTAATATGGGCTACGCCACTGCTTTAGCTTGGATCATGCTTGTTTTAATTGCCATTTTTACTGCATTAATATTTAAGTCATCCGAATATTGGGTGCATTATGAGGATAGTTAGAGGAGGTTTTTGAAATGCAGCCGAAACAACAGAAATTAGCCAAAAAGGTCTTCCAACATGTTTTTTTATCCTTATTCACTCTGATTATGCTTTACCCATTATTATGGATGGTTGGAAGCTCTTTTAAAGAAAGTTCAGAAGTTTTCGTTAACGCTCATCAATTATTTCCAGACGAATGGCGCTTTTCTAATTATGCAGAAGGATGGAAAGGGTTTGCTGGAATAACGTTTACCACTTTTTATAAAAATACTTTTATTATCGTTACTATAGCGACGGTCGGAAGTATATTATCATCAACCATTATTGCTTATGGTTTTGCCAGAATAAATTTCCGTTTTAAAAAGTTATGGTTTGCGATTATGATGATGACGATGATGCTACCGTTTGAAATGATTATGATACCGCAATACATCATGTTTAATGCTTTTGGTTGGGTGGATACGTATTTGCCGCTAATTGTACCAACCTTTTTCGGGATACCTTTCTTTATTTTTCTCATTTTGCAATTTATGAGAACAATCCCTAAAGAGTTGGATCAAGCAGCACGTATCGATGGTTGTAATACGATTACGATCTTTACTCGTATTATTGTTCCGCTCGTTGTACCTGCAATGATGACCTCCGCGATTTTCTCTTTTTATTGGCGTTGGGATGATTTTATGGCACCACTGCTTTATTTACAAACACCAACGAAATACCCTGTATCCTTAGCTCTAAAACTGTTTTCTGACCCAGAAGCGGTAACCAATTGGGGAGCTATGTTCGCGATGACAACTCTTAGCCTTTTGCCAATTATGATCATATTCTTTATCTTTCAACGATATATTGTAGATGGAATCAGCACGAGTGGTTTAAAAGGTTAACTTCTAGTTAGGGAGGTTACTTGCATGTATCAACGTTTTACAAACGGGATACAACAATTTTGTAGATGGATATGTTATTTCTTTTATTTAAATGTAATGTGGATGATCGGAGCTTTGCTGGGAGGTTTGATTCTTGGCTTTGCTCCAAGCACTGTTGCTTTATATACTGTTACGCGAAAAACTGCATTAGGAGAAGACACATCTATTTTTCGATTATTTGCTCAAACCTATCGTAAGGATTTTTGGAAAGCTAACCTTCTAGGCTATGTTCTAGCCGGATTCGGTATTTTATGGTTTATTGATTTTCGATTGGCTTTACAAATGGAAGGTATTATATCATTAATATTGCAATGCTTTTTATTATTAATTGGAATTGTTTATTTAATTTTATTAATATATATTTTTCCAGTCTATGTCCACTATCAGCTTAAGTATTGGCAGTATTTTAAATATGCGATTGCCTTTGGATTCTTACAACCGGCTAATTTTATTTTAATGCTATTTGTGATGGCGGGTACTTATTATTTTCTAGCATATTTACAAGGTTTTATTGCGATATTAGGATTCAGCCTAACCGCACAATTAAACATGTGGATCGCCTTTCAATTGTTTAAAAAAGTAGAAAGTATGGGCAATCGTCATATATGGAGGACCAGAACAGAGTAATGAAAACAGGGTTTTAACTCATAGAATGTACATAAGTATACACTAAAGGGTGAATTCAAATGTACAAAATTCTACTAGTTGATGATGAGATAAATATTCTAGAAGGTATTAGTGAATTAGTAGATTGGGAGAAATGCGATACAGAATTGATTGGTAAAGCTTCTAATGGCATTATGGCTTTAGACCTCATAAAAGAGCAGGTTCCTGATATTATTATTACGGATATTCGTATGCCTGGAATGGATGGCATGGAGTTAATGGAAAAAGTGCATGATCAATATCCGCAGATACAGTTTGTTATCTTGTCCGGTTATAATGAATTTGAATACGCCAAAACTGCGATGAAATTTGGAGCCAAACATTATTTACTAAAGCCTAGCAATGAACATAAAATTTTTGCAGCATTAGAAGAGCTAATAGAGGAGAGAAATGAGAAGGAAAAGCGCGAGCAAACGATAAGAAGGATAATCCCAAAAGCTAAAGAACAGTTGTTACGTGATTTTATTATGGGGAAAGAAGAAAAAGCTAACATCGATAGTATTTTACTAGAATTGCCAAGTAATAAAATAGATATCAGACTTGTGATGTTAATGTTAGATGGCCAATCTAATTATGAGAAGTTACAAGAATTAAAAGTCCTAGTCGATAAACATATTCATCCTTTAAAGGGGTTCTGTACCGTTGTAGCAAAATATATTGTATTCCTTACAGACCAACCCCTCGATTGTTTAAAAGGGAAAATAGCAGAACTGCACCAATCATATGGTGAGGATGATTCCCTATCTTTTTCCACATGTATTAGTAGAAGTGGGACAATTGACAGCATTCCTTGGTTATATAAAGAGGCAGAACAATGTCTCGAATATCGTTTTTACTTTGGAAAAGGGTCCGTTATAGCCAGTGATGAAAAAAAGAAGAAAAATAAACATTTAAAAGAGTTAGCTTTTGAGCATCAGTCCTTTTTTCAAATGATAAAGCAAGGAAAAGATAAAGATGTACAAGTATATCTTCGTCAATTTTTTAACAAAGTTCGATCTCAATTTTATGATAAGGATATGGTGAAAGCAGAATGTCTCGGTTTATTATTCATCCTGCATCGACAACTAAATAAACGCATTTCACATCAATTAAACAAAAGCTTGGCTCATTTGAATCAATTAACAACATTAGATGATATGGAAGCCTTTATTATGAAGGAATCATTAGACATAACGAAGTATTTCCAAGCAAAAAGAAAAAAGCCTTCGAATGTGATCATTGATAGAGTCGAAGATTATGTAGAATCAAATCTTGATGATGAATCCTTATCGATTAGTAAAATAGCAAATGAAGTTTTTTTTATTAATCCCGACTATTTAGGAAAACTATTTAAAAGGGAGACTGGCCAAAAGTTTTCGATCTATTTGATTGAGAAAAGGGTTGAAAAAGCAATGGAACTCATACAAAAATCAGATGAAATGAAAATACAAGCCATCGCTAAAAATGTTGGATTTGGTAAAAATCCAGGTTACTTTGGGCAAGTATTTAAAAAATATACAGGATATACGCCGACAGAATTTAAGACATCCATTTCGGATGGCAGTTTGCAATTATAAAATTAAAGTAAGTATAAAATTTACAGATACTATTTTATATTTTAACTTTGACGATAGTGAATGGGAGGAACATGGATGTTGCTTTCGTTTTTAAGAGATATTTGTAAAAAATGTTGTTCATTAATCGAACCGAAAAAGATGTCTTCTATATGGGTAATACCCTGGTTTTTTAATTGCTGTCTTAACCACGCTTCATCTAACAACAATTTCTCTAATACATTAGGGTAAATTTGACCGTCGACAATAACTGGGTAGGCAATGCTTACAGTATTATTAGCAATATTTAAATCTTCACGAGTAACCGTCGTTTTTTGAGGTTTTTTAAGCACGCTGAGAGCACCATTTGCCTCCACAACAGCTGTTTTGATTTCACTAATATCAAAAACATCTTTCTCACGTAACATTAAGAGAATATTGTCAATGGAGTATTGGACTTTTTTAAGATTATGATTTAATATTTTTCCATCCTGAATCACAACCGTTGGCTCAAAGGTAATCCATCCACCAAATTTACGGTTGGAGATCTTCCATTTGGCTACTAATCGCTGTAAAATGCCAATCATTATAATAGCTGCCGCTGTTGGCAAGTGATTGATGTTGGGATCAGCAATATCTGCACCTGTGACTGAACCTAATGTCAAAATAATAATAAAATCAAATACTGGTAATTGACCGATTGCTCGCTTTCCCATGAATAAGGTAACAAATAATAATAAAGGTAAAATGGTTATAACTCTTCCAAATACAGTAAACACATTTTGTAAAGTTTCTATCATTATCAACACACTCCAACTAGTTTCATAGTATGTTGTATTATTCTTGCCAAGCAAAAGTCTTCGCATACCCTTTTATTGTTGTCATATAATAGGCAAGTGAAACTTTTTTTACTATGAATCGTAGTATTAGGAAGAAATAACAGTATGGAGTGGATGGTCCTTGCAGACTTATGAACAAAAAGTGTACAACGATATGTTGGAATGGGAATTGTCTGTGATGAAGCAGAAAAATTTGTGGAAAAGTATGTCGAAAAAGGCGCAAAATAAAATCAATAGTTACATACCGGAGAAAGCTCACGAAGTCATAACGGAAAGTATAAAACATATGGTAAAGGCTACCTTAGCAGGCTCTGAATTTACGACAACGAGAAAAAAGGTTGCTGGTATGAGTTTACGAGAAAAAGAGTTACTAGTGGATGAAAAATTAGCAGCGTATCGCAAAACAGCTGCTGTTGAAGGAGCGGGTACAGGTGCAGGGGGCTTCTTGCTAGGATTAGCTGATTTTCCTTTACTCTTATCCATTAAAATGAAGTTTTTATTTGAAGTGGCGAGTATTTATGGATATGACACAAAAGAATATGAAGAGCGATTATATATCCTTCATATTTTCCAGCTTGCATTTTCCAATGATGACCGACGAAGAGAAGTCTATCACTATGTGAAATACTGGGAGGAAGAAAAAGAAAAACTCAAAGATATGGATTGGCGAGTTTTCCAGCAAGAATATAGGGATTACATTGATTTAGTCAAAATGTTGCAGATGGTGCCAGGGCTAGGTGCAGTTATAGGAGCTTATGCAAACTATAATTTGCTCGATCAATTAGGTGAAACAGCTAAAAATGGATACAGGTTACGTTTTTTTGCGTAAGTTTTTTCAATATAGTTAAAAAACGTTTTGAAAAGCAGCTTAATTCCAGCTTCGATAATAGATAGCGACGACTTGTGAAACAACCCTTAATTGATTTTCATTTTCAATTAGGGGTTGTTTTTATATGGGAAGTAGTATATACTACTTAAGTGATAATGATTATCAATACTAATAAAGGGAAGGAAGAGTATAAAATGAAGCATAAGCAAACAAAGTCCATGCTTTTTATAATGTTAGCGTTATTTGCCATGATATTTATTTTGATTGGGTGTGGACAATCAGATGAGCAAACAACTGCAGAAGAACCAGAAGCAGAAAATCAAGAGGGTACACAGGAAGCAGAGAATCAAGAGCAAGAAGAGAATAATGAAGCAAGTCAAGAAGTAGTTGAAGTATCTCATGCGATGGGAACGACTACGATCGAAGAAAAGCCTGAACGAATTGTGACGTTATATCAAGGAGCCACAGATGCAGCAGTAGCGTTTGGTATCACGCCTGTTGGTGTGGTTGAATCTTGGCGCGAACAACCAATGTATAAATATTTAAGAGATGACTTAACTGATGTACCGATTGTAGGACAAGAAACACAGCCTAACTTAGAAGAAATTAACAAGTTGAATCCAGATCTTATTATTGCTTCTAAATTGAGACATGAGGAAATTTATGATCAACTATCAGCTATTGCACCAACTGTTACGCACGAAACAGTTTTTGCATTTAAAGAGACAGTAGAGCTGATGGGTGAGGCGATGATGGAAGAAGAAAAAGCGGACGAACTACTAACCGCATGGGATGATAGAGTGGCGAAATTCCAAGAACAAGCAGAAGCTACATATGCCGATGATTGGCCATATCATGTTTCCGTATTAAATTTCCGAGCAGATCATGCCCGTATTTATGTAACTGGATTCGCCGGATCGATTTTGGATGAATTAGGTTTTGAAGGGCCAAAAGAGATTACAGATGACTCTCAAGCAGTTTTAAAGCTGACAGATAAAGAAAGCATTACAGAAATGAACGCAGATGTTTTCTATTTATTTATGGATGATGAGGAGGCTGTACAAAAAACGTATCAAGAATGGACAGAACATCCATTGTGGAAGGAACTAGACGCTGTAGAAGCTGATCAAGTACATCGTGTCGACGAAGTCATTTGGAACATGGGTGGAGGCATCATTGCTGCCAACTTAATGTTAGATGACATATTTGACCGATTAGAACTAGAAGAATAGGGCTGAGCCTATAAGTTAACTCATTCAAAACATCTGACTATCTTTTCATTTAGCCTTGAAGACATTCTCATAGAAAGGTAGGGGGTCATTCTCCTACCTTTGTCTGTTGTAGTTCGTGAATTTTGGGGAGAGTAAAGGAGTTTCCTGCATGATAAACACACCGAAAAAAGAAAAACAAAAATGGATAGCCTTTGTCGTTAGTTTTTGTATTCTGATTATAGCATTTGCGCTAAGTATGTCACTTGGTCAGACACCGATTGCTTTTTCTACAACATGGGATGCTATTTTCCATTATGATGAATCATTAACAGAGCATATTATTGTGATGACGTCACGTCTAACACGTGCAGTAATAGCAACCGTCATTGGTGCAAGTTTAGCGATGGCAGGAGCTATGATGCAGGCACTTACTCGTAATCCGCTAGCAGCTCCCGATATATTTGGGATTAACGCTGGTGCTATCTTTTTTATTGTCATAGCTATTACTCTCTTTTCGGTAGACTCTTTAGTTCACTACATGTGGATTGCTTTTATCGGTGCAGCAATTGCAGCGTTATGTGTATATTTTTTAGGGTCAATAGGAACTGGAGGATTGTCACCTATGAAAGTGGTGCTTTCAGGTGCAGCAGTTTCAGCTTTGTTTGTTTCCTTTACACAAGCATTTCTCGTTATTGATGAACAAAGAATTCAAAGCATTTTATTTTGGTTGGCTGGGTCTGTTGCAGGTAGAAGTATGGATGTGCTTTTACCGATTCTGCCTTTTATTCTTTTCGGTGGATTACTGGCCCTTTTATTAGGCAGCTCTATTAATATTCTTTTGTCTGGAGAAGATGTGGCAAAAGGATTAGGTCAAAAAATTATCCTATTAAAAATCTTAATCGGTGTGGTTGTCGTGTTTTTAGCAGGTGGATCCGTCGCCATTGGTGGATCGATTGGCTTTATTGGCTTAATTGTTCCGCATATTGTCCGAGGAGTGGTAGGACCAGATTATCGCTGGATACTTCCAGTCAGTGCGTTTGTTGGTGCTGGCTTGTTATTACTGGCAGATGTAACAGCGCGTTTTTTGATTATGCCTCAAGAAGTTCCTATTGGTGTGATGACAGCTTTGATTGGTACACCGTTCTTTATTTACATTGCACGCAGGGGGCTTTCCTAGTATGAAGCGAGTAACTGAATTACTTTATCAAAAAACGGTGCGGGTATACGCCCTGTTGTGTCTTTTACTTTTCATTGTTACAATGATGAGTTTATCGATCGGAACCTCCTACATACCTCTTTCAGAAGTGTGGCAACACTTTTTGGGTATATCTGATGGTGAGCACGATTTTACCATTAATGTACTTAGGCTTCCAAGACTATTACTCGCTTTTTTAGTGGGAGCAGCATTAAGTGTCTCTGGTCTTATTCTACAATCGATTATTCGAAATCCATTAGCTTCCCCGGACATCATTGGGATAACGGCAGGTGGTTCTGTAGGAGCTATGCTATTTATTGTTTTTTTAATGGGAATGATTTCGATTCATTGGTTACCATTAGCGGCCATACTCGGAGCTACGTTTGTTGCCATTATGGTTTATATATTGGCATGGAGTAATGGAGTGACACCGATACGCCTCGTATTAATAGGGATTGGTGTATCAGCCGCGATGAATGCGATTGTTACTTTATTAATTGTAGTTAGTGAAACAGCTGTTACAACAAAGGCATACTTATGGCTGACTGGCAGTCTTTATGGAGCAACGTTTATAGATGTATATGGTATGCTGCCATGGGTATTAATCTTTATTCCGCTTACTTTTATATTGGCAAAGACCATTAGTGTGCTCGAGTTAGGAGATGAACTGGCTACCAGCTTGGGAGTAAATGTACAGTTCATACGTTTTGCCTTATTGTTTATCAGTGTTGCTTTAGCAGGTTCTGCGGTTGCTTTTGCTGGAGGTATTGGCTTTATAGGTCTTATTGCACCGCATATTGCTAAAAAGCTAGTCGGCTATACATTTCACATTCTCGTCCCACTAGCGGCATTGGTTGGTGGGGTGATGGTGATGATTGCAGATTTGATTGCTCGCACTGCTTTTTTACCGTTAGATATACCTGCGGGTGTGTTTACTGCAGGAGTTGGGGCTCCCTTTTTTATTTATTTACTTTACCGAAATCGACATATATAGAGATGCACGAAAATATTGTAGAGGGTGGTATCTGTGGTATCTGATATGGCAAAGCTCATGTATGATTTAAGAAATTTTAAAATGGAGTACAATGTGACAAATGGTGTGCCAGTAATGGATTTATTGCAAGAGGACATCTGTAAACAGTTTTTGCAAAAACAAATGGAAAATTGGCATGCTCCACATATTGTTGTTGCTGCATCCATGTTTTCCAAGCGTTATGCGTACATGGCGGTATCCTCTACTTTATTTAGCCTTGTTCAGTATCATGTTGCTTATGGTTTAACTATTGATAAGGCAGTGTATGGAGAAGATCATACATTACAAATCCCGTTAGAAGAAGTCGATGTCATATCGGTAACGGATGCAAATTGGGAGGCTCAATATCAAAAGCTATTTAGACAGCTTTTTGCGGAACAAATCACTCCATTGTTTGAGGTATTGCAAAAAGTAGCGAAGGTTAAATCCTCTGTGTTATGGGAGAATATTGCGGTTCGTATTAACTCTATTTATCAGAAGTTATTAGCACAAGACTTGACTGAGAAGCAGAAAAAAAAGGTATACCAAGATTTTGCTTATTTAAAAAATGCGAATGGAACAATTTTTGGTTTAGAGGAGAACCCGATACGCCGTTATATGAAGATTGGTCAAGAGTTAGAAGATCGCCCTTGTCGCGTCACATGTTGTTTATTTCATAGATTAGAGAAAAAGAAAGAAGACTTGACCCACTGTCGAGTATGTCCATTACCCAAAAGTAATAATGTCTAGAAAAGAGCGTTTGATTACTCAGACTCTCTTTTTTTATTCTTAGTTGTTGTACTACACAATTGAACAACACTGCGACGTAACTTTACGTGAATTTCTACCATTCTTCCGAAGCTGATTGCAAAGATTCGCTTCGGCAAGATACTTCGCTTTACGCGGACACGGCCTCAGTCTCCTCGCTCGTACCTCGCTGTGGGGTCTTCGGACACGTGTTGTATCCGCAGGAGTCTACGTATCTTGCCTCCGCTAGTAGTGATGTTCTAATTTTGAAAGAAGCAAGCTATTGAAATCAGTGTTCTATGGAATTCCTCTTAATCGAACAGAAAACCACACAAAGCTGTGGGAAAATGCGACACTCCTGGGGGAACAGCGCGAGCTGAAGATCCCACAGGCAGCGAATTTCTGCCGAGGAAGCTGAAGCCGTGCCGCGTGCCTAGCAAGCCGTTCATTGCTAATTGGTGAAAGT
>NZ_WIXM01000043.1 GCF_010993965.1 Gracilibacillus sp. YIM 98692 | reverse complement strand
CTGCACAACTAAACTAAACCATTTTTTCGTTATTTTGATGTCCACTTTCTTGACAGAGATCCATACGTTCCGCTATTCCTATAAAAAAAGTACTTTTACGTGAAGATACGGACATACAATTCCTTATTAAGCTTAGATCTTAGTAAATGAAGGATTCCTAAAGCAAATAAGGGAACTGATGTCCGTTTAAAGATAATATTGCCTTTTTTTATAAAATAACGTACCTCATGTCCGTCAATTCATTTAATGTGCCATCATCTCATGGGCAATATCATGTCCATCCATTTCTGATGGGTAGTAGGTAGGCCAGTTTGTCACTTCGTCTAATAATGCTTCACGGTCGTCGCCCCAATACAGGTGGTAGTGATCCGCTTCATTCGGATAGATACTATGATCACTAAATTGAATATACTGAGGAAGTCCTTCAGCTTCTTCAGCTAGTTTAAATATGTATCTTACACCTCGATTCCCCGCCTCATATGTTAAAATTTCGTATCCATCATAGATATACTCACCAGAATATTCTTCCCCATTTTCGAAGAACGTTACCGTATTCTCTTGAATCAAGATACGGCCAACATCTGTTTGATAACCTGTATTATAATACTCCTTATATTCTTCAGCTGTCTTTTCCCCATCATGTTCAGCTTTATGAGAAAATACTTCGTCAAGCGTACCATCTTGTAGATAAGGATATACAGATTGCCAGTCTCCTTCCCAATCAGAGAGTGAACGATCCTTTACTTGACTGTCTTCAAAATAGCCTTCGTAAATTTGTTCTGCTTCCTCATCATGTGCATGACTATGATCGTGATCATGGTCATGTTCGTGTTCACTTTCATGTGTGTGACTTTCAACTGTTTCCTCTTCTGTGTTAGAATTTTCTTCTTCAACTGATGCATCAGAATCTGCAGTCTGACAAGCTGCCAATACTAGTAATGAACTAATCGTTAAGATGATAAACCCCTTTAAAAATGAAATCTTCAATGTAAACACTCCTTTTCTCAAATCGTAATCATTACGATTAATATATTACATCTATCTTTTATTCACGTCAAGGAAAAATGTTCCATAATCACGGTGTATCTTTTTACAAAGGGGAAGCTCGATAAACAAAACGCAGAATGTACAAGAATAGGGATGAGATTTGTGGAGATTGTAAAAAGAGGAAACTTTTACGTGCTATTCTTAAGGAATCCTTTTATTCACTAGCTTCTGCAGGAAAGAACGGAGGGTGGCATATGTCTTTAAACATGACAGAAGATGAAATTTCACTTGTTATTATTCAATCTTTAAAAGGTATGAAGAAAGTTAATTTTCAAGCATTAATCGAGGAATTGCAGCCATATGATGTCGCACAACAATACCTTCATATTCCACCGAAACATAAAGATAAATTTTTAGACCATATAACGATGCAACAATTAACCGACATGATGCAGGAATTAAACAAAGAAGATCAATTAGAAGTTGTGGAAAGGTTAGGGGTTGATAAATCTACAAAAGTCTTTGACCTCATGGAAAACGACAACTTAGCATCCTTCCTTTCGAACTATAAACCTGAAAAAATAGAAGGCCTTTTATCCAATATGAAAAAGGAAGAATCAGCCATCATCCGCAATATGATGAACTATTCCATCGGTACAGCGAGAAGAATGATGAACAACCGATATGTTTGGATCCCTAAGCATTACTCTGTACGTGATGCTGTTGATAAAATAAAACACTTTGCTGAATTGGCGGAGTACCTGAACTATCTTTATGTCATTGACGAACAACGGAAATTAGTTGGAGTGGTTTCCTACAAAGATCTCATTTTAGCGGATTTACAAGACCGCATTGAAAACATTATGTATACCAGGGTACTTAAAGCAGATGTACATACGAATCAAGAAGAAGTAGCCAAACTCATTAGCCGCTATGACTTCGTATCCTTACCTATAGTAGAACAAGATGATACGTTGGTTGGAGTTATCACTGTAGATGACATTATTGATATTATTGTACAAGAAGCGAATGAAGATATCGAAAAGTTATCAGCTTCTGGTAAGGCTATCGATTTTCGTACAAAGCCGTTTGTTGCCGCTTACCGACGACTGCCCTGGCTGATATTACTATTATTTATCGGACTCGTATCAGGTGGAATTATAAGTAGTTTTGAAGAAACGTTAGAGACAGTGGTGGCCTTAGCCTTTTTCATGCCGATGATCGCAGGCATGACAGGAAATACCGGAACACAATCACTGGCCGTTGTCGTGAGAGGATTGGTTTCAGAAGATTTAAACTTCAAACAAGTAGCACAGTTAATTTTACGAGAACTATGGGTAGGGATGATCATTGGCACCACCTGTGGTCTATTCATTTCCCTTATCGCTTATTTCTGGCAAGGAAGTATCACACTTGGAATCGTCGTAGGCAGCTCGCTGTTCCTCACACTCATTATAGGAACATTAGCTGGCACTATCATTCCCTTGATTCTTTATAAATTTAAAGTCGACCCAGCTGTTGCTTCCGGTCCGCTTATTACAACCATTAATGACATCTTTTCCTTACTGATTTATTTTGGGATTGCGACCGCATTAATCGCGAAAATCTCATAGAAAACTCGTTAATTGACGAGTTTTCTTTAGCTGCCTTACTCTTCCATCTCAAAATTCATCTTCCCATCGCGATACTTCGCAAATTCATCTTCTCTAACTCCTATCAATAACTTGTCATCATAAACATCCGCTACTTCCGCTTTTTCCACCATTTCTCCATTTTGTTCTATTTCAAGCATAATGTGGTGCCAAAAGGAATGACCATCTTCATATTCTACTTCCACAATTTCATAATCTTTTAATTGATAATCTTTTTCCTGAAGCAAATCAATTTTTTCAAAATAAAACGCCTTTTCCTCTTCCTCCGATAAAGACGTGCCATTTCTTAGGTCATGATCACCTGTTTCAGCATCATAATCATATAGATATAACTGCTCAAACGCCTTTTCATAATCCTCTTCCATGATAGCTTGATAATAATCGTTAATCATGTTCTCTGCTTTTTGTTCTTGTATTTGTTTTCCTATGAAATTACACCCTGTTAATAGGAAAATCAAAGCTATCATAAAGATTGTCATCGATATTTCCCTCATGCTCATTCCCCCTTTATCAAAAAGCATGAGTTTAATTTTTATTGTCCGCTTGTTTAAACCTGCCACTAACCATTTTTTCATTGGATTGGCTCCAAAACTTTATAAGTTCCCCTAATCTAGACGTCCTATCTGTGAAAAAAGTTTCATTTTACATATTAAAAGGGAAACCATTGATGTCGGTTTCCCCTTGATTTATTTTATAAGCAGCTTTTTTGTTATTTCTTCAAATTCACAAGTATTCTGCCTCTCGCTTCTCCTTTTAGTAAGGTTGGAAGTACATCTGGAAGGTCATGAAGCGCCACTTCTTTTTGAATGA
Organism: Gracilibacillus sp. YIM 98692; assembly: GCF_010993965.1. GTDB lineage: Bacteria > Bacillota > Bacilli > Bacillales > Amphibacillaceae > Gracilibacillus. Next base: position 20,426 of record NZ_WIXM01000043.1, on the reverse strand, counting down.
ATGTTTCTATGTTCGCCGGCTTGAAATCAGATGCCAACCGTTCCCATACCTTGAGACGGTTTTCCATCGGGCAATACACGGAGTCAATTCCTAGCAAATCAACTCCTCTCAAAATAAAAGGAAAGACCGTCGCAGGAAACTTCACACCTGCAGTCAATCCGCTAACCGCAACCGCACCGCCATATTGAATCTGACTTAATAGAGATGCGAGTTGCTCACCGCCCACTGGATCTACAGCAGCTGCCCACTTTTGCTTGTTTAAAGGTTTGATTTTTCCATCATAAACCTCGTCTCTTGTAATCACGGATGCTGCTCCCAACTCTTTCAAGTACGCTTGTTCCGATTCTTTCCCCGTGCTCGCTTCTACCTTATAACCTAAATTGGCTAAAACAGAGACAGCAAAACTGCCAACGCCTCCTGTAGCCCCGGTGACCAATATGTTTCCTTCATTAGGAGACAGACCATTTTCCTCAAGACGCTGCACAGACAGAGCAGCAGTAAATCCAGCCGTACCAATTACCATTGCTTCCTTTAACGTAAGACCTTTTGGGAGTGGTACCACCCAATCAGCCCGAACACGTGCATACTCGCTATAGCCGCCGAAATGGGAAACCCCAATTTCATAACTCGTTGCAATCACCTCGTCCCCTTCTTGAAAACGAGAATCGGTAGAAGAAACCACGACACCCGCTAAATCAATCCCTGGAACAAAGGGATAGTTTTTGACAATATTGCCATTCGGAATAGCAGCAAGACTATCTTTATAATTCACGCCCGAATAATGGACATCAATCAGCACCTCCCCTTCTGGCAAATCTTCTAAACTTAATTTTTGTATATCTACTGAAAATTGATCTTCCTGTTTGTTTACAACTAATGCTTCAAATGAATTTGGCATATGTATGACTCCTTCCTTTTGCTGCTTTTATGACAATTGTATTACGGACATATTAAAGGTGAAAAACGATATAGTTTACCGAATAGGCACTACCGTTTCTTCATTATTTTCTTCTATTAACATATTTTCATATTGATTGGAAATGTCTTGAGAAACCTGTAACACAAATGCTCTTGGAGTTGCATCATATGTACAGGGGGCTTCTGGATTTGGTCTGGTTAATTCGAAAGCCAAAGTTTCCTCTTTATTTTCTACCCATTTTAAACTATACGGACAAGTACCTGATTCCTGAAATCCTATAAAGAACACATGATTTTCTTCAAAATTCACACTCTTAAGTGATTGTTTAAAACGAAACAAATCAGAAACTTCCTCATACGCTTCCTGATTGTCCACTCTGCTTACTAAATAGCGGAAAAATGGGGGGTTTTCCCTTCTTATCGCTTTTTCATGAAAATCATCTGGTAACGTCTTCTCGTTAGCTAACAACTCCACATTGTTATTTTCAGGAATAAATGTGCTTTCGTAATAGGCTTCAAGCGGACGTTGGGCGAAAAAATCTTCCCATGGTAAATCTGCTTTTTTCCATCCTGATCCTTTTTCTATTATAGCAGCAGGTGTAACGTCAAAAGATTCTTCTTCTGTTTGATCACAAGCACCAAGATATGTAATCATTAGTGTAAAACTTAATATTTTTTTGATCAAGGCATTCCCTCCAGAGCCTATTAATAATTGAAAATGTAAAAAATGTGATTAAAAAACTGGAACGATAAACCTCGTTCCTTTAATAGTGGCTCGTATCCCATAAAAAGTGGCGTGAAAGCATCAAAAAGTGGCGCGTTCCTATAGTCACCTTTCCTTAATTTCTATATCATTTCCATTTAACTTATTTATTTTCGCCGACAAGATCTCTCCGCTTCTTGCGTCTATATAAACTTCTGCATATGAACCATTCGTTATAGCGATGGCTACTGACCAATATGAACCCCCAGTATTTCGTTCATAGATCTCAGCATTCACCCGATATAGTGGTCTGTATGTATATGGAGCCACCGTTTTTTTAGCTTTCACCACCGCTTCTTCTTTCGATATGAATGGCATGGTGACTAGTTTATACCCACCCCAAATCACCATCATCCCCATTAAAATATAAATGATTTTTTTGTTGAATATATGCTTTCTTAAGACAAATAAAAATAAGAGAATGATACTAATTAAAATAACAAATATGATCCCAACAAGCATACCTACACCCACTTTTACTTCTTACTTCTCACTTTTCAGCTTTCGAACCTTTCTTTCCTTCGCTCTATAAATACTCCAAAATAAATACAATCAGCATAATCGTAAGTACCACAATCCCTAATGAAATCCACCAATGCGTTTTCGCAGCCGATTCTTTCCTTAACATCAAATAATTGAATCCCAAGAAAATCACAGCGCTAGTAAACAAACTGATAAATGACTCGATCGAGAAAAAGTGAAATGTCTCTCCCCAACTGAAAGCTACCCAAAGATATATATATAAAGATAAAAAGCCATAATGCCAATGAACATGTTACCAATATAGAGAAAAAATCTTTTCAAAAATGTCATACATATCCCTCCTTTTAAAATTAGACGAGATGAACCAAACGAAGTGTCAACTCAAGATAAGGATATTGTATTATTTGAAAAAGTGACCCGTTTATACGAAAAAGTGCCCTGTTAATCTATAATACTGCCCCGTTTCTACTATAAAGTGACCCCTTTCTCAAAAAAAGTGGCCCATTTAAGCAGAAAAATGGCCCATTCCAAAAATTGTGGCGCGATCCTGGTCCCCTATTCTAACATAAATTTCCTCTTCATTCGTTCTAACACAAGAAAAAACGTTTCTTCATTAAATGAAGAAACGTTTTATTCCATCAACCCTATAACTTCTCCCCATTAGATGCAATCACCTCTTGATACCAATAGAAAGATTTTTTCTTTTTGCGTTCTAATGTCCCGCTTCCGTCATCGTGTTTGTCGACATAAATGTAACCATAACGTTTCGAGAACTGACCAGACGACGCACTGACTAAATCAATACAGCCCCAACTTGTATAGCCCATCAAGTCGACGCCATCTTCTATTGCTTCTCCCATTGCCTTGATGTGGTCGCGGAGATATTCGATACGATAGTCATCTTCGATCGAGCCGTCTTCTTCTACTTTGTCATATGCTCCTAGCCCATTTTCCACCACAAAAAGCGGTACCTGATAGCGATCATACAATTGGTTTAAGCTGATACGCAATCCGATCGGGTCAATCTCCCAGCCCCAATCACTTGCTTTTAAGAATGGATTTTTTACACCGCCAATAATGTTTCCTTCTGCCGTGTTCAAATCAGACTTATCTTTCTTCTCTGTTCTCGACATGTAATAGCTAAAGCCAATATAATCAACCGTGCCCTCTTCGATTAATTCCAAATCGCCGTCTCGAATGTCTAATTCAATGTTATGCTCTTTGAAATAGCGGTTAATAAAGGCAGGATATTTCCCTCTGACCTGCACATCTGCACAGAAGTAATTGAAAAAGCGCTCTTCTTGTAATGCATACATCACATTTTCTGGATTCGCATCATAAGCGTATACCGGCGCATATAAAATCATACAGCCGATTTGAGCATCTGGAATGATGTCATGACACGCTTTCACCGCAATGGCGCTCGCAACAAATTGGTGATGGAATGCTTGGAATGTCGGCTGGTATTTATCTTCTTCTTTTTGAATCGAAAAACCTAACCCTTGAATCGGCATCACAAATCCACTATTGATTTCGTTAAATGTCATCCAATACTTCACTTTATCTTTGAAACGATGGAAGATCGCATTCACATATCTTTCAAAAAAGGTAATCACTTCACGACTTCTCCATCCACCATATTCTTTCACAAGATTTAGCGGCATTTCATAGTGAGAAATCGTCACAACAGGTTCTATGCCATGCTTTTGCAGTTCATCAAATACTCGATCATAGAATGATAAGCCGTCTTCGTTTGGTTCTCGCTCATCTCCATTCGGAAAAATTCTTGTCCAAGCAATCGACATGCGGAACACTTTAAAGCCCATTTCTGCAAATAAGGCAATATCTTCTTTGTAACGATGATAAAAATCAATCGCCTCATGGTTCGGATAAGAATATTTCTCCCGATCAATTTCGAATTGAAAACCCGGTGATTGTAAAATGTTCAGCCTCTCTTCTTTTCCGCCCGGCAGCACATCTGCAATATTTAACCCTTTATTTCCTTCATGAAAGCCACCTTCAATTTGATTCGCAGCCGTTGCTCCTCCCCATAAAAACCCTTTAGGGAATTGATAAGTCTTCATGTTTTGACCTCCCCATTATTCTCTCATACTCTATACTGTTTGTTGTTTGATAAAGAAAACTCGGCGATTGCCGTGCCTTTAGGCGACAGCAGAGCCGTAGTTGCCCTTATCTATCTACTTCAAATTGGCCGCCTCGTCGAACTACTTCCTTGCTGACAATTTATACTTTCTGATACGGTAAAGAAAAACTGGCTTATCGCCAAGTCTTAATGGCGAAAGCCTTAGTTTTACTTATACTATCAACCATAATTTATACTTTATGATAGTATAAAATTTATAACCTTCTCTGCATCATAACCAGTGCCCGTAACCTTGTAAATATAGAAAGCGGTATCTTGATTTTCATTACAACGCAAGTGATTTGTAACATAAATATAACACTGTGTTACATCATTCGTTTTATGCTAGAATAAAGGAAGGTATTTTAAAATAAGGAGACAAGACCTATATGTTTACCAATGACATCATCGCTTCATTCAATGAATTGGAAATGTCTTTATACCAATACATCACGCAAAACAAAGAGAAATTCATCTATATGAGGATTCGCGAACTGGCAGATGAAACCCATGTATCCACCGCATCGATCTTACGTTTTTGCCGAAAGTTGGGATGTGATGGTTTTTCCGAATTTAAAGTAAAATTGAAAATGGATGTAGAAGAAAATCATAAGACAAACATCAAAAACGCGGAACATTCCGTCGTAGAATTTTTTGAACGCACGTTGAGTAATGGAGATATAGAAGAAAATATAAAAAAAGCAGCCAAGCTCGTAGCTGATGCCGAAAACGTGATATTTATAGGGATCGGCAGCTCTGGTATTTTAGCAGAATATGGCGCCAGATATTTTTCAAGCTTGGGAAAATTTTCGCTTTATATCAAAGACCCGCACTTTCCTATTCACTCGAAGCTCAGGTCTCATAGTGTGACGCTCGCACTATCCGTTACAGGAGAAACCCCTTTTACAATCACACATCTGCATCAGCTGAAACAAGAAGGAAGCAAAGTGATCAGCATTACCAATTCGAAACTGTCCACGATTGCCAATATGTCGGACATCAATATTCCATATTATGTCACAGAGGAATTTTTTGAACAAGCCAACATCACCACACAGATACCTGTTGTCTATATTTTAGAATCCATGGCTAGGGAAATTTATAAGCTGAATCAAGAGATAGTAGGGCGTTTTTCATAAAGAGTCTGTCTCAAAAAGTGTTTCACTGTACACGCAACTGAAATATACTCGCTTTCCGCGGGCGAACCACGAGCCTCCTCACTCGTTCCTCGTTGCGGGGTCTCTTTGGCCCGCTTTTCCCGCTGGAGTCTCGCATATTCCAGTTGCTGAATTCAAGTACATTTATATGGGACAGCCCCTTTACTTGACTCTTGAAACGGTCAATCCGTCTCCGATGGGAATGAGCATGGATTGTAATTGAGGGTGGTTTGCTACTGTTTGATTGAACTTTTTCATGAAGTCTGTGTAACGCTTTGGCTTGGTTTCTGAATCGATGACGCTTCCACCAGCTAATACATTATCTGCTACAATCAAGGCACCTGGTTCTGCTAGCTTTACACAGTAGTTTAAGTAATTCTCATAGTTATCCTTATCTGCATCAATAAAGAAAAAATCGAATGTTTTCTTTTCATCTGCCAGTTTTTCCAAGCTTTCTAATGCAGGACCTGTCCTATACGATACCTGATCACCAAACCCTGCTTTGGTAAGATTACCGTAAGCTAGATCAGCATGCTTTTCTTCTAATTCAAGCGAAGTTAGGGTCCCTTCACTGCCAAATCCTCGAGCCAGACAAATCCCGCTATATCCGCCAAGCGCTCCGATTTCCAACACATGTTTTGCCCCTGACATGGATATCAGCATCGTAAGCAGCTTGCCTGAAGAAGCAGATACAGAAATAGAAGGCATGCCATGTTCCTCTATCAACACAAGTACTTCCTCCAAAAGATCATCTTGCTCTGTAAATACCGAATCGAGATATTGATTGATTTGTTTCATTTTTACCATTCCCCCTGTCCTTTTATGATTTTATCACGGTGAACAATCGTTCGTAAGCCCCCACTGATGGAAGTCTCTCTTTATATTACCATAAAAAACAATATTTCCATTCACTAGGCCAATGAACCACACCAAATGCACATGGATGAATACCCTACACTGACACTGAAATTTGGGAGGATTTTTCATGCATATCGATGAAAAATTAAAAGATCTATTAACAAAAGCAAATCTCACAGGTTTACTTGCGAAAAGATATGAGTACGTGGATCCGCAAAAGCATATGTATTACTATCAATTACACTTTAAATACGTGATGCAAGTAGAAAAATATTATATGAACATGCAGGATCATTCGCATCATTATATGAATATGCACGACCATTCCCATCATGGGGTGCCAGGGCAATTTCCAATGTATTAGATGCCATTTTGAGAAATACCTTTAAAGCTTTCTCGAGATTTCTTATAAGTACGCATGCGAAAGCTGGTGAGTTAGTTGAACCATTACCACACACTTTGTCAGCAATTTGCTCACATTTTAGGTGGCGAACCAAACCTTGAAAAGGGTGTTTGTGCAGTAGAAAAACATCGTGATCTGAATGTAACGATTCAAGGACGTCCCAGTCGGGGAGAACTGCATGCTGAATTCATGTTTGAATCGTTGGATGAGGAAGGAAAGGCGCTTAATTTAGGTGAAACCGTTATTCTAGAAGAAGAGATCCCTTTGTTCACACAAATATTAGCTAAAAACGGCATCATTATTAGCGCCCTTCACAATCATTGGTTGTACACAAAACCGACGATTCTTTACATTCACTTTCAATCTGTTGAACCTCCGCTATCCTTTGCTTATAAGGTTAGAGAAGCATTAAACGTTCTACAATAGTGATGAATGTTGGGGCACATTCATTTCATTTTGGGCTCAACAAACATTTTCATTCGATCTCGAACCTCACATGGTCGTTAGATCTTTCTCACGGACATTCTCACCCAGGCCAGTTACCCTTTGTAAATGTCCGTGAGCATACCTTTTTTACAACGACTAATAAAAAGACAATATACATAGCATTACAATGATATTCACTACGACCAAAGAAATGACCGATGAACCTTGTCTTTACCGACCTTTAACCCAGTCTAATGCTTTTTGATTTAATTCATCGATAAGTGATGCTTTTTCCTCCTGATATAATTTTACGTTTTCGGGATATTTTTCAGCTAGATCTTCCTTCACCTTTTTATATCTTTCCATGTCTTGTTCGTGATAGGTTAAATATTCTCTAAAGGCTAAGTGTTTGATGATTTCTTTGGATCCGGTTTCAAAAATATGAACATGATGGGTTCTTTCCTCATCATTCCCTTTTACAAAATATCGGCGTCCTTCTATCCCATTTTCTCCTTTTGGTGTATAGCCTTGCTTCACCATCTCATTGTTATAATCATCTATTCTTTGGATATCCTGCACCTCTGCTAAAATATCTATAATCGGTTTGGCAGCCATACCAGGAATAGATGTACTGCCAATATGGTACAAATACAAAAGCTCTTGTCCTAATACGGTTTTGATCTCTTCCGATGCTTCTAAGTATTTTTCAGGCCATGCTTCATCATATGGCATGATTTCTACTTTTCTCATATTTTCACACTCCTTAACTTCCGAGGCTCTAACGGTAGCTTTTCTGCGCAGTTAGTTCGATTTGACTCCCGCTTTTTACTTCGACAACTTGACCGTCTACGTTCAACCAGACGGAAATGGCAGATGAATTATAGACGAATCGGCTGTCTGCTGAAAATTTGAGGTTTCGGAAGGCATTTACATAGTCGACGATTTCGATATTGGTGGCGTACCAAATCTCAGAGCGGTTGCCGATATATTGGCTGAATTCTTCGATCAGATGCCAGTTTTGGTCATTGTCGAACTCGTAGCTGTGGCCCCACACATAAAACATGTTAAGATATTGTTTTTTGTGTAAGTGAACAAATGTTTCTGCGAGTTCTAATAAATTGCGGTTATGATGACAGGTTGGATTCCATTCTACAAAGTTATCTGGCATCGCGAAGTTGCCGGTGCTGTGAACGGTTCTAGCGTATTCAATGCCAAGGTATGGCAGCATATCTTGGATGAGCGAGTTATAGGATCCATTTGGATAAGATAGGCCTCTTACCGTGTATCCGACGATGTTTTCTAAGACTTTTCGGTCTTCGATGATTTCTTGGATGATCTGTTCTTTCGGGGATCTTTCGATGGTTGGATGTGTGACGGTATGCGCAGATACTTCATGGCCTTGGTATAAGGACGGAATTTCCTCGGCTGGAATGCGGTCACCTTCACCAAGCAGGCCGGAGTTGATGTGGAAGGTTGCTTTAATGCCATGCTGATTAAAAATATCGACAAGTCTTCGATCAGCTCCTCTTCCATCGTCATAGCTCAATGTCAATACTTTGTGTCTTCCTTCTGGAAATGTCATCGTTACTTGCGGCATAGGGTTCATCCTTTCGCTTTTTACAATAGATTCATAATCTATCATAACACAAAAAATTAAAACGCTTTATTCATTTACTCGGCATTGCCCTAATTTTTTGTTTTCTAAACAATTTGTCCATTTCGATTTTAAAATATTTCATATGATATATTGTGCATCATACTTTTTCATAACAGAAAGGAGGTTGATGATGAAACTTTATCTAGATCCTGGCCATGGCGGGACAGATTCAGGAGCTACAGGTAACGGCCTAACAGAAAAGGAAATGAACCTGGATATCGCACTGAAAATTCGTGATATGTTAACGAGTGAATATGAAAATGTAGATGTAAACATGAGCCGAACCACGGATCAAACAAAAAGTCTAAGTGAGCGCACCAATGAGGCGAATGACTGGGGAGCCGATTACTATTTATCGATACACTGCAATGCCTATAACGGATCTGCACGGGGATATGAAGACTACATTCATAGTAGTTTATCCGACTCGTCACAAACCGCTCAATATCAAGACATCATGCATGCCGAAATCATAAAAGTCAATGATTTAAAAGATCGCGGCAAGAAAAAGGCGAACTTCCATGTCCTAAGGGAAACCACCATGCCTGCCCTTTTAACGGAAAATGGGTTTATTGATCAAAAAGATGATGCAGCATTGATCAAAGATCCTTCCTGGCGTAAAAAAGTGGCAAGAGGTCATGTGAATGGATTAGCGAAAGCCTTTAATCTGGAGCAAAAAGAAGATAGCGGTACGCTTTACAAAGTGATAGCAGGATCCTTTCAATCGAAAGATAATGCCGACAAACGCGAGCATCATCTCGATTCACATGGTATTGATTCCTTTGTCTATTCGACGACTATTGATGGCAGTACATGGTATCGGGTTCAAGCTGGTGCCTTTTCCAACAAAGAAAACGCAGAAAAACGCTTAGAAGAAGTAAAAAATGCAGGAATAGAAGATGCGTTTATCGTAACCGAGGGAAGTGACTCAGATTCACCCGACCCACCTACTTCCCCTACTGGATACTCGATTTTAGGTAAAACCTATGTATCACCTGAGCTAATGAATCAATATGTCAAAACCATCAACCCAGATGCACTCGAAATAGCCAACTTCTACCTCACTTTCGGAGAGTATTATGGCATTCGCGGAGATATCGCCTTTGCCCAAGCGATGCACGAAACAGACTTTTTACGATTTACTGGCATTGTACAGCCGGATCAAAATAACTTTTGCGGATTAGGTGCTACTGGTCCGGGTCAGCCTGGTGCAAGCTTTGATACACCAAGAGATGGCGTCCTTGCTCATATTCAGCACCTTTACGCATATGCTTCAACCCACCCACTGCCTGATCGATACAAGTTACTCGACCCTCGATTTGACTTGGTCACAAGAGGTTCTGCTAAATCTTGGGTTGGATTAAACGGAAAGTGGGCAGTACCTGGAGATCGATATGGACAACTAATATTAGATATTTATGAAAGAATGGTTAACACTTCTATTGGGAATTTAGCAATCGTGTTGCAGGAAATACGAAAATCGAAGTAAGGCACTGCCTTCTGATTTTATGAATGGTTTGATACTTCGCATACACCTCCTTCAATAAGATTATTGTACGGTTCATTTTTTCTCGTCATATGTTTCTTTTAGTCACCTCTTTTTAAAAAATGAACGAGATGAAATGATATCTCTGCTTCGGAGGCACTAACGATAGTGCAACGAAGCAGTTTTTTTAATTGGACTCATACTTTTTTCTTCGACCATCCTTTCCAAGGATTGTATTTATGTCCAATATCTAATTAGAAATATGTTATCATGAAAGTTGTGTTAACCTTATGTTTTCACAGGTTAACAATAGAAATATATAGTACTGGAGGGGAACGATGTATAAACTTCGAGGGCATCATTTGTTTTGTTTATTAGGTTATCGGGGAATGGGCTATTCCGAAGATTACATAGAAAATATGACACTTTTACATAGTAAATTGCGAGAAAACCCTAAGACAGAGATTCTCCTTGTCAAAGGACCGGATCACTTATGTGAGAAATATCCCAATAACGGCAAATATCATTGTCAAAACGATACGATCTATGAAAGAGATGCCGCTATTCTAGAGAAGTTAGACTTGAATATTGGGCAAATCCTGAAATGGGAAGTTATCGAATCTCGTATTCAAAAGTATGTCACGCCATCTGACATTCAAGCAGTCTGCCAATCTTGTTCCTGGCGTTCCTATGGTGTTTGTGAAGAGGGAGTTCAAGAGATTTTAGATGGGAAGGGGTTGAGGGAAGTGAAATAGCCCCTTCCCATATTGTAATAAAAACAGTCCGGCCCTTCACGATTTTTCTGACATGCATTAGTATCGTAGTAGAACAAAACTGTGACATATGCCTTAAAAAAGCTCTGAATACCGCTCCAGAAATACTACTTCGCTTTCCGGGGGCACGGCTTCAGCTTCCTCGGCAGCATGCTCCCGTCTAGAAGCATGCTTAAGAGATATTTACTGCCTCCCTTACACAGCTTTTCCGTAAATAATCACGAAACCGTTCTGCTTCTTGTCTAGTAAGGATTCTCCTTCTATCATTCGAGATGGCTCCGGCACCTTTATTATCATATTCATACAGCCGTGCTTCCATTGGAGAGAATCCGCCCATCTCTGTCCATCCCTGTGCTTTGATATGAGCATCCATGTCACACTGATAAAACAATACACTGGCCTGTGCAGCAGGATCTCCACCTGGGTGCCAAGGCCTTCCTAAGTACACCGTGTCATCTGCCATATTCTTTGACTCTTTGAATAGTTTACAAGATTCAAATAAATAACCATATGGTACATGTATCGATGTACTCGCAGCGGTAATATAACCATTATTCTCTTTTTCTCCTCGATCTAACGAAACAATATTACATGCTTCAAACACTGCCTGGCCTGCACCAAAAATAAAATCTACCGCACCTTCTACCCAACAGTTAGTAAAGTAATGAGTACCAGCATCGACAAGCAACGTATCTTGATAACCTCGAAAGCGACAATCCTCAAACATAGCGTTATCACTGTCGTCTGCGGTACGAAAAGCAACCGCTTGGATATGAGGAACTTTCGTCGGATCATCCTCCCTTTTTCGATATTCATTCAAGTAATCAAAACCATTCTCAAAAGTCAGATTGATGGCAGTGAAATTCAGTTGTCTAACAGTAACACTTGCGCTTCCAAATGTGCCATATGTCGTACCATCATTTTTCTCTGTTCCACTCGCCACATCATACGTCACAATAGTTTTGTCTCTATCCTCACCTATTAATGTAATCGAAGGCTTTTTTACTTCTAATTTCTCATAAAATATTCCCTCGGAAATAAAAATAACAGCAGAATCCTCTTCTACACTGTCTAAAGCCTTTTGAATAGAGGAATAAACCTGTTTGCCCTTATAATCTGCCCCATCTTTCCCTGAAAAATGTTGATCAACAATATAATCTATTTGCACATCATAACGCTGTTCTATATGTTTTATATTATCATTCATTCTTTTTCCTCCTATGGTCACTATTTAGAGTTAAAAGTTAATTGATACGAATGACCCTTTTGTACATCAAATTCAAATAAACCATCTTCTACTTGGTGAACTTTTCCGCTATCTATCCTAATCTCTAATGGTTGATCCACTCTTATACGGCAGACTCTTGATTGTGTTGCTTTAATATGGACATCTATTAATTGATAATCTTGCCACTTGATTTCTAACTCTAATCCACCTCTAGCCTTTAGTCCTTTTACATAACCAGTTGCCCAATCTTTTGGCAAGGCAGGTAAAAGATGAATCTCGTTTTGATGACTTTGGACGATCATCTCAGCGATAGCTGCTGTAGCGCCAAAATTCCCATCAATTTGAAATGGCGGGTGGTTATCAAATAAATTTGGTAGAGTAGATGATTTTAAGAGTTCCATGATATTTTCATAGGCATCTTCCCCTTTAAGTAGACGCGCCCACATGTTGATAATCCATGCTCGACTCCAGCCGGTATGCCCGCCGCCATGCTCCAATCTTCGCTTTAAAGTTACTTCAGCTGCCTTAGCTAATTCAGGTGTCTCCATTGGGGATATTTGATTACTAGGATGCAAGGCAAATAAATGAGAGATGTGACGGTGGCCAGGTTCCGCTTCTTCATAATCTTCTAACCACTCTTGAATTTGGCCATATTTTCCGATCTGAATCTCAGGCAGCTTTGATCTTAGATGAAGTAACTGATCACGGAATGCTTCGTCACCCTCTAAAATCTCACTTGCCGCAATACAGTTAGAGAAAAGAGCATGGAGAATTTGACTGTCCATTGATGGCGCTTCACACATTTTCCCTATCTCCCCACTTGATAACTTATATGAATTTTCTGGTGATACAGAAGGGGTGGTAATCATATACCCATCTTTATTTTCAACAAGGAAATCGACAAAAAATAATGCCGCTTCTTTCATCGTTTCATAAGCTTTTGCTAAAAACTCTCTGTCACTGTTATATTGATAATGTTCCCATAAATGCAGACACAGCCATGCTGCCCCCATCGGCCAATAACTAGCTGGAGGGTAAATATCTTGCGGTGCTGTATCTCCCCAAATATCGGTATTATGATGAGCCGTAAATCCGCGACAGTCATACATTTTCTGAGCTGTTAACCTGCCAGATTCTCGCATTTTCTCAATGAGGTGAAACAATGGCTCATGACATTCTGACAAATGGCAAACTTCAGCAGGCCAATAATTCATTTGTGCATTGATATTAATCGTATACTTACTATCCCAAGGTGGAAGCATGCGATCATTCCAAATACCTTGTAATGTCGCTGGAAGAGAGTTTGGTCGACTCGACGAAATGAGTAAATATCTGCCAAAATGAAAATATGTATTGATCAAGCCGATATCCTTTTCACCTTGTTTCATCCGTTCTAATCTCTCATTTGTAGGTAATGATTGCTGTTCATTCTGATCCTCGATCTCCAATTCAACTCGATGAAACAGTGTTTGATAATCCTCTATATGAGAAGACTTTAAGTTTTGATATAGCTTCTTCTCTGCGGATGCTATCACTTCTAAGCATTGCTTTTCTGGATCTTGGAATCGATAGGTAGTCGCAGCTGATAACAAAATGGTCACAGTGCTGGCATCTTCCACACATATCCGGTTACCAAGCGTTTGAACGGTCCCATCATCTACAATCACCCTCATAACAGTTGAAAAAGCAATACCATCACTTCCACCTGTTTCTCCCTTCATTACTAGGCTATTAGAGGAAAGTGGTTGGGTAGTATCTAAATTCCTTGTATTCCCTCTATCTAAATTTGCTTGAAATGAAATGGCGTTTCCATCCGAAGCAGTAAACCTCATGACCATTACTTGATCTGGATAGCTCGTAAACACTTCCCTTTGAAAATCTATGCCATCCGAACGGTACTTTGTTTTTACTATTCCATTATTCAAATCTAATTCTCTATAATAGTGTGTATAATCTTCTTCGTTAAAATCGATAAGGAGTTCCCCTAATGGTTCATAATGACGTTGAGAATTTGGAATACCAGAAAAGCATAATTTGGCCAATTCCTCGGCTTGATTTAATTTGCCTTGTGAAAGCAATTCTCTTACTTTTGATAGATTGGGAAGTGCATCTGGATTAATGCGATCGCGTGGCCCTCCATACCAAACCGTATCTTCGTTTAACTGTATTTTCTCTTTTGTCACTTGCCCAAAAACCATTCCACCCAGCCTGCCATTACCAATCGGCAACGCTTCATTCCAATCCTTTGCCGGCTCTTTATACCACAATAATTTACTCCTAGTACTCACACATATCACCTCATTTCAGTGATTTTCACCATTCAATCATCGCTTTTATAACTCCATTCTCTGGCTTCAACCATTCATGGAATGTATCCATGACATCCTCAAAATGACATCGATGCGTAATGTAATCGCTAACATTTATACGGTTATTTTTGATCGACTGCTTCACATAATGGAAATCTTCTATTGTGGCATTTCTGCTTGCCATTAAAGTCTGTTCCTTTGCATGAAAATCTGGATCAAAAAATGTAATATCAGATTTCACTAAACCAACATAGATTAAGGTTCCGCCATTGGCTGTGTACTGGAACGCATCCATCATCGATTTTCTATTCCCAGTTGCATCCATAACAATCTTCGGCATATCACCATTCGTCATATTTTTTAAAGTTTCAAACGGACTTTCTAATGCATGAATCGTTTCATCTACTTGTGTCCATTTACGGCAAAACCTTAACCGATCCTCACTAATATCCATCGCTATTACTTTGGCACCTTCCTGTTTAAGAAAAGCCATAACTCCTAATCCAATGGGGCCGGCACCTATGACTAGTACTGTATCTCCTTTTTGAACAGGAGATCTTCTAACAGCATGTGCACCAATACTAAGCGGCTCTATTACAGCTGATTGATCTAATGTTAAGTCATTTGTTTTTACTAGATGGTTGTAAGGAACAGATATTTTTTCACACATCCCTCCATCCACATGAACTCCTATTACTTTCATATCTGTACAACAATTCGGCTTTCCATTTCGGCATGCTACACATTGTCCACACTCCAAATAAGGAATAACCGAAACTTGATCTCCACTCTCTAAGTTGTAAGGATTATCATCGATCGATTCAATTACACCAGCTAACTCATGCCCTAATACTCTTGGATACTGAAAGAAAGGCTGCTGCCCCTTAAAAGCATGCAAGTCCGTACCACAAACTCCCATACGCTTCAGGTTAACAATGGCTTCTCCTTCCTGTCTTTTAGGTTCATCTTGTTCTTTCCACTTAAACACTTCAGGTTTTTCACAAACGATACCCTTCAAATAGATACACTCCCTTAAAAAGAGATTTTATTGTTTCTATATCATATCAGTAATCATTTGAAATAAAAATTGCGCATATTGCTCTTTTTATACTCTTTTTTGATATCAAGTGTGTCTCATTTATAATTTTGACTGCTTGCGGAACTTAGAAGGCGTAGTACCCATATATGTTTTAAAAGTGCGGTAAAAATGTGGCATGCTTTGAAAACCCGTTCGTTCTGCAATACTATCTATCGTATCGTGTATGTCATTTATCAATAACTCTTTCGCCTTTAATGTCCGTTTTTTATTGATGTACGATGTCAGACTCATTCCTGTCGTTTCTTTAAAAACTCTACTGAGATGCGCTGGACTGACAAGTGCCTGATTGGCGAGATCCATTAACGTTAATCGTTTATGTAAGTTTTTATCTATAAATCTTAATATCTCGTTTATCCAAGAATAAGCGAACTCTTCTAACCTTTTGGATTCTTGGTTTTTTCTAAGGTATATCCGATATAAATCTAATATAATTTGCTGAATAATGAGTAATGAAGCATGTTTAGCACCAACTTGATTTTCCAAAAGTTCTTTATAGATGTTTAACAATTTACTTTCCAATTGATAGTATTGAGGCTGCTCTAAGATGATTTTGTAATCTTTCTTATTTTTTATAAGCTCAAACAAATAAGAAAAAGAGTAGGATTCTTCGATCGTATTGGATAAAACAGAATCTGGACTAATAAATATCACAGATGAAGTGATAGGGTCGTCTTCTTCTGGGGTTGCGTGATGAATGGTGTTATTCGGAATAATGAATACATCCCCTCTTCTCATTTGGTAGAAAGTATCATCCACGAATAAAACACCTTTCCCTTTATAAACATAGACAATTTCATAAAAATCATGGGTGTGTTCCGGTAATTCCTTTTGTGGATCTTTCGTACTTTTATAAACAAAAGAAAAAGAAGAGAAGGCATTCATTTTTGATAGTTGGGAAATTTCATGCATTATTTCACCTCCGACTTCATAGCACATTCGCGCCACTTTTTTCACGTTACGAGCCACCATTTGCTGTTTTCGAGTCACTCCTTGGCAGCGACGCTTTATCCTTTCTTTAATTGGCAAGATATCCAATCACCGCTTGTGATCTCTTGCAGTCCTTGCACTTGCTCTGTATCGTATATATACACATAAGCAGTCACCGCTCTAACGTCTGTGTATACGGTTCTCTCCATACGATCATAATGGTTACTTTTTCCTGGACCTTGGTAGCCTTCAAGCCAGTTGATAGATTCTAAGGTTTCGTCTGATACTATGTATAACTCGCCATATACTTTATGGTTATCGTCCAATGTCATAGCTGGAAAACCAACGCCAACATCGTACAGTTTTCCATACGTCCAGCATTCGGAGGCTGCTAATTCAGCATCTTGCATAAAGTGATGATTGGACCCGTGAGACCTCAAAGTACCGTAGACAAATACATAGTGCTTGGTCATATACAAGTACTCCTTTCATGTATCTATTGTCCCTAATTATGTTATATCATTTTCTATTCTATTTTCATAATCTAAAAGTTTTGGGTAATTAGTTGATGTAAAAGAAAGAGGTAAATGTTTACGTGTGCTTATTGATATGGTCGTTAGTAGATCTAATCTTAGTGAGAAATGTTGTGGAGTAAAATTACAATACGCGCCCTAGAGGATTCGAACCTCTGACCCACAGCTTAGAAGGCTGTTGCTCTATCCTGCTGAGCTAAGGGCGCAAATCAAAATAATATATATAAGAAGGTATGGAAGTCAATAGGGAAGAAATAAAAAATGGGCCTGAGTGGACTTGAACCACCGACCTCACGCTTATCAGGCGTGCGCTCTAACCAGCTGAGCTACAGGCCCATATATAAAAATGGAGCGGGTGAAGGGAATCGAACCCTCGACATCAGCTTGGAAGGCTGAGGTTTTACCACTAAACTACACCCGCATGTTATGAAGTATGAATTTTAGGCCTAACACTTTTTAGTATTACTGGTGGAGGGAGTAGGACTCGAACCTACGAACCCGATGGGAGCGGATTTACAGTCCGCCGCGTTTGGCCAACTTCGCTATCCCTCCACTATAAAAAGTGGTGGCTCGGGACGGAATCGAACCGCCGACACACGGATTTTCAGTCCGTTGCTCTACCGACTGAGCTACCGAGCCAAGTTACAATGGTAAATTATTTATTAACTCGCATTTAGATTGGTTTCGAAGTAATTTCAAAGATGTCCTGTGCTCGTCACGTTGCACGTTTTTCGGTGAAGCATACGCTCCTCGCAAAACCTACATCGATGTAAATTCTAGATGTTTTACGGTTTCTCTACCGACTGAGCTACCGAGCCAATCTCGTATATTGCTATATGATATGTATTATGTATGGCGGAGGAGGAGGGATTCGAACCCCCGCGGGCCGTGAAGCCCCTGGCGGTTTTCAAGACCGCTCCCTTCAGCCAGACTTGGGTACTCCTCCAAACAATATAAACTGAAAATGGACCCTGCAGGATTCGAACCTGCGACCGATCGGTTATGAGCCGATAGCTCTAACCAACTGAGCTAAGGGTCCAATTATAGCGGCGGAGGGGATCGAACCCCCGACCTCACGGGTATGAACCGTACGCTCTAGCCAGCTGAGCTACACCGCCAAAATATAAATATGGAGCCTAGCGGGATCGAACCGCTGACCTCCTGCGTGCAAAGCAGGCGCTCTCCCAGCTGAGCTAAGGCCCCTTATTATCAATGGTCGGGAAGACAGGATTCGAACCTACGACCCCTTGGTCCCAAACCAAGTGCTCTACCAAGCTGAGCTACTTCCCGAAATGGCGCGCCCGAGAGGAGTCGAACCCCTAACCTTTTGATCCGTAGTCAAACGCTCTATCCAATTGAGCTACGGGCGCTAAGTGGTACCGAGGGCCGGACTCGAACCGGCACGGTGGAAACCCACCGCAGGATTTTAAGTCCTGTGCGTCTGCCAATTCCGCCACCCCGGCATGGGTTGTATTACTTCTTAATCATCTGGCAAACAAAATGATTAAGTTGTCATGGAGCGGAAGACGGGATTCGAACCCGCGACCCCCACCTTGGCAAGGTGGTGTTCTACCACTGAACTACTTCCGCGCTTGCATCATATTATAAACAAATGCGGGTGGAGGGACTTGAACCCCCACGTCGAGAGACACTAGATCCTAAATCTAGCGCGTCTGCCAATTCCGCCACACCCGCGTAAGATGGTGAGCTATGGAGGATTCCGACGCCACAGGCTAGTCCTTTCTTCCTATATCCTTCAAAATGAAGAAAGGGGAACCGCAGGTGAGAATCCGAACCATAACTTCCTTGATGAGCCATGGAGGATTCGAACCTCCGACCCTCTGATTAAAAGTCAGATGCTCTACCAACTGAGCTAATGGCTCCTATTTTAAAATGTGTTATATCTTATATTATATTCTAAATATAAAGACCTCTGCATCTACTAGCTTATTCACTGTTGTATATGCTTCGAGGTTACTCGCAGATTATTCGGTAGAAGTGTTGCTCGTTGCTCTACCAACTGAGCTAATGGCTCTTAAGTGGTGCCGGCCAGAGGACTTGAACCCCCAACCTACTGATTACAAGTCAGTTGCTCTACCAGTTGAGCTAGACCGGCAACATGGCGGTCCGGACGGGACTCGAACCCGCGACCTCCTGCGTGACAGGCAGGCATTCTAACCAACTGAACTACCGGACCAAGTTATAAGAAAATGTTGGTTGCACCCTTAGGGCACTATGATTATTTTCTAGCACTGAAGACTATTCGACGTAGTGAGAAAATTTTGGTTGCACTCTTCCGAGTACCACTTATATTCACTATCAAGGATGTTTTATCGACGTAGTTAGTGAATTATTTTGGTTGCACTCTTTCGAGCACCACGATCATTTTCTAGCACTGAAGCCTATTCAACGTAGTGAGAAAATTTTGGTTGCGGGGGCAAGATTTGAACTTGCGACCTTCGGGTTATGAGCCCGACGAGCTACCAGACTGCTCCACCCCGCGACAATAAATAATATAATATGATAATAAATAACACGCTTTACGTCATGTATAAAATCCTAACCTCTGCATCTGCTAGCTTATTCTTTGAAGTTCAATGCTTCGAGGTTATTCGCTGTAAAATCGGTGGATGTAACGCTCGTTGCTCCACCCCGCGACGATAAAAATATAATTTTATAAATGGTGGAGGATGCAGGGCTCGAACCTGCGACCCCTTGCTTGTAAGGCAAGTGCTCTCCCAGCTGAGCTAATCCTCCGAAGCACAGGACGTTGCGATTGTAACATGCCTTCCTGTTCAAAAATTTAAGTGGTGACCCGTACGGGATTCGAACCCGTGTTACCGCCGTGAAAGGGCGGTGTCTTAACCACTTGACCAACGGGCCAATCATTTTTCAGAAATAAATGCTCCACAGGTAGATTTGAAATCTACGAAAGATCGAAAAAAGTCGATTGCTCTACCGTTAAGGTACTGTGGAGCGTTTTATTCATTTGCCTAGCGGCGTCCTACTCTTGCGGGGGCAAAGCCCCAACTACCATGGGCGCTGGAGAACTTAACTGCTGTGTTCGGCATGGGAACAGGTGTGACCTCTCCGCTATTGCTACTAGACTTGTAGGATGAAAGTTGAACATCCTTTATGTTTTAAAAACTATGTATCTTCAAAACTAGATAAGAGAAAGATAGACATCAAAACCAAGCGGTTTAAAGCGTTCATCATTATAGTTAAGTCCTCGATCGATTAGTATTCGTCAGCTCCACATGTCA
>NZ_WIXM01000042.1 GCF_010993965.1 Gracilibacillus sp. YIM 98692 | reverse complement strand
GGAATCATCTTCTCAATGTAGCATAGTCTTTTTTTTAAAATGTCCTTTACAAAGGGTACACTTTAATTTGCGGTCTTTTTTCATGGAGATCTACCTCATATTTTTCCATTACCACCTCTAGTTATGGAATGAACGGTGTCCTTAATCCGATGTAATTAGTTTAACTTGATCGATGTGCAGCGTAGTGCCTCCTGGAGAATCCACATAAAAACCTACGTCAATTTGGCCATTGGTTACCATAATATTATCTACCTTGAGTAGTTTCCATTCCTCTCCTTTAGAAATATCAATAAATTGATCAGTCCCCCCATAGTTCGTTATTTCTAACCTAGCAGTATTCGGATTCGCGTTTTTAAGGCGCACCCATGCTTCTACAGTATATTCTGTGTTATTATTTGGTACATTAATAACTTGGTGAATGCTTTGTTCATAGGCTGATGCTTGATAGAAATAAGCTCTTTGATCCCCGTGGAAAGCAGTCTCTGGAGGATTTGTTCCAATTCCTTCGTCTATTCCATATGCTAATTCTTGATCACTTGGATGCCATTCTGTCCAATTACTGCTCAAACTAATATTTCGTTCGAAACTACCATTATCTAATAGATTTTTTACCGGTAAAACTGTTGATACAGAAATTGGTTTCACATCCAACTTATCTAAATTAACATTTCCACTATCACTTGATGTATACTGATAGGTTACTGTGTTAATCCCTTTATTCAAGGTAACAGTATCCGTAGCCGTCTGCCATATATTCCAATTTCCACCGGAATGATCGAGAGACAATTGACGTTGGTATTTTCCATTTGCGAATAACGATAGAGTTTGTACATTTTGTGTTCCATTCGCATAATCAAGGTTCAATTCATAGTCTCCTGCTTCAGGAGCATAAACATGGAATGTTGCAGCTGATCCCTCAGAAGTAAGGCCATCAACAAAAAACTCGCCAGAATAAAACCAATGGTTTTGGTTAATTCCAGCTCCACCACCTAGGTTAGAAGCTTCTGCTTCATAACTCGCAGTGCTGTAGTCAAATGGAACAGCAATGTGATCAATATTTACTCTTCCACTATCCCCTGCACCTTCGCTATTGATGAACGAAATGATGCTCTGACCGGAATCAAGAGAAACTGGCACACTGACTGTTGCCCAATCATCCCAACTGGTTGTTGCTGAAAAGGTAACTTGTTTTTCGTAATCTCCATTCACAAACAGGCTTAATGTTTGATCAGCTCCACTTCCATTAGCATAGCGAACCTGTATATCATATTGCCCAGATGTTTTTACTTTAGGGTAAAAAGTGACCTTAGCCCCAACTTGGTCCATGCTATCTACAAATCCAGTTCCAGTGAAACCAGCATGATTATTATTAACCGAGGATTGTGTAGATACTGTATCACCAGATAGCGAAGCCTGTTCCGCTTCTAAAGTATAAGTATCCGAATTAACCGTTTCACCCCCAGTGAGATGCAAGGTTTTACTGGTAGATCCTAGAGCAGAAGCTTTCACATAGGTAACGACCCCATATTCATCTTTTCCAATTGCATAGCCTTCTCCACTCGCTTCTAATAAACTTTCTTTATCATTATAAAAAGTGAGTACAGATTCATCCACCGTTACATCAGTAGCAGCTGTTCCATGAATTTCAATGAAGTAATCCTCTAAAGGAGACGTGTATGACCCTTGCTTCCCTTCAATGGTTACTTCTATTCCATTTTGACTTTGATCAATCGCCTTAATTTCTTGTTTTAAGAAGTCCCCATTCTCATAACTATAACTTTCCCCATCATCATCATAATAAGTAAAAGATGTTTCGGATTCTGAAGGGAAAATATCCACATTTACTTGAGTTATATCCTCTTGCCCAACATAATCCAGCGTTTTTTGAGAAGGGATGATAGCTCCTTTCTTAATGAACAATGGAATATCCGTCCATTCATTTGAATCTAAAGAATAATGAATGGTTTGGTCTCCCGCATAGGATATACCTGTAAAGTAGTCTATCCACTGTCCAGGTGGTAAATAAATATCTTTAGATGTTTTGTTTTCTTCTACGACTGGTGAAACATACAAATAGTCTCCAAACATCCAACCATCCGTGTAGTTTTCAACTGTTTCTAAGTTGGGATAAACTTGCATAAGTGGCTTCACTAAGCCTGTACCTTCTTCTAAGACTTCTCTCTCATAGGTGTACATATAAGGCATAAGAGAATATCTAAGTTTCATTACTTGTTTCGATACTTCTTCAGCTGTGTTCCCATAAAACCAAGGTTGTCGTTGGTGGTTGTTATTTCCATGCACACGAAATACTGGAGAGAAGGCTCCAAATTGCATCCATCGTGTGTACAGTTCAGGGGAAGGGTTTGTAATTTGTCCATCTTCTTGGTTAAAGCCTCCAATATCCATTCCCCATTTTGGCTGTCCATTATTAATAGAGGACAACATCACAGACTTTTGCTCTTGCATCCCTGAAGCCCAGTCAATTTTTTCTCCCTTATAAAATTGAGCCCCTATATCCCCTGACCAAAGAGTTGTTGCATATCGCTGAGTTCCAGGGTAATATGTTCGTGCTGTTTGCCAAACACGATTGGTATCATTGGTATAATTACGTTGTCCCTCATATAAAGCTTGAGAAAAATGAGCTGTGGTAAAATTTCCAAACCAATATTCTGTACCATTAGAAGAAACCTTGTCTGTTTCATCATTCCACCAACCTACAATACCTTTGTCAAAAGCATCTTCATAGTTATTCCAGAGCCAATCCCTAACCGAAGAGTTGTAAGGATCGATGCTTCTTACTTGTACAGGAATGAAATAATCTTGGTATTCTTCATGACCTGGGTACCAGTAATCTCCATCTTCTGCGTCCTGATATTGTAATGTACGATCGCCACTTTCATTCTCTGTGACAATTCGAGGTTTAGTAATACCAATCATTTTAATTCCTTTGCTATTCATTTGATCTTTGAAGGATGTTGTACTACTATCCGGAAAGTTGTCCGTATTCCATCGGAAGGAACCATAATTATCTTCTCCATAATCTTTCCAATCATAATCAAGCCCATAACTATCAATAGGAATATCCTTCGCTCTATAAGTATCGATCATAGAAGTCATTTCCGCTTGATTTGTATCCCATTCAAAATTTGAAAATCCTAGAGACCACTTTGGCATTAAAGGAGCATCACCTGTTAAATCTGTAAATGAATCCATGATACTACTTGTATCACCTATCATGATAAAATACTCTACATCTCTTTTTTCATATCTCCTCCCTTCCTCCGGTGTGCCTCCATAATAAAATTCCATTTTCCCGGTTTCTTCTTCTGTGTAAGGGTAACCTCCATCACTATCTACTAAAAGTCCATAACCAGCTGTTGACCAAAAAAAGGGACCGCCCGAATCTCCTTGTTGACCTGCATGTGCTCCATGTTCATTGTTATTTCGAAGTAAATCGCCTCCACCTTCGAATGCATTATAGCTACGAATACCATAAATATTATCGTCTACATTATGTTTGAAACGAACACCATCATGGAAAACACCACCTTCAGAAGGTTCCCATAAAAGTGTAGTACCATCCGGTTTTCTTATAGTGGTACGTGTTGGCGATTTAGATATTTCTACTTTCATTTGGCTTGTCGTTATGGTTATAGGATCCCCTGATGTATCTATAGAGACATCTTCAAAGTTAAATGTGCGATTTGGATCTAGTATAGGAGTATCAGGACTTTCAGTTTCTCCGTTAGGTCGATAATTGACTCGTAGCAAATCAGCTTTTAATGTTTCGAGAACAAGAATATCGTTATTGGGATTATCGCCATTATCAATAGTTAATTCTAATACCCCTTCGTTTATATTACTGTTGATAACGTTTCCAAGTTCACTTACATCTGCTTCCACTTTGTTCATGGGAGCTAATAGAAACAAAGCTATGATCATAGCAAAACCTATAATGTATGAGTCTCTTCTTTTCCATCGTACTTTCACTAGTTACCTCTCTCCTTTCTTTTTATAATGAAAAGACAAATGCTTGAAAGAAAATTGCATTTGTCTTTTCCCTTTTTAAAGATCCATAGATTACTTGACAGATAGAGAATCAAGGTTTATACCGCTGTAGCTGGAAGATCCATAACGTATTTCCACGGTATTGCTTTCTTTATTAAGATTTACATCTACGTTAGCTATGCTCCAACTATCCCAATTCTCTGTTTTAGCTAAAAATAATTCACTTACTTTAGAACCATTTACATAAACTTCTCTTGAGGCATTCTCTGTACCTGCAGAATACTTAAAACCAAGAGTGTACGTATCATTAGCAGAAGCTTGCACATCAAAAGTTACAGAATCTCCGGATTCAGCAAAATCGTCTACAAAACCAGTACCAGTATAACCAACATGGTTTGTGTCAGTTGATACCCCACTTTGTTGAGCGAATTCAGCCTCGTATCCAGTTTTTTGTACTCCGCTTAAGATAACAGTTTGATTACTAGTATTCTGGTCAAGCTTTATATAAGCAAGTTTTTGTTCCGTGTCGTAAAACCAACCTGATGTACTAGATACAAGGTTTGACAGGCTAGATTGTTCTGACAATGAAGTTCCATTATTCGTTACTGTGTTTGGTTTCGACGTGAAGACTTGCAATGTAGTTTCTGTATTAGTGATCGGAACTTCAACAGTGACTTCCCCTTGATCATAATTTTCATCTGCTATAATCTCTTTCGCACTTCCTCCTATATCATCATTCCAATCATAAGAGGTTTTGTTTTTCGGATAGATCCTAAAAGTAAGGTTAGTATAGGAGTCAAGTTCATTGCCTATAGTACCTCCTAATTCATAAGATTCATTGAAGTTCATAGGCAAAATACTTCCATTCTTAACGAATACTGGGATGTCATCTACACCAGCGTTATAAGATATAGTTTGATTTCCAGGACGTTGCGCCCCGTAAAAGAAATCAATCCACTCCCCTTCTGGAAGATATAAGTCACGAGAGGTTCCTCCTTCCTCAACAATGGGAGAAACAAGTAAGTTGTCTCCAAACATGTACTGTGTGGAAATATCATGAGTATTGGAATCTTCAGGATATTCAATCGCTAAGGAATTCATTAATGGAACCCCCTGGTCACTAGATTCTTTTGCTTCACTATAAATATATGGAAGAAGGTTCATACGTACATTAGTATACTTCCTGAATGTATCAATGACTGAAGAATCTCCGGTACGATCAGCTACATTCCATGGAGACCTTTCTTCACTTACATCTGGATCGGCTTTTTCTGAGTGAAATTGCATGATAGGAGAGAACGCAGACATGGTCGTTGATCGTTTATACAATTCTGCAGAAGGGAATTCTCCCGTAAATCCTGCTAAATCCCAACTCCAAAAAGGGATTCCAGATGCATTTGCAGAAAGTCCTGCTCTTATAGCATCACGGAAAGCTGAAAATGTAGATGTTTGATCTCCAGCCCAGTAAATTCCATGCTTTTGTGCACCTGTAGTTCCTGCTCTGCTAAATGTAATAGCATCAGATTGCTTTGATTTTGCAAATTCATCATAAGCCCTTACATATTCATTAGGATACTGGTTTCTCATTTCATCGCCTGTTTTGCCATTGGAGAAAGTGACATCTCTTCCCCACACCATTTCTCCACCGTCTGTTTTGAACCCATCGACTCCAATACCATCAAACAAATAGGCTCGTTTAGACATCCACCAATCCGTAGCTTGTTGATTAGTAAAATCTAATAAAAGACTGTTTCCAAACCATTTATCCTCAGGAAGTCGATAGGGGCTTCCGTCCTTATTCTCTACGGCGTATCCTTGATCAATCATATAAGTTTCGTCATTATCTTTTTGTTCATAAGCATAATCTGTGTATTTTAACACGGGGATTTGCCACATCAATACTTTAATATTATTGTTATGAGCATTATCCACCATTGCCTTTGGATCAGGCCATTTTCCGCCAAAAGTATAGTCTTCATAATCTAAAGACTGATCGCCCGAAACAGGGGTGTATTGAGCATCATTAAAAGCGTAGAATGTGTGCTCATCACTCCATTGTTCAAGAACCATTGCTGTGGCAGGAATATCGTAATTATTCGCCTGAGCTACAGCATTATCTACCTCTGATTGACGATCCCATTCATTGGCTGACATCCACAATCCAAATGCCCATTTTGGCAGCATTTCTGGCTTAGCAGTAATATCCGTATAGTTGGAAATAACATCAGATAGATCACTTCCATGGATGAAATAGTAATCCATCATCGATGTTTCGTCCCCACCAGTATTTGTAGTGAAACTATACATATCATTCTTTTCCGTTGCTAACTTAAACTTAGAATAATAAGTGGAATTCATTAGCACCCCGTACCCGTTCGTATTCAAAAAGAAAGGAACAGCTAAGTAAGTGCGTTGATCTTGATTACGGTATTGATTGTACACATACGTATCAACTTCCGTACCACGTTTTCCGATTTGATTATACCGTTCACCAAAGCCAAAAAATTCTTCATTCACAGGTGTGTAGAAGTTGTTTTCTACTTTGTTAATAGAACTTTCTCCATCGGTTAACCATCCCGCTGTTCGATTCTCGGAGGGGTCATATTCTTCCGCAATGACCGTTTCACCATCAGACTCATACACACTCATTTTGTAAGGATCTTTTTGTATTTTTACTTGTAATTTTGGTGTACTAACTACCACTTCACTCGAATTCTCAGAAACGTTATAGTTTTTTAAACCGCTTTCAAAAATTCCCATACCATTGGGCGACATTTGCACACGGAAAACATCATCAGCTGAAAAAGACAGACTCATCTCAGGGGAAAAGCTATCATTTGTGGAAGAACCGACAAATGTAACATGGTCTCCTTCATTTGTATAACTGTCAATGCTGGTGAGTTTTTCCCAATCGGTTACGGTGAAATTAAAAGAACCTATCGTCTTTTCATTAGTTCCATCTTTATCTGCATGAACCGTATATTCAATTTTATCCCCTTGAGAAAAAGTTCCTAGATTGATTTCCCAATACGTATTGTTTCCTTCATTATATTTGAAATCGCCATTAACGACAGGCTGCTCCACACCATTTTTTGTCCAAGTTACCCAAGTAGCTTGACCAGGTTCTACAGGCCAGGTGGTAACATTAATAGAGACTTCTTCACCAGCGACAGGGTCTCTTGGGCTTCGTTCTGTTGGTTTTACATCATAAAGACCATCTATTCCATATGGATCATGGTATACCCCATCTAAAGCATAAACTGTACCAGATACAAAAATGAAAGAAAAGAAAAGAGAAAATACAGAGACTGACACCTTTTTACTTAGCGATTCAATGATTATTACCTCCTTTAATGTTATAACTTGCCCTAATATTCCGTGATTCACCTCCTTTCAAAAATTAGGGCTAACACAACTTGAAGAAAGCATGGATTAGGAATAAATTCATCATTTTAAAAGGTTAAATTTCACAACTTACTTTTTTCATTGAATGAATTTACTATATATTATAGATTCTTCAAATTGTTTAATTTCATCTAATTTTGATATGTTACATGTT
Organism: Gracilibacillus sp. YIM 98692; assembly: GCF_010993965.1. Lineage (GTDB taxonomy): Bacteria > Bacillota > Bacilli > Bacillales > Amphibacillaceae > Gracilibacillus. The sequence goes on along the minus strand of NZ_WIXM01000042.1, from coordinate 18,145 downwards.
TATCTTCTAACATGTTATTCCCCGTCAGAAACCAAATAAACCGCAGCTTCATATGAAGATAATTGATCAGGTTTAGAAACATCCTCATTTGAAATGATTTTTTCTGCATCTACTATTCTCTCAGTAATATCTTTCGATAAATCTTGCTTTTCAGAACTAAAGTTACATAAGACAATCAAATCTTGATTATTATACCTTCTTTTGTAAGCAAAAATTTGAGAATCGTCACGTAATAAAAGCTGAAAATCACCTTCTGTAATAATATCTAATTCTTTTCTTAACTGAATAAGTCGTCGATAGAAATGAAAAATCGAATCAGCATCGGCTAATGCCTTTTCTGCATTAATCTCTTGATAGTTCGAATTTACTTTTATCCATGGATCTGCTTGTGAAAAACCAGCGTTTTTCTCTTCATTCCACTGCATTGGTGTTCGTGCATTATCTCGACCTTTCGCATAAATGGCCTCCATTATTTTATCGTGCGACCAGCTTATTGATTGCTTCTCCTCATACATATTAAACAGTTCAATATCTCGGTAATCACTTAAATCATCAAATTGAACATTGGTCATGCCTATTTCCTCCCCTTGGTAAATATAAGGAGTTCCTTGCATCATGTGCAAACAAATAGCTAACATTTTAGCCGATTTCTCTCGATAACCCGTATTATCTCCGAAACGTGATACCACTCTCGGCTGATCATGATTGTTCCAATACAAGCTATTCCAGCCTATACCATGTAACCCTACTTGCCATTTTTCAAAGTTTTCTTTTAGATCGATCAAATTCAAAGGTTCGAGATCCCATTTGTCATCTCCTTTTTGATCTAAACTCATATGTTCGAAAGTAAAAATCATATTTAATTCTTTACTTTCTGGATTCGTATAAATTCGTGCATCTTCTGTTGATGCACCTGGCATTTCACCAACCGTCATAACATCATAATGAGATATAACTTTTTGGTTCATTTCTTGTAAGTATTCATGAATTCGTGGTCCATTAACAAAGTAAGGACCGCTATCCCCATATAATGCTCCATCTTTTATCTCTCCATCTGGAAAGCGTTGGTCCTTCGAAATAAAATTAATCACATCCATTCGAAAACCATCAATTCCTTTGCCTAACCAGTAATGCATCATGTCATATATATTTTCTCTAACCTTTTCGTTTTCCCAATTGAGATCTGGCTGTTTTACAGCAAACAAATGTAAATAATATTGCTCTGTATTCACATCATACTCCCATGCGGAACCACTAAAAATAGAACCCCAATTATTAGGTGATTGCCCATTTGCTTTGCCATCTTTCCAAATATAATAATCCCGATACGAGTTGTTTTTACCTTTCTTTGACTCTATAAACCAAGGATGTTCATCAGAAGTATGATTGACAACTAAGTCCAATATGACCTTCATATCCCGCTTGTGAACTTCAGCTATTAAATGTTCTAAATCCTCTATCGTTCCGTATTTCTCAAAGACTTGGCGATAATTACGAATATCATATCCATTATCTTCTTGTGGGGAGTCATAAATAGGGGATAACCAAATAACATCAACCCCTAGTGTTTTCAAATAATCTAATTTTTCTATAATACCTGGAATATCCCCAACTCCATCATTATTAGAATCATTAAAACTTTGTGGATAAATTTGATAAACGACACTTTTCCTCCACCAATCTTTTTCATTTTTTTGCATATTTTATCCCCCTACTACTCTTATATCGTTCATAGAAGCACTCTCACTACCTAATTATTTTTACATCTTTATCTGTTCCAATCACCTCAAACTGCATATTCTCCACAGGGTTTTGGACCTCTATGATCACTTGGCCTTGATTTTCATAGATGTTTAACTTTATTTCATTATCTAAGTGATCGATCAATGTTTGTGAAAAATCATATTGATAATAGATCTTACAAAGCGGCGTATGATAATAATCTAATTGATTGCCAACGGATGAGCCAATTGTTTTCGTATCATCAACATTGAAAAGAATCGCACTATTGTTTTTCACAAATACAGGAATCTCATCTATTTCAGCAGTGACTTTGATAAACGTTGGTCCTTCTATCGTGTCGTAAGTCCATAGATTTGTCCAAGCCCCTTCTGGAAGATACACTCGACGTGTGATTTCTTCTTCTTCGATAACTGGAGCTACCAATAAATTATCCCCAAACATATATTGATCATATATGGAATAGACCTTCTCATCATTTTCATAATCCAACATTAAAGCACGCATCATCGGGAGCCCAGATGTACTAGATTTTTTTGCTTCTTGATACAGATAAGGCATCAAATTCATTCGAACATTTGCAAAAAAACGGTAAACATCAATAACTTCTGACACCCCTGTACGATCCGCTATATTCCATGGGGTACGATCTTGATTGAATTCTGCCTTACTTTCCGCATGATATTGCATAATAGGGCAAAACGCTGCCATCGCAGCAGATCGCATAAAGAGTTCAGCTGTAGGGATATCCCCATTAAATCCAGCTAAATCCCATCCCCAGAATGTAACTCCGCTTAGTCCAGCATTAAGACCAGCTATTAAAGACCTTTTAAAAGCATCGAAAGTGGATCTTTCATCACCAGCCCAGTGTGCTGGGAAATTCTGTGCACCAGTATAACCTGCCCGGCTAAAAGTGATGCCATCATTTTCTTGAGCAAATTGATAGTAAGCTTCAATATAATCATTCGGATATTTATTGCGCATTTCACTCCCCGTTGAACCATCTGCGAATACTAAATCTTTACCAAACACAAATTCACCACCATCTGTCTTAAAACCATCTACACCTATATCTAATAGATACTGTCGTTTCGCAAACCACCATTGCTTTGCTTCTTCATTGGTGAAGTCCATAATTAAACTATTAGTAAACCAGTTTTCTGGTATTCGATAAGGGGTGCCATCTGGGTTCTTCACGACATATCCTTGATCAATCATATATTGTTCATCTTGGTCCTTTAACGGATGTTGTTGTTTATTTAAATATTTTTGGATCGGAATTTGCCACAATATAAGCTTCAAATGGTTGTCATGCAAATCTTGCACCATCTTTTTCGGATCTGGCCATCTTCCCCATTCCGGAAAGTGCATGTCATTATATTGGTGAACATAGCCTGGTTCCTTTAATGCATATTGCGCGTCATTAAACATGTAATAAGTCGCTTCGTCGCTCCACTGCTCCAACACAAATACAGTAGCAGGTATATTATATTTATTTGTTAGTGACACTTCTTTTTCCACAATAGATTGTCTGTCCCAATTATTACTAGACATCCAAGGGCCTAAAGCCCATGCCGGGATCATGGCAGGTTTCCCTGTTATAAACATATATTTTTCTATCTGTTCTTTAAAATCACCAATAAATAAATGGATATTTGTGTCGTGATAGACATTCGTAAAGTCAATGAACATCGTGTGTTTATCGTGTAGTTCTGCTCCTAAATCAAAAGAAGTATAGGCATTCGTATCAATAAAACAGCCATAATGTTGATTGGTAAGATAAAATGGAATGGGCATATATGTTTTGGTTTGCTGGTCACGATATTGATTATAAACATAACAATCGATGACATTTCCTCTTTGGTTCATAGCGTTGTATCTTTCACCAAAGCCAAAAAATGCTTCCGAAGTAGACGAATCCCAATTTATTTTTACATCTTTCATCTCATTTTCTGTATCTAGTACATATTCGATGAAAGGTTGTAATTGGTGAGACTCTAGTATTCTATTATTTTCCTTTACTATTTTGACTAATCCTTTTTCTCCATCAACTTCAACACTATGTGAATGACAGGTTAACTTGTCTTTATCATACTTTGCTTCATTGTTAGCAGCTTTTGTAATCTTATGTGGTAGTTGAATAGTTACACCTGATTCATTACACTTTATCTCAAAACGAAAAGCATGATGAGCTTGCATTGCTTCACATATCAATTTATGATCTAAACGGTCCACGACGTAAAAAGAATCAATGATATATTTTTTTACCGTTTTCAAAGTGTATTTTGGAGAATACTTCACGCCTCCATTCATGGTTTCAGCAGAAAAATAGTAATCGTAAGCGCCATGGTGAGGTAATGGAGGTAACCAACATTTATATAAACTTTTGTCCTTTTTCATCTGATACGTTAGTTCCCAATCATCGGAATGTTTTTTAATATGGATATTTACGGACTGAATCTGTTCTAGATTCGTTTCGCAAACCAGTTTAATAGGATCGTCTAAACTAGGATAGTGAGGAACTCTTTCCGTTGGTTTTCGTTGATAGACATTTTCGTTGCCTAGTGGTTCATGTATAAATAGCTGTTCATCTGATTCGTCTAACCTCTGGTATTGTTCATAAATTTGAATAAGAATGTTGGAAAACTGGTTTTGCTTTAATGCTAATGCTTGTTCGTAATATTTATGGGCAGTTCTTTGTTCTGCCTTTTCCAAATGATAAAGCGCCATCATAATGGTTGCTTCTGCAGATGATTCCGTTAAACCAGCATATGAAACAAAGCCAGCTTCTCTTTTTAATTCCAGTGTCATTCTTTTCATCGCTTCCACCATAACCAAATCTTCTGGAGAGAATAAACCAAATGGCAGAACAGACAGCGACTGGTCTACTGATACTTTCCTCGTTTGGTTCCCATTTAAAACAAGACCGCCATGTAATAAATGTTCAAAAACATAATCACGTATATTCGTCATATTTTTTTGAACATATGCATATTCCCCAGTATTCTTACTTTCCAGTAATGCAGCATAAGCGATGGATAAATTAGATAAATAGATATCTTCATCTTGAAAGGATAGTACATTTTCATGTTTCTTGTCCCAATTCGATTCCATGTAATTGATGTATGTTTCTAAATGAATGTTTTTTAATTCATTATTTAATGATCCATAATTTCGTTCTCTTTGATATAGCCAAAGCCAGGTGGCAATATGATAAAAATGGTCCTTATCTATATTAGGTTGTAAATCTAGTAATAATGAGTTAATCTCTTCTGACGAATCCTGCTTTAACTGTAATAAGTATATATTTAATAATGAAGAGAATGATTGTTCTCTTTTCATTATAATCGCTCCCTTTCACTTATGATGCAAACCTTTTTAAAGGAAAGGATATATGCGCCAAAACTGGACATATATCCTCTATCCTTTTAGTTTAAAATGTCATTATATTCGCTTTCTAAACGATTCAGCGTCTCTTCTGGGCTTTGCTCCTCATATAATGCCTTTTCAAATTCTTCGTTTGTTGCATCACTTATTCTGCTCCACTCTGCGATAACTGGAGGCATCACCAATGTATCGAGTGCTTCAAATACGGCTTCTCTATTTTCTGGAGGCGTTTGTTCCAAGTATGGTCCTAAAACAGATTGATCGGAGATAGCAGGCAGCTCCCATGAAGAATTGATTCTAATTTCAGCTACTTCTTGACTAGCACTCATGAATGAAGCAAATTTATATGCTGCTTCTTGTTTTTCCGTATCCGCTGATACGGCAAGACCATTAGCAAAAAAGTGATGAGCTTTTTGTGTATTACCAGCCTCTAATGCCACATCCCATTCAAATGGTGCATCCGCAAAAGCGCCAAACATCCAGATTCCCGTATGAAGTACAGCTAATTGACCATTTAAGAAAAGATCTTCTGGTGATTGGCCAGACATATCTGCCGGTGATGGAGTTACACCATGATTGGTTACCTTTTCTACCATATATGTTAATGCTTCTAGATTTTCTTCCGAATTAATAGCAACAGATCCATCATCGTTGAATATTTTCCCTCCATTTTGAGCAGCAATCTTATAAAACTCATTCATTGTAGTCGGTGCATAAGTTCCCCAAACATTTTCATCCGGATTCGTTAATTGTTGTGCTGCTTCTAATTCATCTTCCCATGTCCATTCCGCTGTTGGGTAATCTAATCCTGCTTCATCAAAAAGATCTTTATTATAAAAAGTAAGAACATTAGAAAAACTTTCCACCATACCATATTGCTTTCCATCATATTGATATGCTTCAAATGCTTGTTGATTTAGTTGACTAGGATCAAATTCTTCATCTTCTTCAATATAATCCGTTAAATCTGCCAAAGTTCCTCTAGATGCATATTGAACAAAGTTTTCATAATTCAATTCAAATACGTCAGGTGCATTTCCGCCGGCAATTTGTGTTTGTAATTTTGTAAAATAGTCATCATATGCTGCTAATTCTTTCTTTACCGTTATGTGAGGGTATTTCTCTTCGAAAGCTTCAATAATTTGATCTAATTCTTCTTCATAATTTGGTGAAGCAGAGAAGCTATAATAATTAATTTCCACCTCTTCATTTCCAGCTTCCTCATTCACTTCTTCTTGTTCATTATCTGAATTCTCTGTTTCTTGCTCCTGCCCCTGTTCCGTTTCTGCTGATGAACAACCTACCATAGCAATAACTAAAAGACCCAACATCATGAAAAATGCTAACTTTCTCTTCAACATCTTCATCTCTCCCTTTTTTTATTCTTTCATTCCGCTCATCGTCATTCCTTGTATGAAATACTTTTGAGCGAAAAGATAAACGATTAATATAGGAACAACACTGATCACTACTCCCGACATCATAAGACTCCAATCTGTACTCCAACGACCCTGCAATAAAGACAACCCTAATGGGAGCGTCGCTAATTCGTTAGAGCTAACGACAATTAAAGGCCATAAGAAGTTATTCCAAGATTGCATAAATGTAAAAATACCAAGTGTAGCTATCATCGGTTTTATAAGGGGAATACAGACATGCCAGAAGACTCTAAGGTGATTGGCCCCATCCATAAATGCAGCTTCTTCTAACTCTCTAGGAATGGATAACATCGCTTGCCTCATCAGAAAGGTTCCAAATACAGCAAACATTGTTGGAATAATTAAACCTTGATAGGAATCTAACCATCCAAACTCTCGAATTAAAATAAATTGAGGAATCATGGTGACTTGTGTGGGTACCATCATAGTGGCTAAATACAATAAAAACAGTGGATCTCTTCCTTTAAAATGCATTCTTGCAAATGCATATCCAGCCATGGAACTAAAAATGATTTGGCCGATTGTCGTTAAAAAGGCTACAAGCAACGAGTTCCAGAGGAATTTCATCATCGGGAACTTTCCTACCACTTCTTGATAATTAGCGAAAGTTAGCTCATTAGGAATAAACTCCGGTGGAAATACCATGACTGCCCCACTGCCTTTGAAAGAAGTGGAAATCATCCATAAAAACGGGACTAACATAATGAAAGCGCCAACAACTAAGAGTAAGTAAAACAGAAATTTTCTTATAACAGCTTGATGATTTGCTTTCATTTGTTAATTCGCCCCTTTATCTTGAAATTTTATTTGCAGCCATGTGAAGAAAAATATAACAATAAATAAAGCCCAACTCATGGCAGATGCATAACCCATTTCATAGTATCTAAAAGCGTAGTTATAAATATTTTGCACCATTACTGTTGTAGAACCGCTTGGTCCACCTTCCGTCATAATCATGACTTGATCAAATACCTGAAATGAATTGATTAAGGAAATAACCGTTACAAAAAAGGTGGTAGGTCCTAATAACGGAATCGTAATACTCCATAACATTCGAAATTTACTAGCGCCATCAATCGAACCAGCTTCATAATAAGAAGGGGAAATATTCTGCAAACCACCTAAAAATAAAACCATGACAAAACCTATATCTTTCCAAGCACTTGCTAGAATAATACCGATCATGGCAGTAGAAGGATCATGTAACCATTGCGGTCCATCGATACCAATGAGTGATAGAAAGTAATTGATCAGACCATAATTCGGGTTATATAACCATTTCCAAACAAGTGATACAGCAACCCAGCTTGTGATAACAGGAAGAAAATAGGATGCTCGAAAAAATGCTCTTAACTTCATTTGTTTATTTAGTAATAATGCACAAGCAAGACCAAAAACCATGACTAAAGGTAAATATCCAAAAATAAATAAAAATGTATTTCGAAAAGCCCGCCAAAACTCTTCATCCTGCACCATTCGAATATAGTTATCAAACCCCACAAAACTTATAGACCCAAGTAAATCCCACTGAGTAAAGCTTAATCCGAATGAAGAAATGATCGGAAAACCAATAAATAAGATAAAACCTAGAAAATTTGGGAGTAGAAATACAATTAACCAAAGGTATGTATTTCTCTTTTTCATCCCTACCATGTCATTGCCTCCTTTCTGGCTATTTTGTCACTTTTTCTTTTTCATATATAGGCTCTTGAAAGATTTGGTCAATAGCTAACAATGCACCGCCAATTAACCAAGAAGTATCATCTAATCTTGATTTCACCACATTTGTATCAATTCCAACTTTTGAAAAGAAATTACTTTCCGTCATTCTTTTGACGTCATCCCAGAATAACTCATTAAAACGCATCCCTTCACCCGCTAAAATAATTTGTTCCGGATTAAAGGTGTTAATCAAATTTCTTAAACCATATCCTAAATATTTACTCATTTGTTTAAATAGCTGCACTGCTAATGGATCACCCTCTTTAGCTTTTGCTGCTACTTCATTAAATGAAAAATCTTTAATTTTGGTATTTGGGAATTGAGGCAATAACTCTGATCCTTTGTTTTCAAAATAAAATTCCGAAGCGTACATTTCCAGACACCCTTTTTGTCCACAGTGACACGGATATCCGTCAACCTCTATGGTGGTATGACCAAATTCACCAGCTCCCCCGACAGCCCCATAATAGATTTGTCTATCTATCACAACAGATAAACCAAGCCCTGCACCAACAGATACGACAAGAAAGTTGTTATACTCCTTTCCTAACCCGTTCCATAACTCTGCTAATGTATATCCATTAATATTGTTATCTACATAAACACGAACTTGATCAAACCTTTGCTTTAGCATTTTGGTTATCGGGGCATTTTTCCACCCCAACATAGAAGACCGAATAATGATACCATGTTTACGGTTCACTAAACCCGAAGATAAGACGCCAATACCCAATAGCTTCTCTCTTTCAACATTGTTTATTTTCAACAAGTGATGGATGTGCTTCTCAATTATGTCCACAATAGCTTCTGGGAGTAACTGCTTTTCAAAAGTCACGGCACAAGAATCCATAATTTCTGCTTCCATATTGGTCAAAGCGATCAAGATTTGTTTTTCTTCAATTTTGACACTAGCTGTATAGCCATAGTCTTTGTTGAATTCCAATAATTTTGCCCGTCTTCCACCTGTTGAAGAGGACTCTCCAACCTCTGTTATGTAGCCAACATTCGTCAAATCTTCGATAATATATTTTAAGGTGGATGCTCCTAGGTTGTATTCTTGGGATATCTCAGATCGACTAATGGGGTGTTTTTTTCTAATCATATTCAGTACTTTAAAACGATTGATTTCTTTAATCAGCTCTTTACTTCCATTTCTTAAAACCTTCAAGATGATCACTCCGATCAAAAACTTTCTTTTTTCATTGAATGAAATAACTTAGGTTCATTATATATCAATATGTTATCGTTTTCAATACTTTATTTGAAAACGCTTTATATTTTGTTTGCAATCAAGAGGTATCCTCCCACCCGATACCAACCTATTAAGAAAAAGTCAGTAATATACCCAATTCCCCGCTATTTTATATTATCGTTAGAAGTCCTGACCCGCTGGTAATCAGATGTATATAAGTTGAGAGAGCATTGACTGGAATGAGGGAGCGCTTATCTTGGTGAGAGCGCAAATGCATATTATGCGCTCTCACAGCGAATCATTAGACCCATAAATAAAAAAACCCACCATCGCTCCTTGAAAGGCGTGGTGAGTTCTATTATATAGCATGGCAGTAAAAATATTATTATCTAAACAAAACAGATCTTAAACAAGGTCACACGCTTCTGCTGGCATCCAATGTTCATCTTTGCCGTCCCATTTCACGTTACAACCGATTGGGTTGGTCAATGGATTCGTAATCTTCTTACCAGCCAAATGCTCCGAAAGCGCATTTTCCAAATCATTAACTGTTGCTTTTCCAGACTCACGCGGATTGTCTAGGCCTCGACCCGTATAAACCAACTCACGGTTTTGGTCAAACACGTAAAAATGCGGTGTACGCAAAGCACCATATGCCTTAACGACCTCTTGAGACTTATCATGCAAATAAGTCCACGGGAAATTCTGCTCCTCCATCCGTTCGACCATGACGTCAAAGGAATCGTCCGGCTTCGTGTTAACACTATTAGAATTTATGCCCACAAACTTGACTCCTTGATCCGCAAATTTCTCAGCAGTCGCTCGCGTCACTTCATCTGATCCAACAACAAAAGGACAATGGTTGCAAGTGAAGAAAACAACTAACACATTTTTATCATCAAAATCGGATAAACGATAGGTCTTCCCATCCGTTGCAGGAAGCTCAAAATCCGGTGCCTTTTGCCCTAATTCCAACGTAAAACTCATGTCAAAACTCCTCCTTTCATATGGTATCTATGAAAACGATATCAAAGGGATGAAGAATATTCAAAGAAAATGCTCTCCTTAGCCTATCCATCTAGGTATCTTATTGATAAAACTACCAACTGGAAGAAACCACCTTTGTTCTTGCTGTATCATAATTTAAACGACTTTATTATTTATTTTCGAAACTACTAAATCTAGTTTTATTCATTTGACCAAACTTGATGGCGGGTTTCTACTTCTTGATTAGGGTTATTTAGCGCTTCATCCATTTTCAAGGAGATATACGTATCTTGCAAACCATCTTTTAAAGAATAAAAATCTTTTCCAGTTCGAAGATATTCCTCCATTTTCAACATACATGTTGCCACTGCGATTTCATCATCATTTAGTCGTACATCACCGAGAGGATTCTTATATAAACTTTGATCACCCAACATTATGCCAAAATGTGACCAACCTTGATTATGATATTTACCTAAGTCGATACGATTTAATTCTTGAGACACTGGTACATTTTCACTCGTTAAGTATCTAATGGTTAAATCATCGATCTCTCCTCTGACACCTTGTACAGTTAGTTGACGTGTGCGGATAAATGAATGATATTGAGACGAACCAGAAAAATCAAAAAAGGCTACTTTCCCATTATCAAATTCAAATGTTAGCCTATCTCTCGAACAAGATGAAATTTCTCCATCATAACGGATACCCTCACGCCCAGATGTTTTGGTTACATCAAAATGAAATCGCTTCCCATAAATTTTACAATGATCAAATCCAGTATCGAGATATTTTCTAATAATACTAACCGCATGATAACCATGCAATGCCGATATATTCATATTTTCTATTTCTCCTAATTTGCCATCCTCAATACATTTCAACCATGAGGCATATAAAGGTTGAAATAAGTATTGTTCCGCAACCTGTATTTTCCCGTTATATTTTTTATATGCATTCCAGAGTTTTTCTAAAGATTCTATCGACTCTCCCGGAGGGGTCTCACTCAATACAGGTATATTCCTTTTAAATAAATCTATTAAATAATCCGTGATGACACCTCTTTTAATAGATAATACGACGTAATCTGGATTATCCTCCATCATTTCATCCAATGATTGGACTACTTTCACCCCATGTTTTTTTGCAAACTTTTCCCCTTTTTCTTTATCTCGAACTAATACACTTGTCAACTCAAACTTTTCGGGCACCTGCTGAGCAATACGAATAAAAAATTCTGCTCTCCATCCAGAACCTATCAGGCCAAACTTGTTTTCACTCATATTCTTACCTCCTTCAAATATATTACTGCTGCTATTTTATTTAATGATACATCATAAACTCTTAAAGCAGCTAGAATTATGAATTGCATCTAACTGCTAATGCAAGTTTCATTCTATGAATATAGTTAATCTTTTAATTACCACAAAACGAATGATTATAGCTCAACTTTCACCTATCAAAGAAAAGCCCATCATTTCGGGATCGAATCGACAACATGTATCGTTATCCAAGAAATGATAGGCCTGTGCTTATAAGTATATTCACTTATTTATTTTGTTCTAAGTTCCTTTACCTTGAAGCAAAATCTCTAACGCGTTCTCCGTCATCGTATATTTCCAAACTTACATCAACATCGTATAGAGTATTCGTTTGGTTGATAACACCTGCTAACATAGTAGCCATATGTAATGCTTGGTTATGGCTGTAATCATCTAATTTTTGTTCCCAGAAGTAATCACCTTCTAAATATACCCGGAATATATTTGCACCGTTTTCGTAAACCAATCCATAATTCACAATATTTAGTAACTTTTCGCCCCTAAAATAGGTAGAATTGTCCAAACTAAATTCATAATGTTCTAGCAAATCTTTTTGTAATTCTTCTGAAAGAGGTTCCTCTCCGTTTGATGACGTTTCTATATTTGCTACTTCTTCCTCTAATTTGCTTATTCTTTCTTCCAATTCTTCCACTATATGTGCAACTCCATTTTTAGCTTTTGCCAATACAGTGGGATTTCCAATCGAAAAAACGATTAGTACAGCTGCGATACAAATTAAAATAAAAGGACGTTGTGATAGATTCATGATGTTGCTCCCCTTTTTCATATTTTATTTTTCACCCTATTAGATTACCATAGAGACTTTAAAAATGAAATATTCATGTAACTAGCACCGGAAAACTTCTATTTTGAAAATGGAAGCAGCAATTGTTCCTCTTTTTCCAAATGATTTTGGAAGCTTAATAAAGCAAATTTATACGTTATCATAATGATCGGAACAACCGCCATCAACATGATAAACACAGAAAAAAAGAATAATAAGGCAAGCACACTATACATTAATATAATAGCAATAGTAGTTTTCACATTTAAAAAAGCATATATAAATGCTTTTTTAATAGCTTTCATTCCAGAAACATGATGATGAACCATCATGATAAATAAATAAGCACTTACCATCAGATACAGGACGAAAGCAAAACTAGTAAGAGAGATGAAAATGATTTTTACACTAGAAGGAATACTTAAAAAATAGATAAAATCCCAAATAAGTAATGCTCCTATCATGAACCAGCAAAGTACGGTCGTCATCCCTTGTTTGAAATGTCTTTTAAATTGACGGAAAAAATTTCGAACTACACTCGGATCGTCATACCAGAACCAATTTCGAATCACTCCATACATGGAAAGTGTGGCAACACCCGCCGTCACAATAGGCAGTGCACTAATAAGCCACAAAATATTTAACAATACTATATTTGTTATTTTTCTTAGTACATTCATTGTTTTTCCTTCCCAAAAGCTCATATAACATCTCTCCTCTCTAATAAATAGATGGAATACCTAGAATGTTAAACTCGTTAAATAGGACCTTTCCACCGGATGTTGAACATTGAAAAGATATATCTTGCTGATCCAAGAAAAATAACTCTGTCATCACTTTTTTGCCATTATTCACAAAAATTTCAATAGAATTTCGATCAACGATGCATTTTAATTGTTTTACTTCAGTAATTGGCATGCTATCCTTACTTGGAAAATGTGAGGAAAAAGTTGTTTCCGTGCTATTTTTCCGATCAATTGAAATCGCTTGCTGCTGATTATCTATCATTATACTTATAAAGTCATCCCTACTAGATATTTTAAATTCGATAGATGTTGCGGTACTTTTTTGAATAGTGGCATCCAAGACAAACTGCAGGCTTGGTAATGATAGAGAGATGGGATGATCTGCAGCTAATTCTAACTGCTCCTCTTGTTTGTATGCTTCTTCTATCGGTAACTCAAGTGGATCCTGCTTTAAAAAATACGTATCTTTCTTCTTTATTAAAGACATTTTTCTTGGCATCGACATCTGACCTCTGAACGGATGAGTCGGTACTTCATTCGCATATTGCCAATTATTCATCCAGCCAATCCACCATTTTTTAGGTAGATTACTCCACGTCACTGCCGCGTAAAAGTCTCTGCCAAAATCTGCCCATTTAATCGTGTCATTGGAATCATCACAGACAAAATGTTGCCCATCAAAATCTCCGGTAAAGTACTGAACCGCTGAACCACTATTCGGACCACCTGGATTGACACTAACAATCAATACCCATTTTTCTTTATTTTCTTCCGCTACCGGTAAACAAAATAAATCTGGGCATTCCCAAACACCGCCATGTGCGCCATACTCTTGGCCAAACTTTGACAGAAACGACCAATCTAATAAATTTCCGGATGCATAGAACTGTATATGATCACCACATGCTAAAGACATAATCCAACGTTTCGCAGGTTCATGCCAAAAGACTTTAGGATCTCTAAAATCTTTCAGTCCTGGATTATCAATCACCGGATTATCGATATATTTATGCCATGTTCTTCCTTTATCATGGGAATAAGCGATACTTTGCGTTTCTTTTTCATCAGTATGGTGAGTAAAAATAGCAATAAATACCGGCTCCTCCCCTTTTTGTAAACCACTTGTATTCTTTTCATCGACTACGATACTTCCAGAAAAAATGGCACCTAACTCATCAGGGTATAAAGCAATCGGCAGCTCTTTCCAATGAAGTAAATCCTCACTTACTGCATGCCCCCAATGCATAGGCCCCCACACTGTACTCTCTGGATGATACTGATAAAACAGATGATACTCTCCTGCATAATAAACTAACCCATTGGGATCATTGATCCATTGCTGCTTTGGACTAAAATGAAATTGCGGACGATATTGTCCCTGTTTTTCCATCATTTGCACACCTCACTACATTTTTTATCCTTTCAAACCACTGGACGTAATACCTTGTACATAATATCTCTGGAAAAATAAAAAGATTAATACGACCGGGATTGTGGTTAATGTTAAACCTGCCATGATTTGTCCGTATTGAATGTTGTTATCAGCAAATAAATATTGAATACCTACTTGTACGGTTCGAATAGAGTCATCTGTCGCCACAATTAATGGCCACATAAAATCACTCCAATGGGTCACAAACGTTAAAATGGCCGCTGTTGCAAATACTGGTTTTGAATTTGGAACAACAATTCTCCAAAACGTTTGCCATGGAGAGGAACCATCAATTTGCGCGGCTTCTTCTAATTCCTGCGGGATACTTAAAAAGAATTGACGGAACAAGAAAATATTAAAAGCCTCTGCAATAAACGGGACATATAAAGAAGGATATTCATTGATCCATCCAAATTGATTGACCACAATATACATCGGGATTAAAACACTCTCAAAAGGCACCACATACAATGCAATGATAACAATGAGGATAAATTCACTTCCCGGAAATTTTAACTTGACTAATCCATAAGCACATAACGAATTGACAACCGTACCTAATAAGACAATCATCCCAACGGAAAATAAGCTATTCCACATATACCTTAAGAAATTAACATCAGCATTCATCAATATTGATGTATAGTTCGCAATCGTTAAGTTTTGCGGAACAAATGCCCCTAGTCCCATATCTTTAAAAATTTCTGTCTCCGGCTTTAAGGAAGCCACCATCATCCATAATAAAGGAGAAATAAATAATAAACCTAATACGATAATAGATATGCTAAGTAAAAACTTTTTCAAATTTTTATGGTAATACCGTTTCATCACGATTCACCCCTTATTGTTTTAGTACCTTTTTTAGTGTCAAGGACGTAATGATAACCACTATAAAAAACACAACTGATATCGCCGATGAATAGCCCACATCTCGAAATTGAAAGCCATTTTCATAAAGCATAAATACCAATGTTTTGGTCGATTCACTAGGTCCGCCATTTGTCATCACATAAGGCTGTATAAACAAACGAAAAGCTTGAATTGTTGTCACAATTAAGACAAATCCTGTTACGTGATGAATAGATGGCATAGTTACATTTAAAAACTTTTGCCATGCATTCGCTCCATCAATCTCAGCAGCTTCATATAAGGTGTTTGGTACTTCTTTTAGCCCTGCTATAAAAATCATCATTTGGAAACCCGCTGCTTGCCAAATAGACATAAAAATAATAGAATTCATGGCTTGGTCTGGACTAAGCAAAAATGGCTGGTTCGGTATTCCAACAAAATTTAACAGACTGTTGATTAACCCATCGTTTACGTTGTATAAAAATGTCCATAAAATCGCCACCACAACCATAGAAGTAATTACTGGGCTAAAAAAGAAAATACGTCCAATTGGTGCGACTTTTACATTTTTACTGACCAAAAGCGCAAGTCCTAATGCGACTGCACATTGTAAAGGAACAACTAAAGCGGTAAAGTATAACGTATTCTTTAAAGCAACGAAAAACACTTCATCTTGAAATAATCGAATATAGTTGTCTAATCCAATAAAAAACTTTTCAGACGGATTTAACATATTATAATTCATTAAGCTATAAACAAAGGCTAATAGGACAGGTAATATTAAAAAAGTAAATAATATAAACAGTGCTGGTAAGGTAAAAGAAATGCCCATCAGCTTTTTCTGACGATGATAGGTCATAAATTTCTTTTTCGATCTCGTTACCATTTCCATACATAAACACCACCTTTTATAGTAGAAAAGGCAACCAATAAGATTGCCTTTTGATTTTTTAATTCCTTATTGCTGTTTACGTTCTATCTCTTTATCTACCTCTTCTGCTACTTTGTCTAATTCTTCTTGCACATCAGCACCTAAAAAGATATTCTGAACGGCTTGTCCATATTTTGTTGATAAAACAGGATAGGCTGTTGTGGATGGTCTTGGATGTGCTGTTTCTAATACTTGTTCTTTCAATACATTTAACGGTGCCTCGCTCCATTCTGTCATCATGTCAAATGAAGATTGTCTTGCTGCTGGCTTTCCAGCTGCTTCGGCAAATTTCGCAACATTTTCCGTATTCATGATAAAGTTTAGTAATGTAGCCGTTTCCTCTGGGTGTTCTGTGCTCGTCGACATCCCCCAGTTCCAATCTCCAGATGGGGATACTTGCTCACCCTCAGGACTACGTGGATAGTAGGTGATACCCCATTCTGTTTCTGGATATTCCTTTAACTTATTCCATTCCCAAGATCCCATGAGCATCATGGCTGCATTGCCATCTTCAAATTCTGTTGGGGTTGGTTGTAAGTTCACTATTTCTTCTTCAGCAAACTTTTGTAAGTACTCTAAAGCTTCCACTGTTTCCGGTCCATTTACATGGCCTTCTGCCGTTGAACCATCATCTGCAATAAAGCTGCCGCCATGACTCCAAACCGTTGGACCAGTGAAATAAATAATCCATTCTCCATAGTCTAGTGTCCAATTCACACCATAGATACCTTCTTCTTTGTTCGTTAATTGTTTGGCCGCCTCATAAAATTCATCCCAAGTCCAGGCATTTTCTAATTCGGTAGGCGGTTCAATTCCGGCTTCTTTTAACATTTCGACATTATAGAATAAAGCAACGGTTGACTCGGTCGGCCCTACCGTGTACAACGTATCTTGGTAAGTACCTTGTGTGAGGATAGACTCAACAAAATCGCTTTCATTTTCCAGCATACCTTCAATTGGTTGAATAATATTTGTATCAGCATAATTCGCCACATTTGGGCCATCTAAACTTAATAGATCTGGTAAAGTATCGCTTGTTGCTGCTGCTGACACTTTATCTTCGTATGCATATTTGTTACCGCGAGGAATAAACGTAATCTCTGCTTCGATTTCCCCTTCATGCTCCTTGTTGAAATCATCAATTATTTCTTCATATACTCGTGATTCATCACTTTCTGGATGCCATAATGTTAACTGGACAATGTCATCCCCTTCACTATTTTGGCTGCTGCTAGCCTCCTGGCTCTCATCGTCACCTCCGCAAGCTGCCAATAAAATAAGCACAAATAATAAGACCAAACTTCCTAAAACCTTCTTCATGATTCATCCCTCCATACGCTTTTTTAGTACGTCTTCATCATATAATTTATAAAGCGTTTTCAAAACGAGGCATTCTTCTGAAACATGTTGAAATTTTTATTGTCAACAAAAATCCAGCAAAATGAATTGGCTGAAATACATTTCTTAGTAAAACAAAAATGAGACGTAATGAATATTCTCATCAGCGAGACTTTCTCCCATTCTTTCAGAAATGAGTGCTAGTCCATCGCTGCGGAAAAACGCTCCCTTTCCGGGGTAGAGTAGAAAACAGGAATTAAATAGTGCCTTCTTGTC